>NZ_BAAHBD010000008.1:0-167635 GCF_054776975.1 Spirosoma harenae | reverse complement strand
ACAACGCTGGCAATCGTAACATCTCTGGACTGAGGATACGTTTGCATAAAACGTTGCTTTGCCTCCTCAACACTCATATTGAAATACGCTTTTTTCCAGGGTTTTGGGGAAACAGACCCATACCCGGTAATGATGACTAGTGTATTCGATGCCATACATGATAAATTGATTGTTAGATCCGATTGCAGTCGAGAATTAGCCGATCGCTAAGCCTCGAATATAGTACTCCGTAATCGTCCCTGCTTTGCGAAGATCGACCATCAAGTCTTTACCCCGCCAGCTAAACGGGTCGACTCCGTTAATCGTAAGCGAATCTTTGGCCAGACTGATCTCAGGGCCACCCCGGATTACGCTCATAATATTGATCAGCACTTTAGGGGTCATTACCCCATCTTCCACTGTGAAGAGTTCATCAAAATTCATTCGCATGAGACTGGTTGATTAAAGGTGAGACTAACTAGATCTGCCTTCCAGGCATAAAATATCAATGAGCAGGAAGCCCTACTTATTAGGGTCTACTCAAGTGGGTGATTGATCAGATTGCTGATTGATAAGCAGCTGATCACAGGCAGAGATACGTATTGCAGTCAGAAGAAAAAGGCTGTTAGCCCACAGCGATTCAGGGAAGCTAAGCTAGGTATTTAACCAAGCCTTTCTGGATTACACAAGGGAAGTTGACTATTAAACCAGGCAATTAATTGGCGAAAACTGGTACTCAGCTAGGCTGTTACTTAGTGAACACGGCTAGAAGAGAAATGATTACTAATTCTTGAAAGAAATCGATTTAAAAGGAGCTACCTAATCCGAACGGCTTCAAGGTCAGATTGGTCTTTGCCCTAAATCGAATCTTTTTTATCAGCCGTTGAACAATTACACCCCAAAGGTGCTTATAGACTTGTACTTCACTCGTATTAGGTAGCGGCCTAATCCAGACTCGTAGCAATCGTTCAGTTAACTGAATACGAGCCTTCACTAGTCTTCTTTCGATTCCGAAATCATTGCTTTTTGAGTGTCAAGCTGTGGCAGCCACAGGTTGGTATATGCCCATACTCATGACAATTTTCGTACGTTTTTTTGCCTATGATGACGCTCAGCAGCAAACCTACCATCACCTACTAGCCGATACCTAGACTAGTTCGATGCAAAGCTTTACCAAGGGTCAATCAGTCCTGTTGATCGAGCAGACAGAAGGAAGTGTCGCGAAAACCTATGTGATTGCCAATCACCCTACAAGAAGAAAACATCCACGATATTCAACAGATACGGTGCAGGATATAGACATCTATGTCCTGAGCGAGAAAGATTGGCAAGAAAGCCGTTCCCGTTTTGATCAATTCCCTACCCCCTGGTATGGGCCAACTTTATAACCCTAACCTGTGAGTAACAACGCTTTAGGATTAATTTGTCTAAATGTATGAAGCAGTTATTAGAATGGGCCGTCGAGGCATTAACCGCCCGCCAGCCTTTACGAAAAAATCAGGTACTTGGCGAACTTAACCATGTGGGCCGCCAGTCACTAGAGCTCTTGTTCTTAGATAGCGACAGGCCAGAGCTGGGCGCGGTCGAACTCCTACAGATTCAAGTGAGTCCGGCTACCCATGTGTCCAACCTGAACCAGCCAAGGATTACCTGTCGGCTCAACAAGTTAATGGAATTGACTCGTTCTGAAAATCAGCGTAAGGACCCTGATATAGTATTGGTATTTCCGTCTACGCAGGAAGTCATTCGATGGCTTCAGACGAATGAATATATTCCACCTACTGTATCAATAAAAGGAACTGGGTGAACTTACTAGCCCGATCCACTTAATCGACTCACTCGTACCAGTATTTAATCTGTGAAATCTATGGAAACGATTTTATTCCTGGCCTTTGTATTAGGAGTCTTCTGGCTTATGCTTCAGCATGCCAGTAGGCGTCAAAAAAGGGGACAAGATTTACACCAGGCTTACCGAACGGCCATAGCCAGTGGTGACAGAACTCAGGCCCTTACGTGTGGTCAGGCCTATTATTGTTTTTTGCAAAACGGAAAATTAACGCTCAATGACGAGCTATCGATTAAAAAAGACTTGAGTGGCATGGTGTAACTCGATCAACATCACGGATAAGTCATATTGGTTCATGTTCCGCTGATTGATAGCTACCTAAGTAGCAAGAAAATAGTATTTATAAAAGTACCGACTTTGACCGTAGCTAGCCTGATTAACAGGGTATCACTCTATTTTTATCGACTATCATGAAACGAATCCACGCTTTCCAACTCTTTGTGCCAAGTTTGTACGTTGAACAGGCTCCGATTGCCCACCAATCGAATACGTTTTACAACATTCTTATTGGCATCCTACTCCTCTTAATTGGTTTTTATAGCTATAAAAACCAATTAAGAGGCGCCCAGCAGCAATTGAAAAGAAAGAAACGGCTGGAAACTGATAATTAACGGCTACTGACATAACAATAGACCGTTTACCTTACGCTTTGCCCAGCATAGTCCTGCAGATCCAACCTTGTATGAAAAAATGGCATAAGATTATCTTATTCGTTCTTTGTGGATTAAGTATGCTGATTCTGATTGGCCAATTAAAACATCAAGCGAAAATCGCCGAAATCGCCCTGAGGCAGGCGCAACAAAAAGCAGACTTGCTCCAAGCCGCCAAGCCCAATGCCAGTAGAGATTTAGTGATCAATAAATTTACTTGGCAGAAAGATGAAGTTGGGTCTGTTGCCTATCATTGGTTCACGATTTATAACACCTCGAAGCGGCACATGTACACAACTATCCCAGTACGATTTAGCTATTACTCAGAGTCAGGTGATGAGGTAGGTCGTACTGACAAAGTGATCGACAAAGCAGTAAGGATAGGAGAAACTGTACACCTTAATAAGGTAGCGACAGAATTACTCTATGAGCATGTGTATTGTGCAGACATGGAAATCATAGAGTGACACCTATTGGTTCTAACTACCTAAGTAAACTACGGCCCATTAAGAATTGGCTTGAGTAACGGTCGGCAGAACCCTTCTAATCAATGTCTCTTTTTCTCCTGTTACATCCGGCCGGTAGTCTGTCCTTCTCAGGGGATAAGAAGATAATGTCCATGGACCAGAGACCTATCGACTTTTAATTACTAATTCAAATGAATATCCCGTTTTTTGTTACTCCGCCTATTCAACTGGAGCACTTGTCAACCCTTGAGCAGACAACGCCTAATCTGATTTTATGGGCCGTTCCAGTCATGCTCTTTTTTACTCTTCTGGAAATGCTCATGACCTTTATTCAGGAAAAACCATACTACCATAAACGAGAAACCATTGGCTCGATCCTGGTAGGCTTAGGATCCCTGGTGATTAGTGCAGCAGTTAAATTATCGCTGCTATATGCTACCGTTTGGATCTACAACCAACTCCCCTGGCGTATGGCCTTGAGCTGGTGGACGGTCATTCCCTGCTATATCCTGTTTGATTTGTGCAGCTACTGGGCTCATCGGATTTCTCACGGGTCCCGTTTTTGGTGGGCAACCCATGTGGTACATCATTCTAGCGAACATTACAATCTAACTGTCTCCTTCCGGCTGAGCTGGATCCAGAATCTAAAAGTGTTTTTCTTTCTCCCCGTAGCGCTGCTTGGTTTTCATCCGATCATCTTTTTTACCACTAACCAAGTGGCCGTGCTGTTTCAGTTCTGGGTACATACCGAGTACATTCGCCGGTTACCTCGCTGGATCGAGTTCGTTTTTGCCACCCCGTCAAACCACCGGGTGCATCACGGCTCCCAGCCCAAGTATATCGACAAGAATTTCGGAGCGACGTTCATTTTTTGGGATCGCCTGTTTGGCACGTACCAGCTTGAAGAGGAGCCCGCCATTTACGGGATAACAACCAATATCGCTCAAAAGGCCAATCCACTGGTGATTAACTTCCACGAGGTACGCGATATTATTCGGGATGTAAAAGCCACGCGGGAGTGGCGACAAAAGTGGTTCTATGTGTTCGGTAGCCCCATTGAAGTGGATTGGCAGAAAAGCAGGCTGTTCAGAAAGGTTCCAAAAAGGCGATACCCAATAGCGTATAGCTAGTCGCTCTTCTATATGAAAGCAGGCCTGTACCTTAAAACTCTAGCGGCACGGTGTTATTAGTTCAATTTTGCCTGACACTTTAGTTGCCTCATTTTAGCAATCGGGTTAAGCCAGAGTTAATCATAAACCAATCTGATCAACTCTTACCTCTACTCTACCTCCTTCTGCACACTCTCCGATACATCCGACAGCAAGTCATACCCCGTCTGCTTCTCAATCTCATCCACACTAACCCGGTAGTTACCCCATGACTGCTCGCCAATCGCATTAGTATTGCCCATCCAGACCGCAATAACCCGCGTCTGATCGTTGATCCTATTCATATCATCCGAACCTACAGGCAGTACCACAATCACCTTCCAGAGCGCAGCCGGAACGGTTAGTTTGCCACTAGCGATAGTATTCGCTTTTCCATTATCACCCTCTCCACCTTTGCCGTGCGTACCAGCAATGATATATAGTTCATTACCTTGAGTGACTAGGTTCCGGCAGTACTCTTCCAGTCGTAACCAGGCCTGCCGATTTAACTGTGGAGCCTGGGGCACAATGTTGGTCAGAATGAACGTAGTTTTATTTTCCTCAGCGGTACTATCCCGATCATCCGAGGGGCAGAGGTGGCCGCGATCAAAACCGGTGTTAGTATAATCACCGTGTTTGGCCTGAAAGAAGCTGGTAGGCAAACTTTGATCAGGAATGAAGTTGCCTGTGTAACGCGATGCCGATCCTTTCCAGGCAGTTGATAAATGCCAGCTACACCAGTTAGCAATTCCTGTCGAATTGTTATAAGAAAGCGAATACGTTGGTCGGCTAATCAGGTAAGCGTTAGGACTGGAGTCGGATGCTTTGGCTCCATCAGGATTACCCAGCGCAATGTTGTCATCGCGAGTTGGCGTAGTATCGCTTGTGATGGATGGCTCTTTACACTGGCTGAGTGACAAGAGCAGAAATAAGCCAAATATTAGCCGAAAAGGATGCTTCATAACAGGTTGCGTCACTGCCCAAATTTAGGCTAATTTTTGGGTGGTAAGGTGGTAAACTCCTATATAGGGCCTTTACCATTACCAGCCAAAAAACGGCTCCCAAAACTCTTGCCAGCGGCAATTCGAAAGCGGCTAAAAAGGGGCTGGTAGTTGCCGACTAAATTCAGTTGAATTAAGCCAAATATTGAACTTGGAAGTAACAACAACTGAAGGAGATCAGGATACTACTTTGAGCTGCTTTGTACTTGTTTCAACCAGTGATTCAACCAGAAACTAAAAAAGCACTCACATGGAATTGTAAGTGCTTGTCGTTTAGTGTATTACGTGACCACGGGGAGACTCGAACTCCCATGCCGTGAAGCACCACCCCCTCAAGATGGCGTGTCTACCAGTTTCACCACGTGGCCGATTCGGTAATCGAGGTGCAAATATAACAGATTGAGTTTTTTCTGCCAACGACAGTCAGTAATCTTTTCCTTTTTTCGACCAGAATAGCCCGAAAATGATGAGATTTTCGTAATTTTATAGGTATAAATTAACTGAAAAGACCACGTAAAATGGCACTCGAATTAGTCGGAAAACTGATAAAAGTATTACCAGAAGTAACAGGTCAAGGCAAAAATGGTCCTTGGAATAAACAAGATTTTGTTATTGAAACACTTGATAGTCAATATCCTAAAAAAGTGTGTATGACAGCCTGGGGCGAAAAGGCAAATGATCTGAAACAATTTGCAGATGGTGATACCCTCAAAGCCACATTTAGCGCTGAATCACGGGAATATAATGATCGTTGGTACACAGAACTTCGGGCGTTTCGAATCGAATTAGCTGAAGGTGATAGTAGTTCTGTAGCGCCAGCTCGGTCTTCGCAGCCTGCTCAAGCACGTCCTGCGCAACAAAGCCAGCCGGCAGCTATGACGTTCAACGCTGCTTTTGACGAAGAAAGTAACGATCTGCCGTTTTAATCGTACTGAAAAACATCGAGGGGAGGAAGGAAGAAGGAAAGCAATTGTCCTGGATACCTATCCCTCCTTTTTTGTTTCGAATAGTCTCTTACAATGTTAGGCGGAATTATGAACGTTTCTTCGTTTTTGCCAATGATCCGCCTTATGCTAAGCCTGTTAGGGTTTATAGTATCAACAAGTGGCTGGGCACAGATTGCTGTACCTGATTCGCTTCGAAAGGCAGATTCTCTGTTTGCCGGTGGCGATCAGATGCAAGCGGTTCGCTTATATGAAATGGCACTTGCTGAAGGGCATACCGCTACCGACCCGCTGCTACTGAAGTTGGCCAGCGCTTATGAACAACAAAACGATGTTCCGCGTCTTCTCTATTATTTAGATGTCTATTTTGAGCGTCATCCTGAAGATGCCGTTTTGCGTCGTATGAACGACATCGCTCGGGCCAACAACCTGAGTGGATACGAAACCGACGATCTGAATTACTTTTATCTCTTCTATCGTAAATACGGCGTCTACTTCCTGCTTTTCCTCCTCATCCCGGCGGGATACGTATTTAGTGTTCTCATACTGAAAGTAATCCGCAAAGAAGAGATTCCAACTCGTCAGAAATGGATCATTTTTGTGTACTTATTATTGCTGTTGATTTTTACGAATCTGCCTGAAGGCGTACAATCGGGTATTACGAGTCGTGATCGTGTTTTGCTACGTACCGATCCGTCAGCAGCAGCCCCGGTGGTTGAAGTAATTGGCCGGGGAAATAAAGTGAATATTCTGGGAACGAAAGATATCTACTTCAGAGTACTCTGGCACAATGAACTCTACTTTATTCGACGAGATAGCGTCTGGATAATTTAACAATTGACTGATAACCTTGTTGACTGATTGAAGAAAAGTCGATAGCATAGCTGTTCAATCAGTCAACAAGGCTATCAGTCAATTATTTCTTTAATGGCGAGTCTTTTTCTTTGGCTAATGTGTTGTATACCAGGGTATCAGCAAGGCCGGGGAGCCACTTATTGATAAAAACGGTAAATTTTCCCTGAGTCGTTAAAATGAGTTCACGTTTGCGCGCTTTTACCGCCCGCAAAATATGGTTGGCACATTCTTCGGCACTCATCATCGAACTTTCGTCGCGCATGGTTTCGCCTTTTGCCTGTCCGTGGGCATCGAGCGCGGATACCCGAATGTTTGAAGCTGTAAAACCAGGGCAAGCTGTCAGTACGTGAACTCCTGTGTGCAGCAATTCCGTCCGAACGGCTTCCAGAAAGCCATTCATCGCAAACTTAGACGCTGAATAACCACTTCGAACGGGTAATCCGCGATAACCTGCAATCGACGAAATGCCTACGATTGATCCTTTTGCCTGCTGAATATGGGGGAGTGCATACCGCGTCGCATAAACAGTACCCATAAAGTTTATATCCATAACTTTCTGAATAACAGACGGATCAGTGTCAATCAGCATGGAACGCATAGAAATTCCCGCATTGTTGATCAGAATATCCAGGCGACCAAAATGAGCAATTGTTTGCTCGATCAGACGCTTGACATCCGATTCAACACTCACATCTGCTGTTAGCGAAAGTACGTCAATGCCAGCCGTAGTAAGCTCCTGATTGACAGATTGTAATGCATCAGCTTTGCGGGCGCAGATCACGATCCGGGCTCCCTCGCGCCCAAAGGCAAAGGCGAGTGCCCGTCCTATACCTGACGAGGCACCAGTAATAAGTACTACTTTATCGTTCATAAGAGAAGGCCAAAGATAGGGCAAAAAGAGTCGACTCTTTTTATCTCATCACTGTTACTGTGCCTTTTAGGGTCCGCTGTGTGGTAACTAGAAGGTAATAATAGGTGCCAGTAGGCGAATCAGTACCGTACCAACGGAATTTCGGGTCGGTAGAGGAGAAAACAACGGCTCCCCAGCGATTAGTGACGTCAATCCGCCTGAACTGTTCGTCACAGGAGTTTTCTGGTAAGTCTTTGACCGCGAAATAATCATTAATACCATCACCGTTTGGCGTAAACACATTAGGGATTTTGATGTCTGCGCTAAAGATGGGCTTTGTAACATGGAAGGTAACCGTAGTCATATCCGTGTGATTAGGCTGACACGAACGGTCGTCTACGACAAAGTCGACAACAAACGTAGCCTCGGTTTTGCCCGCCATTAATTCACAGGTGGGCTTCCAGGTAAAGGCCGACTGAAGTGTTGGCAAACCTGATTTATTGGTAAAAGTCATGCCCATAGCTTTCATGTCGAATCCGCGTCCGGTGCCCGTTAGTCGGAGCGTGTCCCGATCGGGGTCATTACCGAGTACATCGAAACTAGTATGACCTGCCGAATCACTTGGACTGACGGTTAATTCGATCACCTGTTGAGACAAAGTGGTTCGCACACTCGGCGGTTGACTGGGAATTCCAATGGCAGCAAGCCTGACAGTAACTGTGTCCCGTAAATTTTGCCCACACCTTATATCAGTTACAATGAAATCGACTACATAATCGGTTTGGGTTGCTTGAGTACAGGTCGGTTTCCACGAAAAAGGCTGGGATACTTTTCCGACACCTGAGGCTGAGGCAAACGTCATTCCAGCCTGTGCTAACGTAAATCCGCGCCCAACAGCCTGAATTGTAATATTGTCATTGTCAATATCGCTTCCTAATGCGTTGAATGTCAACGAAGATCCTACTGTTACCTTGCCCTGATTGCTAAGCAGGTCTGTGCTTGCTCTCGGCTTGTTGTTGAGCGAAGGGATGATACTCAGGCGAATACTAATAGTATCGCTAAGCCCTTGTGGACATCCATCATCCGTTGCTCGGATCAGGAGGGTAAATGGTTTTCCATCGCTACCAACGCATCGCCCGAAACAAAATTTCGCTTGTAGTGTATCTCGTCCGGTACGGGTAAACAGATCGCCTGGGGCAAGCGATAAGCCCGGCAACGAACCGCTCATGTTGGTGATCGTAATGCGCTGGTTCGCGTCGATATCCGTGATGTATAAGTTCAGGCAATTGGTGTCTTTCTCGGAAATAGTGATAACCGTACCCTCCTTATAAAAGGTCTTTTGACCATCTGGGCGAAACAGAAGTTGGGGTGGATTGTTTTTGGGGCAATCGATAACCAATACCTGAAAATCTCGTCGGACAAGGCCAATTAATTTTTTAGCCCGGTACTCGGCAACTTCGACCGAAATAACGTATAAGCCAGCTCGATTTGGTGTGACGCTCAATAAACCTGTGCGAGCATTTACCTGCAATGGAGCAGTTCCTGGAATTTCGTTTGCGTTGGAGATGCCAGCATTCCACTGAATCGTTGGGTAAGGGCCAGAATAAAATACGGGTTGTTGATTCGAGCTGGCTGGATACGGAACCGCCACGCTACTGAATCCATTGTATGGCGTTACTAAAGTATACGTTAGGCTATCGCCATCAGCATCGGTTGCGCTAAAATCAAGCGTGAACGGTTGGCCAATACAGGCATAGTCACCTTTCGGAATGGTAAATACTGGGGATGAATTCCGGACATTGTTGATTAGTGCTGGGAACTCCAGATAAAATACCGAACCTGCTCCACCGGGATTGATAATATTACTGATTACGCCATTTCTACAGCAACGCTCCCACGACATATAATAGCCACCGGAGTCATTAAATAGATTAGGATCGAGGGTTAAGTCCAGACTGTATCGGATCAGCAAGGTATTCAGGCTGGCATTCGCGCAGGCGGGTCGAGTATAGACGACACTTTGCTCACTAATTCGACTAAGATCTACGTAGCCAATAATCTGATTCGTACGTTTGGCGAAAATACCAACTCGGACGAATGGATCTTTAGCGTCTACATTACCATTGACCGCATCGAAGTAAAGATTAAGACTGATTCGGTGGCTATACGCGCTTTGTGCTCCCAGATAGCGTAACTCCAGCTCTCCGCCAACGATATGGGTTGCCTGGGCTACATGGCTCATTACCAACAAAAAGCTGGTTAGAAAGATGAAAGCCCATAACGTTCGGTACAAGTTTAACATACGCAGAAATAAATCAATATTGAGACCGTCCGAAAACGGATGCTTAAATTAGCGGTTTTTTGGGACTTATGCGTAGAAGGAGTCATAAAACACCCGAACGGTTGGCAAGCGTTCGAATTGATACGGTAGCAGCCGAGGGTAAATGTATTGTACGTACCGATGAGGGCGTAATTTTTGTCGATAATCCAACCGGAGGACCAGGAGTTGCTCCCGGCGATTTGGTCGATCTGCGCATTACAAACCGGAAAAAACAGTATCGCGAAGCAGTGGCAGAACACGTCCATGAATGGTCGCCGGTGCGAGCGGAGCCATTTTGCGAACATTTTGGTACTTGTGGCGGGTGTAAGTGGCAACATATCCAATACGGCGAACAGCTAGGGTTTAAACATCAGCAGGTTGTCGATCATTTGACCCGCATCGGCAAGGTTGCCCTGCCAACAATTCGGCCTATTTTGCCTGCGCATCCTACTCAGTACTACCGAAATAAACTTGAATTTACCTGCGCCGAAGGACGCTGGCTGACTACGCGCGAAGTCAATACGGATCAATTGATGGATCAGCGGGCCGTCGGCTTTCACGTTCCCGGTCGATTTGATAAAGTACTGCCCATTCATCATTGCTATCTGCAACCTGACCCTTCAAATGCCATTCGACAGGCGGTGAATGACTATGTTTTTCAGCACGACCTGACGTTGTACAACCTGAAATTGCATACTGGCTTTCTGCGAACACTGATTATTCGTACTGCTGCTACTACGCAGCAAATTATGGTTACGTTGCAGGTTGCGCAGGATAATCCGGCACTTCTCAATGGGTTATTGAGCCATTTGAAAGAGACGTTTCCGCAAATCACGTCGCTCAATTATATTCTGAATACCAAGAAGAACGACAGTTACCAGGATCAGGAGGTGATTAACTGGGCTGGGAAATCGTACATTGAAGAGCAAATGGACGATGCAGACGGTCCCCCGTTAACCTTTCGGATTGGCCCGAAATCTTTTTACCAAACCAATGCTCAACAAGCACATAGCCTCTACAAAATCACCCGCGACTGGGCCGGGCTCACTGGTAACGAACGTGTATATGATCTATACACTGGCACCGGCACCATTGCGCTGTTTGTCGCGCGTCGGGCCCGCCAGGTGATAGGCGTAGAGTATGTAGAGGCTTCAGTAGCTGATGCGCGGATCAATGCTCAGGTGAATGGAATTTCGAATACAACATTCGTTGCCGGAGATATGCGTGATATTCTGACCGATAACTTTTTTGACCAGCACGGCCGCCCAGATGTAGTGATTACTGACCCGCCCCGCGCCGGAATGGATGAAGCAGTAACCCGTCAGTTGCTCAAAGCGGCTCCTGAGCGAATTGTGTATGTAAGCTGTAATACGGCCACCCAAGCGCGCGATCTGGGCATTCTAGACGAAGGGTATATAGTTGAAGATGTACAGCCCGTTGATATGTTTCCGCATACGCATCACGTTGAAAATGTAGCGCTGCTCAGACGTCGGTAAGTCACTTCAGTCAAAACTCCAGATAGGGAGCAATTTTCTCGATAGTTTTTGCATCCAGCATTTTGATCGGTTTCAATGATTCTGGAGAGGTATAAGCACCATGCTGCTCGCGGTAATTGACAATCATCTGAGCTTGGCGTCGAGATAAAAATGGATGTCGATCTAATTCGTCTACGGAGGCTGTATTGATCGGCATTTTGCGAACTGCTGACTGGATAAGGCCGAATTTTTGTAATTCGCTCAGAGCCAATGAGTCTAAACCATAAATATCACGGAACTGATCGGTTGACACGAACCCACCCAGCGCGTCACGAAATTTAATAATCCGTCCGGCTAACGTACTGCCAATCCCTTTCAGGGCGATCAACTGCGAGGTATCGGCTGTGTTCAAGTCGAATGGTTGGAGTACCGGTTTGGATGGTCTTTCGGTGAAATTCGTTCGTTCTGTAAACGCTGGTTTTGAGGAAGAGTTGGCTTCTAAAGCACTGTTTTTGGTATCGGTAAATTGGTCAGTATGAGGAGATACCTTTAGCGTCATATACGGCTCAAGTTGATCGTACAGATCAGGTGGAAAGTCATAAATACGCAGTAAATCTTCTTTCTTCCGGAATCGACCACCTTTGCTACGGTATTTGTCGATGCGCTCAGCTAACCAGCGTGGTGCACCTAATTGTTGCCAACCTGCCAGGCTAACTGTATTCGGATCGAAAGCGAATAGCCTGGGTTCGCTAAACTGTTCGGCAGTGGTTCTATCTTTTTCTGGACGATTACCAAACTGAGGCTGTTTCGCTTCTTCAGCCTTCATTAATGCGACTAGACTGTCAAGTTTACGCTGATCGGCTGCTGATGTATTCGTTGATTTTTTGTCGGCTATAAGCCGATAGGTAAAGGGAAGGGCTAAGCAAAGAAGTGTTAGAAATAGGAGAAGGATAAAGCCCCTAGACTCCTTGTGGGAAAATCCGAAATAATCACGGACAGCGGCATGGAACCGGTTTAGCATAAAAATTACGTACAGTATGTAACTTCCGCAAGCTAAACTGTATTGTTAAATTATGCAACCTTATTTTTAATTTAGTTGATTAATGGCGCTGCGCTATTCCTATAACGACGTTGCCACCAGTGGTAAATAAGTACGCTAAGCCAGGCGGCCAATATGCCAATGCCTATTCCAGCAAGGACATCGAGTGGATAATGAGCCGCTACATAAATCCGACTGTACGATATGATTGCCGCCCACAAAAACCAGCCAACCATCCAGGGATATTTCTTGCCAAATAATAGCCAGAGCGTAGTGGCGAGGGCAAACGTCGTGGCTGCGTGTGAGGAGGCAAAACCGTACTGACCACCGCAGTCCATAACCGGATGAATGAGCTTTTGTAAAGCGACCTCATGACAGGGGCGTAGTCGGTGGGTGAGAGGCTTCAGTACCGACGACGTTACCTGATCACCAATCGCAACGGCTGCGGTGATGGTCAACAAAATGCCAAGCGTTCGTTTTCGATATCGGTAAATAATCCAGCCGATAAGCAGCGCATACAGGGGAAACCAGGTATTACGTTCCGTAACCCAAATCATAAAAGGGTCGAGCCAGGAAGCGTAATGACCGTTTAACCAAAGGAATAAATCGGTATCGAGTTGATTAATCGTTTGTAACACGGTTGACTACCACTTTGTGGTAAATATCCTGCATAGGGATGGTAAATGTATCGATCTGAACAGCCATATCAAGCGATGTATAGTCCTCATTGAGCCAGTGCCGATTGTCCTGTTGCTTGGTGTATACAGAAATAAATGGCACTTCCTGCTCAACATAAATGATATGCTGCACAGACTGAAGCTGTTTGTAACAGCGTAATTTGACATGCATATCTTCCCGATAAGTAGATTCAGAATGGACTTCAACGAGTAGATACGGGTTGATGATGCCAGACTCTTGACCTTTTCGGGGAAATAACTGACTTTCCCCCTTCATTACCAATACATCGGGTTTTACGGCTAATTCGCAGATCGGTACGTACACTAACTTGTTACTACCCATGACACGCAGGTCTGGCGTATCATAGAAAATAGTTCTTAAGGCAGATCCGATGTTTAAAACTATAGTTTCATGTTTATCACTCGCCATTCCGATTTGCGCTCTGATTTGATCATTAACGTATTCAATGTCATAGTCAAGAGGAAACGGTTCTTCGCTTAATTCATCCAGTACGGCCCAGTATTCATCCAGCGTGGCCGGAATAAACACTACAGGGTCGTGCTTGAGTCGTTCGATGATTTGGGTGGCGATTGACGTAGTGGCAATCATTGTAGTAGTTTTTTGTTAAAGATACGAAATGAACTCAAATGGAACATTACAGTACCAGAAACTGGCTCAGGTAATTTCGGGCTGTTAGGATGGCCGTTTGTACATCTTCCGGGCTACCCTCAAAGGCTTTATCTTCAACCTCAATGCAAATTGGTCCCCGGTAGCGAACATCTGTTAAAGCGGCAAAGAAATCACGCCAGCGCACATCACCCAAACCGGGCAATTTAGGCGAATGGTATTCGAGGGGATTCGCCATAATACCCACCCGATTCAATTTTTCTGGATAGAGCTTAACGTCCTTAAGGTGAATATGATGCAGTCGGTCGCGGTAGTCGTAAATAGGTTTGATTTCGTCCATCATTTGCCAGATCAGATGGCTGGGGTCATAATTTAAACCCAGTGCCCGCGACGGAATAATTTCGAACATTCGATCCCAGATAGCGGGCGTGGTAGCCAGATTTTTACCACCGGGCCACTCGTCGTCAGTGAACCACATCGGGCAGTTTTCAATCCCAATTTTTACATTACATTCCTCGGCTACTTTAACAATAGCTGGCCAATGTTCAGCGTATAACTTCAGATTTTCTGTAATACTTAATGACGGATTGCGGCCAATGAACGTGTTGACGACGGGTACGCCCAGTTTTGCGGCAGCTCGGATGATTTTCTTGATATGTTCCCGATAAAATTCGGCCTGTTCAGGATTTGGATCGAGTGGGTTTGGATAATATCCCAGACCAGAAATCGAAATGTTATAGAGTCGCGTTAGCGTATGGATTTGATCAACATCAAGATGGTCGACATTTACGTGAGTAACCCCTGCGTAACGTCGGGTATCGGCACTGCTGGATGGCCAGCACATCAATTCGACGCATTTAAATTGGTGATCGGATGCGAATTTAAGAACGCTATTCAGATCATAATCAGCTAAAATAGCCGAAACAAAGCCAAGATTGAGCATATAAAGAATTTATGGATTTAGAATGACGAGGTAGGATGGTATGGCAACTCTAAAGCGTTTATTAATATCCTTTGAAGTCGGGGACTTGTGGAATTGGCGCATCGGAAACAACCGCACCAAATCGTCGGTAAGCTTCTTCCATGATCGTAACTGTAGCAGAAGTGCCCAATCGGGATACGCCCATTTCTTTTACTTTCAATAACTCATTCAGAGTACGGACTCCGCCAGCGGCTTTTACCCGAACGTCTGAACCAACGTGGTTGAGCATAAGGAGGAGGTCATGTTCAGTAGCACCTTTGTAATTATAGTTACCGTCAGCACCTCTGACAAAACCATAACCCGTCGAGGTTTTGACAAATTCGGCTCCGACCTCGGTACAGATTTCACACAGCCGGATTTTAGGCGCATCGTCAGGCAGGAAATCATTTTCGAAAATAACCTTTAGAATCGCTCCATGCACCTGACAGGTTTTATGGATAACACTGATTTCATTGGTAACGTATGTCCAGTCATTACCCAATACTTTACCAATATTAACCACCATATCAATCTCAACAGCGCCGTCCTGACAGGCCTGCTCCGTTTCAGCAACTTTAATGCTTGTCGTACTATGGCCATGAGGAAACCCGATGACTGTACCGACCAGGACACCAGATTCAGCTAATAGGTCGGCGGCCATGCGAACAGCGTAGGGCTTAATGCAGACCGAAGCTACATCGTATTGCATCGCCAGTTTGCAACCTTCGCGTAATTCCGCATCAGTTAGGGTGGGATGAAGCAGCGAGTGGTCAATCATCTTGGCAATCTCGCGAAGCAGAATTGAATGCATAGCCGTAGGGAAAAGGTCGGCTAAGATACAGGATTGTCCTAAGAAAGTAGGATGGAGTGAAACTCAATTATTCGAGTTCCAGGAAGATACCCGGTTGTTTTATTGACTGGGCCAAAATGAAAAGACCCCCTCTTTTTAACATAAAAGAGGGGGTCGGGGGGCTTACAGTTTTACTAATCCTTCTCGTACTGCCCACAGGGCCATGCCAACCCGGCTTTTTACCTGTAAACGATCAAAGAGGGCTTCCCGGTAGCCATCTACCGTTCGGGGGCTGACGCACATTTTGTCAGCGATCTGGACGTAGGTTAGTTCAGAGCAGGCCAGTTGAAGAAAGTGGCGCTCACGTTGATTTAGTTTCACAGCATTCAGGCTATGAGGGGCAGATAGAACGTACATGGAGTGGAAAATTTAAGTTACTAACATATTTATTAGTAACACCAAGTAACTAGACGTTCATTTATCTTCCAAATCAAATGAGTTAACGGTAGTTTTTTAAATTCTATTAACTAAATCCCAATTTTTCGCGTACACGTGCAATGGTTTTTCCGGCTATTACGCGGGCTTTTTCTTCGCCAGCCTGTAACTCTGTTTCCAGAGCGTCGTTGTTAGTAATATAATAGTTAAAGCGCTCTCGCTCAGTAGCAAACTGCGATAAAATAAGCTCGTAGAATGCTTTTTTTGCCATGCCATACCCATAATTGCCGCCCTCGTACAAACTACGTATCTCGGCAATTTGGGCATCGGATGCCAGCAGGGAATAGAGCTGGAATGTAATATCTGTGTCCGGGTTTTTAGGATCTTCGAGCGGAGTTGAGTCCGATTTTATTTTCTTGATCACTTTCCAAAGTTCATTTTCCGGCAGAAAAATATCGATATAATTATTATACGATTTGCTCATTTTAGCGCCATCAATGCCCGGAATAGTCATTAACCGATCATCAATACGAGCTTCGGGTAAGACAAAAACATCTTCGCCATATTGATGATTAAATGAACTGGCAATATCGCGAGTCATTTCAATATGCTGTCGCTGATCTTTCCCGACAGGAATGATTTCGGCATCGTAGAGTAAAATATCAGCCGCTTGTAAAACTGGGTAAACAAATAAACCCGCATTGACAACCGAGGTCCGATCTGATTTCTCTTTAAACGAAGTCGCGTTGGTCAACATAGGGAACGGAGTAAAGCAACTTAAATGCCACGCAAGTTCGGTATGCTCAGCCACCCGGGATTGCCGCCAGAAGGTATTTTTTTGAGTATCCAGACCAAACGCCAGCCACGTAGCCGCTACGGCTCGTGTAAACTCCCGGCGTAGTGGCCCGTCTTTAATTGTAGTGAGTGAATGGAGATCGGCAATAAATAGAAAAGACTCGTTATCAGCATGTTTTGATAACTCAATGGCGGGCTTGATCGCTCCCAAAATGTTGCCTAAATGCGGACGCCCGCTAGACTGAATACCGGTTAAGATTCTCATTGTACAGTGATGAACGATGAGTGATGAACGATAAGTAATGAGTTATTGACATTCAATACTTATCGTTTATCACTCACCACTAAAAATTATTTCCCCTGCGCTTCCACTACAGCGATGGCGACCATGTTTACGATTTCGCGTTCGGAGGAGCCTAATTGTAAGACGTATACGGGTTTGCGGATACCGAGAAGAATCGGGCCGATGGCGTCGAAACCAGCGGCTTCGCTCATTAAGTTATACGCTATGTTTGCTGCTGATAAGTTAGGAAAAATCAGCGTATTAGCTCCTTCGCCAACCAGTTTGCTAAACGGGTGATTTTGCTGAAGCAATTCGGTATTGAACGCTAAGTGAGCCTGAATTTCCCCATCGACAATCAAATCCGGGTGCTTTTTTTGGAGAATCTCAACGGCGCGATTCATTTTCTCTGCATCGTCGCCTTTGGCACTTCCAAAATTAGAATAGGTAACCAGCGCGATTCGTGGTTTAATATTGAATCGTTCGACGGTCCGGGCGGTCAGTTCCGTTATTTCGACAATTTCTTCCGCTGTAGGGTTGAAATTGACCGTTGTATCCGAGAAAAACAGTGGCCCTCGTTTCGTTAGCAGAATATACATTCCGGCTACTTTTTGAACCCCCGACTCTTTGCCGATGATCTGTAAGGCAGGGCGGATAGTGTCTGGATATGAGCGTGTTAAACCGGAAATTAGCGCATCTGCTTCACCTGTCTCGACCATCATGGCACCGAAGTAATTTCGGACATACATCGATTTACGGGCTTCGGTTGCGTTGACGCCTTTTCGCTTCCGTTTTTCAAAATACAGATCGCCGAACTGTTGAATCAGGTGCTCCTGCTCTGGCGCTCTGGGGTCGAGTATTGGAATTGAGCCCAGGTCCAGACTATTATCCAGAATAAGCTTTTCAATTTTCGCCTGTTCGCCCAACAGAATAGGAAAGGCAATGCCCTCATCGCGAACTTGTTGTGCAGCTTTTAATACTTTTAGATTTTCGGCATCGGCAAAAACTACTCGCTTGGGATTTGCTTTCGCCTTACTCAGAATCACCCGCGAAATCTGATTGTCTTGGCCTAAACGTCGAGCTAATTGCTGCTCATACGCATCCCAGTCCGTAATGGGTTGTCTAGCCACACCCGAATCCATAGCAGCTTTAGCTACTGCTGGTGCGACGCTGGATAGCAAACGCGGGTCAACAGGTTTGGGGAGAATGTAGCCGCGCCCGAAAATCATATTCGATTCACCATAAGCCAGATTGACAAGGTCCGGTACAGGTTTTTTAGCCAGTTCGGCCAGCGCATACGTAGCCGCTAATTTCATGGCTTCGTTGATTTCGGTGGCCCGCACATCCAGTGCTCCCCGGAATATGTAAGGAAACCCGAGTACGTTATTGACCTGGTTGGGAAAGTCGGATCGACCTGTCGCCATAATGATATCGGGCCGGGCTGCCATAGCGTCATCATAGCTGATTTCGGGGTTCGGATTGGCCATGGCAAAGACAATCGCATCCGTTGCCATCAGGCGAATTAAGTCCTGACTTACAATATTGCCCTTTGAAAGACCTATAAATACATCCGCTCCGGTGAATGCATCGGCTAATGAGTTGATATCACGAGTAGTCGCAAATGGACGCATGATCTCGCTCAGATCGGTCCGATCAGTGCGCAATGGACCATTAACGTCGAACATTACCATATTTTCGTGTTTGGCCCCAAGGGCTACATATTGGCGAGCGCACGAAATAGCGGCTGCTCCAGCTCCCAGGATGACAAATTGAGCGGTTTCAATCGACTTATGAACGAGTTCAAGCGCATTGAGCAGAGCCGCTCCACTGACGATGGCCGTACCATGCTGATCATCGTGCATGACCGGAATGTTCATCTCGCGTTTAAGCCGCTCCTCGATCTCAAAACATTCTGGCGCTTTGATGTCTTCCAGATTAACTCCGCCAAACGTCGGTTCCAAAATTTTGACCGTTCGGACAAACTCATTAATATCCTTCGTATTCAATTCTATATCAAATACGTCGATATCGGCATAAATCTTAAATAGAAGCCCTTTTCCTTCCATCACGGGTTTACTGGCTATGGCACCAATATCGCCCAATCCTAAAACAGCGGTTCCGTTGCTGATAACGGCTACCAGATTGCCTTTGGTTGTGTATTTAAAGGCGTCATCAGGGTTCGCTTCGATGGCTAAACACGGCTCGGCTACACCCGGTGAGTAGGCCAGAGAAAGGTCGCGCTGGGTATTGTATTCTTTGCTGGGAATGACTTCAAGTTTGCCAGGGCGCCCCTTGGCATGGTAATCGAGGGCGTCTTCGCGCCGGATTTTCTGCTGCATACGAATTGAATTGTCGATGAACTTTGGTACAGCTCGGGAGCGCGAAGGTACGGAAAAGTGAGTGCGGTTAGATGGAAGTGTTGTAGTTTACTAGCTGATTCATCGAAATCAGGTTACTGAAAGAGGCTGGCCCATTCCGATCCGTATTTAATTTGTCCAACCTTGAGTACGGCTAATATGAATGAGTTCGACAAGGCTGTTAATGCCTAATTTAAGGTAAATATTTTTGCGATGGCTTTTTACAGTTTCATACGTAATGTGTAGTTCGTCAGCCAGTTGCTCCGCCGTTTTGCCAGAAACTAGTCCTTTGATAATTTCTTTTTCGCGTCGGGAAAGAAGAAACCCCTTAACAAAATCATCCGCCGGATTGGGGGGCGACTGTAGTTTGGGGTCAAAAAAACGTGCCCCATTAAGCACGGAATGAATGCCGTTGATAAGTACATCAGAAGGAGAATCTTTCAAAAGGTAGCCTTCCAGGTCCAGGGCTTTCGCTTCAGCCACGAAATGGGCGTGGTTGTACATTGTTACCAGCAAGATTTTAAGGGTTGGTACTTGCTGACGAAGCACACGGGCTGCATCCAACCCATTCAGATTCGGTAAGTTGATATCTAATAGGAGTAAATCGGGAGAATGAGCCTGGATTGCATACGTCAGGTCGGCCCCGTCGAAAACTTGCCGGATCGGTCCAAAGATAGGTCGTAACATTCCGGCCACGGCATCATTAAATAGTCTGTGGTCGTCGGCGATGAGAATGCAACTGTGGGACGAATCCATACGGAATTTCTACAAGCGTACTGGTTCCCTGCTCTGTGGCATCGGTTTGCCAGCGAGCGTTGAGAAAATTGACCCTTGAAGATATATTTTTCAATCCAATTCCGAGGAGTTTCGCCGTATTTTTTGTGGATTGATTACCAATGCCATCATCTTCAATCACCAGGCTTAAACTATCCGAGTGAAATAATAATTGTACCGAAACGTGCTGAGCCTGAGCGTGTTTCTGTATATTGTGAATTAACTCCGAGATTATTCGATAAGCGTTCAGTTCGATTTCAGGCGTTAGCCGCCGTGGATGGCCAAACACCACAAACTGGAAACGAGGGTCGTTGAGTGAGCGAATAAACTGTTGGACACTTTCAACCAATCCCAACCGCTCAAAGTCGGGCGGCATCAGGTTATGCGCAATTTGCCGAACCTTGTCACCTGCCTGGGCCGATACCTGCTTTATTTGTAGAATCCGCTGTTGAAATTCCCTGATCGAATGACTTTGAAGGGTTTGGGAGAGCAGATGGTTTATGGTCGCGATGACACCGCCTAAGTCGTCGTGCAGATCGGCGGCAATGCGCTGACGTTCAGAGTCCTGCGCATTCATGATTTGGGCGTTGGCTTCGGCCTGGGTTTTGGTCAGTTGGAGAACCGCTTCTGCCCGTCTTTTTCGCAGTTGCTGGGTATATAATAGCAATATCAGAACACTAATCAGAAACAGGGAGGTGGTACCTACGTAGATTAAATGATTTTGCTGAAGCTGAGCTTCTTTCTGAAAACGTTCTTTCTGAAACTGATTTTGTAATTGCTTCTGCCGACTTTGCTGACTGGCAAGAAGCAGTTGAGCTTTCTGGTTATCGAGTTGCCGATCTTGCTCGGCTAACAAGGCTTTTTCTCTGAGCGCATCATTTTGTACGTTAGCACGAAGTCGGTCTAGTTCTGCTTGTTTCTGAATCATTAGCAAACGTTGGTGCTGTAATTGATGTTCCTGCTGATTCTGGGTTGTAAGCTGATCGAGCTCGGCTCGTTTCTGAATAGTGGCTAATTCTTTCGCGCGTAGGTCGCTCTCGGCTGAGTCGCGAAGGATTATAAATTGTTTATAATTGATCAGCCCGTTTTTCCAGTCACCTTGCCGTTCAGCTACCACATAACGAGCATAGTGGGCACGTCGTCGAGAGTAGGAAATAGCACGTTGTTGAGCGAAAACCCGGTTTGTATAGGCCAGCGCCAGTTCATTCTGCCCTAATTCGGCATACGCGCAGGCCAGCGTCGACCAGGTGCCAGCCATACCAAACGGATTATTCATGGCTTCCCAAATGAGGGCCGCTTTTTTGCCATAGTAAATGGCTTTGTTGTACTGCTGATATTTCAGGTACAGTTCCGACAAATCGTCATAGCTGTACGCGTGATTCGATTGATGATCTTTGTTGGAGAAAAGCGCTTCTACGGCCAAAAAATGTTTTTCACTTTCGGAGAAATTGTGATCAAAATAAATGAAGGCAATTTTCTGCTCGATTTCCATCTGGAAATTGATGAAATCAGTTCCCGGAAGGTTCTTCGTTTTCATCAGGCCGGAAAGTGCTTTTTTCAAGAATCTGAGCGCATTCGTCGTGTCGCCTGATATACCGTAGATTTCGCCCAGATTCATATCGACTCGCCACGCGATGGGTGGTCGAACTTTGGCTTTCCGTAATGCGTCCAGTGCTTGTAAATTAACCCGGAGGGCGCCTGGGTAATTCTGTAAAATATTATGGTAGTAGTACTCGTCCAGTAGGATTCCACGGATCTCAAATTCAGTATCCTGGCGTTCGCGCGCCTGACGGACCAGTTCATTGCCAAAATACCGGATGCTATCTTTATGACCAGCCCAGCGTCCGTAAAGCCTTCCCAGATAATACAGCGTCTCGAATCGAAGGCTGTCATTTAACCGAGTTTTATGTTCACTCGATAAATGCGCATATACTTTCTTGACCACTCTGGATAAACTATCCATATAGGCCAAATCGCCCCGTCGATCAATTTTGAAGGGAGGTAAAAACTGCGCCTGACTATTTATTGCCAACCAAACGATCAGCAGGAAAGTCGTATAAACTTTTCGATACCACATAGGTAAGCAATTATCTGGCAGTGATAAACAGTGATTAATTCTGAGCAATAGGCTCATAAGGAATTTCGACTAGCGTGGTGGTTCCCTGCCCGGTAGCATCAGTCTGCCAACTGGCATGGAGGTACTTCACACGAGAAGATATATTCTTTAAACCAATTCCAGTTTGCAGGCCATCGGCTGACTCACCATATCCACCCACGCCATCATCTTCAACTACCAGGCTTAAGCTGTCGTCGTGAAACAGTAGCTGAACTGAAATGTGTTGAGCCTGAGCGTGTTTCTGTACATTGTGAATCAGTTCCGATAAAATTCGATACGCATTAAGTTCTACATCCGGAGCGAGCCGTCTGGGTTCACCGTATACAACGCATTGGATATGAGCATCGTTGAGTGAATAAACCAGCTGTTGAATGCTATAAACCAGCCCCAATCGTTCAAAGTCGGGCGGCATTAAGTTGTGGGCAATCGTACGGATTTTATCACCTGCCTGTGCCGATAGATCTTTAATCTGGCTCACCTGTTGCTTTAGTTCAGACAGCGTATTTACGCTAAGACTTTGTGTCAGTTGGTGAGTAAGGGTAGCAATCAACCCACCCAGATCGTCGTGCAGATCGGCGGCAATGCGCTGACGTTCGGAATCCTGTGCGTTTAAGAGTGCTTTTTTGACCTGACTTAATTGAATCAGAGTGGCTTCACGGTCTCGGACCAACTGATTGATTACGCCTATGCCTAGCACAATGATCTCGAATAGAGGAGCATAGTACCGGAGGTAATAATGCCAATCCTGGGTCGGCATCAGGTTGGCGCTATTCAATACCCGAACCACAACAATAAGTAAGAACGGAGCAATGGCCAACAAATAGGAGCGGGCTTCCTGACTTCCTTTGGCCAGGCAAATCAGTAGATAAACAAACGTGAAACTAGCGGTGGAGCCGGTGGTAATCAGCGCAATATCAGCTGTTCGTTCTTGAAACGGAGTGAGCAGGACATACAAAAACCAGCCAATCTGCATTCCAATAACTGCGTAGCAGGCCCACTTGAGCCACTGGACAGGATAAGGGAGCCGTTTATAGACGTATTGTTGGGTAAACAATAAGTTGGCGATAAAACTAACCGAAACGCCCAATGCATAGCCTTTGATATGATTAAACGGCTCGGGTGCATAATGCGCCAGAACGCCTTCAATGTTAAGGTTATAGATCGCTGTTCCGAAGGCCTGTATGGAGTAATACAGCCAGATTCGTTTGTGCGAGGTCAAAAAAAGAATAAAGCCCGTCAGGGCAATCAGAAGTAGAATAATTGCGGGCAGAATCAGGATCGTAGTCTCGGTGGCGTAATAATGATGGTAGGCTGATTTCTCCCAAATTCGGATAGGGGTAATTAACGTGCCACTACGCTCCTGGGTACGGATAAATACACGGACAGTTTGGTGGGCTTCTATATTCAGTGGGAAAGCGAAATAACGAGATGGAATTTCCCGATTCCAGAGTGGCACACGCCAACTATCATGCTCAATTCGTTTACTAATTGTTGAGCCCTCCAGTACATAAAAACTCATTTCATCGGCGTAGACAATGTCGACTTCAAGAACAAATTGCCCGGCTCGGCTCGCCTTATTCTGACAAGTAAACGTAAGCCAGTGAGTGAGCCCATCGGTACCAAAATTCGGATGCGAAGTGCCTACCGGCCGAAAATCAGAAAGTTGTAACTGGTTTATGGTACGTGTACCAGCCGAGTCGGTGAACGCCATTAGGCATTCAGATAGGTAGGCACCGTTCGATAAACTGTCCAGAAACAGGCAGGGCTGTGCCCGGCTGCCGAAGGATAATAAAAAAAATGTCAGACCCAGGAAAAGCCTTCGCATGCGGATCAGCAGTAATGTGGCTTTAGTCATTCACTAGTACAAAACAACTGGAGATAAGCAGATAAAAAAATCCCCCTTGAGGGGGATTGTCAGGGGGAAATTAGAGTATGAACTTTGGGGTATTCAATTCTATCCACACCATTTAATACTTTCTTTTTATAACTTCTATCCACATACCTCTCTGTTTTTATCGTTCCCGTATTAACAGAAATAAGAAAGTATAAAAAACAGCTTTAATGAAAAAAGCCGCACTAGTTTCAACTGGTGCGGCTTTTAGTTTAGCGGATAATCGAGAATCTTAGCGATTCATCGAAATCAGGAATTCTTCGTTATTCCGGGTACCTTTCATGCGATCAAGTAGGAAATCCATGGTTTCCATTGGATTCATGTCGGCCATGTGTTTGCGCAGAATCCAAACACGTTGCAGCGTTTCTTTGTCCAGCAGCAGATCTTCCCGACGGGTACCCGAAGCCAGTACATCAACCGCCGGATAAACCCGTTTGTTGGCTAGTTTACGGTCGAGTTGGAGTTCCATGTTACCCGTACCTTTGAATTCTTCAAAGATCACTTCGTCCATTTTAGAACCCGTATCGATCAGAGCTGTAGCAATGATGGTCAGTGAACCGCCATTTTCGACATTCCGGGCTGCTCCGAAGAACCGCTTGGGCCGGTGCAGGGCATTGGCATCCACACCACCTGAAAGGATTTTACCCGACGAGGGAACAACCGTATTATAGGCACGCGCCAGACGAGTGATCGAATCCAACAGAATCACCACATCGTGGCCGCACTCAACCATTCGCTTGGCTTTTTCAAGCACCATGCTCGATACTTTTACGTGCCGGTCAGCCTGCTCATCGAACGTAGACGAGATCACTTCGGCATTCACACTGCGTGCCATGTCAGTTACCTCCTCCGGACGTTCATCAATCAGTAATACGATCAAATAGATTTCGGGGTGGTTCTTCGTAATGGCGTTGGCAATTTCTTTCAGCAGAACGGTTTTACCGGTTTTCGGCTGAGCCACAATCATACCACGCTGACCTTTACCGATCGGAGCAAACAAGTCCAACACGCGGGATGAATAGTTTTCCGGGCGATTGCTTAGGCGAATATGCTCATCGGGGAATAGGGGAGTCAGGTATTCAAATGGAATACGATCCCGAATTTCTTCCGTGGTTTTTCCATTTACCGTTGATACCCGTAACAAGGCGAAATATTTTTCGCCCTCTTTCGGTGGCCGAATGGCTCCGCGTACGGTATCGCCGGTTTTCAGACCAAATAATTTGATCTGAGAAGGAGATACGTAAATATCATCGGGGCTGGCCAGGTAATTGTAATCGGCCGAACGAAGGAAACCATAGCCGCCGTCCTGCATAATTTCCAACACACCTTCATTGTCGATGATGCCGTCGAACTCGCGGATGTGCTGATTATACTGCCGTCGGATGCGATTCTGGTACTCTTGAGCCTCCCGATTAGGTGGGGGAAGTTGCGGTTGAGGAGTCGCTCCTCCGTCGGTTTGTGGCGTTTCTGTAGGCGTACCAACCGGCTCCGCATTAGTTTCCGTTACTGCAACAATTGGCTCGGCTGCCGATTGCATGTTTGCCGCATTTTCGTCCGATACGACTGTTGGTGTTATAAAGTCCTCATCAGGCGTGGTACCGTAATTCAGCGTTAGTTCATCGGAAACAACCCGTTGTGTACGTGGACGTTGATCACGTCGTTGATTGTTATCACGTGGGTTACTTGTGCCTGAGCCATTCTCGGCCCGATCCCGATTCGAATCGAACCGTTGCCGATTAGTATCCCGCGACCATTCTTGGCGGCCATTTCGTTGCTGATTTTGATCGGGTCGATTTGGTCGATCCTGCCGATCCTTATCATTCCGGGGGTTATTTTGTCGGAAATTACGGTCTGTTGATGATCCGCCCTCTTCGCCTTCCCGCCGATTATCGGTCCGGTTACGGTTGGGATTGTTAAACTGACCATTCCGCTGACCAGATTCGCGTTGTTCACGAGGCTGGCTGATGGGTTGGACAGGCTCGATGGTACTTTCAACGGGCGTACTAACAGAGGGGTTCTCAACCGGCGGAACTTCTGACACCGCTGGTGTTGATACAACTGGTGTATTTTCCCCGAAAGGTAACGTTGGCGCACTCTCGGCCACAACAGGCGGCTTCGTAGTTTCCACACGGTCACGCCGTATACGCTGACGAGGCTGAGTACTTAGCGCTGCTTCAGCGACGGGTGTTTCTACTGTTGCCACAACTGGCTGAGGAGTTGGTTCAGGTACTACGTCAGCTTGAGTAGCAACAGGCTTAGGTCGTTTACCTTTCCGGGGCGCTTCAGAAGCGGGGGCTTCCGTTTCGACCGGGCCAGGCTGTTCCGACTGTTGTTTTATGATTTCGTAAATCAGTTTTTCTTTTGTGAATTTGGCGAGATTACGAATGCCAAATTGTCCGGCAATAGGATGAAGCTCCGCGAGGGTCTTCTTATCTAATTCTTCTTTCTTTAACATAAAGGTCAGGTTATCGAGAAACCTATAATGGACCGCCTGCGCGGTAAAGATGGATGTTGGGGATTGTTGAAACTAAGAAACCGCAGTTTGTGTAGGCGTGTTAAGAGACCCATATTGGTCTGATGTGGGGCAATTGATTACTACCAAATTAACCTCAACAGATTTACCTAATTACGTGATGAAACTAACTCAAAACTATTAATTGGGGTGATTTGCCTGATCCAAACACAACCGTCTGGTGGGGCCAGATTTGGTGTTTATAAAAACGTTTGGAAAATGGCGGTTCGCCGTGGTGATTATCTGCCGTCGCTAAAGGCTATCGCTTTGTTGAAAACCTATCTACCGACCTGGATTGATAGAAACAAAGGTAATAGTTTGTTACGGTTTTGTCAAGAAAACGTTATTCCGAAAAAAATGTTTCCTTTTTCAGGATAAAAATCGGTTAAAAAACTATAGGAATGGTCAGCGGAAATTATGAAAACTCCCACCCCTTAAGAAAAGTCGTCGTTAAAAATCCTTAAATCAGACAGGAATTACAAATTTGTTTTCTGAATATTCGTTGCACTTCTGTACTCGAATGCAAGCAAAAATACCTGATATAATCCCCGTAAAAGCGTTGAATCTGGTGATTGACTGGGGAAATTCCAGTCTGAAAACGGGCTGGTTTGCCGACGATATATTACTTGAAACAGGACGGTATTCGACCCCCGAGGAATTGCTAGCGACATTGGTTAACCGATCGGTTGGTCATGTATTAGTCTCTTCGACAAGTAGACCTGCTGATGAAATTCAGGCTGGATTTGTGGGGCTGCAAACTGATTTTCTGGTGCTGAACAGCCATACGAACGTTCCCATACGAAAGGCATACGATACGCCACATACACTTGGGGCAGATCGTATTGCCGCTGCAGTGGGCGCTACGGCGCTTTTTCCAGATCAGGATTGCCTGATTCTTGATTTGGGAACCTGCCTGACGGCTGATTTGATTGATCGAGATGCCGTATTTCAGGGTGGACTGATTTCGCCGGGATTGCACATGCGGTTTCGGGCGATGCATGAGCAAACGGCCCGATTGCCTTTAGTGAATGTATCGTCGGATTGGCCTGCTGTAACGGCGAAAAATACGCGGGCGGCTATGCAGAGTGGCGTTATGAACGGACTGGCGTTTGAGCTAAATGGAATTATTGATTTCTATCGCCACGAGCGGCCAGATATTGTCGTATTGCTATGTGGGGGCGATGGCCCTTTCTTTGAAAGTCGTCTGAAACCGCCGATATTTGCAGTTTCGGACTTAGTGCTGATCGGATTGAATCGAATATTACGCTATAATGTTGAGAATTTACAAGCGCATACGCCAGGTCACAATTAGTAGTTTGCTGGCTGTTGCCGCGACATCGCCAATGGTATTGGCACAGGGACTAGGGAACTCGCCCTATTCTGCGATTGGCATTGGTGAACAATATAGCCCGGCTCACGTAGCGAATATGGGGATGGGCGACGTAGGGGTTAGTAATGCCAGTGTTTTCTACATGAATCTGCAAAACCCTGCACTGCTGGCCCGTCGAAACCGATTTACTGTATTTGAAGTCGGTTTAATTGGGGAAACAAAAGGGCTAAGTCAGAACATCAGCAATGTAGTTCATAATCAAAATAATACGGCTGTTAATTTAGGGTATCTGGCATTGGCTTTTCCCGCTAGCTCCCGCTGGAACATGGCAATCAGCTTAAAGCCATATACCTACGTAAACTATAATATAAGACAACAAACCACAGTACCCGGTACCGTTTATCCCGCAGAGTATAACTACACCGGAAAAGGTGGCTTGAATAAAGCGACATTTTCCAATGGTTATCGATTAGGTAAAAATATATACGCAGGTGTAGAAGGCTCATTTTTGTTCGGGAACATCACATATTCGTCGGATTCGCGGGCTTATACGGGCTCTACACAGGATGTGCTTGTCAATCGGCTGAATCGGGTTACTTATAGCGATGTTGTATTTAAGCTAGGGGCCGCCTGGCGTCCTAAGCTCAGCGATAAATGGACAATGAATTTAGGTGCTACATACGAACCACAAACAGGTGTAAAAGCGCAACAAACAGACATTTATCAACAAACGACAGCTGATAAACAGGCTATTGCAGCACCTGATACGCTCCGGCTAAATTCAACCAGCAAAGCCATTCTACCCAATCAGATGCGCTTCGGTATCACGCTGGAGAAATCTAATTCATTACTGTTTGGGGTAGACGTTGGGTACCAGCAGTGGAGTCAATTCCGTACGGCCGATAATACGTCAGGTAATCTATCCAATACTATGAATGTGGCTGCGGGAATTGAATACACCCCCAATCCGGCGTCGAGCCGATATCGGGATTTGATGACGTTTCGGGCGGGTTTTCAGTACAATCAGATGCCCTATCAGATTGGTAACTCGAAAATTAATGATATCAATGGAAGTCTGGGGTTGTCGTTGCCAATTGGAGCATACCGGGTGAATCAGGTGACGATTGCGTTGGTAGCAGGACAACGTGGTGTTTTATCAGCTACACAGATTCGAGAGCGTTATGTGCGAATCGCTTTAGGCTTCTCTCTGAACGACTTATGGTTCCGTAAGCCGGTTATTGACTAAATTACTTACTAAAACGTAACGAATGACAGAGGAAGTGAATAAGAACCGGAGTTCTCGACATTGTAGCCAGTATGTCTATTCTGCATTCTTATTTATTTTCTCTTCTCTCTTCCTTCTGGCTTGTGGCGACTCGAAACAGGCTAAAAAGGTAGAGCCATATAGTGGTCCAATCGAAGAAATTAACGATGTTAAGTTGTTGTATAGCGAGGCTGCTGTACTAAGGGTGAAATTGACAACGGCTAAGCAACTTCGATATACTAATGAAAATCGCCGTTATCCCAAGCCTGTCTACATTTCGTTTTTCGGGCCAACAGGTGAGGAAATGACGACTGTTCGATCCGATTCCGGTCGCTATGATAAGTCCAAGGATATATATGTCGTGATGGGCCACGTAGAAGTTCTGAACAAGCAGAAACAGGAGAAGTTACTGACACCTGAATTGACCTGGAATCCAGTTACCAAGAAAGTTTACACCGATAAACCCGTAACCGTACTTAGTCAGCAAACGGGCGAAAAATTGTATGGGGTTGGACTTGATGCCAATCAGGATTTTACCAAATACGCCATCCGTAAAGTAACGGGCGTTTTCAACGTTGACGCTGGGATTTAATAAGATGTCCAGTTACTCCTGACTTTTTTTACACTGCTTCAGGATGGGTGTAACTTCTTTGACATCCGTTATTTTCGCTTCATTTCCCCACTCATTATAGATGTACGTAGCTAGTTCAGCAATTTCAAGATCGCTAAGCTGGGGTTGAGCTGGCATCGGGCGATTGTAGTGTTTGCCATTCACGACGATAGAATCTTGCTGGCCATTTCGAATAAGGCAAATCACCTTGTTTTTATCCACTAAATAATCCGAATTAGCGATGGGCGGATACAGGGATTCCAGGCCTTCCCCTTTAGGCTGGTGACAGTTCGCACAATTGTTTTTATAAACGAGAATACCCTCTGTAATGTATTTCTGTCGTTTTATTTCGGCTTCACTCTGACAGGAAACGAACCCAGCGACAGTTGCAACTAGTAATAAAAAACTGACCAATCGAATCATAGTTTTTCCTCGACGAGAAGCCGTTCCATATCGGTTATTAATTTGTCGACACCTGCTTCCGTCGTTCCATCGTAGATGCCTCGAATATGCTTATTCTTATCGACTAAGATAAAGGCACCGCTATGGATATTTCCTCCCGGAGCTGTCGAATCGGCCTGAGCGGTTACCATGTAGCTTTTTTCCGCAATATCAAAAATCTTGTCGCGATCACCCGTCACAAACAACCATTGACGTCCTGTTATGCCAAGGTTCTGCGCAAACTCTTGCAAAACAGCTACTGAATCGTGGGCGGGGTCGATTGTATGTGAAAGCAGCGAGACATTCGGATTGTCTTTAAATTTCTCGTACACTCGTTTTAGCTGCACCTTCATTTTTGGGCAGATCGTGGGGCAACTGGTAAAGAAAAAATCAGCTACGTAAATTTTATTATCGAGTGTTTTGGCTGTTACGGTATCACCATACTGGCTAACAAAGCTGAAATTAGGAATCGTATGATCGACCGAATCCGTTACAGTTTTCCCATTGACTACTTTTGTGATAACTTCCCGCTGGCCCAAAATCGGCAGTTTGTCACTAGTTGAAGTGCAATTCCACAGGAAACCTATGCCTGGGGCCAGTAGTACTAGATGCTTATTTTTTTTCCAAAAACTGGCGAGACTGTTCAAGGCTTTTGTTGAGTCGGGTTTTAACATCGGTAATTTGATCTTTTTGCGCTGCCAGGTAGTTCATGGCTTCATCTGTCGATAATTTGGCAAGAGTGTCGCCGTTATAGCTAGCCATCCAGTCGTTCATCAGACTATCGGCGAGGTTTAAGTCGTGAACCAGCCGGGTGGCTTGCGCTTTTTCTTCGTCAGTTCGTAGCGTTGTTGTGGCTGAACCACTGGCTTTTAGGCTGTCGAGCGAAGTAATTCGTTGATTCAGCTGTTTTTTCAATTTTACCAGATCGCCCATCACTTTGGGCATAATCTCATCGTGAATGGCAAAAACCTCATTTTCTGCGTTTTTGACGCCATCCTGACCAGAGTTACAGGCAAAAGAAAGACCGCAGATGGTTAAGATTACGATTAGTGAACGTGTAGCTTTATGCATAGGAGTGAGATGGAGGATATGTAGTATATGATGCATGATATTGGATGTGTGAAAAGGGAATAGAGATATAGCCTTTACCCTACGCTTACTTCATACATTCAATATCATAGATCATTTCTGTTTTAAAATTTCGCGAGCGTTTTTGAGGGCGCTGGCCGACGGGTTTCTACCGCCAATCATTTGAGCAATTTCAGCCACACGTTCTTCGTGGGTCAGTTTTTTAATCCGACTAACCGTTTTATCCGACGAGTGATCTTTATAGACAAAATAATGTGCTGTTCCCTGACCGGCAATTTGGTGCAAATGCGAAATAGCAATAATCTGGTGGCTATGCGCCATATCGCGCATCATATTGCCCATTTTGATAGCAATCTCGCCCGAAACCCCCGTATCAATTTCGTCAAAGATAATAGTCGGTAAGGAGCGTTTGCTGGCCAGGATGTATTTAATCGCCATCATCAGGCGAGAGAATTCACCTCCCGACGCTACGTTTTTTAGTTGCTGGGGCTTAACCCCTTTGTTAGCACTGAATAAGAATGAAATGGTGTCAATTCCTGTTGGCGTTGCTTTCGTAGTTTCGGCCTGAATTTTTAGCGACGCGTTGGGCATACCCAGATCATGCAATAAACTGCCAATCTCCGTTTCTATAGGTTTTAATACCGCCAACCGCGAAGCTGACAAAGCTTCGGCACTCGTCTGAAGTTGGGTGTAAGCGACGGTTGCCTGTGCTTTGGCATCGGCTAATGCATCATCCAGATTTAAGACTTTGCTGACTTTCTGACCAAGCTCGTTTCGCAGGGCGATTAACCCATTGATATCTTTAACCTGATGTTTGGTCTGGAGTTGATAAATCAAATTCAACCGTTCGCGAATGGCTTCGACGCGTGCATCATCGACTTCGACCCGATCCTGTTCCGTACTAATTTCGTCGGCTAGATCGCGCAGTTCGATCAGGCTACTTTGCGCCCGATTCTGCAATTGTTCATACTGGTCCGATAATTTGCTGATATAAGCCAGATTACTGACAGTTCCTTTTAAAAAGTCAATAACTGACTGTTCTGTATTATCCAGATATTCATATGCCAACTGAAGCCGCTCCTTGATTTCTTCAGCATTTTCGAGAATTGTTAACTCCTGCTCAAGTTCGTCCTGTTCATTCGGCTGCAACTGCGCTTTGGATAATTCTTCGTACAGGAAGTTATTGTAATCGAACTCTTTCCGCATCGCTGAAGCTTCTGCCTGAAGTTGATCATAAGCCAATTTTTTAGTGCGATAGACTTGATAATCAGTTCGGTATGCCCGTAGGAGCGCGTCATTTTGTCCGTAAATATCAACAATTTCCAGTTGATACTCGTTGGAGCCAAGCAGGACCGAATCGTGCTGGGAGTGAATATCCATCATCTGGCTGGTCACGCGCCGTAGCGTCTCCAGATTGACAGGTGTATCATTCACAAAGGCGCGTGATTTTCCGCTTGCGCCAATTTCCCGACGAACAATACATGTCGTGGAATAGTCTAATTCTTCTTCTTCAAAAATTCGCTCAATGGCGTAGCCCGATACGCCGAACGTTCCTTCTATAACACATTTTTGTTCAGGATTGTAGAGGACTCGCGTGTCTGCCCTATTTCCCAGCAATAGCCCAATGGCTCCCAACATAATCGACTTCCCGGCCCCAGTTTCACCCGTGATAATATTTAATTCACGGTCGGGCATGAGCTCGAGTTCGTCGATCAGCGCGTAGTTTTTTATTAATAAATGTGATAACAAAACCTGTGAATAATTAACCGTGAGCCGATGCGCCTATAGTGTAAGCGTATATTGGCAAAATTAGTTTACTGGATCAATCTTCGGTACTTTTCTGTTTTGGCCGGGTCGAGATACGATAGCAAGTCAAAGGCTTTCTGCCGCTCTGTCGATGTCCCTTCGTACAGAATATTATACAACTCTTCCGACTTCGCATCGAAAAATGAATTGATTAATACCGAATTAGGAAGCTGCAACCCAATTGTCCGAATGGTTGTGAGTAAATCGAGGGTTTGTTTCCGAACCTGAACCGGGTTGGCTGAAAAAACATCTAATCCTAACCGATGATAGGTATACAGCCCATCCCGAAACGGAATCAATTGCTGATTTTGGAGATTTTCAATCAGCCAGTATCGATTCCGTCGGTCACCGCCAGCCTGCCAGGCTCCGTTCGGCGACCCTTGCTGGGCTAGATTTGTAATCGTATAGGCCCGTTGCACGAATGGGCTTCCGCCTTCCTTACTAAACGTATCGTAATCGACAGCCAGAATGACATTGGCATAAAACGCCAGCAACGAGGTTAAATCGTCGGAATACTGATTTTCCCGAAAATAGACAGGGGTAGTTGGCAAATAAACAAAGTTAAAAGCGCGATCTACATAGTTAAAGATCGTTGTCTCATAGTTGGTGCCGTAAACGGGACGAGTAGCAGTAATCTGGGCTGTGGCTTCAAAAACGCCCTGCGTCAGCGATTTTACCAGGTTGATGTTGAGGGAGCAGTTAATTCGCTCGTTCACCGCAAACTGATCGTTGCTCCAGCGTCGGTTGTTCATAAACTCTGTAATAATCCCCTTCAATTGATTGACGTAGGAGAAATCAGTTTTCTGCTGAGCAAATAACTGATCAGAGTTGATTGTCACCTGACAGTTCAGTTCCTGCCCCCACAAGGAGCCAGATAAACAACTCAATAAGGCTAAAATATAGAGTGATTTCATCATCTCAGATTCATCGGGATGTTAATGTCTGTATAACCAGATTAACCAAATCCTGTGCCACTTCATCCTTCGATTTCAGTGCAAATTCGTGGGTTTTTTCGTCTAAGTCAATAACGGTTATTTTGTTCGTATCGTGCCCGAAACCCGCCCCTGAATCGCGTAGTGAATTTAACACAATCCAGTCTAAATTCTTTGCGTGGAGTTTCTTAATCGCATTTTCAAACTCGTTATCGGTTTCGAGCGCAAACCCCATTAGTAGCTGTCCTGGCCGTTTCTGACTGCCCAATGTGGCCGCAATATCGACTGTTTTCGTGAGTTCAATTGAAAACGTAGCTTCCTTTTTCTTAATCTTCCGATCGGCAGGATGGGCAGGTGTATAATCGGCCACAGCTGCGCTCAACACGACAATATCGGCTTCATGAAAATTGGCTTGTGTTGCCTCAAACATTTCCTGTGCTGAACGCACCTGAACCCGTTGAACTCCAGGGGCGGGGAGGGGTAATACAGTTGGGCCGCTTACTAGTGTAACATTCGCTCCGGCAAGTGAAAATGCTTTAGCAATGGCATAGCCCATTTTTCCCGTCGAATGATTACTAATATAACGTACAGGGTCAATCGCTTCCTGTGTCGGCCCTGCCGTTATCAAAACGTGCTTTTCGTGTAATGTACCATGTTCCGGGCTCCGTGTTCCATGCCAAAATTCATCAAGCACCTGCATAATTTTTTCTGGTTCAGCTAACCGGCCTTCGCCGACTAAACCACTGGCCAATTCGCCGTGCTCTGCCTGGATAATGTGATTGCCAAAGGATTGGAGTCGACGTAAGTTCTCAACCGTTGTTGGATGCTGATACATGTCTACATCCATAGCTGGGGCAAAAAAAACGGGGCAGCGAGCCGATAAATAAACTGCGGATAGCAGGTTGTCACACAACCCTGTTGCACATCGGGCCAGAGTATGTGCCGAAGCTGGAGCAACGACGATAGCATCTGCCCATAAACCTAATTCGACATGGTTATTCCAACTGCTATCTGAGTTCACAAACGACGAGAAAACAGGTCGTTTAGACAGTGTGCCTAGCGTAAGTGGAGTAATAAAGGTTTGTGCCGATTCCGTCATGATTACCTGCACTTCGGCACCAGCCTTCACCAGAAGTCGAACGAGAAGGGCAGCCTTGTAGGCTGAAATACTACCCGATACGCCCAAAAGAATTCGTTTGCCTGCAACTGACATGGATTCAGGTAAGTCGGCTCTTGACTAATTTAAATAGTAAAACCGCACGGCAAAACTACCGTGCGGTCATAAATAATCGTAGCCTGGATGGCTTATTGTTAAATCTGTTCGTCGTTATAACGCCAGTAAACTTTTCCTTCCAGAAACTCATCGGTTGCAATGGAAGTTGGTTTTGGCATCCGCTCATAAAACTTCGAGATTTCGATTTGCTCGCGGTTTTCGAACACTTCTTCCAGATTATCAACTGCCGAAACGAACTCGGATAATTTGTTGCTCAGCTCTTCTTTATTTTTAGAAGCAATCTGACGAGCACGTTTCGAGATAATCGCAACCGATTCGTACAGGTTGCCTGTGTGAGCCGCAATCTTATCGTTATTGCGGGTAATAATGGATTGGTTGGTTGCCATATTTTAATCGATAGTCAGTAAGCGATAGTCAACAGTCGCGAGTGTTCAGCGATTATTAACTATTGACCTTATTAATTTGCTGCCGTTACTTTGGCGGGTTGATTCTTAAGTTTTGCTTTTTCCTTTTCGCGTTCCTGTTCCAGTTTATCCAGACGTTCAACTTCTTTCTGACTGGTTTCATACATTTTCTCGGATTGCGACAGGTATTTACTTTTCGGATACCGATCTACAAACGCCTGGTGATAACTGATTGCTTCCAGATAACGTTCCTTCTGCTTCGATTCCAGGCTGTTTTGTGCCAAACTAAATTCTGCGTCTACCTTTTTAAAGGCAAGTTCTTCGTTGTATTCAGAATCTGGAAACTCTTTCTGAAAGTTATTGATCGCAATCACAGCCGATTTATAAGAAGCAATGTTAAAACCACTGGTCTTATAATACAGCAGTGCTTTTTCGTACGCCTTTTTTTCCAGTTTGCCACGCAGCTCTATAATCTCCTTAGTTGCGTCCTCTCTGTACTTACTATCTGGATAGGCGTTAATAAAATCCTGAAGTGCAGAGGTTGCCGTTAAGGTGTTCGATTGATCGAGGTTGAAGGCTGGCGTGTCTTTATATAGCGAGAAGGCATACATATACATAGCTTCCTGAGCGTAATCAGACCGCGCAAACGTTTCGTAAAATTTCTTGAAAAGAGTTGCACTCAGTAAATACTGACTCTGATGGAATTGTGTATATGCATAATAGAATTGAGCCATCTCTGATTCATTACTGCCTTTTAAGACAGGAATCAGCTCTTCGAACAATAAACCGGCTCGATACCAGTCTTTTTTCGCATAATACTCAAGAGCGCCTTTATACTTCTGGTCGTCGTTGCCATTTTTCTGCAATTTAGCGAATGGGCTGCACGCTCCTAGTAAAAACACGACGCAAATCCCCAGCAGAACCTTTCCTAAATGACGTTGTTGCATACGGTTGCAAAGATACAAAAAAAATAAAGGCTACACCTGTGTAACGACGGCGCAGCCTTATATAGTGCTAAAAAGAGTGGATGCCAATCGCTGTTTAGGGTATTTTAACAAATAAAAACAACGATTATTGATGACGGACGAGTAAGCGCTTGGTCGCTACCTTCTTCCCATCGACAGTCAGTTGGTATAAATAATACCCGGTATCTAGCGGACGAGTAACGATACGAACCTTGCGATCGCTTTTCTCAAGCTCAATCTGTTCGTAACCAGCCACTGGAGTGCCTAATATATTCAGAAGCGCCAATTTTGCTTCAGAGCCAGTACCCAGGAATTGGTAGTCGAATTCAGCAACATCATCAGCAGGGTTCGGATAAGCATTCGAAATCCAGAGCTTATCGTTGGCAAACAGTTTATTCTCGTTCTTACCTTCCTGAGCAGGAGCCGAGCGAACCTCATTGTTCGCTACAGAAGAGGTTTCAGTCGATGCTGTTCGAGTAGTTGATTTGGCATTGGCTCCTGGTAATAAAACCGACCGATAATGTTCGCTAATAGCGCTGTTTTTATTGATTGTTATGGAACGATCCAGGCCAGAAGCGTTTGGATTCGGGACCATCGAGAACCGTTGCGTTGGCAGCCGGGTCGAAGATGACTTTTGTGGCGATGATGTGCGGCCAATTTCAAGCCGACTTCCTTTCCGGGCATCCGAATCCCGAAGAGCGACCTGCGCTCTGATCGGGATTGTTGCCGTTAGCAAGCCCATCAATACACCAATAAGTATAAATTGTTTCATGAAAGTCTCTATTCAGATACACACGTATTCAACACAAACCTATTCACCACAAAAGACAAAGTCAACGGGCAGCCCTCTAAAAAATTGTTAAAAGGGTCAATTATTAGCTTTTTGAACCAATTTTTGAGCCAAAGGTTTAATTTTGCCCTTATTTTTTAATGTTTTTTTCACTGCCGGTTTCTCCTGTGGGGGGGCTTCAAGCCACAAAACCTGATTTTTAGTTGGCTTTTCAGCTTCGCGCCATCGAAATCCGTCAAGTTCCTGTACCTCACTCGTTATTTCTTTAGGTGGAATAAGTTGCGAATCCGGGTGCCCATAAAATCGAATTTGCCCCACTTTATTGTCGCTAAATGCGATATTCATTCGGCTGCATTCTACATGATTCAACCCAATCATTTTATTTTTTTCGTCGACCGCATAATATAGGCTCTGCCCATTGCCTTCAACAATAACCCGCTCCAGTGTAGTTTGCTCCTGAAGCGTTGCAGTAGTTGATGAAGGTGAACTGCCGTTTTTATCTAATACGCGTTTTAGAGTAGTATTCGTTGCAACACTTGATACACTTTGCCCGGAACTGGCCGTAAGAACAGTTTTTTGGCTTGTTTGGATGCGCTTGGAAACAGTTGGTAACGTATCTGTTGAGACGATTTTGGTGGTAAAATAAGCAGTTACTGTACGACCTTTTATCTGGTTAAAATTCTTTAATGTATCGAGCGAAATAACGAAGGACTTTGTCTTCAAAAAGAGCGTATGAATCTTATTATTTTTGAGAACCGCTCGCATTGAATCGGCCTCCATCTGGTATTTATTCTGACTCCAGACAATAGGTTTTTTATAAAAATAAATAGTCGAATCAGCCGTATCGTAAATGAGGGAATCGCACTTGCTTTGCAAATCAGATTTATAGACAAATACATTTTTTTGTCCTAGCAGACGGCGGGTATTTGTGATTTTATTATCGTAGGAAAATAGGGTATCTGCTCGCAAAAAGAGCGTATCTTTAGTGGTTTCACTGGCCAGGCTTTTGGCCACCGCATGGCCCGTTACCCGTGAAATTCCCGCCTTGCCATTATACCGAACATGATCGCCCAGAATAACGGCTTTTTGATCCTTAGCGACCATAATAACCTTACCTTTGGCAATGCCTAACTCCGTTATGTTGTCATAATATAAGGAATCCCCAGTGAGCCGGTATTTCGGCGTTTCGACCGTGGCCCGGCGCTGGAAATTCGAAATACCTGTTGTCGTATTATATTGGCCGGCAACAGCCGTTAATACACCATCTTTGTTTGTAATTCGGGTCGGACCCTGGAAAGTAGCCAGACGAGTAAGCGAATTATACAGCAACGAATCGGCTACGAGTGTACCTTTGGTATTAACCAATCGCACATTCTGGCGAAAGGTAAATAGCTTGGTACGCGTATCATAATAGCCTTCCTTACTGGTAAGCGTATTTTCTTTATCAACAATTCGACCAGGAACGGGATAATGCGCAATGCCCGAGAGCATATCGTAATCAAGTTTCGCCGTAGTCAGGGTCATTTTGCGGTCACGCATGTTGACATGGCCCCGCATATTGGCCTGACGGGTTTTCCCATAGTAAAACATGGTATCACCCCGAATAGTAATGGTATCGCCCTGAATCAGACGAACGTTGCCGTAAGCTTCTATCTCATTGGTAGTGACGTTTTGAACAGCGAGATTACAGCTCATCAATACACCTTTATGGCGTAAGCGAACGTTGTTATGAAGCTTTCGAACAACCTGACCCGGTATATTGAGTACAACTAAGCTGTCGGCATGGTATAACTCAACTTTGTCATCTGCTCCTGATGGCGTAGCGGATGGCTTGACCTGCGCCAGAACATCCGAAGCAGGAATGAACAGGCTCATACAGATGGCAATGAAAAAAAAGCGGACTACTAAACGAATCATAATAACAAAACTACGGCATTGGACCGACACCGTATGTTGGAGCGGGATTTTTTAGCATTTATTAACGCCAATCAGTTGTTCGAACCAACTAATCGTATCCTGTTAGCTGTAAGCGGTGGACTGGATTCGGTTGTGATGGCGGAGCTATTTCATCGTATTCAACAACCTTTTGCAATCGCCCACGTTAATTTTGGCTTGCGTGGAGATGAATCCGATGAGGATGCTCTTCTGGTAAAAAACAAGGCTGAACACTATGGGGTTCCGTTTCACTTAATATCGTTTGATACTACGTCAGTTGCTGCTGAGCAGGGAGTTTCCATACAAATGGCCGCCCGCAAACTCCGCTACGATTGGTTTGCCCAGCTTTGTCAGGATCATAAGTACGCTAGTGTCGCAACCGCACATCATCAGAATGATGTACTGGAAACAATGTTACTAAATCTGACGCGCGGTACTGGAATAGCTGGACTACATGGAATTGCCAGCAAACAAAATGGAATTGTACGCCCCCTTTTGTTCGCGACTCGCGAGCGATTAACTGCGTATTTGGATGAACAAAAATTGACGTATCGGGAGGATCGGTCTAACCTTGAAGACAAGTATGCCCGAAACCGGATTCGTCATCATGTAGTGCCAGTGTTAACAGCGTTAAATCCCGCTTTGTGGCAAACGCTTCCCCGAACTATTGAACGACTGCGAGCTGCTGAAAAACTGATGCAAACCCAGTTGTCGCAGGTTTGGCAAAATACAGCTGAACAACGAGGAAATCAGACATTGTTGCCAACCGCTAAACTGGTTGAATTACCGGAGATATTCTTTTATCTGACCGAGTGGCTAAAACCGTTTGGCTTTACGGAAGCTCAGGTACAACAAATGATTACTTCGCTTAATCAGCCCGTCGGGCAAGTGTTTTCCTCGGCCACGCATCGGATTGCGCATGAACGGAAAGGTTTACTTCTTGAATCAATATCAACGTTGTCTGATTTTGAGATCACGATTTCTGCATGGCCAGATAAACCGATAAGAATAGCGAATCAATTTACACTGGAGGTAAGTGTACAGGAGAAACCCACCGACTTTGTGCCATCCTCGAATTCTGCGATTGCGTACCTCAACGCCGATCAACTAAACCTTCCGCTTACAATTCGGCCGTGGCGGCAAGGCGACCGTTTTCGCCCATTGGGTATGAAAGGACAAAAACTTGTAAGCGATTTACTAAATGAGTTGAAATTAACTCGTACAGAGCGAGAACAAACGGCCGTCTTGCTTTCAGGTAACGAAATTGCCTGGGTTATTGGCCGACGAATCAGCCATTCCTTTCGCGTGACGCCCGAGACTCAGCAAATTCTTCGACTTTCGCTGAGATAGTTCTCATTAATTCACTCAATAAATTGTATTTTTAGAATAACAACTTACCGCTGTTAGCCCTAAATAACGGATTAGATATAAACTGGTGAAAAGTTGGCACTTTATTTGATAGCTTTCGTGCGGGCCCATAGTTTTCCAAACTTACTAACACCATGATCAGAATTGTACGTGTCCTGTTACTTACGGGACTGGCCTTCTGGAGTCTAACCGCTCAGGCACAAAGCGCACGTCTTCGAGCGGCTAACAAACAGTTTGATAATCTTAGTTATGTCAGCGCCGTGCGTGCGTATGAGGAGTTTCTCCGGGGCGATAAAAAGAAAGACCCGGCCGAAACCAGAGATGCGCTGATTAAACTTGGGTATAGTTACCGCAAGTTGCAGGATACTCGCAATGCTGAGCGAGTGTATGGCGAACTGGTCAAATCCTATACGGATTTAGATAGTGAAGTTTATCTCTATTATGCCCAGGCGCTGGCGGCCAATGGTAAATACCGGGAGTCGCAGAAAATGTATAGCCAGTATGGCGAAAAACAAAGCCAGGACTTACGTGGGCGCCGTTTTACGGTATCCTACATGGATGTCAACCGGTTCTATCAGGACTCCTCCTCGTATCGGATGCACAATCTGCCAATCAATTCCCGCCAGGCCGATTTCAGTCCAATGTATTACAAAGGCGGCCTTGTCTTTGTGTCGGCCCGGAACGAATCTGGTGTGTTGAAGCGCGTATTTAACTGGAACCAGACACCGTTTCTGGATCTGTATTTTCACCCCGATACAACGCAGTTACGGGTTCCCGGATCTGATCTGGGCCGAGGTGTCAACTCGTCTATTCTGGGTGGCGGTAGCGATGCAAAAGGGGGAACTACGGAGGCTGTTACTGAGCAAGGAAAGCTGAGCAAGACGGAAATTTTCAGCCGTACGCTCAACACTAAGTACCACGAAGGGCCGATGACGTTCACCAAAGATCAGAATTTCATTGTCTTCACGCGAAACAATACAAGTGCTGGGAAAGCTGGAAAAAGCTCGGATGGTGTAAAAAAGTTGAAATTGTACACTTCCGTGAATAAGAAAGGCAAATGGGTCGATATTCAGGAGGTGCCGTTTAACAGTAATGAATACTCCGTTGGTCACCCCGCTTTTTCGTCGGACAACACCAAACTCTACTTCGCTTCGGACATGCCTGGTGGTTTTGGCGGAACCGATATCTACGTTGTTGAATTCAGTAACGGTCAGTGGGGGACGCCAGTGAACATGGGTAAAGAAATCAATACGGAAGGCAATGAAATGTTTCCGTTCGTATCGGAAGATGAAAACCTGTATTTCTCGTCGGATGGTCATGAAGGGTTAGGCGGACTGGATGTTTTCGTGGCTGAACTTAAAGATGGTATAGCGTACAAAGGCGTTCAGAACGTAGGTGCGCCAATCAACTCTGAGAAAGATGATTTTGGGTTTATTACAGACCGAAATCGTACAACGGGGTATGTGAGCAGTAACCGCAAAAAAGGCGTTAGCGATGATGATATTTATTCATTCCGACGAAACTGCAAGCAACTTAATATCTTGGTGTACGATGCGAAAACCAACGTTCCGCTCGAAAATGCCGATGTTCGTATCCTGCGAAATGGCATGAACCAGGAATTGCGCATCACGAACGTACAGGGTCGGGCTGATTTGTGTGTTGATTCAAATACCGAATACGAATTTAAGGCAATTAAAGAAGGATATGCCATGAACAGCGTTCGGTTCTCAACCTTGACACAGTCGCCAAAACCCGTAATGAACGTGTCGATTTACCTCGAAAAATCGGAAAATACCCTAGTCAAGGGGGTTATTAAAACGGAGGTCAACCAGCAGCCGGCGACGGGTGTAAAAGTGACGCTTCGAAATGAAAAGGATAAATCGGAACAGACCGTTACAACTGGACCGGATGGTGGGTATGAGTTCGATGTAAAACCCAACGCACCGTATACAATTACGGCTCAGAAGGATCGTTATGCGACCAAAAAGGCACAGTATGGCAAAACCAAGCGCAAAACGAAAGTGGTTACCGATTCGCTGGGGCTATATGGTGTGGGCGACGTGTTTCAGCTCAAAAACATCTACTACGACTTAAATAAATTCTTTATTCGGGCCGATGCCGCTCGCGAACTCGACCACGTTCTGGCTATGCTGAAAGAATACCCACAAATGCACATCGAACTTCGGTCGCATACGGACGCTCGCGCTACGGACAATTACAATCTTCGGCTATCCGAAAATCGCGCAAGAGCGGCTCTGGATTACCTGGTGTCGAGAGGAGTTTCAGCAAGTCGATTGGTCGCTCGGGGCTACGGCGAATCTGAAATTCTAAATGGTTGCGTCGATGGCGTCAACTGTACCGAAGGGGAGCACCAGCAAAACCGCCGAACAGAATTCAAAATCTTGTCTGTTCAATAAAAAGAGTTGATAGTCGCCTTGTCGACAGGGATTTATAAGTGGGTTTCAATCAATTTAAACAGTTGATTGAAACCCTTTTTTATGGAAGGAAAAAACGGTAAGTTGACTAATTTGTGGTTAAGGTATAATTTGTCGATCCGACGCTTATTAGTAGAAAGCAGATTATATAATAGAAAGCTTACCAGTTTTGCCACTAATCTTGTAGTAAACATCAACAGATTTTCGCAGCCAAATACCTATGATTTTACTACGTTGGCTCAAAAGCAAATTTATACTATTGCTCCTTTCAACAACTTTTAGCCCTCTACTCGGTCAGGCTCAAGCAGCGTATACCAGCAAGATAATTGCAAATGGAAAATTGAAATGGGAGGATTTTAGTGGTCCTGTCGATCCCACTTCGAACTATGCTGCTACGACCCATTACCAGATTGTCTATACCTATAAAGTAATTTCCATAAAAGGAAGCCAGGTCAGTCTTGATCTGCAGGTATCTACTCGATTGTTAGGAAACTCTTGGGTAAAACCGACTCAGCGAAGCGATGAACTCTTAGTTCATGAACAGGGCCATTTTGATATTGCTCGGATACATGCATTAAAGTTCAAAAAGGCTGTTCTATCAACAGTCTTTTTGAAAGACACCTACAGGGAGAAACTAAACTTAGTCTTCCAGCTCCATCTAATCAACGCAAAGCTCATGGGTCTACAGTACGATGAAGAAACCAATCATTCGCTCAACAAATCTGACCAGAAAAGGTGGAATCAAAAAATTAATGGTTTGCTCTTAGATCTATGAATTTGCCCACAAGAGTGTTCTCATTCTAGGTTTATTGCTGGGTCTAGCTTAACATATTGGCACTTATACAAAAGGGTCTTACAATCTGATGACCCAATCTCTGTCTTCTACTTGATCCAGTGTGGATGAGTATACCTTCTCCCATTTTTGCCCCATTCGTATGCTATCCCAATCATTGTCTAGAACTGTCTTTGGGTTAAAAATATATATCCATAATTTACCCTTACCGATATGAGCTTCCCATTTTCCCATTCCTAAATGAGCAGAAATGGTATCATTAGGAGAGATATACTTTGGATTATCTTTCAATAATCCGGCTTGGTAACCTCGAGTAGTGTCTGCCTGCTGAATTTCTTGAAATGGATTGTAGTCAGACAAGCCATTTATCGCATGATCAAAACGACCATCAACAGTGTAGACGACCAACATGGGTCTGTTAGAACTGTTGATAAGCTTTAACTTCGAGTCGATAGGAGGGTCCATACAGGCTCCCAAGCAATAGACTAAGCAAACCCAGTAAGCAATGCGCTTCATTGTATTTTTTCTACTAATGCTCTGTTGTCATCTTAACGTAAATATTAGCTAAATCTCTTTACATAAGATTAGTGGCTGTTGCAAAAGTAGATAAGTGATTCAAAGCGACGAATTTTAACCAGCAACTCTCATGTTTTCGAGGCCGAAAAATGACGCTCAAGGCATCAGAGATCAGTCACTTCAGACTTTTGCAACAGCCACATTAGTGATAAAACCCAGCTCAGAAGAATACAATTTAGCGGATGAATAGTTAATTGTACTAAAGACGGATTGATGCTTTCACTAGCCTGCACTGATTAAAATTCGGACAGTAACCGATAATTGACCTACATGACGCATCGTATGTTCGGCTGAATGTGTTAGTAAACCAATAACTGTTGATGGCAACTGAGCGCGTCCAACTCCGCGTACTTCCGTCAATGTCTGTTCCTCTGTCTTACGGAGCTGTATTAATGAACGCTCCACTTGATTATCAAAATCTCGAACCAACTTTTGAACCGAGCCCGAAGGTTTTCCTTCCGAAGCCAACGCATTTAATTGTTCAGTCGAGAGGGTTTCGGCTCGGGCATAGGTAAAAAGTCGATCTAATACACCTGTCAAATGCTGTAAATGAAAACCAGCCGAAGCTATATTGGCTGGGCGTTCCCAAAGTTTACTCTCTGGAAAATTGTGCATCAGAGATTGAACTTCTTCACGGGCCTGCATCAGCGCATGGGCGATAGGCTGGAGTAGGGGAGGTGTATCGGAAAGAGGGCCGCGTAACCAAACCTCGCGCGTTTCAGGGGAAGTATTCATGACATAGGGAGGGGAAATAACCTAATTAGTTGTCAAATCTAACCATAAATAGCCTTGATCAGGATGAATAAATAAAGCAACTAATGGAGGCTACGTTTATCGGTAGTTGAATTAGAAAGTTCGTTTAGTGCTAATTATATCCTAGTAAATCCTATGGTAATCAGGAGTAGTTGCCGTTCCGTAAACGCCAACTTACCGCGTTGGGTATTTATATGTCAAAAAGGATATATTTGATGCCTAGCTAGTAAAACCTGTCGAGATGATAAGCGTAGACAAGATACTTTGAAGTTGGTCAATCGTTACACTCTTCAAAATTACTCCTTCACTTCCTTCGATTCACTATAAACACTGCAATTTGCCCATGCGACTACTTTCCTTCTTTTTAGCCTTTTGCTTTCTTAGTTCATGCCAACAAAAAGAGTCAACTACGACGGTCGCCGTCGCGGATTATTTTAAAAACTATGGCGATACACCCGAATCGGGAGGGGTAAAACTAATCCCGATTAAAACGCCGGTGGGCGAATTCAAGGTATGGACAAAACGGTTTGGCAATAATCCCAAAATCAAAGTTCTGTTGTTGCACGGCGGGCCAGCCTCGACCCATGAGTACATGGAATGTTTTGAGACGTTTTTTGGGCGCGAAGGCTTTGAGTTTTATGAGTATGACCAGTTAGGTTCATACTACAGCGATCAACCAAAAGACAACAGTCTCTGGACAACTGAACGGTTTGTGGAAGAAGTTGAGCAAGTGCGCCAGGCGATTGGGGCTGATAGTACTAACTTCTATGTATTGGGTAATTCGTGGGGTGGTCTTCTAGCTATGGAGTACGCCCTGAAATATCAAAAGAATCTTAAGGGGTTATTAGTTGCCAACATGATGGCTAGCGCACCCGAATACGGACGGTATGCGGAAGAAGTGCTCGCTAAACAAATGAAACCCGAAGTGCTGGCCGAAGTAAGAGCGATTGAAGCCAAAAAGGATTTTGCGAATCCGCGTTACATGGAATTGCTTATTCCTAATTTTTATCAAGAACATTTATGTCGGCTAAAGGAATTGCCGGACGCCGTCAACAGGTCAATGATGAAGCATACGAACAACGACATTTATGTCCTGATGCAGGGCCCGAGCGAGTTTGGTGTCAGTGGACGACTAGCTAAATGGGACATCAAAAATAGGCTTCACGAAATCACGGTGCCAACCTTAATGATCGGGGCGAAATACGATACGATGGATCCTAAGGCAATGGAAGAGCAAAGTAAACTGGTCAAAAAGGGCAGATACCTCTATTGTCCCAATGGCAGTCATTTGTCGATGTGGGATGACCAGCAGGTATTTATGAATGGTGTTATTCAGTTTATTCACGATGTAGATGCCAATCGTTTATGAAAACTTTGCTCGTTGTAATCTATTGGCTTTTAGGGTTTTGTGTGTTGTGTTTCGATCCATTTTCGGTTTACGGTCAAAAACCAAGAGCAAGAGACATCGGTATTCCATTTAACGGCACACCTGGTAAATTCAATGCCATCACGGATGTAAAAGGCGTAGAGGTTGGTTACAGCACGATTATTTCCGGGCAGGGAAAAAACGTTCGGGGAAAAGGGCCGGTTCGGACGGGGGTAACTGCCATCTTTCCCCGTGGTCGAATCAATAATCCGGTACATGCGAACTGGTACACGCTGAACGGAAATGGTGAAATGACGGGAACGACCTGGATAACTGAATCAGGATTTCTGGAAGGCCCCGTCATGATAACCAATACCAATAGTGTAGGTACGGTACGAGATGCGGTACTGAAATGGTACGTCAAAACGGGTTGGTATAAAGAAGACTTCTGGTATACCTATCCCGTAGTAGCCGAAACGTATGATGGCTTTTTGAACGATATCTATGGCTTTCATGTGAAGGAAAGTCATGCATTCGAAGCGCTTGATGGTGCCAAAAGTGGACTTATTCAGGAAGGCAATGTTGGGGGTGGAACGGGTATGATGTGTCTGGGATTTAAAGGAGGCACAGGCACCGCTTCCCGAATTATCAAGATCGCTGATTCTACCTATACGCTGGGCGTATTGGTACAGGCGAACTTTGGTGCCAAACGAAACCTGACTGTTGCTGGCGTTCCGATAGGGGTGGAGCTAAAAGATACGCTGAATTCAGAATTCAAAGCCCCGCCTTCCTACCAGCCGGGTGATGGATCGATCATTGTTATCGTTGCCACCGATGCGCCGTTACTACCTCATCAATTGAAGCGGATAGCAGCTCGGGTACCCTTGGGAATCGGCATTGTTGGCGGACGCGGTGAGAATGGTTCTGGTGATATCTTTCTGGCATTTTCCACCGCAAACCCCGGTGCGTTTAAGCGGGATCGATTCACTACACTATCCGAACTACCCAACGATCGGATAAATCCACTGTTTGACGCTACGGTTCAGGCCGTTGAAGAAGCAATTATCAATGCAATGGTAGCCGCTGAAACCACAGAAGGCATCAATGGAAATAAAGCATACGCTCTGCCCCATAAATCGGTGATTGACCTCCTGAGAAAGTATAAGCGAATCAAATAATAGACTGATACTCTCAGACTGGAAAGTAGAACGTTAACATCAACTCTATACAGTTGAGTCAAGCTGAATACAACCTGAAAACGAGCCTGTAATGAAACACACACTACTCATTTACCTGATTTTGCTTTCGCCAATCGGATTGGCACAGAGCCGAACGAGCAACCTGAAGATCAATCAGCAACGAATTCAGAGCCGGTTGCTGGAATTGTCAAAATTTGGGGAGCTACCGAATGGTGGAATAGGGCGAGTAGCCTATAGTAAAGCCGATCAGGAAGGTCGGGCCTATTTTATCGAACTAATGAAAAAAGCCAAACTCGATGTAACGATTGACTACGCAGGTAATATCATTGGCCGCCGAAAAGGGAAAAATGCATCGCTGAAACCTATCGCTTTTGGTTCACACATTGATAGCGTACCGAACGGTGGTAATTACGACGGCCCCGTCGGTTCCATCAGCGGACTCGAACTGATCGAGACGCTTAACGAAAATAACATCGTCACGGAGCACCCGCTGGAGCTGATTATTTTCGCTAATGAAGAAGGGGGAACTGTTGGTAGTGGGGCACTGATTGGGAAAATCACGCCAACTGCGTTGAAATCGGTTACCCAAAGTGGATTGACTATTGCCGATGGTATTCGGGCTATTGGCGGCAATCCCGACAGTCTGAGCAAAGTGGTTCGGAAAAAAGGTAATGTGGCCGCTTTTATCGAACTGCATATCGAACAGGGGGGCATTTTGATGAAAGAAAATTTGCAAATCGGGGTCGTAGAAGGGATCGTTGGCATTCAACACTGGGATGCTACGATTGAAGGAGTGCCAAATCATGCCGGTACTACGCCCATGACCGCCCGTCGCGATGCGCTACTGGCAGCCGCAAAATTGATAATCGCCCTGAACGAGGTAGTTACGAGTCATGGAGGTCGGCAGGTGGGTACTATCGGCAAAATTGCGGCCGAGCCAGGCGCGTACAATGTGATTCCGGGTAAGGTGGTGCTGGGTGTGGAAATCCGGGATTTATCGCATGAGAAGATCTGGAAACTGTTTGGTGAGTTCGAAGCGAAAGCGAAAGAAATCGCCAAAACGTCCGAAACGACCATCTCCTTCGCGCAGTCGTCTATTGGCGTAACCCCCGCCCTAACGGCCAAACCGATTCAGGATAAAATCATTGCTTCGGCCAAAGCCTTAGGTCTTTCTCACCGCTATATGCAAAGTGGAGCCGGACACGATTCGCAGGAAATGGCGCAAATCGCACCCGTTGGCATGATCTTCATTCCGAGTGTCGGCGGCATTAGTCACTCACCCAAGGAGTTTTCTAAAGGCGTTGATATTGGCAACGGTGCGAATGTGTTATTGCAAACACTCCTGGCGCTCGATAGAGAATGATTCGCTGAAAAAGACGGAAATAAGTACTTTATGGGAAACAAACTTAGACAGCTAACCTTTCGCTCTGCCGCTTATACGCTGGCTATGTTTGTTATTTATTTTTTGCTGAATATGACTCTAACTGGCCACAGTTGGGAAGGAATGGTCGTCAGCAAATCAGCGTTGACGGGGGAGTATTGCGAGTTTAATAATGTTAGTCAATTTTTTCACCAGTCGGTCAATACGTATTCCAATCTGGTGTATTTCTTCTTTGGTATTTTCATTTGCCTGCTCGCGATAGAAGACCGTAAAAATGGCCCGGCGATTGGTCAGAATCGACTCCAGCAATTCCCATTGCTATCGTTGCTTATGGGTATTTGTCTGATTTATCTAAGTTTTGGCAGTGCTTTTTTTCATGCATCGCTGACGTGGGTAGGGCAGCGGGTCGATATGAACGGCACGTATAGTATCACGGTTGCCCTACTCAGTATTGCCGTTTACCATGTTTTCTATCGAATCCATTTATCAGACTCCGCAAAGCGAATTTTTATTGGCATTGCCGTTCTACTGATTCTATCATTTTATGAAATCCACCTGCTGATCCCAAGCAGTGTTCTATTACCCGCTTTAATCCTGATAACCTGGATATTGATTGTCATCAATTATATCCAGTTCAGGAAAGAACGCTCTATTTTGCTGGCGGTTTCCAGTATCGTACTGATTATTGTTGCGTTGAAAATTCGGGCGCTCGATGTGCAAAAAATTGGCTGCGATCCGCATTCACTGTATCAGGGACATTCAGTTTGGCACTTGTTGGCAGGCTTGAGCAGCTTTTGCAGTTACGCCTTCTTCCGATTCACACCTTCACGAATCGCTTCAACAAATTAGCCTGTTTTCGAGAAAAAGCTCACCATGCAACAATAGACGAAGTTTTTCAGGTCTCGTGCAACAATAGACTAAGTTTTTGACACAATAGTAGAAGCCTTTTCCTGGTAGAACCCTCACCTTGCAGTCGCTAAAATACCCACGTGACCGCTATGAGAGATCCCTACTTCCTGACCCGTTTTCGTTTCTATTTACACCTTTTCAAGTTTACTCGATACGGGCTTTCTCTCCTCCTGATCGGGCTATTGCGGGCTTGCCATTTGGGCCAGCCGACTAATCTGGAACAGGTTCAAGTTGCCAACTTGCGGCTCACTAAAATACGTCATTCGCATCTCAATCACCACGACTGGAAAGCCGCCGAACGGCTGTGCGCCAAAACATCCGAAAACTTAATTCCCCTATTGGGACACTTTTAAGGGGCGTTCGTCCTTGACTGACGGGTTGAGAACGTGCTAGCGTTAGTTTTAATCAAAATATTCTCCCAAGCCATTGTTTGTTCGTTTTCCTTGCCTGTTAAACTTCCTTAACTCGATACCCAAGCTCAACGTGTTCATGACCTATTTTTACCCATATTTGCTTTTAGTAACCCGCTCATCGGCTAACACCGGACGTAGTGTTCTCCTGTGTTTTTTACTGCTATCAGTTGGGGTAACAGCTCAGGCTCAGCGAACCTGGACGGGCAATATCAGTACCGACTGGAACACGGCTGGCAACTGGAATCCAGCCAGCCTACCCTCCGCTACTGACGACGTAATCATTCCATCGGCTCTGGCCAGACAGCCTATTCTCAGTACGGCAGGGGTAGCCAAATCGGTAGTGGTCAATAGCGGGGCTTCGTTAAGCATCACCAGCGGAGGAACGCTGACTATAAATGGTTCTACGAACGATGGGCTGAATAATAGTGGTACGGTTAGACAGGCCGGTACGCTGATTATCGGTAGTTCAGGCGCTACGTTGGGCGGTTTTGGTATCCTGAACGCGGGAACGTTCACGAATGAGGCCAGTAGCGGAGTGATTCAGATTGACAGGGCTACGGCTGGCATTGGCAATGCTTCTTCCTTTACCAACGCGGGGCAAATTCGGATGGGAACCGCAGTGCCCCTTACCCAGCAGGGCATCCGAAACCGAACCCAGCTCGCAGGGATCACCGCTGTATTTACCAATGCGACAGGGGGCATCATTCAGGTTGAGCAATCGGGCGTGAACAGTGTTCAGAATGATGTGAATTCAAGTTTTATCAATTCGGCGACCATCACAATGGGGGCTTCGACGACGAGTGGGAATGCTGGTGTTTTTAATTCGGGGACATTCACCAATAATGCCGGTGGCGACATTCGCGTGGATCGATCCAGTACGCTCGGTATATCCAATGTCGCCAGTGCGACGATGACCAATTCGGGAAAGCTCGTAGTAGGCAATACAGCATCGACTGGTACGAATGGTATTGAAACGCAGGGAACATTCACCAATACAGCAGGGGGCGACATTCGGGTCGATCGGGGGAACTCCGGAATCGTTCTGAGTGGAACGGCCACCGTAACCAACTCGGGTACGATTGTTATTGGGGCTGTTGCAGGGTTAGCTTCATCGGGCATCGGTGTTCTGGGGTCGGGTCGTTTTATCAACAATGCAGGGGGCGATATTCGGATCGACCGAGCCGAGACGGGCATGTTAACAGAAACGACATCCTCCACGATGATCAATTCGGGTTCGGTTGTCATTGGCGCTATTGCCGGAAACGGGACCGTTGTCGCCGGTTATTTCAACAATAGCCTTCGCAACAAGGGTACCCTGACCAATACCGCAACGGGTGTGCTTAGCCTGGATCGGGGCGCTGTCTACGGAATTTTACACGAAACGGGTTTATTCCAGAATACGGGCCAAATCAAGATTGGCTCCATTGTCCCCCTCCCCGCCAGTTTGAATGGGCAAACAGCTCCGGTGGGGATCAGCAATTTGGCGCCGTTTAGCAATTCGGCCGGGGGCGATATCCGTATTGACGGGGGAACTACGGCTATTCGAAACTTTAATTCATTTACCAATACGGCTCAGATTACGGTGGGTGGAACGACGACCCTAACGACCGGCATCGACAATTCGAAGGCTACGAGTCTCACTAGTATAAATGGTCAGTTTTTTAATGATACGGGCGGGATCATTCGCATTGATCAGGTACAGACTGGCTTGTCAAACAATGGCGGTCTGTTCAGCAACTCGGCGACCCTGATCATTGGCGCTACGCCAACAGTCCGCAACTTTTGCATTCTAAACTTTACCGGCGGATCGTTTACGAATGCCGTAACGGGGCTCGTTGATCTCCATATTTCCGGGACTGCTACCGATGCGCTGGCGAATGCGCATTCGTCAACGTTGATGACGACGTTTGCCAACAGTGGAACCTTAGTCATTGGCCGCGCGGTATCAACTACGTATTCAGTTGGCATCAATAATGAAGCGTCGTTTACCAATACCGCTACGGGCTTGATTCGGGTAGATGGGACTAACTTTGGCATTTATAATGGTATTCCGATAAGCTCCAGTGCGGTCTTTGCCAATAACGGAACCATCCGGCTGGCCTTTCAGGAAACGACTGGGCAGCCAGGTAGTGGCATTTGGAACCTGGATAAATTCAGGAATCAGTCGGGCGGCAAAATCTACATAGATGGCTACCTCGGACCTGGGCTTCTGAACAGCATACAGGGTGAACCACTCGCGACCAGAACAACCGGAACCGCCAATTTTCAGAATGTGGGACTGATCCAGATCGGGGCCAGCGTTCAGAATGGGTTGGCGGGCATTCTCAACAACCAACAATTCAGTAACAATGCCGGTGGACTTATCCAGATTGATCGGACGGGGCAGCAGGGGATCAGTAATGCCAATAGTGGTACGTTGACGGCCAGTTTCACCAATAATGCCACGATTTCCATTGGTACATCAGCGAGCATTGGAACGGATGGTATTGCCAATACAGGTATGTTCGCCAATAGCGCCTGTGCTACGTTGACAGTGTTCGATAATCTCAATAATGGGAGTAGTTTTACCAATTCAGGCCTGTTTACGCTCAGAACCACACAACCCCATAGCAACACCGGTACGTTGACGAACAACGGGATTCTGGAATATCCGCTGGGTAATCCCATTCCCAACGTAACAAATAATAAACTAATTGCCGCGCCTGTTAGCAGTTGCAGTCCCTCCTTCATACCGGCGCTGCAATTGGGCACGAATAACAATCAATTTACGGTTGGCACTACGTGGTATTCTGATCAGGCGTTGACCCAGATAGCGGGAACATACAACCAGAGCACCAACACCTTCGCTCCCATCAACCGAACGCCGGGTAGCAGTCAGGTGGTTTATTTTTCGGTTCTGGACAACGCCAGCGGTTGCAGCAAAACCGTATCCGTATCGGCAACGCTGAACGCTACGTTGCTGGTTGTCAGCATTGCGGCTAATCCGTCGTTGCCCATCGCTACTGGACAGAGTACTACGTTGACAGCCAGTGGAGCTACTACTTATCAGTGGAGTACGGGAGCTACTACGTCGACTATTTCGGTAAATACAGCCGGAACGTATTCGGTAACCGGCACCACCGGAGGCTGTTCTTCTGTGACCAGCGTAGTGGTAAGCGTTACGTGTACACCTGTATACGTAACACAGACTGGTGCGGGTTCGCAGAATGGCAGTAGCTGGAGCAATGCCTATGCCGGAACAGCCCTGCAAACCGCTATTAATCAGGCGGCTACCTGCGTTGGCATTGGCTCGGTCTGGGTGGCTGCGGGTACGTATAAACCAACTACCACCAACGACCGCGACGCTACGTACACCATGCGACCCAACGTGGCCATCTACGGTGGATTTGTCGGCAACGAAACAGCATTGAGCCAACGTCCCGCTATCAGCATCACAGCCCCCTCCAGCACCACGCTCAGCGCCGATATTGCCAACAATACCAACGTCAGTGCCTACAACCTGTTTCGCAACGGCAACAACCTGACCAACTCTGCTGTTCTCGATGGCTTTGTGCTGGCCTACGCCCTCGCCAACAATACCGGACCGCAGCAGGGAAAAGCTGTTGGCGGGGTCATGTACAATGAAGCTGTCGGAGGAGTCTGTAGCCCAACCATACGCAACTGCTGGTTTATGAACAACTACGCCTTAAGCGGTGGGGGCGCACTCTACAATTATGCTTCCAACGGAGGTGATGCCAGTCCGATTATCGAGAATTGCCGGTTTCAGAATAATACCACGCAGAATGGCAGCGGTGGAGCGATCTACAATCGCGCACAGAGTGCTTCCGGTCAGCTTAATTACACGACTAAATCCAGTCCAAAAATCCTGAATTGCCTGTTCGTTACCAATGTCGCGTCGAGCGGAAATGGCAATTCCGATGGCGGTGGTGCCCTCTACAACTATGCCTACGGTGGTACGGCCAGCCCGACCATTACGGGTAGTTCGTTTCAGAACAATTCAGCGACCATCCGGGGTGGAGCTATCTGCACCAATGGCAGTGACGACGGTGCCGGAAGTTACACGGGTACGGCCAAGCCGGTTCTGATCAACTGCTCGTTTCAGGGCAACTCAGCCCCTGTCGGACAGGGGTCGGTCATGGCGAATATCCACGTCAACAATGCCACCAGCACCAATGCCACTGCTACGTTGGTGAACTGTATCGTCTTCAATAATACTGGCTCTGTGCCTTTTTTCAATGCGTCGGGGGCTACCGTTAATCTGTCGTACAGTTTGTATGAGCCGGGCGTTGACAGCCAGTCTGGTAACACGACTGGCGCGGGTAATATTTCAACCAACGTAACACCGTTTGCCAGCACAACCAGTACGCAACTGGCTACGGGTTCGGCCGCCATCAACGCGAGCAACCCAGCCTCGACAACCGCTACATTAGGTACGAGTGTAGATCTGGCGGGTAATCCCCGAATTACTGGTGGCCGGGTTGATATGGGCGCTTATGAGTTTGGCAGTTGTACGGGACCGATCCTGACCGTGAAAGCGGGGAGCTGGGACGATCCAACGGTTTGGTCGTGCGGGGCAGTACCGGTGCTTACGGACGTAGTGCAGCTTAACCACGCAGTGACGTTACCTCCCAGCTACGTAGCACAGATCAAAACACTACGTTACGGTGTGAGCGGAAAACTAACGTATCAGGCTAATGCAAATGTAAGGTTAGGGTTTTGATCGACAACCTGAAAAACAGCAACTGATTTCGGTAATACGAATAGATTCTCTACGAGAAAATCACGCCATACATCAATAGACTAAGTTTTTGTTGGCTCATGCAACAATAAACGAAGTTTTTGACACAACAGCAGAAGCCTTTTCCTGGTAGAGCCCTCACCTTGTAGTCGCCAAAAAAAAACGCGACTGCCATGAGAGCCCCATATTTCCTGACTAGTTTTCGCTTCTATCCATACCCTCTTAAATCCATTCGATACGGGCTTTCTTTCTTCCTGATTGGGCTGTTGTGGGCTTGCAATTTAGGCCAGCCAACCGATCTGGAGCAGACTCAAGCCGACAATATGCGGCTGACCAAAACCTTACACACGCACCTGAATCACCACGACTGGCAGGCCGTGGAGAAGCTGTGTGCCCAGACAGTGCGTTACCGAGGGAGAGCTACGCACTTTGTGGAAGGGGTTGCTATCTGTGAACCACCCGACACGACTCAACCCGTCTGTCTGATTTACACCATCGAAGATCAGACCATCACCCGGCTATATGCCTATTAGAATTCAATCATTTTTTATTGACTAACCCAACGTATTCATGTCTCGATTTTACACTGCTAAGGTTGTCCATTGCATTCGATAAATATTCCCCTCGTTTCGGACATTTTTAGACTGTGTTCGTCCTGGAATGCCTGGCGGATAGCTCACTTTTTGTCAAGTTTATCTCCCATTCCCAACCTAAACATAGTTCAATCGGCTCCTTAAAGCCCATCTATACCTGGTAAACTCAACTAACTTTTTATTGACTAACCCAATACGATCATGACTCAGTTTTACAAATCTATTCAATGGCTATCCCACAGGCAGCAGATGCGATACATGATTGCCGCTTGCCCCAGCGCGATTATAACCATGCCCATCCTCACGCTGGGGCAACCCACCAGCCAAACTCTCAATGCCAGTGGCACTTACGTGGTTTCGGCAGGGTACACCTCAGTGGTGAAAGTAGAAGCTTGGGGTGGGGGCGGTGGTGCCTACGCAAGTATCAATAAACTGATACTTGTGGCTAGTTCATGTCTGATTACACGTGTACTAACAAAACATTTCTCATGAACGCACTTATACCTTTTTCGGCGAGTAGCCGCCCACGCCGGACGATTTTGTTTTTTCTGCTTCTGTTGCTCGGCAACCTTACCACGCAGGCCCAGAACAACTGGACGGGCGCAACCGACCGCGCCTGGAACACGGCGGGCAACTGGTCGGCGGGTATACCAACGGCGGGCAGTGATGTCGTGATTCCATCGACTCCGACCAACCAGCCCATTATCAGCACTGAGGCTGTGGCCCGCACAGTGGAGGTGAAAAGTGGAGCATTACTCATTATCAGCAACTCGGGCAGTTTGACTATCAACGGTAGCAAATCGGTAGGTGGTGTAAATCCGACGACTGGTTTTTACAACGGAGGCAGCGTGCTCAACCAGGGGGCTGTGGTGTTGGGCAATCAGAGTAGTGTGGGTCAGTATGGGCTGGCGAATGTGGCCTCATTCAGCAACACATCGGGCGGCTCCATATCTATTGATCGGGCCATTTTTTGTGGTTTGTTTAATAGAGATGGGAGCTTTGTAAACACGTCGCGTCTGATCATCGGGGGATCGGCCAGTGTGGGTCAGTATGGGCTGATAAATTCAGCATCGTTTAGCAACACGTCGAGCGGTTCCATCTCCATTGATCGGACCAGTGCTGGGGGTTTATTAAATGACAGAGCCATCTTTGTCAATTCGGCCAGGATCACCATTGGAGCATCGGCCACGGTAGGTGCCGATGGGCTGCATAATAACGGGTTATTCAGCAACACGGAAGGCGGGAATATCTCTATTGATCGGGCCAGTAATATAGGCCTGAGGAATAAAGACCTTGAGGGCAGTGTGAACACGACGGGCGGCAGCTTTGTCAATTCGGCCACCATTACCATCGGGGCCAGCGTGACCGGCACCGCCCTTGACAATCGGAGCGTGGTTGGTAGCGGCAGTCAGAACGTGCCTGTTTTCAACAATCAGGGGTGTTCAGCTCTGCTTCAGAGTCTGGGGAATGCAGTTATTACCAATACCTCGCCGGCTTCCTTCTCCAACACTGGCACTATCATTGAGAACACTAGCGACAACAGCAGCATCAGCTACAACGGGGGCTTGGTGCAGAACCTCAACGGCGGCACCTTCAACGTCACGGGTACCAACACCGGCGTAGTGACCACCACGCCAGAACCTCCGCCTACTATTACCGCTACGCCTTCGCTCACCATTACTCAGGGCGAGAGCGCTACGTTGACCGGGTCGGGAGCGAGTTCCTATAGCTGGTCGAATGGGCAAAGCACTACGGCCATTTCGGTGAGTGTGGCCGGGCCGTATTCTGTCACAGGTATCATTGGCAGTTGCTCCTCGGTAGCCAGCGTAACACTTACTGTCAATGTGCCTGTTTGTGGGTCGGGATCGTCGGGGCCTACCTGGACGGGTTGCGTTAGTACCGACTGGAGCACGGCGGGTAACTGGGCATCGGGAGCCGTTCCCACCGCTTCCGACGATGTCGTTATTCCAGCGGCACCAGCCAACCAGCCCGTGCTGAGCACTACGGCCACAGCCAAATCGGTGGCCGTGCAAACAGGGGCATCGCTTACGATCAGCAGCGCGGGGAGTTTGACCATCAACAGTTTTGCAACCCTGGATGGCTTTCCCACGGCGTTCTATAATCAAGGGACAGTCACTAATAATGGCACAGTGATGCTGGGCAACACGGCCCCGGTGGGTCTGATCGCTCTCCACAACACTGGTAGCTTTACCAACACCGGCACACTTCAGGTTGATCGAGCCACTAACCAGGGGATCAACAACAGAGTTACGGCTACGTTCACCAACACGGGCCTCATCACCATTGGGACGCTTGTCAGCATGGGAACGCAGGGCATCTGGAATCAGGCTGCATTTTCCAACACGGGCGGGACGATAACGATTGACCGAACAACCGACAACGGTTTATTGAATTCAGGCAATTTTACCAACTCGGCCACCATTACCATCGGGGCCACCGCTGCGGTGGGAGGCTCTGGGCTTTACAACCTGGCCACGTTCGCCAATCAGGCGGGGGGACGTATTCAGATTGACAACTCGACTGGTACAGGCTTATTCAACGCCATTGGTAGCCGTTTCACGAACTCGGCCATGCTCATCATCGGGGCCAGCGCAGCGGTGGGACTATATGGGCTTTACAACAGGCCCAATGCCACGTTCGAGAACCAGGCGGGAGGATATATTCAACTGGATAACTCGACGTATGTAGGCTTGTACAACCCGGGGGAAACCTTCATCAATTCGGGCACCATCACCATCGGGTCGTTGGGTACTATCGGGGGTACTGGCATCCGCAACGAGGGGCCGTTCGCTAACAGAGCCTGCGCCACGCTGACTGTGTTGGCCCCTATCATCAACAGCAACAGCTTCACCAACGTGGGTTTGTTTACGGTTAATACCACGGGGATACATAACAACAACGGGACACTAACCAACAACGGCATCATCGACTATCCGCAGGGCAACCCCATTCTCAACGTAGTGAACAATGATGTGATTGCCGCTCCCATCGTTAGTTGTAACTCTACGTTCAATTCTGCTCTGCAATTGGGTGGAAATAGTAGCCAATTTACAGTCGGGACTACCTGGTACAAAGATCAGTCTTTGACTGAGTCGGCAGGGACCTACAATCAGGGAAGTAATACCTTAACAGCTACCAATCTGACACCGGGCAGTAGTACAATTTTATATTTTGCTGCCACCGATGTTGCCAACAGTTGTACGAAAACGGTATCGATCTCGGTAACAATTAACGCGATCTCTACGGTCAATTTGATTAACAATGGGCCGATTACCTGTACCCAAGCCAGTGTTACGCTTACCGCTTCCGGGGGAGATATGTATCAATTTAGTGCAGGCGCTACCCAAAGTGGGAGTGATGCCGCTACCGCGACAGTCAGTATGACGGGTGTGTATTCCGTAACGGTCATCAGCACCAATGGCTGTTCGGCAGTTGCCTCTACCACTGTGACCAGCAACAACGAACTATCAGCTCCCACCTTGCAGGCATCCGCTCAGATGACGACGAACCAGCCCATTTCCGTAACGGCCAATGGGTGTTCGGGAGAGACTATCAACTGGAATTCGCAAGGCGGAACAGGTTCTGCCAATGGGAATGTGTACACCTACTCAATTCCCGGCAATTATACCCTGACAGCTACTTGTACTCTTGGTAATTGCACTAGCCCAGCATCGACCCCGGTTAGCCTGACTATTCAGTCGGGAGTATTTACCATCATGAGCGTGACAACAGTAAATTGCTCGCCCATTACGCCTAGTAAGTTTAGTGTCAGCTTTAGTCCACAGTATAGTGGTCTGACGGGTCAACCGATCAGCTTCTCGGTGGTCAATGAACTGCTACCCACTAGCGAGCCCGGCCCCTATACGATCCAGCTCTACACCGATAACCCGGTCATCACCCTGAAAGCCACTCAAAGTGGTTCCCCAAGCGAAGCGAGTTTTGTCTACAACTGGTTAGCCGCTTGTCAGACCACCCAGAATCCAAATACGGCTCCAACCGTGGTGACGCCCTTAGCGAATCAGACGGCGACGGTGGGCAACTATTTTAGCTATGTAATCCCTCCGAATACGTTCACCGATGCCGAAACGCCGTTAAGTCTGCAGCTCTCGGCTAGAGGTGTGCCCGAGGGACTGAATTTTTCAGGCGCGACGCTGAGCGGTACACTGTCGACGACGGTAGGCTCTCCCTTCAGTTTGACCATTATTGCTACCGATCCGGGAGGACTGACTGTGAGTACTCTGCTGACATTAAGTGTGTTGCCAGCAACTACACCGGTTAATCCGACAAATCCGTTTGCTATTACAGCAGTAACGACGATTAGCTGTACACCCGTAGCCAGCAAACTCAGCATCACGTTTGCTCCGCGCTACTCGGGCCTCAATGGACAGGCGATCTCTTTTGAGGTCATCAACGAAATGGTGCCTACCACCAATCCGGCTCCGTACTCGTTGACCTTGTATCGGGACAATCCGGTGATTACGCTGAAAGCGACGCAGACAGGTAGTAGTGGTCCGATGACGTTCACTTACAACTGGCTGGATGCCTGTATGAACATTGGTCAGGACAATACTCCCCCTCGATTGAATAGTCCAGTGGGGAATCAGACGGCGGTAGTAGGTCAGGGGTATAGCTTGAATCTGGCCAATACGTTTGCGGATCAGGAGACGCCCAATCAGATCAGCTTAAGCGCGAGTAAATTACCTGCTGGATTAAGTTTGGTCGGTACGTCGATTACCGGCACACCCAGTGTGAGTGGTGTTTCTACAATTACAATTACGGCCACTGATCCGGGCAGTCTGACGGCCAGCACGAGTTTTCAGTTGATGGTAAATCCGGCCGGGATTTTGTTTGGCATCAGTGGGGTTCAGACCATCAGTTGCGAGGTATTGAGTGCGGGTTTACGCAAGGTAACGTTCACTCCTCAGTACACGGGAGTAAGTGGGGAACCGATCAGCTTTTCAGTGGTGAACGAGATGTTGCCGACGATGGCAGCAGGGCCTTACCAGTTGAATCTTTACACCGATAACCCAGTAGTGACCTTGAGTGCCAAACAGGGTAATGTTAACGCGAATTATGTGTATTCCTGGCTCACTTCTTGTCCATCGGGAGCTCGTCAGGCTACGGCAGAGACGAGGACCGGGTTGCAGGTTCAGCTATTGGGCAATCCAGTTATTGGCACATCGGCTGAGGTAGAGATTAGGGGTGTGTCGGGTCAGCGAGTCGAATTACAATTGATGAATCTACAGGGAGGCTATCTGCATCAACTTGTAATCGAGCAGGCTGATCTAGTGGATCGGTTACGAATACCGCTGAATGGGGCAGGGGGGGCACTATTGTTGCAGGTACGTAGTGGACGGGAAACTAAAATCCTCAAAGTGATCAAAAACGAGTAGACTTTTTTGTCCCTAAAAACAGCAATGCCCTTTCCTTTTGGTCAGGGCGTTGCTGTTTTCACGAAAGAGCTTTCTAATAGAAAAAGTAAATCTTCTACCGAATAGGAAAAATCCTGTTATAGTATAAAATACTCCAATATATTTGCTTGTAAAGACGATTATGTATTGAGCGTCCGTTTATTGTCGATCCTCTTCCCATTCACTACCTCATGAAACAATTCTCCTTCCTAAGGGGTGTCATGCCCTTTTTTGCCCCATTCTTAGTTCTTACGTTGTTCTTCCGATGGTGTCGTAACGCACTTTTTGCCAACTCACGTACCTCGTTTACGAGACTGTCGTGGGCTGGAAAACGGAGTGGGCGTTTGTGGTTACTAGGGACAAGTCTGCTGATGACGTCCCTGTTCAGACCAGCTATCGCACAGAACTGGAATCAGATTATTGCTGCCGCTGCGTCGGATGCGGCAGTTGGCGATAATTTAGGTGTTAGCGTTTCCATTTCGGGTGATTATGCCATTGTGGGAGCTCCTACTAAAAATTTCATAAGGGGAGCGGCCTATGTGTTTATTCGATCGGGTAACACATGGATTCAGCAGGCTGCGCTTACGGCATCCGATGCCGCACTTGGTGATAATTTTGGCATTAGTGTTTCTCTTTCGGGCGATTATGCCATCGTAGGGGCACATACTAAAAGCACCAATAGGGGAGCGGCTTATGTGTTTGTTAGGTCAGGCACCAGCTGGAGTCAGCAAGCCAAACTCACTCCATCCGATGCCGCACTTGGTGATCAATTTGGTGTTAGCGTTTCTATGTCAGGCGATTATGCCATTGTAGGCGCAAATACTAAAGGTTTTATAAAGGGAGCGGCTTACGTATTTGTTCGGTCGGGTACTAGTTGGAGTCAACAAGCCAAACTGTCAGCATCAGACGGAATAGCTGGCGATAATTTTGGGGTCAGCGTTTCTATGTCAGGCGACTATGCGATCGTGGGAGCCAATGCTAAAAATTTCCTAAGAGGGGCGGCTTATGTGTTCGTTCGGTCGGGCACTAGTTGGAGTCAACAAGCCAAACTCACGCCATCAGACCCGGTAGCTGGTGATAATTTTGGTTTCAGTGTCTCTATATCGGGTGATTATGCGATTGTAGGGGCCCATCTGAAAAAAATTGACACGAATGAACTTCAGGGAGCCGCTTATGTATTTGCTCGCTCGGGCACCAGTTGGGATCAGCAAGCTAAACTGTCAGCATCAGACGGAATTATTGCTGATAATTTTGGTATTAGCGTTTGCTTGTCGGGCGATTATGCCATCATAGGGACGCCTACTAAAAGCTTCCTGAAAGGAGCAGCGTATGTGTTTGCCCGCTCAGGAACCAACTGGGGTCAGCAAGCCAAACTCACCGCGTCAGACAGGGTAATAGGCGACAATTTTGGGGTCAGCGTCGCTGTTTCGGGCCATTATGCAATTGTGGGAACACCTACTAAAAACCTTCTGACGGGAGTGGCCTATATCTATGAACGGTGCGATATCGGTATCACAACTCAACCTGACGCTGGTTCGACGGTGTGTGTAGGGAGTGCGGTCACTGCTTCGGTCAGTACGACGGGGACAGTCAGTAGCTACCAGTGGTATAAAGGCACCACTCCCTTAGAGGATCAGACAACGGCCACCCTGTCGATTCCCTCAGCCAGTCTGGAAGATGCGGACGTTTACTCGGTGGTGGTGACGGGGGCGACATGTAGTCTTACCAGTACCGCATTTAATCTAACGGTAAATAACCTGCCTACGGTGAGTATTACCGCCGATCCCTCGCTGACCATTACACAGGGCTCCAGTACACTATTAACGGCATCAGGAGCCGATGCCTATAGTTGGTCGACGGAAGAAAATACGGCCCAGATAACTGTGGATGAGTCGCGAACGTATTCGGTGACTGGTACTACAGAAGGCTGTTCCTCGGAAACCAGCGTAGACGTGATTGTAACGACACCTGCGCCGACCATTTCCGAGTTGTCCGCTAATCCGGATCCGGTTTGCACCGGTAGTCAGGTGACGTTTACGGCGAGTCTGGGCAACGTTTCGGAAAATTACAGCTATACGCTTACCAACGGCACCAGCACAGTTACGGGTAATGGCTTCCGCCAAAGCTTTAGTCAGACGATCACTGCCAGTGAATCGGGTTTTCAAACGTATACCCTGATCGTCAGTAATGGAGAACAAATAGCCAGTGAAACCTATGAGTTAACCGTAAACGAGTTACCTATGGCGTCACTTTCGGCCAGCAATGAAGGGTATCTTACCTGCGGTACGACCAGTGTAACCCTGACAGCTGGAGGAGGAGATGATTACCAATTTAACGGGCCGGGCCTGCTCAGTCAGGATGTCGAAAATGGAATAGCTGTGGTCAATATATCGGGCCTTTACTCCGTGACCGTGACGAACACGGAGACGGGTTGCTTCAACACCGAAAGTGTCAACATCTATCAGTCTACCAACACCCCAGAAGCTTCCCTCTCCGCACCATCGACGACGTTGACCTGTGAACAGTCGACCCTTACATTGACAGCACAGGGCGGATATGACCTTACCTTTGATGGACCGGGTATCATAAATCAGGGTGAAAACTCGATTGAGGTGAATGTCGCTGGTGTTTATTCGGTAACGGTAACCGATGCGGAATCGGGCTGTTTCAGTGTCGCAAGCCTTACGATCACTCAGGACGCTACTCCTCCTGTCGTGAGTATCACCGCCAATCCGTCGCTGACCATTACAGAGGGGTCGAGTACGGTATTAACGGCATCGGGGGCAAATTCCTACAAGTGGTCGACAAGTGAAACGACTGACCAGATAACGGTAAGTGAGTCGCAAACCTATTCTGTAACTGGTTCCATTGGAAGCTGCTCTTCAGAAACCAGCGTGGTAGTGATCGTCATAGCCAATACACCTACCATTACGGGGTTTAAGGCCATCCCGAACCCGGTATGTGTGGGTAGCCCTGTTACCTTCACTGCCAGCCTGGGTAATCTGGGGGAAGTCTACAATTATACGCTGACCAATGGTAGCAGTACGATGACCGGGGGTGATATCAATTCCAGTTTTAGCCAAACGATCACGCCGAGCCAGGCAAGCAGTCAGAGTTTTACCCTCATAATCAGCACGAATAATCAAGTGGTCTGGAGTAGTGATGAGGTAGTTGTGCGGGATTTACCTATCCCTACACTGACGGCCAGTAACGAGGGGCTACTCACTTGTCAGCAAACGAGTTTAACGCTTACCGCGGGTGGTGGCGAAACCTATCTGTTCAGTCCGAATGTGGTAAGTCAAAGCGGGAGTAAGGCGGTAGTGAACGCGTCGGGAACGTATTCGGTGACCGTTACAACGTCGGGTTGTTCTAGTGTGACCAGTATCGACGTCAATCAACAACCCGATCAGACTATCGCCTTTACCCAGCAACCGGCTTCTAGTTCTTCCGTAACCGTCGGCACCAACGTGGCTACCAGCGTTGGGGTGAGTGGGGAACCGATGGGGTTCCAATGGTATAAAGACAACCTGGGAAATCCTCTGGGAGGGCAGACCTCCGCGACGCTGGCTTTGAATGCTGTTCAACTTTCAGACGCTGGTAACTATTTCGTGATCGTCACGAGTGCCTGTAATAGCCTCACATCGAACGCTTTTGAATTGACGGTCAATCCAGTGCAGACGTTTCCTTTTGCCATCACGGCTGTTACAACGGTAGCCTGTACGCCAATTACCCCTGCCAAGTTCAGTCTCAGCTTTAGTCCACGATATAGTGGTTTAACTGGTCAGCCCATCAGTTTTTCGGTGGTTAATGAACTCTTACCCACCAATGAAGCAGGGCCATACACGATTCAAATCTATACCGATAATCCGGTCATCATTCTGAAAGCGACTCAAACCGGTTCACCCAATGAAGCCAGTTTTACCTACAATTGGTCGGAAGCTTGTCAAACCTCGGAAAACCCCAATACAGTTCCCCGCGTAGTAACCCCACTGACCGCTCAGACAGCTACTGTAGGCAGCTTTTTTAGCTATGTGATTCCGCCGGGTACGTTCACCGATTCGGAAACCCCGTTGAGTCTCCAACTCTCTGCCCAGGGCGTGCCCAATGGCTTGATGTTGACAGGAGCCACCTTGAGTGGTATACCTTCGACAACAGTGGGTTCTCCGTTCACGCTATCCATTATTGCCACCGATCCTAAAGGGTTGAGTGTGAGTACTCCGCTGACCTTAGTGGTGTTACCAGCAACAGAACCAGTCAATCCAACAGCCCCATTTGCGATCACAGGCGTGACCACAATCAGCTGTACACCTGTAGCCAGTAAGCTCAGTCTTACATTTGCCCCTCAATATAGTGGCCGGAATGGTCAACCGATTGCCTTCGAGGTAATTAACGAGATGGTACCTACCACCGATCCGGCTCCGTATTCGCTGACAATGTATCGGGATAATCCGGTGATTGTCCTGAAAGCAAGCCAGGGTGGTAGCGAGGGGCCTGTAACCTTCACTTACCATTGGCTGGATGCCTGTATGAATTTAGGACAGGATAACACACCGCCCCGGGTGAATAGTCCGGTAGGTAATCAGACGGCGGTGGTGGGTCAGGCCTTTAACCTGAATTTGGTTAACACGTTTGCAGATCAGGAAACGCCAGATGGTATCACCTTAAGTACGACGGGTTTACCCGCCGGATTAAGTCTGGTCGGCACTTCGATTACCGGTACACCGAGTGTAAGTGGCGTTTCGAACGTAACGATCAAAGCGACTGATCCGGGGAATTTGACTGTAAGCACGAGCTTTATGTTGACGGTGAATCCAGCAGGAAGCGAGTTTGGCATTAGTGGGGTACAGACAATCAATTGCGAGACGATCAATCCCGGTTTACGGCGAGTGACGTTTACTCCTCAATATACCGGGGTGAGCGGAGAACCGATCAGTTTCTCCGTAATCAATGAGATGTTACCTACGATGGCTTCAGGGCCTTACCAACTGAACTTATACATCGATAACCCGGTCATCACCTTGGTTGCCTACCAGGGAAGTTCCAAGGCGAGTTATGTGTATTCGTGGTTGGCAGTCTGTTCATCGGGCGCTCGTCAGAGCGCGGCTGAATCTGGATTGCAGGTTCGGGTGTTGGGTAACCCAGTTACTGGCTCATCGGCTGAAGTGGAGATACAAGGTGTGTTGGGTCAGCGAGTGGAGTTGGAATTGGTGAATCAGCAGGGTTATCGGTTGCATCAGCAATCGATCGATCAGGCAGATTTGGTGAATCGGCTACAGGTGCCCGTGGGTTCGGCAGTGGGAACGCTGCTATTGCAGGTACGTAGTGGTAGCCAGGCCCAAACGCTGAAAGTGATTAAGAACGAGTAAATTGATCTGAGTACAATGAAACGAGGCTGGTAAGGTTACAATCTTACCAGCCTCGTTTCATTAATAAGCCAGAAACCAAACGCATTTACGGTTCAATGAGCGAAATCGGTTATCTTTCTGCCATTAATCGGTGGGAATTATTTATGGTTTCAGGAAAAAAGGTAGCTCTGTTATTATTGACTTTTTGGGTAATACAATCGGCTTTTTCTCAGTCTACTTTGCCAGTCACTTCATCCTATGGAAACAACACGAAAATGGGGAAATACGCCACTATTCGGGGTTTTCGACTGTATTATGAAGTGTATGGTACTGGAAAACCATTGCTCCTGATTCATGGAAATGGTGGGTCTATCGAAAATTTCAAGAATCAGATTCCGTATTTCGCCAAAAACTATCAGGTAATCGCAGTCGATAGTCGCGCACAGGGAAAATCAATCGACAACAGCGACTCGCTAACCTACGAGATGATGGCCGATGATTTCAATGCGCTTCTGAATACGTTAAAGGTCGATTCGTGTTACGTAATTGGCTGGAGCGATGGGGGAATCAATGGGCTTTTGTTGGCAATGCGGCATCCTGAAAAAGTAAAAAAACTAGCTATTACAGGGGCTAACTTATGGCCCGATACAACAGCTATTGAACAGGGTCTTTATCAATCGATGGTGAAAAGTCGTGATAGTCTGAATCAGGTAACGCAGACAGCAGTAGTAAAGGCGCAGAAAAAACTGCTCAATCTGATGATCGTTCACCCGCATATTTTACCATCTGATTCGAAAAAAGTAAAATGCCCGACTTTGGTTATTGGAGGGGATAATGATGTGATTCTGCCAAAGCATACGTTGATAATAGCGGAGTCTATTCCACAATCGTATTTATGGATTTTGCCTAATTCAGGCCACTCGACATTGATTCGCTACAAGGAGCTATTTAATCAGACAGTAGGAGATTTTTTCAAAATTCCTTATCGAAAAATACAAGGTGAAGCTAAAGTGGATTAACGAAAAAAATATGTCAACCTTTTCGATTTACTCATTCATTCTCTTGACTGTTTTATGCCAGTCCGGCTTCGGGCAAGGTAAAAAACAACCAATAGTATTGTCTAAACCATTCAGTATTCCCTTTCAATTAACAGACTTTAATAATTTTTCTGTTCGGGCAATTTTGAATCAAAAAGATACGGTGAATTTAATGTTTCACACGGCTGCTAATGCCGTAACGTTGACTGAGGAGGCAACTAAACGGCTGAAAACGATACGCTTTGAAGGGGCCGATAGTGTAAAAAGCTGGGTGGGTCGGGAAATGCATCAAGGTTCAGCAAACGTAATTTACTTCAACTTGGGGAGCAGATTTGGGATAACGTGCCACTATGGGAGAATATAAATTCAGGCCCACAAACAGACGGTAAGTTTGGGATAGATCTTTTTGAGAATAGTGTCATCGAATTAGATTTCGATAACAAACAAGTAACGCTATATCCAGCTCTTCCTGATAAGATAAAAACGTATGATAAACGTAAATTGATTTTTGAAAACGACTTGATGTTTGTTGAAGCCGATTGTGAAATTGATAAAAAGATTATAAAGAATAAATTCCTGCTTCACTCCGGGTATTCTGGTGGCGTTTTATTCGACGATCAATTTGTTCAGGATAATAAAATCGACGAAAAACTGAAAACGATTGCGGAGAAAGAATTAAAAGATTCGTTTGGCAATGTATTAAAAACCAAAAAGGCTATTCTGCCTGCCTTTATTATCGGCGATAATCAATTAGCAACTATTCCGGTTGGTTTTTTCACCGGCGCTATCGGTCGACAAAAAATGAGCATTATTGGGGGCGATGTTTTGAAACGATTTAATATCGTAATCGATGCAAAACGAGAATTTATTTATTTAAAAGCAAACAGTTTATTCTCCTCGCCTTACTTCAACAGCTGACCGGAAAATTGGCCTTTTACGTACTAATTATCTGGCGGTCTTACATGGTTAATCGGAATTACATCGCCGAGGTCGAAACGTATATTAATGGCGAATACCTGGTGAAAGTAAAGACGGCCCAGCAACTGAGATGGATTCGGAATTACCGGGAAAACAGGAAAGCGTTTTACGCTAACTCCATATGAACTAGTTCATTCCGCTCAAGTTTCTGCTTTAAGATTGATAAATCGTTCGCCATTTGTCGCTGATACAATAGGCGGATAATCGGGGAGAGTACTTTTAGAAACCCAGTTGTACCTACTGTCAACTCATAAGTGAAGTGAGTACCGTTTCGGCGTTTTTCAAAATGGCGCTGTTCCCAGGCTTTCACTGGCCCATCAATGACCTGAAAAGCTGTTCTTCGGTTGAGTTCAGCCGCCGTCACTTCAGCCGTCGTCATGGCCTGATAACCCATAAATCGTACAACTTCCTGCGTATACATGCCCGTCTGGGCTATTCCGCGTACGCTTTGTTTCATTTTGATAACGCCCGTACGCCAGTGAATATCATTTTCATAACAACCTAAATAGGTATACACGTCAGCAATAGGTCGTTGAATAAACGTGGTAGCTCGGATCGTCATCATGAATTTGTTGTTTAGTAAAACAAAACAACAACGTTGATCCGAATCAACCATGACTCATTACCTGAATGGTTATAAATCCTATGCGAACGGAGTTTAGCAGTTTCTAACCATTCGTGAAATAAATTAAGCCTGAAAATGGTTACTTCACGACCTGATCCGTTTTATCAGCCAATAATCGGCGAGCTGGATCAGGCCAAAACCTGTTAAGGTGACGAATAGAGGGATTGCCAGACGTAAAAATCCTTTTTCCAGTAGTATATAAGCATTATCAGGGGCAGTATACAGGATACTGGCCGTGATTAGTAGCGCAATACATAAACCTAGGCCGTACAAAACAAACGTTTTGATTTCTCGGCGATTCTGCGCTTTTCGCTGGACCATCCGGGCCAAAGTTGCCGCAAAAGAATAGGGCAGAAACATATCCGCGGGTTCTGCAGATAATCCATCAAACAGCCGTTTATATGCCTGCATTTCTTCCTCGTCGGGTGCTGTCGACGAAGCTGTTCCGTGACTGCGCAGGTGTACGTCGAGGAATTCCTGTAGTTGCTGGTCGGTTCGTTTATTCATAACCTTGTTCGCGGGTTTGATGCTGTTGCAACGCTTCCTTTAATAATTTTCGAGCTCGAAACAGGTAGTTCTTGACAGTTCCTTCGGGTAGTGAGGTTACCTGACCAATTTCTTCGTACGATAATTCATCCAGATGATAGAGCGTCAGAATCGTACGATAATGAACAGGCAATTTATCAATCTGTTTATGTAAAAACATTCGCCAATCATGCTGCACGAGTAATTCTTCTGGCGTTAATGAGGCTGAATCAAGGTCTGGTAACTGATCAATAGCCTGTTGATTCCAGTCTTGCTGGTGTTTCTTCAGATAATTGATACCCGTTCGATACGCAATGGTAGCGATCCAGGTAGAAAGTTTCGCATCGAATTGATAACTGGGTAAGTGTTGAAACACTTTCAGAAACACTTCCTGACAAACGTCTTCCACATCGGCTGGCTGCTGAATAATTCGTCGGATCATGTGTAGCACCAGCCGCTGATAACGCTCGACCAACGTCTGGAAAGCCCGAACGTTGCCTTGGGTAATTTGCCGTACTAATGCCTGATCCTCATCCATTGGCCTATGAGACAGTGACTTGGCATCAAAAGTTGCAGTTTTCAAATTTTTTTAGTGAACTGCAACTTTCTGATCATCGAAACTGTCTCATAGCGAAATCAATAACAATTCGATGGAAGAAGAATATGGCATACAAGCAGCCTTTGTCATTATATCGATGGCCTTGGGGATTTATCTGACGATGCGCCCGCTAACAACGTATCTGCTGCGACGACGGCTCATCGAACTGGGACTCTGGAATGAACAAACGCACAACCAACTCGATCAGGAAGCCCAGTCACCAACCGAAAGCCTGAAATGGGGATTGATTTTACTGTTTACGGGTATTGGTTTTATCATCGTACATTTTCTGCCAATATCCGCCGATTCGAGTTTGTCATATGGCGTCGTTATGGTGTCGGCTGCTATTGGTTTTCTCATCTACTACCGAATTGTATCAGGAAAAAATAACACAAATACCTAATGAGCTCTTCCCTTTCAACTCCAGCCGAACAGCGCCTTTGGGGCCTTTCCATGATCATCGCGCCCTTCTTGTTTTTGATATCAACCTTTTTCTGGCAAAACGGCGAATACACCATTGCGGGCGGTACTATTCTGGTAGTTGCAACAGCTTTCTGGATACCAGCGCTTATGGGTTTATTTGCCAAACTAAAATCGGTGACGCCCAATTATGCCAGCTGGGGATTGTTGATTGCGCTGTTTGGGGCATTGAGTGGCAATAACTTCGGGATGCGGGGTATCTACGCGGAAGTATTTGGTATTTCAAAAAAGACATTACTGCAGGAAGCGGCTAATCACTCGGTCAGTTTCAATATAACGATGTTCCTGTCGGGGCCGCTATTTCCACTAAGTTTGCTGGTGCTGGGGATTCAGTTATTACGCAGAAAATTAGTTGCCTCCTGGGTTGGATTTTTGATTTGCCTAGGGGCCATAGCCTTTCCAGTAAGCCGTATTTTGCGCATCGATTCAATTGCGCATTTAGCCGATTTTTTACTGTTTATTCCAATTGCTTATCTGGGCTGTCAACTGTTACTGGCCAAAAATCAAGGTGCCAGCCAGACCATTTTAGACTCGGGTTCGTACTGAAATCGAGCGCGTAACTGACCTTCTGGCAACAGATATAAATACTCCATCGTCAACACCCGACACTCGATCGTCGCGAAATTATCTCGTGCGATTTTAAGCAGTTCGGCCGAAGGCGATTGGGAATCTAACTGGCTTGAGTAGCCCAGGTAAGGTTCCGGAATTTCGGTACCGGGAATATATTCAGAAAAATAAAGTTTTTTTTCACGATCTGAAATGGATTCCCAGTGTTCGTCGGCTATGTAATCGTCAGTATGAAGTCTTGTTTCTATTGTCAGTCGGAGTTGAATATGCCGTTCTTTATCCCAGAAAAGCAGGGTTGCTAACGGAAAGGCTTCCAACTGAAGGACTTTCTCCGCACGAGCATCGGTATGAAACCAAACATATTTGTGGACCGCGTCTACCTTGCGAAGGACAGTGGTTCGGGCATCGGCACCTCGGTTTGTGCAGGTTGCTACGGTCATTGTCCGAAAACCGTCTGCCTTATGTTCAGCCCCCGATATTAATTGATGCCAACAGGCACTCTCCAGATCTGCCAAATTGTGGATAGGAGTAGACTGGGTAGGTTTCTCTGATGAAGGTGCCTGACTCATAGGGCAAATTTTTACAGTAGATACATCAATTAAAGTAACTGGAGGTATAAATTTTTTGTTTATGAATTAACAGCAAATGTTAACGACAATTGACTTTTTACCTATCTAATTGCTGATCGTGTGGTAGGTAATAATCACCAAATCTAAACCGGACCGACCCATGTGTTATCATAAATCACTCAATGCAAAAGTGGATGAGCTTGAAGAACGTTACGATGCCACCTTGCCCGAATCGGCTACTTTTCAACCTGTCTATCACGCAAATGCGTACCAATTTCCAGCCTGGCCGATTTTAACCCATCAGCAACCCGGAGAATTTCAACTGATGCGCTGGGGATTGATCCCTCACTGGGTGAAAACGCAGGAGAATGCCGACGAGATGCGTACTCGAACCATTAACGCTCGTTCAGAAACGATTTATGAAAAACCATCATTTCGGTCGTCGGCTCAGACTGGAAAACGCTGTCTGATCCCCGTTACGGGTTTCTACGAATGGCATACGATCGGCAGCAAGAAGTTTCCGTTCTACATCCATGCTAAAGATCAGAAGATTACATCCATTGCTGGGCTTTGGGATGAATGGGCAGACCCTGAAACGGGTGAATTAGTGCGAACCTATACGTTGTTGACGATGGATGCTAATCCCTTGTTAGCGGCTATTCATAATTCGAAAAAACGTATGCCCTGTCTTTTATCCGCTAAAGATGAACATAGTTGGCTGTACGATGACTTAAACGAGCAGGATGCGCTGGAGATCCTGCACAAAAAATATCCGGCTACTAAAATGCACAGTCACAGCATCAGCAAACGAATCACTTCGCGCACCGAACCGAATGATGTTCCCGAAGTGCTGACGCCAAGTACATATCCTGAATTGAAAAATCACCAGGAGTTGTTTATGGCATAGGGTTCGGGGCATGGGGCAGAGGGTCATTATAGATTTTTACCCCATGCCCCGAACCCTATGCCCTTTGCTTACAACATCGCAGCGCCAAAAACGCCCGCGCTGTCGCCTAATTTGGGTTTCAGAAAGTGGGTGTTTAGGTCACCACTGTTGAACACGTATTTCCGAGCGCGTTCTACCCCCTGAGTGTAAAGTAAATCGACGTTTCCTACGCCACCACCTACGACAATGACATCAGGGTCGAGGATATTGACAATTACAGAGATGGCTCGGCCAAAATATTCCAGAAGCCGATTAACTGTCTGACTGGCAACGAGATCATTCCCTTGTTGATAACGTTCCATGATCTCTTTCATGGTTCGTTCTTCACCACTGATCTGATGATAGTAGTGTTGCAGAGCTGGTCCTGAAATGACTTGTTCGACACAGCCCCGTTTGCCACAGTAGCAAGCATAGCCTTTTTCTTCCAGCACATTATGCCCCCATTCGCCCCCTAATCCCTGCAAGCCATTGAGCACGAAAGGTCGGCCCGAGGGGTTGTGCTGTTTGCTCCGAACGACAATTCCTCCGCCGACGCCAGTTCCCATAATGACCCCAAACACGCTCTGGTAGTCAGGAACTTCATCGGGCACAATTCCCATAGTGGCTTCGGCTAACGCCAGACAGTTTGCATCGTTTGCAATTTCGATGGGCAACCCTAGCAACTTGCTTAAATCCTGTTTCATGGGTTTCCCATTCAGCGAAGTTGTGTTGCAGTTTTTCATAGCCTGACGGGCCGGATCAAACGTACCGGGCGTCGAGAAACCGATTCGCTCGGGCGCCAGTCCGGTTTCGGCTTTCATCATCTCGACAAGCGACACAACCCTTGCCAGAATATGCTCATAACCGTGCTGGGCTTCAGTATCAATACGCTTGCGGATAACGACAGCATCAGGTGAGGGAGCCGAAAGCACAACGCCTTCTATCTTGGTTCCGCCCAGATCAATGCCCCAGTAAGTTTTCATAACAGATAGTCGATTTAGGAAGAGTGATGTAGGATTTAAACTAGCTTTGCCGAAAATAAATAAAAAATTCTACAGGGTGAAACCATCATCAGTTCGGTTGATTCACTCTGTACGGCGGCTAAAGATAAGCAAGACAAGCGACTGCCGTTTTCCCTTTTAAATGATTTTAATACAGATGTTTATTAGTGATGAACGATGAGTGATGAGTATAATCTTTGCTCCACTCATAATTTATCACTCATCGTTAGCTTATGGCCTGGTATCACAACTTTTTTCACGGATTGCCGCAGGAAGCCTGGAAAGCGGCTCAAACAGAGGAGCAAACCCAACTTGACCTCGAACTATTAGTTGAAACACTGGAATTTGGCCCCGACGACCGATTGCTGGATGTCTTTTGTGGTTATGGTCGTCACGCCTTACCACTTGCCCGAATGGGGGCTCAACTTACGTGTATTGATATCTCACCGGACTATATTGCTGAACTTCAGAATGTTGTAAAAAAAGAAAAGCTGCCTTTGACCGCTATTTCGACTGATTTTTTGGCTGTTCCTGAAAATAAACTAGGAGGTACCTCATCGTTCGATGCTGTGTATTGTTTGGGCAATAGTTTTAGCTTTTTCCCGCCAGCTGATATGAAGAAATTCCTGTCGCGGATTGCCTCGTTGCTAAAGCCTGGCGGTCGGTTCCTGGCGCACTCAGAGATGATTGCTGAAACAATATTGCCTGATTATCAGGAACGTAACTGGTTGCCTGTTGATACAGCGGATGGAGGAAAGATTCTACTTTTGGTCGAAAATGAGTACGTGCCAATCGACGGTCGGATCGATTCTCACCTGACATACATAAAAGATGGCGTGACGCAGACACGCTTGGCCCAGCATTATGTGTATACCCTGTCTCAGCTTTGCCAGCTATTTACAGAAGTAGAGTTGAACATTGTTAACTGTTTTGGCACGGTCTTTGGAGATCCCTATGCACTTGGTGATGAAGCCGTTTGGATCCTGGCTGAGAAACCGAAATCTCATCGTTAGCCCCTCCTCAGTATCTGGTAGAATTGTAAACTGGATATAAATTTTTTAAACAAAAATTTCCTTTTTTTAATGAATAGTACATGGTTTTTTAAGAAATCATGAATTAACGTTAGAAAATACCAACATTAATCCGTAGTTTTCAATCGATTTAACACCGTTAACTGAAACTGATCTACTTCCCCAATTTTTTATGGAGATAATCGAGCGTAAGCCGCGAAGCCATGAGCAGACTCGCTCGGGCATTGTAAAAACGGCAAAAGCGATCGCCCGCCGAGAAGGGTGGCAAGCCGTTTCGATTCGAAAAATTGCCGACGCCATTGAATACAGCGCTCCTATTGTATATGAGTATTTTGATAGTAAGGATGTGCTGCTGGATGAGATTCGAAACGAAGGTTTTCGCCACTTGTATCAGGAATATGACCGTATCCTGAGTCTTTACCGAGATCCCGAAAAACGTCTGTATGAAATTTCGCTTGTGCAATGGGAATTTGCCCGCCAGCATCCGGAAATTTATCAGGTAATGTATAATCTGGATGGAGCCTTGTGTAACCTGCCCGTTTATCAATCTGAAACCATGCAGGCCGTAAGTCGAATTGTTTGTAAAACCATCTTCTCATTTATCCCAAAATCAGAGGAGAGTATCAGGCGATTATATTTCCAATGGTGGTCCGTCTCGCATGGTATGATTACCCTGGCGATGTTGCTGAAAGATGAGCAACCTCTTGAGCAGTCGGAACAAGTTTACCGGGAAACAATGCGCCGATTTGTGCGCGACTTACGATAGAGAAAAGCGGGCGGATTACCCGCTTTTGTGTTTTTTAAAAGGGAATTGTGATATTTTCACACGGCTGGTTTTTCGTGTGGGTTATTGAACTGTCCGTTTTTCATCCATGCGGATTGCCATCATTGGTGCCACAGGTATGCTGGGGCAGCCGGTTACACACGAACTTATCCGTGCTGGTTTTTCCATTCGACTAATTGTTCGGGACGTTGCCAAAACGAAAGCGATGTTCCCCAATGTAGAAGTCGTATCGGGTAATCTGCGTGACACCAATAAACTCAGCGAGGTTTTGCAAGGTGTCGATATCGTTTATCTCAATCTCTCCATCAAACAGACCGAAAAGCCATCCGATTTCCATACGGAATCGGATGGACTCATTAATCTGCTACGGGCAGCCCAGATCGCTGGTGTTGGCCGGATAGGCTACTTATCGTCAATCATTATGCGGTATCAGCGCATGAATGGTTTTGACTGGTGGGTTTTCAAAATCAAGCAGGAAGCCGTTCAGATCATCAAAAATTCGGAAATTGCCTACAGTATTTTTTATCCATCCTGTTTTATGGATTCGATAAATGGTACCCAACGTGTTGGTCGGTTTGTACTAATGGTTGGGCGATCTGCCGTACGGCCCTGGTATGTTGCTGCCAGTGATTATGGAAAGCAGGTCGTTAAGGCATTTCAGATTGCACAGGATGGGCAAAATCAGGAGTTTGTAATTCAGGGGCCAGAAGCCATTACGCAGCACGAAGCCGCCGAACGATTTATTGGGGCTTATCGAAAAGAAAAGCTGGCAATTCTGACAGCCCCTTCATTTCTGCTCAAGTTGGGTCGATTATTTTCAGCTCAGGCGGATTATGGTTCACACATTACCGAAGCGCTGAATAACTACCCGGAAGTATTCGAAGCCGACCAAACCCGGCTTGAGTTGGGTAAACCCGAAACAACAATCGAGCAATTTGCTGGTAGAATTAATTAGCGTGAATTTTGGAAGAATACTTCGCTATTTTTTGTCATCCTGACGCCAGGAAGGATCCCGAAGTATCCTTACCTGAATGCTAAGAAACGATGAGATCCTTCCTGGCGTCAGGATGACAAAAAACACCATTGTATTGTCATTAGTAACTCAGTAAATAACCCAAACTCATTTTACGATGCGCCCCCGGCTCGGCGTTTTTCGTCTTCGGCTCCCCCGGTTCGTCGACGTGTTGGGGCTATTGTATCACTGCCAAAGCGGTAGGTAAAGGAAGCGGTGGCAATGCGCGTATCCTGTCGCTGATCTAGTTTTTCGACATAATTCGCGTAAGTAGAAGTTGCTTTGAAGGGACTAGTATAGAAAATATCCGTCATATTTAGTCGCAACGTTCCTTTCTTGTTCCACATCGCTTTTTGTAAACCTACAGTCAACTGACCTAAGGGGCGGATATCGAAAAATCCGTATAGTTGATGCGATTGATAATTGCCGACCAGATCGGCTGTCCAGCCATTTCCTAATGTGAATGTATTGCTACTGTTAACATTAAACGCAGGTTGCCCAGCATTAAGAGAGGTTCCAGCCAGATTGCCAACAAATCGATTGTAGAAGGCGACAACGTTGTTATTCATCGTCCACCAACTCGCTGGCTGTGCCGGAACGGTCAGTGTAATGCCGAAATAGTCGGAACGGGTTAAATTCTGGAAGGTGGATACAACCTGTCGATTACCTTCGGGCGCTGGCTGTACTACATCAATAATTGGTGAATCTGTTCGACTGTAGCTGATGGAGGTAATAAATTTCTGTTTAAAGGTATGCGTAAGTTCTGTGTTGTAGCTCAGTTGTGGAAATAGCGACGGATTCCCTGTGAAATAGGTTGTTGCATCGATATAGGCCCGGAAGGGGTTCAATTGATTATAGGTCGGACGGTCGATTCGACGGCTGACTGAGATACCCAGTTCGTGATTTTTTGACAGAGGTTGCTTGATAAATACACTTGGGAAAAGTTGAAAATAATTACGTTCGAATCCGTTATTTCCAATCATTTGTAAACCTGTTGCCGTGGTTTTTTCGCCCCGCAAACCAGCCTGAAACGATGTTTTGTTGAAGGTCTTATTGACAGTAATGTAAGCAGCGATGATCGATTCGTCATACCGAAACTGATTGCTCTTGCCAGTATCGACGACACTTTTTCCTTCACTTATATTCGTAAACAGAACATCATTATCCGAATGAACCTGACTTAGTTTAAAGCCGCCTTCCAGCCGTGTTTTGTTTGCCAGAATATGGGTATAATCTGCTTTGAAAGAACCGATATTCAGCCCTCCGTTTAGATTACCATCCAGAGTTGTGACCGGGCGCACTGGAACCGTAAATGTAGTGGTTAGATTCTGGAGCCGATGAGTCTCATAATGTGCAAAATCCACATCGGCTGTTAACTCACGACGGCCGGTTGAATCGAAACTGTGTTTTAGATTCAGGTTGACAGCTGTATTCGGAACCGATAAGGTCCGGCGGTTGGCAGATTGATAGCTAGATTGCAAATTTCCCCGTTCATCAAATGTCTGGCTAACGTTGGGAATATGGGCTTCTGCATTCATAATCAGGCCATTAACTACCAGCCCCACTAGGGTTCGTTTTGAGAGCGTGTAATCTATTCCAGCTCGGTATGTATCTGATATGTAGCGTGTTTTCCCAATATTTTCCTGATCGCTACTGCCGATAAATAGACTGTTCTGAAAAAAGTCCCGATGCAGCGTTAAGCGAGTATATACGTTTCGATCGTTGTGGTTAATACTACCGAATAGATTTACTTTTTTATGGCGATGATTTAGTGAGAGTCCACTGGAAAACTTGCCGTATCGCCCATACCCATAACCCAGATTGATACTGCCGTTTGTGCCTTGGCGACCATCTTTCTTTAGTCGAATATCGATAATTCCTGCTCCGCCAGCCGCATCGTATTTAGCCGGCGGATTTGATATGAGGTCAATTTTTTGAATCGAATTGGCTGGAAGAGCGCGTAGCATTTCTGCCAATTCGCTCCCCGTCATCGGGACTCGCTTCCCGTCGATGAAAACCATAACCCCCTGTTTCCCACGCAACGCCAGGTTATCATTTTGGTCGACTGTTACACCCGGCGAACGACCAAGGATTTCCAGTGAGGTTGATCCCGCACTTATCGAACTCCCGTCAACATTGACAACAATCCGGTCGGTTTCTCGCTCGAACATGGGTTTGCGAGCCTGTACGGTTACTTCTTTTAATTGAGTTTTGCTGCTGGGTTTCAGTAGAATAGGGGCCAGGATTTGGTCGGAAGAAGTGATTGTAAAGGTTGCTGTCTGAACGCGTTCAAAACCGACTTGCGAAGCCGACACAAAGTAATTTCCAGCAGGTAATTGAGCAAAGTGAAACGCGCCTGTTGCGTCGCTAAATTCCGTTTTTATAACAACAGAGTCGGCCGCACGGTGAAGGGCAACCGTCGCAAACTCAACAGTTGTTCCAGCTACATCGCGGATTGTACCGGAAATAATAGGGTCTTTGCCAGCGTAGGAAAGTTGGTTGCCTAGTAGCGAAAGAAAGAACAGGATGCAGACACGTAAAGGGAACGTCATGGAGACAATCGTTTAGGTTGATGAGAAGACTGATTTCGCAAAAGACTGGTGAATACATCCTCAGCGCAGCAATTCTCCATAAACGGCCCAAAACGGGTATTAGTGGCGATGCATTAATGCATGGGCAGGCTCTTTACTTTCCCTCCGGCCACATCATCGACACTATGCTGAATGATGAACGCGTTCGGATCCAGTTCGATGACCATAGAGCGTAGTCGGCTGATTTCCAGCCGTGTAATGACCGTGTACAGTACGCTTTCTATTTCCTGGTGACTACCGTGTTTGCCATAGCCACCCTGTCCTCTGAGGATCGTAATGCCCCACCCTTTAGCAATGACCTGTTCCCGAATAGGATCAGGGTTTTTCGAAATAATGAGAATCGCAGTATACTCCTCAATACCGTGAATCACAAAATCAACCGTTTTGGATGCCGCGAAGTAGGTAATCATTGAGTATAGAGCTGGACTAATCCCTAAAAAGAAGGCAGCAGCGCCAAAAATCAGGACGTTTAGCACCAGAATAACATCACTTACTTTTAGGGTGTGATTGCTTCGGCTTATCAGTAGCGCTGCAATTTCGGTTCCATCCAATACGGCACCTCCACGTATGGTTAATCCAATACCGGCACCAATAAAGAAACCACCAAAAACAGCAGTCAACAGAAAATCGGGGGTTACATCAGGATAAGGAACAACCGCCAGACTGATGGAAAGACCGGCAATGGCCAATATACTTTTTAAAGCAAATTGACGGCCAAATTGACGATAGCCTAAGCCAATAAACGGCAGGTTGATGACTAATAACCAGATGGGAAGCGGAATTTTGAAGAGCGTAGCCAGCAACATCGAAATTCCCGTCACACCCCCATCAATAAAATGGCTGGATGTCAGAAATCCCTTGATGCCCAATCCTGCGCTGAATACACCGGCGATGATAAAAATTGTATCCTTAATATTTCGATAAGTAGTTGATTGTGGGTTCATACGTAACGTTGTCGATGTATAGAATGGGCAAAAGTCTACTGAGGAGCGTTCTCGTTCCTAATTCACCTCAGACTGTTGTTGGCAATCGGCTAATATAAGCCTTCTATCGATAAATAGCGCTCACCAGTATCGTAACAGAAGGTAAGAATCCGGCTTCCTGGCGTAATATCCGGTAATTTTTTGGCGACGGCTGCCAGTGATGCCCCCGACGAAACCCCAACGAAAATGCCTTCTTCCCTGGCCGAACGACGGGCCATTTCGTACGCTTCATCTTTACTAACCTGAATGGTACCGTCCAGCACATTTGTGTGTAGATTGGCAGGAATGAATCCTGCGCCTATTCCCTGAATCGGGTGTGGCCCCGGCGCACCACCGCTAATGACTGGCGAAAGTTCAGGCTCTACTGCGTATACTTTCAGATTAGGAAATTTCTCTTTCAGTACTTCGCCAACAGCGGTAATGTGGCCACCCGTACCGACCCCTGTAATCAGTACATCGAAACCCTCCGGAAAGTCAGCCAGAATTTCCTGCGCTGTTGTGCGTACATGAACATCGATGTTGGCGGGGTTTTCGAATTGTTGGGGCATCCAGGAATTTGGCGTTGTCGCCAGTAGTTCGTGTGCCCGTTCGATGGCACCTTTCATGCCTTTCTCGCGGGGCGTCAAATCAAATTCGGCTCCGTAAGCTGCCATAATTTTCCGTCGCTCGATACTCATAGACTCCGGCATGACAAGAATAATCTTATACCCTTTCACTGCCGCAACCATCGCCAGACCAATACCTGTATTACCCGACGTTGGCTCAATAATGGTGCTGTCGGTTGTCAGCAATCCTTTAGCCTCGGCGTCCTCAATCATCGATAGCGCAATGCGGTCTTTTATACTGGCCCCAGGGTTAGCCCGTTCAAGCTTCGTCCAGACTTCATAACCAGGAAATAGCCGATTAAGACGTACGTGGGGTGTATTGCCAATCGTATTGAGGATGGTTGTAGCTTTCATAAGAGGCTCGTCGGTAGTTAGTTAGGGAGTGTTTTGGGGGCTATTGACTTTAGTCTAAATCACAAAATTAATGGGCTCAACCGATTCCAGGGATTTTAGGCGAACCTCAGTCTGATGCTGGTGGTAGACAAGGGAGTGTGCTTCGACGCTGCTGGTAAGCCAGACGTTACCGCCAATAACCGAATCGTGCCCAACGACAGTATGACCACCTAAGATGGTGGCGTTGGCGTAGATAACTACGTTGTTTTCGATGGTTGGGTGCCGTTTCTTCTGCGCCATCGATTTCGCTACATAGGTGGCACCGAGGGTTACGCCTTGATAAATTTTTACATTGTTACCAATCACCGTGGTTTCACCGATAACAACTCCGGTACCGTGATCAATAAAAAATGACCGACCAATTTGTGCGCCTGGATGAATATCGATTCCCGTTTGTCCGTGCGCATATTCAGTTAGCATGCGGGGGAGAAGCGGTACATTTTGTTTCATCAATTCGTGCGCAATCCGATAAACGGCGATGGCATAAAAGCCCGGATACACCGCTACAACTTCTTCAATTCCAATGGAAGCCGGATCATTATCCGCAATTGAATGGGCGTCGAGCAACAAGTTGTCGTAGATGGTGGGTAGCTGCTCGAAAAACCGTTCCGTAATGGTTTCCGGTCTTTCGGTCAGGTTTTTTTCAAGGGGGCATAGCAAGTTGGTAAGCTGTTGCTGTAATGCCTGATAAGTTTCTTCAACATGCTGCGAGACAGATTTACAGTCCTGCGTAACCGGGAAGAGTAAGCGCATCAACTGGTCGATAAATCGTCCGGCATCAGGTCTTGACGGGAGTTTATACCGGTAGTGTGAGCGTTGAGCCTGAAGATGGTCGAGGAGCGTATTTGTCGCAGTGGTCATGGGGGTAAGTTTAGTTGTAAAACCAAGGAAAATGCGTAGTCGTTCGATTTTAGGATTAACTCATTATAAACAGGAGTGGAATCTACACCCCGTTCTGTGGAAAGACTACACTAACCTTTTAGTCGTTAAACGTATGAAGTAGAATTATTACATGACTAATTAGCTGTTTTTGAGCAAAATATGGGCCGAAAAAATGATTTATTATAAATAGGTCCCTGATTTGTAGACAAACTTCCAGAACAAATGAATCAATTAATCATGCTCAGCAAAACCATAAGCACGTTTATCATCTCTCTGATAGCCACATCGGTTGTTGCCTGGTTTGTCGCGTTGGCCTGTAAGCCAGCTACCGCCCCTGATGCGATAGCTACTGATTCGACCGGTACGGGAACTGGATCGTTGAAAACCGAAGTTGTTAATGCTTATCCAAAACTGACATTTGCCTCTCCGGTTGAATATACCTATGCCAATGATGGTACCAATCGCGTTTTCGTGGTTGAAAAGGATGGTCGCATCCGGGTATTTGAGAATGATGCCAATGTCGCTTCAGCAGAGACTTACCTCGATATTCGCTCAAAAGTGGCATCGAGTGGTGAGATGGGTTTGCTGGGACTGGCGTTTCATCCCGATTTCAAGCAAAACGGATTTTTCTACGTCAACTATACAAAAGATAACCCTCGCGAAACCATTGTGAGTCGGTTCAAGGCATCGTCGGCTACTGCCTCGTCGGCTGATCCGGCTTCGGAAGTTATTCTCTTTCGTTTCGATCAACCCTATACGAATCATAACGGGGGTAAGATTTTGTTTGGACCAGATGGTTATTTATACGTTGCAACAGGCGATGGCGGTAGTGGGGGCGATCCGCAGAACAATGCGCAGAATCGTACAAACTTGTTGGGTAAAATCCTGCGGGTTGATGTCAACAGCACCGAAAAAGGTCAGTATGGTATTCCGGCAGATAACCCGTATAAAGGCAATACGAATGGATACCGCGAAGAAATTTTTGCGTTCGGTTTACGAAATCCCTGGCGAATCAGTTTTGATGATCAAAAACGCTTGTGGGCTGGTGATGTAGGTCAGAATGCGCTTGAAGAAATAGATATTATTACGAAGGGTGGTAACTACGGCTGGCGAGTGAAAGAAGGTAATAACGACTTCAATTCGAGCGGTAATACAGTAAATGGGTCGGAATTGATTGCGCCTGTTTATCAGTATGGGCGCGCTAATGGCGACGTTTCCATTACAGGTGGCTACGTCTATCGCGGAACGGCACAGCCTACTTTAAAGGGCAAGTATATTTATGCCGATTATGCCAGTGGCCGCGTCTGGGCATTAACTATGAATGGCAATACGGCTTCTAATAATCAGGAGATTATAGCCCGCGCGGGAGCCATATCCGCTTTTGGTGAAGATCAAAAAGCGGAACTTTATCTGCTCGACTTTAGTGGAGGTAAAGTTCTAAAGCTGGCTTCTAACTAGCTCTGTTCGGAATGGGCGTACTACCTCACTTTCCCATCCATTTCTTAAACTCGGTGGCCCGCTCGCGACTGACAAGTACCTCTTCAGCAGGTGAAGGTAACAGGGCCAGTTTGAGCTTATGATTAAAATGGGGATGAATCTGTTGCACAGACTGTACACTGACAATAAATTGTCGGCTTGCACGAAAAAACTGGGCCGGGTCGAGCATGCTGTCTAACTCATCTAATGTATAATCCAGCGTAAATTTTTGCCCTTTGGCCGTGTGGAGCAACGTAACCCGGTCTTCCGAATGGAAATAGGCAATCTCGCTCGTCTCAATCGGTAACCATTGAGATAGGTGTCGAACCAGAAAACGGCGACGATAGTCAGTGGCCTGATTTTGCTGACGAAGATGTCGAACTAGTGTTTGAATCGCTTTTAATTGCCGGGTAGAGGCTTCGTGCTGGCGATTGAGTTGCTCAAACTTTTGCAGACTGGCCGCTAATTCAGGCTGCTTGATTGGTTTCAACAGGTAATCGATGCTGTTTACCTTGAACGCTTTTATTGCATATTCGTCATACGAGGTCGTAAATATGACTGGTGCTGGAACCGTCGTTTGTTCGAAAATTTCAAAGCTCTGACCATCTGCCAGTTCAATATCCATAAAGATCAGATCCAGGGACGGTTTCGCTTGCAGATAATTGACTGTGGATTCAACACTGTCGGTGGTATTAGCAATTCGGATTTGAGGAGCCACTTCTGCGAGTAACTTAGTGAGCCGCAGGGCCGCTAATTCTTCGTCTTCAATAAGGAGGACATTCATGTACGTAATAAACTGAGTCGATAGTAGTTGTAGGTCAATATATTCATAATCCCGTGTCTGTGTCCTCACAGACACTTTTCCGGATGGCGTGTTATGCTGACGCATATGTGTCTGTGAGGACCGGGACGCCGGCCGCTCAGACACGGGAGTTAGCGTTAAGAATTGCTCTATGCTGGAATTAGCGGTAAGGCTACGACGAATTGGCCGGTTTCTTCCCGAACTGAAGGCCGGGGTTGGCCGAGCATTTCATACTTGGCCAGAATATTGGCTAACCCTACACCATTCGAAACAACGCTCTGTCTTTTCTTCTGGATATTATTCCGAACGTGCAGATTGGCTAAGTCATCCGTCTGAATGTCAACGGTCAGGGGTTTACTTTTCAGAATGCTATTATGCTTTACCGCGTTTTCCACTAATAACTGGAGTGTTAACGGTGGAATCTGATACGATCGAAAGCGCTGATCGACCTGAATCTGCAATTCAAAACCGGCTCCATATCGAGTACGTAGCAAGTGCGTGTACGAGTTAATAAAGTCCAGTTCTGTTCCCAGGTCAGTCAAATCCTGCTCATTAGCCCGTAACACGTAGCGATATACCGAACTCAACTCTTCGGTAAACGTTTCGGCCTGTTGCGGATTTTCGCCAATTAACGTAATCAATGAGTTTAGGCTATTAAACAAAAAGTGCGGATTGACCTGCTGTTTGAGTACATCCATCTGCTGTTGCATGTGCAGCTGTTTTAGTTTGTACTCACGCTGTGTACTTTCCCGAAGCTGATTATACGTGAAAATAGATTCATGGCATCCGGCCGACGTTACGTTGGTAACGAATCCGATCATCAGTATCCACGGAATCGTTTCCGTTTTAAGTGGGTAATCTAATTTGTAGTAAATCCAGCAAATGGACAGAATAGCAAACATCATAAACCCGACATAACCCAACATCGAATACAGCAACCGTTGACCAAACTGATCAGCGGCTCCGTAACAGTGTCGCATGTACTTCATCCATGTGGTCAGCACGACAAAAATGACCAGCCCCCAGGCGTTGACAATGAGGGTAGCCCCTATAAATAAGGATGAATTCTGGAAGTAGATTGGCCCAAAGATAACGTAGTTGGCGATGATGACAGCCGGATAATTCAGTAGATAAATGAGAATATCGAAGCGATCAAACTTGGCCCACTGTTTCATAACGAGGAAGAGAATAAAAAATACCAAAGATACTAGCCAGGCATAAGCCAGTCAACGAACGTATTGGTTACCAGACGGTCATGTACCGGCGTTGTAAGTCGGCCGCAATCCCTTTCTTGACTGCCTGACGTCCAAACCAGGTCAATATGGGTTGAAGCATCGACATCCATCCCGTCATACAGGTGCCGCTAATCATCATAATATAACCCAACACATAGGGGCTTTTAGGCATTCCCTGCGCGTTTGACAGGCCATCTTTAGCTAATCCGTAAGTGATTTGAAGCAATTGCTCAAAACCAGGGCAGCCGGGTGCAATTCGACACTGAAATCGACACGATTCGGTACTCTGATTAAAGAATCGGTGTTTGCTGTAGGCCGGTGCCGTAGCCGACTGACCGGGCTTGAGACGGATAATCTGGCTGCCGAGCTGGATACTTAATTCACCTTCGAGGCAAGTGAATTCTTCGGAGAACTCTTCATGGTAATGAAGCGGATTCCCTCCGCCAGCCGATAAGGTAACTTCGACTAACGTTTGGTAGCCGTTGCTTTCACGGCTGGTTTCCAGAAAAATGACTTCGTCTTTCAGAATTGGATTAACGATAGTGCGCAACTTGGTTGGCGCAGTTACGGATGTTTTTGTTGGTTGCATACATGTGCTGTTTGATTTGATGAAGCAAAGTTGTGCTGAACCAGTGCCGATTTCCGAACCTCAAACCAACGAAGCGGTATTTATGCCTACTGAACCATCACATGCTCAAACAGAGCGTTTCTAACCGAGTGGACCATAATTGATGGTTACCTGGTTGCCTGATAAATACAGCACATCTATCCCATTTCAGTGGCTTATTGTCTGTTCAAGACGCAGAAATAGCCAGCATGCCGATTGACCAAATCTTTGTACCGCTTCAGTAGACGACTATCCCGTTTCAGTAGATCTCGACTTCACGTACTGAGTTGAGCCGCTCAATTTTGTGCACATCCAGTAAACACAAAAGCTTATGAAATTTCGACATTACCTCCTGGCAGGCTGGGCGCTGATGGCCTGCCTGACTAATTGCAAAAAACCAATTGATCCTGTTGATCCAATTGTAACCCCCATTCCCAAGCCCGATCCAGACGATGCTGTGGTTGACCCAACAGGGTTAGTTTGCCCCATTGGCGAACCGATCGGTGCCTCTGATCTGACGGAAATGATTGGCCCGGCGGGTGGAACCGTGTCGTCTGAGGATGGTAAGATTCGTATCGACATTCCGGCGGGCGCTTTGACCAGCGAAGAAGCTATCAGCATTCAACCCCTTACCAATACGAATCCCACTGGAAAAGGAGCCGCTTTCCGTCTGGAGCCCCATGGAACGACGTTTGCCAGGCCCGTAAAAATTACCTTCGCCTACGATGATATTGATTTACAGGCGACCGTTGCCGAAGCGCTTCAGGTTGCGTATCAGGAAAAAAATGGTGTCTGGATGGCGATGCCAGGAGCTAAGCTCAATAAACAGGCAAAAACCCTTACCATCGAAACAACGCATTTCAGCGACTGGAGTTATTTCTCGACCATCTTTTTGTCGCCCCAGCAAAAAGGCATTCAACCGGGCGAGTCGGTGCCGATGACCGTATATACGACGATGGCGTACGATGAGTTATTAGCCCCGTTAGTAAAGCCCAGTCCGATTGTTCAGTTGCATCAGGACCAAACGGTACCTGTAATTCAATGGTCTGTTGCAGAACGTATTGGCAAACTGGCTACTACGGGTGCAAGTAATTTCAACACATACACAGCCCCAACAGGTATTGTCAAACCTACGCCTGTCACCGTCACCGCTCAGGTACAAAGCAAGAGGAAAGAGTTTCTTCTGTTAGTGTCATCAATGATGATCATACCGGAGGGGATTGTTTATCGACTGGATGGCGGCCCCTGGATTCATCGAGTTGGTATAGCCCAGCGAGCGGGTGGACAGTCGGTTACGATTGGAGCCGCAAAACCTACTTCAAACGACACCGGCCTAGCTATTAGTATTGTCATTCCCCGATTATACGATGTCAAGAATATGAGTTTAAGCTGGGGACTCAGTGCTCTGTTCACCGCTAGCCCCGTATCCGATTATTTACGGTATGATATTTTATATGTTGTCGGGAAAAACTTACTTATTAGCCCCGGTTACGTATACATCAGCGAGATCAGTTATTCCGCGTCAAACATAGCGGGCATTGAGTCGGCTGCGGTCAGTGGTAGTTTCACCGTACCAAAATCTGGAGCTTTTAATGGAGATGGTTACCTAGGCACGCACCGGATCGAAGGGTATTTTAGCATAGGCAAGAAGATGTGAGTAGATTGCTTTGAGCTCGTTAATTGGCTTGAAAAGGATAAGGGTAGAACTGCTAGTTCATAGCTTATTGGTTCAAGGTAACTAATTGCCGGATTCCCCATGTACTACAAATAGCGTCGGCAATACAGCAATTGAAGCAGGAATTTTAGCAATTCAGTGATCTGGTGGTAGCAATCCGCCGGGGTAAGAGGAGACTTTTGTGCCATAACGGCGGTACAACAACCCGCTAATGAACCTCTTCGATTAAGGCCATGAACTTACGTCAACGTCTAGTGTCCGCCTGGCTGCTGACGGCAATACTTGCCGCTTGCACCACCCCACCAGTTGATCCAATTACAACAGATCCCATAAAAACGCAACCTGGTGATCCTGTAGAAGTCGAGTTTTTTCGACTTAGTGCCTCTAACAACAAACGGACGGCGGTTAACCTAAAATGGAAAGCACAGCCGGGAAACCCAACGTACCGAATCAAACGAGTGTCTACCGTTGGTATGACCAATAATGTAGCAGACCTGACATTTGAGTCGGTCGGTGAAACAAACGAGGTTACGTTCGAGGATAAAAAGGTAACGCCGAGTTCGTTCTATTACTATAAAATTGAGGCTCGATATAGTACCGGTAGGGTGATAGAAAGTGAGACTATGTTAGGGATGACAGTTGCTGAGCTATCCGCTTATGAGAAAGCTTTAGAAGCCTATACCAATCTGGGCGATGCGACGGGCGGCAAACGCTACGATATTGCGAATCCTACTTTTTTACCCGAAACCGTTATTAAAATCATCAAAGACAATGTAGGCAATCAGAATGCAGACATTGTAATACTACTGGACAACACCAGCAGCATGGGCGAATACATCGATGCTTGTCGGGCGGGGTTAAATAAAATAATCGATGCCCTACCGCCCACCGCCCGATTGGGAGCAGGTGGCTATCGGGATCACGGCGACCTGTATGTATTAAGCTATCAGGATCTGACCACGGATTTCTCGTCCATCCGTAAATTCCTCGGTACAATGACGGCCAGCGGAGGTGGTGATGCACAGGAGGCCGTATATGATGCTGTTTATAGCGTTCTTGAGCAGGCTAAATGGGTCAATAAGAAGCGAATTATTATTGTTGTAGGTGATGAAGCTCCCCAGGAAAAGCCTGGTCTAACGGATCATAGCTACCAGCAGGTAGTCGATAAGTGCCGCCAGTTGGGCGTTGAGGTTAACCTCTACCCAATCTTAATTGATGAATCGCTTGAGGAACTTCCTGAGGGAGGGGCCTAAGAGGATGTTTAGACTTTCATTCTAACATAGCTTTTGTCATTCTGACCGAAGGGAAGAATCTTAACCTATCCTTACGTGAGCGTCAGATTACGTTAATATTCTCCCCTTCGGTCAGAATGACAAAACCACTCATTCGGACCTGGTTTTAAAAGTTAAGTAGGGCCTGAATGTCAAGAAGAAAATCGAAAGCGTATAGAGGATATCGGTAGCGGGGAGCTAATTAGATCACCAGGTGGTATCAGTATCGACAAAATCGAACTGGTCAACGGACTGAAATACGTAACCGGATCAGTATCCGTAACTGGCTATAAAACACGTGGGTCCTGTAACAAAGGCTAGTCAGTGGAAAAAGTGAGTATTTCAGGTTCGTTCAGGATGCCGTATATAACCCCTCAATTGTAATCATTCGACCAATATGGCCAATACATTGGCGATGCGGTAAAATTTACCTGGGAGAATAACCGATTGATACGGGTAGTCGATATGCTGAGAGAAAAAGCCATGCTGACCACTATACTGAACTACGACGCTCACGGATGAATTACCAACATAAAAGGGGATGCTGACCCGGCCTGGGGAAGTTCATTTGAGAAAACTTTTACGTATCAGGCAAACGGTGATTACCACTATACGTTCCTTAACAAAGAAACAGGTGTCGAGGATTACTACAGGGAGATAAAGTCAGTCAAGACCATTAAACACCCGTACTCCCTGTTAGCTGCTCACGGCTCACCGTACGATATTTTCAATTCACATCCGTGGTATGAATATGCGTATAGTGAAATAAGCAGTCAATTATGACATAATTGATTGTGATTAACGAATGACAGACTCTAAACAAATCGTGTTCTTCCTCGGCAATGGATATAATCTTTGTCGAAGCGGAACACGGTTTGTCTTGGGCAATATGGTCTTTATGTTAAACTTATTTGGTGGACCTCAATTCTGGTAAATAAGTATGGTCTTGATACTCTACGGATTCTGTAGAAAAATAGAAACACTATTGGATTCCTTAAATCGATAACTCGCAGACTATCAGTAGTTGGCCTGAAATTGGTACAAAGGCAGAGAAAATCAAGTTAACTAACATCAAAATCAATAGAAATTATGGCAACGTTTGGAGAACGCATCGCAAACTTTTTCGGAGGAACTGATACCGATACACAGGAAGGTCTTCGTAGCTTGTTCGTTACGGAACTACAAGATATCTATTACGCCGAGAAACAGGCTGTAAGCGCACTGGGTGAACAGGCCGATGCATCAACAACCGATGAAGTACGAAACGCTTTTCTACAGCATCAGAATGAAACCCGCAACCAAGTAGCTCGTCTGGAACAAGTATTCAGCAGCATCGGAATCGATGTTGACGAAGGTACCTGCGAAGCGATTGATGGACTAGTAGAGGATGCACAACGGGTTGTTTCCAATACAGATTCAGGCTCATTGACGCGAGATGCAGGGTTAATCATTGCTGGTCAGAAAATAGAGCATCACGAAATTGCTGCGTATGGTTCGGCTGTTACGCTGGCACGTGTTTTAGGCTATCAGGAGGCCGCCCGTTTGCTTGAGCAAACACTGGAAGAAGAAAAAACAGCGGATAAAAAACTAACTACGCTGGCCGAATCATTTATTAATGACCGTGCTGCGTCAGAATCTGAAGGCAGCGATATGAGCCGTAGTGCAGATTATGACTATCGAACTGAGGATACAACTAGTGTTGTGAATCCAGACGGTACTCGCTACGATCGGTAGAGTAGTGTTTTGTCTTTAGTAAACTATACATGAAACCTAAAAGGTCTTGAAGACCTTTTAGGTTTTTTCATTTGAACACCATAGGCATGCCTTCTTTCGGAACCAGGAATTTTGCTTCGGGAATATTCTTTTCGAGAAGTGCTTTTCTTAGATCATCAGCTGGTTCGAATAACCCATCGTCACCCTGTTGAAAGGTGCCGAAATGAATACCTACTGCCTGGATTGGTTTCAGGTCAATAAATGCCTGGACTGCCCCGGCAGGCGACACATGGACGGGAGCCATGAACCACTCAGGCCGATAGGAGCCAATAGGCAACAAAGCTAGTTTAATCGGCCCACCTGACTGATTAGCCAGTTCACCAATGCGTTTAAAATGAGGTCCATAGCCGCTGTCTCCACAGAAATACGTGATGCCAAAACTAGTGTGAAGAAAATAGCCACACCAGAGCGTTTCATCGCGATCGCCCATACCTCGATTGCTGAAGTGCTGCGCCTGAGTACAGGTAAGTTTCAGCTTTTCATTGATTTGTAATGTATCATTCCAATCGAGTTCACGGGTAGTGCGTCCGTCAACGGACTTGGGTAGATGCGATACACCCAGTGGCGTAACAAATAGAGGATTATGCGCCTTCACCAGTTTTTTGATCGTTGGCATATCCAGGTGATCATAGTGATTATGACTCAGTAAGACCACATCGATGGGCGGCAACTCCTCAAACCGCAATCCTGGCGGACGTTTTCGTTTGATACCAAGCCACGAAGTAGGCCCAACACGATTCGACCAAACAGGATCTGTCAGAATATTTAGTCCGGCTGTCTGAATAAGAAACGTAGAGTGATTGACGAACGTAAGAACCAGGCTATCACCCTCAATTCTTGTGGCCGGTTTTGCACCCACATACGCATCGGGCTGCTCGGGCCAGGGTCCCTTATCCCGATTGAACATCCATTTCAATAAACTACCTGTTCCTCGTTCTGAGCTACCGGGATTGAAGAACTTCTTTCCGTCGAAATGATCAGTGATAGGACCTTTATAACGCGGAGCACAGGCTGATACAATCAGGAGTAAACTCGACACAGCGAGCAGTGGTAGGAGCGAATACATGCCGTCAATGTACGAATAGAATAGAAATCGGTCAACTTTCATCCGTGTTGGCAATCACGAAACACTCATTATCTTTGACTTATCCTATTCCTCTAGATTGATCTGTTTGCTGTATGTCCTCTTCAATCCGCGTAGTGCTCACCGATGACCACGAAATTATTTTAGACAGTTTATCCCTGTTGCTCAGCCGCATCGAAGGCGTTGAAGTAATTGGCACCCTGAACGATAGCCGGGATGTTGTTGATTTTCTGCACGAAAATCCGGTCGATATCCTGCTAACCGATTTGGATATGCCGGACCTGAATGGTATTAATCTAACCCTCCAGGTTCGGCAGCATTTTCCCCAGCTTAAAATACTGATGCTCACCGTTTCAGAAGATGCAGACCGAATTCGGGAAGCATTTCGGGCAGGTATTTCGGGTTATGTGATGAAAAAGGCCGGGAAAGCCGAGCTGGAACGGGCCATAAAAACACTGGCGCGAGGGGAAAAATATTTCTCTGAATCAGTCATGAGCCAGCTTATGGCGCTTCCCGTAGAATCTGCCCGACCCACCGATGAAGCACCAGCCCCACTTGTTCCCCTGACCGATCGTGAAATCGAAATCATCAAACTAGTTGCTCAGGAATTATCGACGAATGCCATTGCCGATAAGCTATTCATTAGCCCCGGTACGGTCGAAACGCACCGGCATAATATCCTCCGCAAATTAGGCGTCAAAAACTCGATTGGCATTATCAAATACGCTGTGAAACACGGGTTGTTGTAAGAGAAATGACGCACATAAAGAAGTAGTTGACTCATGCCACAATTGGGATCTGAACGTTTATCTGCGTGCCACCTTCTTCCCGGTTTGCAATCTGACAGGTACCCCCCAATCGTTCCAGACGGGATTGAATATTTTGAAGGCCGATTCCATTCTTTGTTTTCCCGGTAGGCAGCCCCTGTCCGTCATCCTGAACAGTTAGAGATAGAGTTCCATTTTGACGGAATAGGATGATGCCTGCCTGGCTTGCTTTGGCGTGTTTTAAAATATTGTTGACCAGTTCGAGCGTAATGGCATATAATTCGTAAGCTACTTTGCCCCGTACATCTTCTCCAGATTCTTCGGTTTCGAGCGAAAACCGAGTTCGATTCTGCACGCTTAGCGTATCCGTCAGTTTGATGAGTGCCGCCTGAAGCCCCTGTTTATCCAGAATTTCGGGCATGAGATTATGCGAAATCGCCCGGATATCGTCGTAAACCTCGCCCATGTGTTCCAACAATCTCTTGTGTTCACGGAGTTGAGCATCGTCAAACTCGTCGGTATCGAACGCTTCGAATCGCCATTTTAGGGCCGATACTTTTGCGGCTACACTATCATGTAGTTCGCTGGCAACCCGTTTACGTTCAAGCGTTTGTCCGCGATACAGTGCTGCTTCAATTTCGGCGTTCTTTTGCGAGAGCTCTTCATTTTTACTCTTTAGCTGTCGGTTGCTCCAGAATACATAGCCCAAAATACCCGCTCCAACGCTCAGTAGAGCAATCAGAAAATTACGCAATTGCTCAAGTTTGTCGTTTTCCAGCGATTGAATCCGCGATTCCTGTTGGGCCTGTTTCAACAGGGCACCTTGCTGTTTTTTTTCGAAGTCGTATGTCATGCTGGCAACAGTCGCCTTCTGCATAGCTTCTTCATTCAGCATCGTATCCGCTTCGGCTTTATACCATTTATAATAGAACAAAGCCTTGGCTGGTTGAGCCAGATGGTCGTACGCTTCGGCCAGCTGACGAATGTACTCGGTGCGTTCAGGACGCATCTCCTTCACATCTTTCGTCCACGTCAGGCCTTTCTGTGCAGATTCTACAGCCTGATTATACTGTTTAAGCGCTAAATATATTTTCCCGAAATTACTTTGCGCATTATGCTCAACTACATCCTGCGATTTCTCCACGGTTTTACGATAGGTATCTGCCGATAATCGGGTGTATGTTAGCGCTTTATCGTATTGCTTCAAGGCAATGTATAATCGACCAACGATGCCGTATGTTCTGGCCAAACTTCCTGGCTGATAAGGATTCGTATAGCTTTTTAGCAGTTCGAGGTTCATCGATAATGCTTTCGTATACTGTCCTTTTTTCTCTAGAATTTCGGCTTGTCTTGCCGTTAAAAAGGCTTTAACCATCTGGTCGTTCATCTGGTCGGCGAGTTTTTGTGCTTCAGTAAAGCAAGTCATAGCATCGTCGTACCGATTGAGTTTTATATAAGCCATGCCTAGATTGGGCAGCGTAGAGCGCAACCCTTTTAGATCCTGAATGGATTCCTGAATGCGACGGGCGTTGAGCCACAGGTTGATAGCGGCAACATAATTGCCTTCGCCCATCTTCATGATTGCCATCTCATTATACCCCTGCGCTTCCCATTTTCGGTCTGGAGCCTGCTTGAATTTCTGTAAAGCTTTCTCCAGCAGACTTCTGGCTTCCGGAAGTTTGTTCATGATATTTTCGTAGAGCTGCGCCCGGCGGAGGAATACCTGTCCCTGCAAAGACAAGTCCTTTATTGCAATCGCCATTTTTTCGGCCGTATCCAGTTGGGCGTGAGCCGACTTTGTATCGGACAGATAATCGGCTTCGATCCGGGCCAGCGCCAGACGGGCGCGAATTTCGCCCGTTGGATACTTCACCTGATTGGCTATTCGCATAGCCTGCATCAGTGTTTGCCTTGCCAGCGAATCGTAGCCATTCCACCAAAGGTTGGTAGCCAGTTCATGCATCGTTTTTACCCGATTGCTGTCAGAAGGCAACTTTGCCAGTTGCGTGCGCAGTGAGTCGATAGTCGGATTCTGCGCAGCAGCCAGCGAGCAGGTAAGACACAGGAAAAATAAGTAGCGCATGTGTGTGAAGAGCGAAAGAGTGCTTAGCGTTATTTGGGCGCTCATTCACTCAATGAGCCTGTAAAATAGAGACTTAACAATCTCAATAGCAAGTGCTAAAACCAATCTATAGGAAAACCTATAGAAGCAAAATATAGGTTTTCCGGCCCGCAAATCAGGGGGTTCCCCGATTTCCCACCGACGCGCCATCCGCCAACTTTGTATCAGTCAAAACGACAACAACTTTTCACCTCAAGACATATAAGAAATCATGGCAACTCTTGTTAACCGCTACGTAATTCGTCACCTGACCGGCGCTAAAGCCAACCAAGTCGAAGAGTTCGACTACAAAAAGTATACTGAACTGACATTCGGTCGCGCTGCTACCAATGTGGTTCGCTTCGATCCAGAACGGGATGCCGCCGTTTCCCGCGAACATGGTAAAATTGTTCGGGAGTCGGACAAGTCCTTCACATTCACGTTGTTTGATAACAATTCTCGCAACGGAATTTTCGTCAACAAAACTCGTATTAACGGTTCCGTTCAAATCCAACCCGGTGATGAAATTCAACTTGGTCAGGGTGGTCCGGTTTTCCAGTTCGATCTGAATCCACGTCCGGCCGAACTAATGATGAGTACCCGTGTGGTTGATATTCCAACGTCAATCAAACCGACTACAGAATTAAGCCTTGCTGAAACAATTGCTGCATCCAGCGAAAGCGAAATGCCTGCTCCACAGAAAGTTGGTCTGGGCAAACAAACTGTTGAGCGGATGATGATGACCGAACGCCGGAAAACCAATAAGTCAGTCATGGTTGGTATTGCTGCGCTACTGGTGGTTTTATCTGGCTTAACCTTCGCTTTCAAAGATAAACTGAAGCCCGAGGTTAAAACCGTGACGATTCATCACCACGATTCAACCAAAGTTATACAAACCGCCAACGATGGCTTAAATGCAGAACAAATCGCATCGGCAAACATTAACAAAGTGGTTTTCATCGAATTTGGCTACAAGCTTACCCACACGATGGGCGATGATATTTACCACGAATACATGCCAATTAAACTGCCTGATGGCCGTACGGTGAACAAAGCTGTGTATATCGAAACCGCTCCCGGAAAAATTGAACCTCTGTTAGGTCTGAAACGCAATGTATCCGTCGGGAGACCCATTGCCATGGTTGGTGCTAGTGGATCAGGATTCGTGGTATCGAACGAAGGGCATATCATGACCAACCGCCACGTAGCAGCCGCCTGGAACTCGTACTATAGCTTCCCACAAGATGCGTTCCCTGGTATTCTGCTTGTGCAGGGGGCAAAAGGATGGGAAATTAGTGCTGAACCTGTACAGGAATTCCGTTGGGTACCGTCTGAAACACAGTTCTTTGGTAAAAAACCAATGTCGGGTAAAGTAATCGAAGGTGTGAATACCTACATGGACGTAACCTTTAATAAAAACGAACAACGTTTCCCGGCTCAAGGCAAGCCAGTCGTATCGCCGAAACACGATGTAGCTATCATCAAAATTGATCTGGCCGAAGATCTCTCTCCAGTAAAACTACGCGATGCCGATCGGACTGTGGCCCCTGGTCAACCAATCACGGTAATGGGTTATCCAGGAATCTCTCCGGATGTGTACGTTGGTGAATATTCGTCAGACTTCTCGAATCGTAATCCACAGATTGTTAAAGTACCGGATGCAACCATCACTCCTGGTAACATTGGCAAGATCTTACGTGGTCAGACAACCGGCAAGGCAGCAGCCTACTACAGCGAATTCGGTGACTACTATCAACTTACGGCCAACGCAACTGGCGCCGGTAACAGTGGAGGTCCGGTCTTCGACAAAGATGGTAACACAATCGGTATCTTCTCTGCCAGCACCAACAGTGGCGATGCAACTCGAATCACCTTCGCCATCCCGATCAAATATGGTCTCGAACTGATGGGCCGTCGGCAAGTAGTTGAATAAGCAAGTTTCAAGTTCAACGTTCCAGGTTTCAGGTTGGTACCGAAAATAGCACCTTCCTGAAACTTGGGCTCTCAAAGCTCAAACAATAAATAAAATGACACCCTCTCATTCACTCCTCTACCGTACCGTTGCTGGTTATCGCCTGACCGATTACATTGGGGCTGGCGGAATGGGAGAGGTGTTCAAAGCCTTCCATATCGAAACGGGTCGACTCGCTGCTGTAAAAGTCTTGTATCGACCTGAATTTGCAGCCCGCTTCCGTAACGAAGCATCGGTTCAGGCTTCGGTTTCGCACCCAAATATTGCCGCTCTCTACGATTTTAGCCTGGTTGATGAACGTCCTGCTCTGGTAATCGAATGGATTGATGGACTGGCGTTGGATGAACTGATTCGACGGAAGGGCAAATTGACCAACGAAGAGGCTACCCGAACCATCCGACAAATTGCCAATGCAATGGCCTACCTGCACCGAATGGGAATTGTTCACCGCGATCTGAAACCGTCTAATATTCGAATTAAGCCCAATGGTCAGGTGAAGCTAGTCGATTTCGGAATTGCAAAAGATCGACACACCCCGCAACTCACTAAAGTTGGACACGCTGTCGGAACAACCGAGTTTATGGCTCCCGAACAATTCCGTGGACAGGTTGACGCGAAATCTGATGTTTGGGCTCTGGGTGTTGTACTGTATGAAATGACTACCGGACATTTACCGTTTGATGCGGCTAATCCGCTTCTTCTCCGCCACCAGATTGAACGAGGACAGTTTACCCGCCCTCAACTACTGAATCCCACTATCTCGCTCGAGTTGGCCGCATTGATTATGAATTGTTTACAGGTAAATTCGGCCAAACGTCCAGCATCAACTGAGCTAGAAGCAATGCTTGATAAACCTGCAGAACAAAGCATGATCGCCCAGAATCTGTTTTCGCAATTCTCCTTGCCGACTTTTGATTTGGCTACTTCTATCCACACCTTTCGTTATTGGTTAATTGCCGCAGCAGTCGGTATCGGAATGATTCTAATTGTCAATAGTCGGCCAGCAACCCCAGAAATAGCCGAACAGGAGCAGGAACTAGGTCCAACACCCCCGGCGACTCGTCAAACCGAACAGATAAAAGTAGAAGTGCTCAACGCCGATTATGACTTGGAGTTGGTTATGCCCGATGGTACGGTTCAGTCAAAAGAGCCTTTTGTTGTAAGTAGAACACCTGGACAGCCACTGCCGATTACGATTAAATATCAGGGCGTTGCCAGGCAATTCACGATTGAACCAGAAGTACAGGGACTATATCAATGTTTTTTCGACCGATAGCAACGACACACTCATGAGAAATTTCTTTAAATGGCTATTTGGTCAACAAGAAACGACCAACCTTCCCGAAACCGCCGAATCGCTGATTGAATCGCCGGCTACTGAAGTAAGCGAAGTTGCAGAAACGATGGAAGAAATCAATGCCGTTGTTCTGTCTGACCTGGGAAATGTTCGGCAAAACAATGAAGATACCGGACTGTTTGTCCGCCTGGCCGATGAAGGTTTACGCCGAAAAAAAGGATATCTGTTGCTGGTTGCCGATGGAATGGGTGGGCATCTGGCCGGAGAAATTGCCAGTCAGATGGCGGCTGAATTAATCAATCGGGAGTATTTTCAAAGTACGCAAAACATTGAAAAAAGTTTGCAGCGGGCTTTCCAGATTGCGAATCAGCAAATTTTTGACGAAGCCCGGACACACGATAAATTCCGGGGGATGGGGACCACCTGCACCGCCATTGTCGTGCACGAACAGGAACTCTATTTCGCCCACGTTGGCGACAGCCGGGCCTACATACTTAAAGCTGGTCAATTGGTGCAACTCACCCAGGATCACACGTATGTACAGGAGTTGCTTCGGAAAGGCGAAATCAGCGCCGAAGCAGCCGCTAATCATCCCGAACGAAACGTATTGACCCAGGCGATGGGTACCAAAGCCGAAGTACGAGTCGATATAGGTCGATGTGTACTTCCGTTCGACAAGGGCGATCGGTTGATCCTCTGCTCAGATGGATTATATGAATATTGCCTTGAGACCGATTTTATTCGGATATTAAGCCAGGAAAGCTTACCGGATGCGGCCGAAGAATTGATTAACCTGGCCAAAAGCCGGGGTGGTCACGACAATATAACGGTAGTGCTGGCCGAGCGGATTAAGACGGACGTGCAAACCACCTCGAAAGAGACCCGTGAAATTGATTTACCGCTCACCCGTGATCTGGAACTACCTCAATGACTACTGTTATGCAACCAACGATGAAAGGCCGACTCATCCATCACTACCGCGTAGAGTCGCTGCTGGGGGAAGGGGGGATGGGAACCGTGTACCAGGCGCTGGATACCCATCTCGAACGGCCTGTTGCGGTTAAAATGCTGCATCCGCATCTGGTTAGCCAAACGTCATTCATGGAGCGATTCCGGAATGAAGCCCTGATTCTGGCCCGGCTCAACCACCCAAATATTGCCGTTGTCTATAATTTCCTGCAGGATGGCTCCGATTACTTCATGGCAATGGAGTACGTTGAAGGAGATAGCCTGGAAACATTAATTCGAAAAGCCGGAGCCTTACCCCCTGTAATTGCCGCCGAAATCACTCGTCAGGGACTGGAAGGGCTGGCACATGCCCATAAAAAAGGGATTTTACACCGCGACATCAAACCTGCGAACCTGATGCTAACGCCCGAAGGTTCCGTCAAGCTTATGGACTTTGGTATCGCTCGGATCGTTGGTAATCAACGGATGACCCAGGTAAACCGCATCGTCGGCACGTTGGAATATATGGCTCCTGAACTGATTCAGGGAGAAGCCCCTTCGCCAGCCTCCGATATTTATGCGATGGGAATTCTGCTGTACGAATTGCTTTCTGGGAAACTGCCCTTCGCCAGCCGCACTGATTATGCGCTGATGCAGGCCATCATTCAGGAAAAACCGATTGCGCTCCGAAAACTGAATGCTCAGGTGCCAAAGGAACTGGAAGCTATTGTACATAAAGCACTCGATAAAAATCCGGAGAAACGGTTTGCCAACGCCAAAGAATTTCAAAAAGCATTACAACCCTTTTCGTCGCAAGCTCCCATTCTCGATCCGGCTCAATTGATGGGTACACCGACTACGGGTATTCTGAACATTCAGCCTGTTCGTCAGACCGTTCTGCTGGAAACTAAAGAGGCTTCGCAGGCAGTAAAACCCGGATTGAATTCCTCCGTAATGCCCTGGATGTCGGATAACTGGCAGACGCTCCTAGCCGGTGGACTTACCTTAGTGGCTTTATTATTTATCGGGCTAATCTTTTTCGATTCGTCGGATAGTCCCCAAAAAAGTATCAAAGAGTCAGGTACAATCGCTTCTAATCAACCGAAGAAATCAGAAGAAATTAAGATAACACGAGAAGAGCCTGCGGCAGAAGTCTCGGTAGCGCAAGTAGCTCCAGGCACTGGATCGACTTCACAACCTCGTGAAGAGTCACCCGCGCCGATTGAAAAGAAGGAAGAAATCGGTCCTAAATCAGTTCGTCCTTATACTAAAGTTCCGGGTGAGAGTAAAAAGCCGATTGTCAGCGCACCTATTACACCTGCTGAAACACCGTCAAATCCCGTTACGCCAGCAACGAAACCAGAACCTGCTCCAGAAGTAGTTACGCCAAAATCAACCGCAGTCGCGCATAAATCGATTACCATTCGTCGACTACGCGTCAATCTGGCTTTAGTAGATGGCCTTTCGTCGGATGCTTCGCAGGAAGGGCAGTCAATTCGTTTCCGGGTCACCGAAGCGGTCGTGAGCGATGGCGAAGTCGTAATTCCAAGTGGGGCAACGGCGTATGGCGAAGTCAGTCGGGTAAAACGGGCTGATGGGGATGTATTCCGCAAACGAAGCTTACTGGAATTTCGGATCAACAGCGTCGAAGCCGTGAATGGAAAACGAGTTGCGCTCCGGTCGGCCACAATCAGCGAAGAAGCTAAAGGGCAGCCTGTTCAATTTCGTTCCGGACAAACCTTTGAAGTACGCACCGGCGACGATGTCATTAACCTCTAATTCCAGAAATAATCATTTACTACTTTTCAATTATAACTACCATGCGATTCAATCGATTTACCTATTTGCTTCTCCTGATAAGTTTTTTTCTAACGGGATCATTACAAGCGCAAACTATCCGCCAACGATCGACAACTGAAGGATTAAGCGTCGGATTGCAGGGGCACTATATGGGTTGGTCGTCAGATTATTTTCAGTTCCTGGATGAGAACTCGGGTAGTGGTCCCGGCATTGGCGGCCGAATCGGCTACGGACTGAATCAACGGTATGAAGTCTTCGCCCAGTATGATATGACGTTTCTGAACGCTGATAACATAGCGGCTAAAACCTTTGGCTTTTCGCACATAACAGGTGGAGTTCGCTTTAATTTTTCGGCAACGACCCACGCCCTTCGCCCGTTTGCCGAATTAGGATATGTATATCAGACAGGTAAAGCCGATCAGGTACTCAATGCCAATCTTGGGCGGGATAATTTACTTTTTAAGGGTGGTGCCTTACATGTAGGCGCAGGGCTGAATTATTTTGTTGCCCTTCCTGTAGCCATCACGCTGAACGGTAGCTTCCAGGCGGGGGGGAAATATCCTGTTTCGGTAAATGGTTTCGATCAAAACCAGAAGGCCGATGCAACCTCGTTTCGTATCTCTGCTGGTGTGCTTGTGTATTTGAGCGAGTTGTTCTGATCCCAGTTAAAACAGCGAAAGCTGGCTTGGGCGGGCAAAAGCGCCTTCGTGTTCAAGAAGCCATTGTTTCCGCCATAAGCCTCCGGCATAGCCAGTTAACGAGCCATCAGAACCGATTATGCGATGGCAGGGAACGACTATCCAAAGTGGATTTTTGCCATTCGCAGCTGCTACTGCCCGAATCGCTTTTTCATCGCCGATTCGTCGGGTTAAGGTCAAATACGATAGGGTAGTGCCAAACGGAACGTCCAATAACGCTTTCCATACGGTTTGCTGGAAGGTGGTTCCGGCTGGATTGATCGGAAAATCAAACGTTTGTCTCGTGCCAGCGAAGTATTCATTTAGTTGATCAACCGCCTGACGAACCGGCCCATTGGGTAAGTCTTTTGTTTCCGTTTCCTGAACCGATTCGACGGTCGGAACATCTGTACAGGAAATTACTGTAACGCCCTGTTCGTCACCTGAAATGCGGACCAATCCGAGGGGTGAGCTAAAATAATGGGTTGTCATATAGGAAATAACGTGAGTTAACGCTTTATAGCAAAATGTTGTTGACAGGCGTGAGGGCAGGAGGTAGGTCCGTTTCATCGAGCATTTCACGCAGGTCGATTTCGATTGTTCGGCTCATGGACGTAATGGGGGTATCATTGGCGCTGCCTTCAAACGGATTCTCTGTGCTTTCGCCCACTTGTTCCAGGCTCATAAATACCCACGATACCAGCACTCCAAACGGAATCGTCAGCCAGACAATATGCTCGCCAAGTTTATCAAATTCTTTTAATAGGCCGAACGGGACCAGCCAGGCAAACAGGCGAATGAATAAGGTGTTGATCGTGGCGAATTGACGAGGATATGGAAAATTCTTAATCCGTTCACTTTTACCCTGATGCTCATAAAATTCTTTGAGCATCAATTCCAGTTCTGTATACTGGTAACTATCAATCCAACCCTGATCGGCTAGCTCACGTAATTGTTTGGATTGTAGGCTGATCAACTGAGTAGCCCGATTTTTCTTGCCTAATACATAATCAACTTCTTCAACCGATAGCAGCTTTCGAAGTTCATCGGCCAGATTACTTTCCCGCTCAGGAATTTTATAAAATTGTCGATACTCCGCGTTGTAATCCTTATCAACCGTTTCCCAGGCGCGTGGTTCACGTAATTGAAAACGCAATGCCGTCATCCAGGCAATATGTCGGTAAATCAGTTGCTGGTGAGCGTCGTTTGACGAATTCAGGCCTTTATCTGGGTTCCTAATGAAATCCCGAACCATAATCCCGAAACTCCGACTGCTGTTAACTATTCCACCCCAGATTTGTCGAGCTTCCCAGGCGCGGGCGTAAGTTGCATTATTTCGGAAACCTGCGATGAAAGCTGCCGCCGTACCAAGCAATGCAATAGGCACCCAAGGCATTCCCAGCCAAGTTAATCCGACTACGGCATAGAGAATAGTCACGAATGCATTAATGCCAATGAGCCAGTAAATAGTTCGGCGCGTCCAAAAGAGAAACTCACCTAACGTATAATTTTTGCCAGCGTGCATATGATTTGTTGTCGGGTTTAGCGAAGTAATACGCCTAATAAATTATCACACTTTTTTCTCATAAGCCAGAAATCGTAATCCGGGACGGAAGCCAAGGGTGATTTCACCTGAATAGGTATAGCCTAGTTTTGGGAAGAGTTTTTGCGTTGACTGATTTTCGGAATTCGTGTCGATTCGTAGAAAACCAATGCCGCGTTCAATCGCTAGTTGTTCAGCCTGTTTTAAAAGAGCCATGGCGACGCCTTGTCCACGAAACGTCGGATCGACCGCCAGCCTATGAGTGACTATGGCACGCTGATTTAAATCGAAGCCGACTTGGGCATATTCGGGTTCCTGATCTTCGGTCAGAGCCGCTACTCCGGCAATTTGCCTGTCGATTTCAGCAACCCAGAGTTGACCTTTATCAATGTCTTGTCGAAATACGGTTTCGTTTGGGTAATGGGCATCCCATTGAAAATTTCCAGCTTCATGCATGAGCGGAACTACATGTTTCAGAAGATTTAATAAAGCAGGTAAATCGTCAGTGGTGGCTGGGCGAATGATCATGTAGTTGCTTTACGAATTATATTTTTTGATAGTCTGTCATTCTCCCTAAAGTGGAAATGACAAAATCTAATGATTTCTATTCTACAATCACCCGGTCTCCATGACTTTTAGGGACCGATGTTACAGTAAATAGCAGGTCATTTGTCGAATCATTTCGCATTTGGTGTGCTACGAAAGGTGGGATTTCAACACCTTGATTTGCCTTTAACCGAATAGTTTCATTCCCTATTTCCATTGTAGCTTCACCTGCTAAAATGTAGAAAAACTGCCGGGCTTTCTGGTGATAATGTTTTACTTCTGAGGTGCCGGGCGGCATCCGTTCCTGAATAACGCTCAACGAATCGGACTTGACCAGATACCAGCCATCGCAGCTACTTCCCCAACTATAATGTTCTGCATTCTCCAGACTAATCACCTGAATTGCAGTACCGTCAATCAACCTATCTGGCGTCGGATTATTTTCCATTCTTCAGTAATTCAACCACCAACGCCAACTCATTGACCGTGGCTTCAGGATCGCCCGAGTAACCAATTGTACGGTACCGAACGCGTCCGTTGGGGCCAATAACCACTTTTGTTGGAATACCCTGTACTTTGTAGGCGTTCGCTACTTTTTGCTGCCCATCCAGCGGAACGACGAAGTTATATGGGTGTTTATTCATGAAGTTGTGGACCCGTTGAACCGGACCACCTTCGCGGGTATTGACGAACAGGAAGCGTACGTTAGGGTCACTCTGAAATTGCGTTTGCGCCTGTTGCATCGCTGGAAACGACGCGATACAGGGCCCGCACCAGGTAGCCCAGAAGTCCAGCACAATCACTTTCCCTTTAAACGCCGATGATGAAATACTTCGGCCCTGCAAGTCTGTCAGGGCAAACGAAGGGGCTGGTTCATTGATCAGTTTTTGTTGCAATTCGTCCATCTGGTCGGCTTTCAGATCGGCTTCCAGATCGATCAGATAAGCTGTTGCTTTTGTCGGATCATTGCCAGGTTGTTTAGCGTACCAGTCGCGCAGGGCGGTTTTTAAGCTGGGAGTTGCTTTGCCAGCCTGAATGGCCGCTTCTACCATCGGTTGGGCTTCGATAGCATGATTCGTTCGGAGGGCGCAACGGAAATAGCGTTCAGTGGTAACAGGGTCACTGGTTTCCGCTGCTTCTGGATTAACAACGGATTGATAGGCCGTAAAGGCATCTGCATCTTTTCCCTGCTGCTCCAGCGTTCGGGCAAGCGTGTTGGTTAATTGTCGCTGGCGAGTTTGTTTGTCCGTTTCCCAGGTAATGGGTGAAGGTCGAGGTTTGGGTTGAGCGTTCAGTACCGTTATTGCGCGTTTAATTAGCTGTTCTGCTTCGGGCAAAGAGCGCCGTTCTTCAGCTAATTGAACCACAATAGTATTTACTACCAGGGGGTCGATCTGGGCGTCAGGAAGCTTGTCTACAAACGTGACCAGCCCCCGTATATCGTTGTTTTTATAATACCCATTGGTCATAATTACGGCCAGATCGGGCAGATGAGAAGATGTTGGAAATTCGCGTAGAAACACTTCATAAGCCGCTTTTTTACGTCCCCAATCTGTTTCATTCCGAATAGCTATGGCGCGATCTTTCTGCATCAGCGAACCCGATGGATCAACTGTTTTCTGACGCTCACGCAGGATTGCTACCTTCTGATAATCCCCCATGCTTTCATAAAGCCGCACGGCATCCGTCAATTCAGCCATAGTAGGTGTTGGGCGGGAAGCCAGGTAGGCATCAATAGCGGATTTGACTCTTGGTCCATAACCAGGCTTTTTCTGTTTGATCAGTGCGCCTAAATGATCTGCCCAATACGTTGGTTTTAAGCTTGGATTTAAAGCAAGTTCATGTTCATACAATCGAATAACCCAATCTGGATCAGGGCGAGTACTGGTTTCATTCAGAAAATGACTGCGTGTAAATACGGATGCCTGACCGCCTGTTACGTGAGGTACTATTCGGCCAGCACTATCGCAAACAGGAATGACGTAAAATCGTCCGCAGTTCAGATCGGTACGTTGTGGTTGCTTACTATTTCGGAAATAGAGCATCGTTCCGGTCACATCCTTTTTCGGGATATATACTTCACCTACATAATCATTGCCCTGGCGCACCAGCGTAGCCGTCAATGGGCGACTGATATTCATTACATTAGGAGCCCCATAACGGACATAACGTGCTTCCAGAATACTATCCTTAGCTAATGGAGTTGTTTGGGGCGTATATGTGAACGACACCATTTGCCCGATTTGAGGCCTTTCGGGCGAAAAACAGAATTGAGCCGAAGCTGACAGGCCGCTAAGCAGAAACAGACAAAGTAGACGGAAAGTATAGCTCATAACGGAACAAATTAAGATGGCTAGGAAACAGGTACAGGTGTTTCGTTTTTCACAGGTTTCGATACGGCCAGAAGGCCTAAAAAGGTGAATAACCCATTGAGCAATAAGCGTTCGAAACCAAATTGATACCCACCGAACCAGGCCACCGAATTTTCATTGACAATGTACGTCAGGATGGGTGAGGCAATGCAAATAAACGGAACAGCCCCATCCATAACCGGTCGTTTGCTGAAAATACCAAACGCATAGAGTCCAAGTAAAGGGCCGTATGTGTAGCCTGCAATATCAAAAACAGCCGTAATCACTTCCTTGCTGTTTAATTGCCGAAAGACGATGATGATTATATAAAAGAGAACTGAAAATCCGATGTGAACAATGTGCTTGATCCGGGACCGTTCCGCTTCCGGACGATTTTCTACATTCATAAAATCAATGCAGAATGAGGTTGTCAACGCCGTGAGTGCCGAATCTGCACTAGCATAGGTTGCGGCTGTTATTCCCAGCAGAAAGGTAATGCCAACTACTAAACCAAGATGATTCAATGCTAGAGTAGGGTAGAGATCGTCCGTTCGGGTAGGAATCTGAATACCTTCGCGTTGGGCAAATGCATAGAGCAAGACGCCTAGTGAAAGAAATAAAAAGTTTACGATTACAAGCGTTACGGTAAACCAGAACATATTCTTCTGAGCTTCGCCAATATTTTTGCAGGTCAGGTTTTTCTGCATTAAGTCCTGATCCAGCCCTGTCATTACAATCGCAATAAAGGCACCCGAGATGAATTGTTTAAAGAAATTCTTCGAATCGTTGCCCTCCCAGAAGAAAATCTGCGACATTGGGCTGTCTTGTACCGTTTGAACCAATCCGCCAAAGGATAGCCCTAATTCTTTAGAAATAAGAACGATTGTCAGGATTACAGCCGTAACCAAAAATACTGTTTGAAGTGTATCCGTAACAATAATCGTTTTAACGCCCCCTTTGAATGTATAAATCCAGATGAGGCCAATAGTGATGAACACTGAAACCTCAAATGGAACGCCTAGTGGAGTGAATAAGGCAAGTTGCAGGACGCCCGCTGCTACATAAAGTCGAACGGCGGAGCCAACACTTCTGGAAAGCAGAAAAAAGCCAGCGCCCGTTTTATACGACCAGAAGCCAAAACGTTTTTCGAGATAACCATAGATCGAAATCAGATTCAGCCTGTAGTATAGCGGCATTAGGACTGAGCCAATTACAAAATAGCCAATGATATAGCCCAGAACAACCTGAAAATACGAAAAACCAATCTTGCCAACGGCACCCGGCACCGAAATAAACGTAACGCCCGACAGCGAAGTCCCGATCATTCCGAAGGCCACCAACCACCAGGGCGACTGCCGGTTTGCCGTGAAAAACGTATTCGTATCGGCCCCACGAGCGGTGTAAAATGAAACGGCAATCAACATGCCGAAATAAGCAATCAGGATGATTAAAGCGAGTGTAGTATTCATGGAAGAAACGTACGAATTACGGGTTACAAATCACAATTTCACAGCGCGCAACTAAATCAAATCGTAGCTCGTATTTCGTAAATCGAACATGATTGTATCGACAAACAACTTTTAAAAATGGTCGTTTTTTTGTAAATTTGCTAAGTAAATACGCTTTTCGCTCTCATGCAACCTTTTGAAGAAAATGACTGGTCGACGGATGTCGATGTGATCGACGAAGTGGTTGAAACCGACTTGCATAACCTCGTCGTGTTTAACGATGATGTCAACACATTCGATCACGTGATCGAAACGCTGATCGACGTATGCCATCACACGCCCGAACAGGCCGAGCAATGCACGATGCTGATTCACTACAAAGGTAAGTGTACGGTCAAAAATGGTTCCTGGGAAGAACTAGTCCCAATGCGGAACGAAATCTGCCGCCGAGGCCTATCTGCGGAAGTGCTAAATTAGTGATGAGTTATAAGTGATGAGTGATGAACGAACTTATTACTTATAACTCATCGCTCATCACTTATAACTCATCACTCAGATTGGAATATCCATCCAAACTTGTAGAAGACGCGGTCAATGAAGTCTCGAAATTGCCGGGAATTGGGAAGAAAACCGCCCTCCGGCTCGTGCTCCATTTGTTGAAACGCGATGAAGATCAAACCGAACTGCTGGCGCAAAGCCTGACGGCGATGCGCTTAAACGTCAAATATTGCCAGAAGTGTCATAATCTGTCGGATCACGATTTATGTACGATCTGCTCGAGTCACAAACGCGATCAATCCCTGATTTGTGTGGTGGAAGATACGCGGGATGTATTGGCAATTGAAAATACGGCTCAATACAAAGGACTTTACCACGTATTGGGTGGGATTATTTCTCCTGTAGAAGGGGTTGGGCCCAGCGACCTGCAAATCGATTCGTTAATGGATCGACTGCGAGGTCCTGAGGGTGAACAGGTTCGCGAAATTATCTTGGCCATCAGTCCAACGATGGAAGGCGATACAACTGCTTTTTACCTGCAAAAGAAGCTGAAGCCCTTTAATCTAAAAATCTCGACCATCGCACGGGGTGTACCAATTGGGGGTGACCTCGAATATGCTGATGAAGTGACACTTGGCCGGAGTATCCTAAGCCGGATTACGTACGAGTAAGTCGCGTTGCTGGCCGCGATTGGCTGTCGGATAGAAAAAACTCGTTTCTTTGCGTCTACGACCTGTGTTATTGAACATTCGCCCGGTTAATGGGTTTTGTGTTCAATAATTTTCAAGTTGTAGACGCTTTTATTTTCTCCCAAACTAATCACTCGCATGAATCGCTCCGAGTTTTTAAAACTAGCTTTTAGTGCTTCGGCCGGGCTGGTCGCATTCCGGTCGTTTGGATTGACACCCGTTCAGGCAGAAGGCCCTTTTACGCTGGCTCCGTTACCGTATGCTTCCGATGCGCTCGAACCGCATATTGATAAAATGACCATGGAAATTCACCACGGCAAACACCATAAAGCGTATGTAGATAACCTCAATAAAGCTGTTGCAGGAACCGACATGGCGAAAATGGATATTGTCGCTTTGGTGAAAAGTGTTAGCACCAGTACACCAGCCGCTGTTCGTAACAATGCCGGTGGGCACTGGAACCACACGTTCTTCTGGAACATTATGGGCCCGAATGCGGGTGGTGCGCCAAAAGGTGCTTTGGCCGACGCCATTAATAAGAAATATACATCGTTCGATAATTTCAAAACCGAATGGGGAAAAGCAGCAACCGCGCGATTTGGTTCTGGCTGGGTATGGCTGATTAAAAATGGGAATGAAGTTGAAATCGTATCAACGCCCAATCAGGATAACCCGCTAATGGCTTTAGCCGAGAAAAAAGGAACCCCAGTTTTGGGACTTGACGTGTGGGAACATGCGTACTATCTCAAGTATAAAAACCTTCGGGCTGACTACGTTACGGCGTTCTGGAATGTGGTAGACTGGAATAAAGTCGCCAAAAATTTCGGGTAAGCATTATGTATTTTGTGGAGACGCAATCCCTAGCGTCTGCTGAGCGTCAGCCATGATCTCCTAATCAGGCGATTTTTATAGCTGGTGCTCAGGAGACGCTAGGGATTGCGTCTCTATTTTTGGTTAACTTTTGTATTTTTGTAAAAATTGAATTAGTCTATGTTGACCGAAGAATTATACAATGAAATTCCGTCGTTAGATCTGGCGGATTTCACTTCAGGCGATCCTGATCGTAAGGCTAAATTCGTGCAGGATCTTGGCCGGGCTTTCAATCAGATTGGTTTTGTTGCAATCCGTAATCATGGTCTGACAGATGAATTGACCAAACGACTATACGACTCGTCTCAAAAATTTTTCTCTTCGCCCGATAGTGTCAAGCAGAAATACGAACATCCCGAACTCAATGGGCAGCGCGGTTACATTGGAAAAGGAAAAGAAACGGCGAAGGGTTTTAAAGTAGCTGACTTAAAGGAGTTTTATCACATTGGCCAGCCCGATCCAGAAGGAGATATGCCTGCCAATGTTTTTCCCGAAGAATATCCGGAATTTAGTGAGGCAACTGTAACCGCTTATCGTACGCTCGAAAACGCTGGGAAACAATTGTTGAGAGCCATTGCGCTTTATCTGGAACTGCCAGAGAATTATTTTGACGATAAAGTCCGGAATGGCGACAGCATTCTCCGGGCGCTACACTATTTCCCGCTCGATCCCGAAACCACGCCAGACGGAGCCGTTCGGGCAGCCGCGCATGGGGATATTAACCTAATTACACTATTAATGGGCGCATCGGCTGATGGATTGGAAGTACTCCGCCGGGATGGGAAATGGATTGGCATTACAGCGTTGCCCGATCAGGTTATCGTAAACGTTGGAGATATGCTCGACCGATTGACAAATCACAAACTGAAATCCACGATCCATCAGGTAGTGAACCCGCCACGCGAAAAAATGAACCAGTCGCGCTATTCGATTCCGTTCTTCATGCACCCACGCGCCGAAATGGATTTAACCAGTCTGGAAAGTTGCATTGATGCCCAGCACCCAAAAATCTATGTTGACATGACGGCGGGTGAATTTCTGGATGAGCGATTAATGGAGTTAGGACTTAAAAAGAAATAGTCAAAAATAGTCAGGTCAATCCTGACCGTTTTAACTCCTAACCCATGATCCCATACCTGACCGCTACTCCTCCCGTGCGACGAATCCGATACATCATCTTTCTGAAGGATGTACTGATTCTGGCTGTCACGACCTTTGGAGGGCCGCAGGTGCATCTGGCCATGTTCTACGAACGGCTGGTAAAAAAACGTCGCTATCTGACGGAAGAAGAACTGTTGGAATTAAATGCGTTAGGGCAGGTATTGCCGGGGCCAACATCCACACAAACCATCACGGCGTTAGGGTTTAAAATTGGTGGTCCAAATTTGGCCTATTTAACGCTACTCATATGGATACTGCCCGCTGCGAGCATTATGACCGTAGCCGCTATTGGGATTTATTATCTGGAACGGCATCAACTGTCGCTACACTTTACTCGTTTTATTCAGCCGATGGCCGTTGGCTTTATGGTTGTAGCCGGTTATCGGATCGGGCAGAAAGTGATCAATGATAAAATCAGTCTGGCTTTAGCACTTACTGCAACCCTGGCAGGATACGTATTTCACTCGCCGTTTATGACACCTGTTGTCATTGCTTTAGGTGGACTTACTACGGCACTCACTTACGAAAAACAACAGCGAATGACAAAAGAGCCCCTGCGTGTGCAGTGGGCTAATTTTTTTCTGTGGCTGGGTGTGTTTGTTACGGCGGCTTTATTAGGGGCTTTTACACATTCATTACCTGTTCGGCTATTCGAAAACTTTTATCGGAACGGCAGTTTTGTATTTGGTGGAGGACAGGTACTGACGCCGATGCTGTACAATGAATTTGTCGCCTTTAAGCGATATCTGACGCACGAAGAGTTTTTGTCGGGGCTAGGGCTGGTTCAGGCTATGCCGGGTCCCGTTTTTTCGTTTGCTTCGTACATCGGAGCACTCTCCATGCGCGGGGCTGGTATTAATGGGCAGCTTTGGGGAAGTTTAGTGTCAACAGCCGGAATTTTTCTTCCCGGTACATTTCTGATCTTCTTTGTTTATCGCTTTTGGGGACAATTAAAACGATATCGGGTCGTGCGGGCATCGCTGGCTGGTATCAATGCCGCTAGTACAGGATTAACAGCAGCAGCAGCGATTGCCCTCTTCGAACCAATGGCTCCGCACTGGCCATCTGTTGCGGTTGTGGTGATAACGATCGCCATGTTGTTGTACACCAAAACTCCGCCCTACGTACTAATTCTCTGCGGTTTAATTGCCGGATTTTTTATTCCGTAGAGGCTATTAGTTGATTCGTTTCTTTCGTGTCGCCTTATCTTCGGGCATGAATTCAATTCTTCTCTTTTCTAAAAGGCTTCTGTTCATCGCGGCCAACCCTACATTGTTAGAAGCTGAATTATCAGGAGCACACTCGTTGGCAAAACTTCTAAATGTGGCAATCCCAACAGACTGGCCTCCCGGCGAATACGATCAGGGCGCTATTCAGTTTTTTCTAGATCAATTATCGACTGGAGGACAGGGAGCCGAAGGGTGGTATGCCTGGTATGTGATTTCCTATCCGACGAATGCGATTCCAGCTACCTTAGTTGCGAGTGGAGGGTATTTTGGCCCGCCGACTACTGAGGGGACGCTTGAAATTGGGTATTCAGTTTCCGAAGAATGGCGACGAAAGGGTATTGCTACAGAACTTGTTGAAACACTAATTAATCACGGCTGGAAACAGACAGGCGTCAAGCAAATTATTGCCCATACATTGCCTGACAATCAAGCTTCAATAGGTGTTTTAACGAAAAATGGATTCTTACAAATCGAAAGTGACGATCCCGAAAAGCTTTGCTTTGAGTGGAAGCCAGTAGGATAACCAATTTTGTCATGCGGAGAAACGAAGCATCTTAACGTCTCCTTGCGCTTGGATATAGCTACTTTGAGATGCTTCGTTTCTCCGCATGACAAAAACAATTTTAACTAGGTATGTTGATCTACCTAATCATTAAGTTCTAAAGCTCATCTGACAAAAACTTACGAATGGTTTGATGAGGTCGTAACCCATTCGTTTTGCCGTTGGCGCCGTTAATGGGTTGATTTCCATTACCGTTGGTACGAGGTTCGTCTGTACGCTTACGGCTACCATTCTGTAAAGAAAGCATTTCTTTACGAAGCTGCCGGTGCTCATCGTCGCTCATGTCATTCCGAGTGGCTTCTCCTTGTCCGTATCCATCGTTGAAATTGCTGATTCGGCTGTCAGTTTGCGCCAATTTGAGTTCAGCCAGTAATTCGGCTAAATCCGCAGTAATCGACTGACGTTGCGCTTTCAATTCGCTGAGTTCAGGCAGTAAATCGAGCTCGTGTTGAAGTACATTTTGTTGGGTACGTTGTTGAGCAAGTTGCTCTTCAATAGGAGCGATTTTTGCATCTAATCGCTTGATACGCCGACGCAATTTCCAAAGCTTAATATCAGCCTGAAGCCATCGGAACCAGAATGCCGATAATACAGGCAAGGCAATTCCTAAACAAACTGCCCCTGCCAGCGCGAAAAGAATACCACTTAGCACGAATGACAGCAACGCCCATGGACTATTCACTAAGGCTAGATTCAATTCACTGGATTCGCTTAACTGCTTCTCAATCTGATTCATCGTCCTTGGACTCAAAGCTTGAGTTGCCGACGTAGGATCAGGATTTACCTGAAGCTGCCGAATGGATTTGTTAATAGCTGCTTTTAACTGATCAGTTCGATAAGCTTCGTAACGGAACCAGCCTAATACAGCCAGGGTCAATACAGAAAATACGGCTAGGGCCATTTTAAAGCGACTGTATTTCTGGGTATTGTGTTCCGGATCTTCCTGATACGGTTTCTCGATCAGTCGGTCATAAGCTGGTTTCAGTAGAATCGATACCATAGCCAGACCAACCGCGAAGGCCCAGGCTTCATTCGTATTTCGAATGTTGAGAGCGTAGGCAACAATTTCGTGTGAGATAATCAGATCACCCGCCAAAAACGAAATACCGGCAATCAGAAACAGAATTCCAGCTAGTAACGAGTAGTCGGGGGCAGCTTTGGTTCGGCGTTCACGCAGATTATCCCGATCTGTTTCTAAGGCTTGTTTGTCTGATTCATACTGCTTTACCTGCCTGTCCAGACGATCGACTTCGAGCGTGTGCGTTTGCAGCTTACCAAACGCTGTCCGATTCGCTTCCGTCGTTTCAGTTAATTTTTGCTCCGTATTGGCCAGTTCGGTTCGCTTTTCCTGAATTCGTTCGGAAAGCCAATCCGTATTGATCTGGCTCGATAAATAGCCTTCGTATGTTTCCCGATTGACTCCCTCCACACCACTCGCGTAGCCATGTTGGAAATCGGGATTATTTGTTGGTTCCATATTCAATTATAAGTGATGAATGATAATCAGGCATTCTTATTAAAACTAAGTAGCGTAGAATTCATCAATCATAATTTATCAGTAGGTTTCGTTGGCCTTCCGAAAGCCGATCACGCAGGCTTCGGGCGAGTTCAAACTCGCTTATAAATAGATGAACAAACGCATCGCGCTGAGTGTTCAAACGGGCCAATGCAGCTTCTGCCTGATTTAGATCTGTTACCACGGGCCACTTCTGGGTTCGTATGTGGTCAATCTCCTGATTCAGCCGCGAAATCTCTCCTTCCCAAATGGGTAGATTTTGGGCTTTGTTAACTACTAACTCGCGATTTTGCTGGATAATTGAGAAATCGTGCTGGAGAAGTGACAATGTGCTAAGTAGTAATTTCCCGGAGAGTAGAAAAACGAAAAATACGAATACAAAAAGGCTAATCGCTTGCCATAGGGGTTTCGATTGTAGGGCATGAGCCAAGACAAACAAGGAAGCCGCCAACGGAAGCCCTATTTCTTCGAGCAACCGACGGAGACTCAATCGTGAGTTTAGCTCATAAAAAAAGGAAACCTGCCCAAAAAGATTGAACATCCCGGCCAGAAATACGCCAATTGCAATCCAGTGGTTTGGGAAAACCGGGCGGAGAGTCTCGTCAATTAAAAAGAAAGCTCCAATGGAAAGAAAAACAGACAATGTAAAACTGAACCCATTTCGAACCAGGTTGTTTGTAACTGGTTTCTTACCGCGTAAATCATTAATCTGATCGCGAAGCGTCGAACTATGGTGTTCACGTTGCTCAATCAATCCATTCAGCTCGCGAATTTTTTCTGTATGTTGTTCTATAGATTCGGTCAGTGGAGCAGACTGCTGACCAAAATAAGCTCGTATCTGCGCAACCTTAGTATCAGGTCGTGCTTCTGAAAGTCCGAACAATACACCTTCGTCGCGTAAACTAGCTTCGTCAGCCAGCCAATCCGGTAAGACTTCTACCTGATAAGTAGGAATAGGCGGTGTATAGGCAAGGAGCTCACTGGTTAGTTGGCCAATAGCTGAATTATCCAGAGATGCAGAGATGGGTATGGACGCAGCAACGGGTGCTGCTGAAACAGACGCAGACTTATTGCGGGTAGAAAAGAAGGAACGAAGTCGTGTAATTAGAGTCATTCTCGAAGCCGGAAAGCTACCGGGCGACTGGGTCAGGTTGTTAACAAGAAAACGACTGTAAATTCGCAAATAGTACCCTATTGATGCAAGCGATTTAGGGATAGGTGGGGAATATTTTCGTTCGATGTGCAGTCAATAGCGAAAATGGTTATTGACAGGGAAATACGACAACTTATTGGTTCAAAGCAGCTAGTTGTTGACTTTCCTTCGTTTTTAGGCTCATTTTAGAAGAATTTCGTGGCATACTCCCTTCTCCGGGAAACACGCTATCAATCATGAAATTACCTGCCGGTGACTTGTTTATTTTCCTCTTCTTTTCAATTGGCGTACTGTTTCTCAGTATTGCGTATTACATCTATTATTCAAGTCAGCAGTTAATTAAGGAGTGGATAATGACCAAAGGAGTCGTCATTGGCATGCATCGAATGAAACCGCGCGAGTATCCGGTGGCTCCCTCCATTCGCTATCAGACACAAGATGGACGCGAGCGGGTTTTTCATAGCTCGGAGGGCCGAAATCCACCAGCCTATCAGATTGGCGACGAGGTTACGATGTATTACGATCCGGGTAATCCCGAAAAGGTGCAGTTGGAAGGTGATTATTTGATGGTGTACGTGATGGGAGGTTTTGGAATAGTATTTCTACTATTCTCAGTATGGGAAATTGGAAGTTCTACGGCTGCTATCTGGAAATGGCTATTTTCTACCTGATCGGATTTATTTGTTGACCACGTTCTCTCACATTCGATCCCTTTCCCGACTGAAAGCCACAATAATTAGCTAATTAGCGGAGGAAGATACGTTGTAAAGCGCCCCAGAGACGTTTCTTTAATTGCTGATCAGCTTCGATAGTTGGCAGCGAATCGGCCATAAGAAAGGTAATTCCCTCAAAACGAACCGGTGCATAGCGGTCCATCATAATATCGAGATTAATTCGCTCAAAGGGTACACCAAATGTAATGAAGTGATTAATGTATTTGCCACGCAATAATTCCGGGAAATCCATCTCGTGAACTCCATGAATATTTAATAAATCGACGCCCGCAATATTCAGATTTACGGCTTTCAGAATCTTTTCCAGAAAAAGCAGATTGCTCGGATCTAACTCTTCGTCAGCGAGTAACAATACTTTATGGTTTAAAGGCGGCAATTTTGGTTTTTGCTGAATAGGTGGAGTGATAGAAGGCACTGTTGGGCGAGGAGTAGATGCAGGTAATACCTCTGGCTGCTTTGATTCTTGTTCAGTATTGATCGAAACTGGCGTTTCTGGCAAGATCGTATCCACTAAAATAGTCTCTTCAACGCCCACTTCTTTGAATGATAACGCATCAAGATCAGCCAACAAATTAGATGTATCAGCTAAATCTGCTTGTTCCTCTAAGACAATTGTAGAATCGACAGTCTGGCTACTCCACGACTCATTCGCCAATCGATAAAGTTGATCGGTCTGATAAAAAGTCTGGTAAAAGTTTGTTGCTGACATGTCGGAAACTCAAAGAGAAAGTACACACTTTAGAAAGTGTTCCCCTCTCCTAAAACAGGAGAGGGGCTAGGGGTGAGGTGCTGCTACGCAATAACTGCCTGACGGTGAATAATGGCCTCTCGGTCAGGGCTGGTAGAGATAAAGTTGATTGGCAATCCCAGCGTGTCTTCTAAAAAATAAACGTATTCGGCCAGTTCTTCAGGAACGTCGCTAAAGGAACGAATATTGGTCAAATCAGCCTGCCAGCCTTTGAATGTTTTATAAATGGGTGTTACTGCTGTATCACAAAGATCATAGGGCAATTGCTCTGTAGTACTTCCATCCGGTAATTGATAGTGCGTACAGACCTTTATCTCGTCGAATATATTCAACACATCGACTTTCATCATCACTAATTGAGTCACCCCATTAATCATGATGGCGTATTTTAACGCTGGCAGATCAAGCCAGCCACATCGCCGTGGTCGACCCGTCGTTGCGCCAAACTCACGCCCTTCCTGCCGAATTCGCTCTCCGGTTTCATCAGAAAGTTCGGTTGGGAATGGACCACTACCAACCCGTGTGCAATATGCTTTAAAGATGCCGTATACTTCACCAATCTGCCGGGGAGCCACGCCCAGACCCGTACAGGCACCAGCAGTCATGGTATTAGACGACGTTACGAAAGGGTACGAACCAAAATCTATATCAAGCAGCGACCCCTGAGCGCCTTCGGCCAGTATTTTCTGACCAGTCGATAAGGCGTCGTTGATCGTATATTCACTATCGGTCAATTTGAATTGCTTCATGAACTCGACGGCGTCGAAAAACTCCGTTTCGGCCTGAGGCAAAACAGAAGCATAATCGAAGTTATTCTGCTCCAGAATGACTTTATGAATTGACACTAACTTATCGTATTTCGCTCGAAAATTTGGCGAAAGAATATCCCCGACACGTAATCCTTGACGAGCTACTTTGTCCTGATACGTTGGGCCGATGCCACGTAAGGTTGAGCCAATTTTTGATTCTCCTTTTGCTTGCTCATAAGCCGCATCGAGCAATCGGTGCGTAGGTAAAATAATAGATGCTTTACGGGAAATCTGAAGCTTGTCTGTCGGTGTATCCTGGACAAGGCCAAGGTTGAATTTGGCTAGTCCGTCAATTTCTTTTTTGAAAACAATTGGATCGAGAACAACTCCATTGCCGATGATATTCAGGATATCATCCCGAAAAATGCCAGACGGAATCTGGTGAAGAACGTGCTTCAAACCATTAAATTCGAGTGTGTGGCCAGCATTCGGACCACCCTGAAAACGGGCTACTACCTGATATTGGGGAGCCAGAACATCAACAATTTTACCCTTACCTTCGTCGCCCCACTGGAGGCCTAATAAAACATCAATCATTCTAATTGGGCCGTAATACGGCTATGGTTACGCAAATTCTTGAATACTAGTAAACTGAATAGTTAGCTTTTGATGAAGGTCCCAAAGAGTAAGCGCCATTGGGATGGAGTAAGCAAAAGAGATGTATGATATAGAATGTATAAGGTGGGTTGCTGGTCATACATCATACATTCTATATCATACATCTCTTTCCTATTCCGCCATAGAAGCAGAGATGCCCTGCGGCTCTTTTTCTGCTAATTCCCGATTTTCACAGAAATCGCGGGCGCAGGAGCCGTAGAAAATTAGCGAGTGGTGCATGACGTTGAATTTCAGCATCTCACCAACCATGTTCTGGATATTCTGGACACGTGGATCACAGAATTCCATCACTTTATGACAGTCAGTACAAATCAGGTGATCGTGCTGGCGATAACCATATGATTTTTCGTACTGAGCCAGGTTCCGACCAAACTGATGTTTTGTTACCAGATCGCAGTCAACCAATACATCTAAGGTATTATAAACGGTTGCCCGGCTAACCCGGTACTTTTTATTTTTCATAGAGATGTATAACTCATCGACATCAAAGTGATCCTGACGATTATAAATCTCTTCGAGTATGGCGAACCGCTCTGGGGTTTTTCGCAGGCCTTTCCGTTCAAGATAAGCCCGGAAAATCGATTGGGCAGCGTCTAAATTTGATTGTGTCGGCGCAGGCATATCCGATTTCGATTAAATGAAAGTACAAAGGTAGAAGTTTATGGTTCTAGGTTTCAAGTTTCAAGTTCAAAGTTTCAGGTAGCTCTACAGACTATGAAACGTTAACCCTGAAACCAGAAGCTGGGAACAGACTAGGAGTCAAATCGTACCACCTCAAAGACTCCCTGCACTCGTTCTAGTTTGTGCATAAGGGTTTCCAGGTGAGCCGTGTCGTGAACGTAGAGTCGGATATGGCCTTCGAAAATTCCATCTTTAGAGTCGATGGCTACAGATCGCATATTGATGTGTAACTCGTTACTAATGACTCGTGTCACGTCGTTGATCAGGCCCACACGATCAGTGCCAGTGATGCGAAGTCCAGCCAGGAAAGCGAGTTCTTTTTGAGAAGTCCACTTGGCTTTTATGATCCGGTTGCCATGATTCGACATCAGTTCAACAGCGTTTGGGCAGGTAACGCGGTGAATTTTAATGCCTTCATTGATGGTCACAAAACCGAATACGTCATCACCTGAAATGGGATTACAGCATTTGGCCAGTGTGTAATCAATCCGATCCATATCTTCACCGATAAGGAGCATATCGGCGTCAGCTCGCTCCCCGTGGATCTTTTTAAGTTCTTTTACGAAGGCTTTTGCATCAGGTAGCGCATCCGTATTGAGTTTATTCGTGCGATTTTCTTTGGCTTCTTTATCGGCCTTGAATTTCTTTAGTTCACCAACATCAATGTGCCCTTTGCCAACCCGGTAGAAAAAATCGTCGGTCGTTTTTGAGCCGAAATACGCCCGTAACTGATTGATGATTTCGTTGGTCATTTCCATTCGAAGCAATCGTAGCTTCTTGTTGACCATTTCGCGACCATCGGTCACGTAGCGTTTATTCTCCTCCTTAATTAAGTCCTTGATCTTGGTCTTGGCTTTCGACGTGACGACAAAGCGCAGCCAATCTTCGTTTGGTTTTTGTCGGTTGGAGGTAATTACCTCAACCTGATCGCCATTTTGCAGGACATAACTCAGCGGCACTAACGTATTATTGACCTTAGCGGCCATACATCGGGCACCAACTTGAGTATGAATGTCGAAAGCAAAATCGAGTGCTGTGGCACCACGTTGTAGTACCTGTAAATCGCCTTTGGGCGTAAAGACAAAGACTTCTTCGCTATACAGATTGCTTCTGAAATCGTCAACGAACTCGATAGCCGCTTTTTTGCCGTCACTACCTGCCGATTCGATCATATCGCGAACCTGACTAATCCAGGCTTCAATACCTGCGCCAGTCTGCGTATCATTGCCTTTGTATTTCCAGTGGGCCGCATACCCTTTCTCGGCAATTTCGTTCATCCGTTCCGAACGGATTTGCACCTCCACCCACTGGCCCTGTCGGCTCATAACTGTTGTGTGAAGCGACTCATAACCGTTTGCCCGTGGAGTACTGATCCAGTCTTTCAGCCGATCAGGGTTAGGTTTGAAATGGTCTGTAACGATGGAATAGGCCCGCCAACAAGCTGCCTTTTCTTCGTCCTGAGGAACATTCAGAATGATTCGCACGGCAAACAAATCATAAATTTCCTCAAATGGCTTTTTCGATTTGTTCAGTTTATTCCAGATTGAATAAATGGATTTCGGCCGCCCTTTGATTACATATTTGATTCCGGTTTCGGACAGATCCTTTTCAATTGGTTCAATGAATCGGCTGATAAACCGATCGCGGGCAAGACGAGTGTCGCGTAGTTTTTTAGCAATATCCTTATACGCTTCTGGCTCAACGTGTTTCAGATAAAGGTCTTCCAGTTCCGATTTTATCGCATACAAGCCTAGCCGGTGAGCTAAGGGAGCATAGATATAGATCGTTTCGGAAGCAATTTTCAGCTGCTTATCGCGGGGCATCGAGTCCAGCGTCCGCATGTTATGAAGCCGGTCGGCCAGTTTGATCAGAATTACCCGAACATCGTCGGATAACGTCAGCAGCATTTTTCGGAAATTCTCAGCCTGTTGCGACGAACCGTACTCAAAATAACCCGAAATCTTAGTTAATCCGTCGATAATACGGGCAACTTTAGGGCCAAAAGCTCGGTCAATATCGGCTATTGTTGTATCTGTATCTTCAACAACGTCATGCAACAAAGCGGCTACAATACTGGTTGTTCCCAGCCCAATTTCTTCAACGGCTATTTGTGCAACAGCCAGAGGGTGGTATATATACGGTTCGCCCGACCGTCGACGCATATTTTTATGCGCTTCTGCCGACGTGTTAAAGGCTTTCTTAATCAATTTGGCGTCGTCGCCCTTGAGCATCGGTTTTGCGGCCCGCAACAAGCGTCGGTAGCGTTTCAGGATCTCCTGCCGTTCCAACTCCAAATCGATCACGGGTTCGGCTTCGGGTCGACGTTCGATTGCATTTGTCATAAATGGCTTCTTTGCAGTAATGGCTTATAGGTTGTACTCGTACTACCAAGATAACAAATTATTCAGCGAAAAATGAGTCAAGATTAACTAAAAATAAAACCTTTGATCAATTTGCTTGATCTGTTCATTTTTTTTCATACTTTTGCACTCCCAAACACAGAGACGAGTTATAAAGTTGTAGCGTTTTAGGGTTGCAAAGGTTTAGGACTGACAACCACATTACAACTACCAGACTATATAGCTTTCCACCTGTAGGCCATGCGGGCGTGGCGAAATTGGTAGACGTGCCAGACTTAGGATCTGGTGCCGCAAGGCATGGGGGTTCGAGTCCCTCCGCCCGTACAAAGTACAAAAGCGAAAGAATGAAAGAGCGAAAGAGCGTTGTCTATAACAATTCACTCTTTCGCTTTTTCATTCTTTCGCTCTTTCATTTTTAAACAGACATACCCGTGGATATTACGCTCGAAAAAGCTAGCGACACCAATGCTTCGCTGAAAATTACACTAACCCCTGCTGATTATAAACCTGAAGTTGATAAGAAACTGAAAGACTACGGTCGGAGAGTTCAATTGAAAGGATTCCGCCCTGGTCATGTGCCAGCCTCGCTCGTTCAGAAAATGTATGGCAAAAGCATTTTAGTGGACGAAATCAATTCCATGCTAAGCAAAACGGTCACTAATTACATCCGTGAAAATAAATTGCAGGTCGTGGGTGATCCGATTCCTGATCGGGAGCAGGCTGATACGATAGATTGGGATAACCAAACCGATTTTGCATTTAGCTACACCTTAGGTCTTGCTTCTGAGTTTGACATTGATTTCAGCGATCTGCCAAGCGTAACCCAGTACGAAATTCAGGCTGGTGATGCAGAGATCAATTCGACGATTTCAGACCTACAGCAGCGTTTCCATACCCATACGCATGGTGAAGAAGTAGGTGATGGAGATACTATTTATGGTGAACTGAAGCAAGTGGCTACACATGAAGGTGAAACTGGTTTCTCAGCAAAAACCGCTCTGCCAATGAATAAAATGGCCGAAGAAGCAAAAGGGCAGTTTATTGGCAAGAAAAAAGGTGATGCAGTAACGTTTGTATTGGATCAGGCTTTCCCCGATGAAAAATCACGGGCTAATGCAACGGGCGCTAAGCCAGAAGAAGCCGCAAATCTGACAGGCGAATTTACGTTCGAGATCGACGATATTACCCGTCATGAGCCAGCTGAATTAAATCAGGAATTTTTCGATAAAGTATTGGGTGCGAATGCAGTTGAAGACGAAGAACAATTCCGTACGAAAGTGGCAGAAGTCATTCGGGGTAATTACGCTCGTGAAGCCGCTCAGTTGCTGCGTTTAGATATTGAGAAAACGTTGCTCGACAATACTCCAATTTTATTGCCCGACGAGTTTCTAAAAAACTGGTTGCTTGAAGTAAACGAAGGGAAATTTACGCCGGAGCAGATTGAAGAGCAGTACGACGATTTCACGAAATCAGTGAAATTACAACTGATCAAAAATAAAATCGCTGAGAAAGCCGACATCAAGGTGGAGAATGAAGAACTATTAAACGCAACCCGCCAGATGGTTCGTGATCAGTTCGGATTTGCCGATAGTGACAATGAAGAGATGAATAAAACCATCGACCGAATTGCGCAGAACTACCTGATGGATGATAAGAATAATGGTCAGAATTACACCAGCACTTTCAATCAGGTGTATGACAATAAAGTGATCGATTATGCAAAATCTCAATTGACAATTGCAACTCAAGACATAACAGTCGATGAGTTTAAAGCATTGGTTGAGAATCGTTAACAGAGTACTCTTTTTTGAAAACAAAAACGGCCCCGTCAGCAGATTGGGCCGTTTTTGTTAAAATGGAAAATAGGTAGTCAATATAAATTTTCCGGATGGGTTTCCGGTTGCGCTCCGTAAATTTGTCTCTATGAAAAAATCAGATATTCATTTTTCGGTTGAGTTAGACAACCAGAACATTCCCGATAAAATCTACTGGGAAGCTACTGATAATCCCAACGAGGGACTCAGCGATACGCGTGCCATAGCCATTGCTCTCTGGGATCACTACCATAACAGTACACTCAAAATCGACCTCTGGACAAAGGATATGGAGGTTGTCGACATGAAACGGTTCCTGATTGAGATGATGAGTGGTATTGCCGACACAGCCGTAAACGCAACTGGCGATCAGCGCATGGCCAATGATATTGAGAACACCTGTCGAGTACTGAGTAAGCGGCTGGAAGAGGAGATTAAACAACAGGAAAAACAGCAAAAATAACACGAAGCCAGCATCCTGGTCGTTTATTTGCTAATGCCTGTTTATCACTGATTGTACGATTCATGAAAAAGATTTTTCTGCTGCTTTTTGTTGCAAACATAGCGCTTGGTCAAAAGGGGGCATCCACTCCGGGAGGAATTAATTTCCGACAGATTCCACTTGCGGCTGTTTTTCAGGAAGCCCGACGAACTGGGAAGCCCGTATTTGTCGAGGTTTTTTCGCCAACCTGCCATGTTTGTCAGAGTTTTATACCCACGCTGGAAGATAGTCGGGTAGGGAAAGCTTATAATAGTAAGTTTATCAGCACAAAACTGGATATCAATCAGCCAGCTACCCAGTCATTTCTAACGAGCCATCATTTGTTTGTGCCTTCGCTGCCGTTATTTCTTTATTTCGATCCGCAGCAAAATATGGTTCACTTCGCAATGAGCAATAACTCGACGGACGAAGTGATCCGTCATGGCAATAACGCGTTAGATCCACAGACGCGGAGCCAGACCATGAAGTCGCGCTTTCAGCAGGGTGAACGATCTACTAATTTCCTGATCGACTATGGCATGTATGCCCGCATAACGCGTGACACAGTAGCTAATATGGCCGCTATGAACGAGTACGCCAAGCAACAATCACCAGCAACTTATGCGAATCAGACAAACTGGCTGGCATTACAAAAACTGGTGTTGGATTATGAGAATCCGATGTTTCAATATATGCTCAATCATCTGGATACCTATCGAAAATCGTACGGGGTTCAGGAGACGCAGCAAGTGGCTGAAAATATTCTGATGTCGTCGTTGTATAGCGGACGTGGAGCGCAGTTTCCGGTCGCCAAAATACTGGAGGTAAAACAGGGATTGATCAAAATTGGTATTGATCCTAAAGTGGCTGCCAATCGAACGCTATTGCCCGAAGTAAACGCTTATTTTCGCGCCCGCCAGACAGCAAAAGCCGTTGATCGGATGGATAATCAGGTGAATTCGAATGCCTTAACTATACCCGAGTATCTCTACATTTCACGGCTGTTTAATCGAAGTAGTCCCGATGCCAGTGATGTGCCAACGGTGGCCAAATGGGTCAATAAAGGATTGGCTTTAAAACCAGGTCCTAAAGATCAGGCTGATTTATATTTTGAACTAGCCGAAGCTTACCGTCGGGGAGGAAAAAGCGCTGATGCTCAGAAAGCAGCCCAAAAATCAATGGAATTAGCTCAGGCCAGCCATATCGACACTCGCCGAAACGTGGAGCAAATGGGAAAAATAAAATAAATAACGGCTTACGAGTTACGATTTATATGTGTTAAACCTTATACATAAATCCTAACTCGTAAGCCGTATTTTGTAAATTACTTTTGATATACTGGCCGGGTAAAAGGAGGCTGGAGGAGTAAGTGGAAGGAATTTTCGTCGCCAAGAGCAACAGCTCTTCGTAAGTCATTCTCTGCTTGAGGAAGCTGGCGAAGCTGAATCCGGGCAATCGCACGCCAACGGTAAGCGTCGGGTTGCTCATCGCGATAATGCCAGACGGCCTTATCAAACTCACGAAATGCCTGCTGAAATTCATCCGTTTTATAATAGGCAATACCGCGATCTAAATAGCATTCGGCCAATGTATTATCGCGACTAATGGCTTCCGTCAAATCGTAGATGGCTGAATAATAATTCTCCTGAATCAATTGACATTTTCCCCGATAAGCGTATGCAATCGCCGATTTAGGATGTTGACGAACGGCGTTGTTGAAATAAAGATAAGCTTCGGAGAGCTGGCGATTCTGGATTAAATCAATTCCTTTACTGAATCGCTTCAGGTCCTTGTCCGACGCGGTATCATGATCGACCAGAAAATAGCGAACGGTCAAATAAATCCCGAAAAGCAGACATAACGCAGTTACTTCCATATCTCTCTGGGTTTTCCTAATTCTGCGAATTTAGTAGTTCAAGAATGCCTGAACAAGCCGTCGAATTAGTTTAATGTAGCCTGTACGGCTTTAGGTAGACTTTTTCGAACCAATTCATACGAGTGATCAATCCAGGCCTGTAGATCGGTTGTTCGAACGGTTCCATTAATCGTGATTGTATTCCAATGCGTCTTGTTCATGTGATAACCGGGCGCCACTGCTGCGTGTTCTTCACGTAGTTGGACGGCCAACTCAGGATCACATTTCAGGTTAATTGTAGTGGGCTGACTTTCAGTTGAAAGAAGCGCAAACATCTTTCCCCCGACCTTAAACACCAACGCATCTCCCCCAAACGGAAAGGATTCGGTAGCCCCCACTTTGGCAATGCAGTACTCGCGAATGGTTTCGGTATTCATCGGCCGCAGTGACGAACAGTGTACACAATAATGGCAATCAGAAACATAACAATCGAAATCCGATTGATGCCATGCATCATACGAAGGTTTACGCTCGTCGGATGGGCCGGATCGGGTTTGCGGAATACCCGTAGGAAATAGGCGAAAACAGGCCCGATCTTTAAATAATCAATGAATCTGTTCACAAGTAGTTGGGTTTTGGGCGATCGGCTTACAGTAGTAGATATACAATTGATTACTGTAGACGACCAGCCATCATACGTTTTCTAAAGTCGGTTCAATCCAGCGTTTATCTTCACGAATGAGTTCAATGAGCTCATCAACGGCCCGATCTGCCGGGACTGATTTCTTGATCACCTGCTGTCCTCGATACAATGCAATTTTGTCTCGACCGATGCCTACATAACCATAATCAGCGTCGGCCATTTCACCGGGGCCATTTACAATACAACCCATAATGCCGATTTTAACTCCTTTTAAGTGATCGGTACGTTGTCGAATGTGTGCTGTTGTTTCCTGAAGATCGAAAAGAGTCCGGCCGCAGGAAGGGCAGGAAATATATTCGGTTTTGGTGATGCGCGTTCGGGCTGCCTGCAAAATACCAAATGCCAGACTATTCAGCGTTTTGAGCCTATCCGATTGGGCTTCTGATGCCATCGCAGAAAGCATAATTCCGTCGCCCAGCCCATCAATCAACAACCCGCCAACATCCGTAGCTGCATACAGTGGAATATCATTGTTCGCAATAGTTGAATAATCCCGTTGTACAACTACAGGAACCGTAATCGACCGATTTATTAACTCAACAAATAGACGACGCAATTCGGGCATGGCATGTGCATTGTCCGTTTTAATCAGCAGAACGATGGTTGAGTCATTGCTGATGCTCGTAGTCAGTTCTTCCGAAAATTCAGGGAGTGATACCTGAACGAAATTCAAACGTTCATGCAAGAAATTGCCGTTTGAACGAGCTAATAAATAGTCATCAGCAGTCAACAGAGGAAATATATTGAACTGATCTGCCATGGTTCTCCAGACAGAGTAATCCAGGATTTGTTTTAAACCGTTGGGCAACATGAAAGCCGCAGGCTGTGAACCCGTGTAGATGTAATCAGCACCAAGATCATTCATACGCCATTTGTCCGGTTCAGGCAAGTAAAAATGACCGATGGGCTTTAAATCATCATGTTCATGAACAGGCGCATGACTGAAATCGGCAATGACACGCGGCACATTCTGGCCGCCAAAGTTAGCCACTTCGTGCGTTGCCCGACGTATGTATTGAAACGGATTGATCGGGTAGGAGGTAACTGCCGGAATTGGTTTACTGATAGATGCTCGATTCGTATATCGATCGATTAAAGCCTGAGCAACAGGTGCTTCTCGCTCTGGTTCCTCGGTTAATGACACACGAACTGTATCGCCAATCCCATCTTCAAGCAATGTTCCAATGCCAAGTGCCGATTTTATACGCCCATCTTCAGCCTCGCCCGCTTCCGTAACGCCAAGGTGAAGAGGATAGGGTTTCAGCCCTTCTTCGGCCAATCGCTGAACCAGCAATCGGTAGGCCTGCACCATGACCTGTGGGTTGCTTGACTTCATCGACAGAACTATATTATAATAGTTCTCGTCCTCACAAATCCGCAGAAACTCCAGGGCGGACTCGACCATGCCGACAGGGGTGTCGCCGTACCGGCTCAGGATTCGATCGGAAAGCGAACCATGGTTGGTGCCGATACGCATAGCCGTACCGTATTCTTTACAGATTCGAACCAGTGGCAGAAATTTACTTCGAATACGCTCTAGTTCTGACGCATAGGCGGCATCGGTGTAGTCAATAAACTCAAAACGTTTCCGATCAGCGTAGTTTCCGGGATTGATGCGTACTTTTTCGACAATTCGGGCTGCTAATTCGGCGGCATTGGGTGTAAAATGAATATCGGCTACCAGTGGTGTTGTGTAACCTCGTGCTCGAAGTTCTTTCCGGATATTCTCCAGATTCTGAGCTTCTTTTACGCTCGGCGCCGTAATGCGTATATACTCACAACCCGCTTCAATCATTCGGATCGATTGCTCCACAGATCCTAACGTATCCATCGTGTCGATAGTTGTCATCGACTGTACTCGAATTGGATAATCAGATCCAAGCGGCACATCCCCAATGGTTACTGTACTGGTTTTTCGGCGGATGTATTGCGTGAGCGAAGGCGTGTAAAAAACGGGTAAATCAGGCGAAGTGACTGATGGAGAAGGAGTAAGCAGCGAATCGAGCATACAGATAGCGGCAGAACCGTTTGACCAGACAAAGGTACGGAAAATCCGCCTTTTCGGTTTCCTGCTGCTTAGTTAGAAAACGTTGTCGCTTCTATAAATGTTCGCTTTTGCATCGCCAATCATAAAAGACTCTGCTTATCAAATTGAGCCCTTTAAATGGAAATCAGGAACAAATCATAGCTTGATCAGTTGAATGTAGTAGATAATTAACCCAGTCAATGGTTTTTAATTACTGTACAACCTATTAATTAACTCAAATAACGTTATGAAAACCAAGGTATTGAGTGCATTTGCAGTTGCTTTTATGATTAGCCTGGGAGCATATGCGCAGGATTCTACAGCCGCTATGACTAAGCAGGAACGGAAAGAAATGCGTAAGCAGGAAAAGGCGGAACGAAAAGCACGTATGAAAGAAGATCTGAAAAATACAGGTCGGGCAATAGGAGAGACCGCGGACGAAGCTGCTCAGGGAGCGAAAAGTAAAGCAAAAGTTGCGGGCGAGGCTGTTGATAGTGCGGCCACTAAAACCGGACGTGCTGTTAATAAAGGATTGGATAAAGCAGAAGGAGCGATTGTTAACGAACGCGATCGCATCAAAGCAAAACGCGACTCTACAAAAGCCGAAAAAGCGCGTCGGGATACGCTATAATACTATCAGTTTTCAGGCGAGTTTGATCAAACTCGCCTGAAAACTGATACGAAATTTTATTCGAGTTTTACTTCAATTTTAGGGTATTTACCTCGCCAGTGTTTCCATCTTTTGTGTGACCAGAGCCAGTCTGATGGATTCTTACGAATTGTGGCCTCAATTAAATCGCGGTATCGATCCATAATAGCCCCAAGTGGTAAATCAGTATATGGCGGCTCGGCTATGGGTATAATTGTAACTTCATAATAGCCCCGGCGTAGACGAACCGAGTCGACATAAAACACGGGCATCTTTCGGCTACGGGCCAGTCGCTCAGCGCCTGGATAAAATGGTGAATCCCGGTGTAAAAAATCAGTCCAGTAAGCTTGCTCTGGAACGTTTGGCATTTGATCCGACATGAGCCCAATCATGCGAGGGACGTGTTTTCTGATTACCATTTGGCGGGGTAGGGCATTCATCGGCGTCGGAACAGCTCCGAAACTGGATCGCACCTCTACCATCAACTTCTCGAAAAAAGGGTTTGTTAATGGCTTATAAATGCTGTCGATTGGGATGCCATTCAACACTAGCATTCCTGGCAACCACTCCCAGTTTCCCTGATGTGAGGTCATGCCAATAACTGTCTGACCATTATTTATATATTCTTTGAGAAGTTCGGGGTTGGTTATCCGAACGCGTTGCAACATCTCTGCGGGCGAAAGAGATGGCAATTTTACAATTTCTACGAATAAATCAGCCAGATTTCTATAAAACCCTCTCATAATCACCTTAATTTCAGCAGGTGACTTTTCTGGAAAGGAAAGTCTTAAATTTTCGAGGATTACTTGTCGCCGGTAGCGGATAATATAGGCCAGTAAAAAATAGGCTATATCAGAAATACCATATAAGAGACGGAGCGGTAAACGAGATAAAAGGCGAAAAAAAGTCATTGAATAATCCTAAACAGGGCCGAAGTCAAAACCGGGTTTCAGCCAAAAATTAAAAAAATACTAAATTTAGTTGGTTGTATTGTTTTTTTGCTTTACTTGTGAACAGATACATGAGTGTTGATTGGAAACGTACCCATTAACGTCTGGCTCGGCTGGTTTGCTCATTGAACTGCATTACCTGCCCTGTATTGATTACTTGTCAGGGTTACTGAAATTCGGTGAGGTGTGGATCGAAGCACAGGAGCATTACCAAAAGCAAAGTTACAGAAATCGTTGCTACGTTCTGACGGCCAATAAGGTGGATACCCTAACTGTGCCGGTGCAACAGGGAACCCACCACTTACCCATTCGGGATCTTCGAGTGGCAAACGACCAGAACTGGCAATTGCATCACTGGCGATGCATACAGTCGGCCTACGGGAAAGCACCCTTTTTTGACTATTATGCACCCGAGTTAGAACCGATTTATCGCAAAAATTGGGCGTTTTTATTCGATCTGAATTACGAGTTGCTGACAATTTGTCTGAAATTGATGCGGGTTCGTAGCCAGATAAACCTGACAGAATGGTACTTGAAAAGCCCGTCTGCTGATTTATTGGATGCTCGATCCAGGCTAAATCCGTCAAATAGACCAGAAACGTATATATTCCATCAACCTGTTGTCTATCCACAGAATTTTGGACCCGATTTTGTACCTAATTTAAGTTGTATAGACCTGTTGTTCTGCCAGGGACCGGCCGCTTTGGACGTGTTGAAGGCCGGCCTATAGGAGTGAACAAATCCTTAAAACTCTTCGTTAGGCCAGTATAGTACGCTTACCTAAGGAGACCCTAAAACGAATGGAAGCAAAATTCTCAAACCGTGTCAAGGAAGTTATCACGCTGAGCCGAGAAGAAGCCTTGCGCTTAGGCCACGATTATATAGGCACAGAGCACCTCTTGCTGGGTATGATTCGTGAAGGTGAAGGTGTAGCCGTCGGTTTACTGAAAAAACTCGGCATTGCACTCGACGATCTCCGGGTCACAATTGAACAGGCCACGAAAGGAACTGCTACCAATAATGTGAAAAATCTGGCGAATATTCCGTTGACTCGTCAGTCGGAAAAAACCCTGAAAATCACCTATTTGGAGGCTAAGATTTTCAAAAGCCCACTCATTGGCACGGAGCATTTATTACTTTCGATTCTGCGCGATGAAGACAATGTTGCCACGCAGATTCTAAACAAATTCAATATTAATTACGAAGTCATTAAGGAGATGCTTGAATATCAATCTTCGGGAAGCCGTCCTGTGATGGGCCCCGAAACCGACGATGACGACAATGACCGAGGCATGTTTGGGGGAAGTGGCTCCAGTTCGGGCAAAGACCCAAAGGGTTCGGAGAAATCCCGGACACCTGTACTGGATAATTTCGGTCGCGACTTAACCAAACTGGCAGAAGTCGGTAAACTCGATCCTATCGTTGGTCGTGAAAAAGAAATCGAACGCGTGGCTCAAATCCTGAGTCGCCGGAAGAAAAACAACCCAATTCTGATTGGAGAGCCGGGCGTTGGTAAAACAGCTATTGCCGAAGGTCTTGCTCTACGTATTGTTCAGAAAAAAGTATCACGCGTCCTGTTTGGCAAACGTGTCGTAACCCTTGATCTGGCATCGCTCGTAGCTGGTACGAAATATCGTGGACAGTTTGAAGAGCGCATGAAGGCCGTGATGAACGAGCTGGAAAAATCGCCGGAAGTAATCCTGTTTATTGACGAATTGCATACCATCGTAGGCGCTGGTGGTGCCTCTGGATCGCTCGATGCTTCGAATATGTTCAAACCTGCTTTAGCACGGGGTGATATTCAATGTATCGGTGCTACCACGCTGGATGAATACCGTCAGTACATCGAGAAAGATGGCGCTCTGGCCCGTCGTTTCCAGATGGTGATGGTCGATGCTACGTCGATTGACGAAACCATCGAAATCCTGAACAACATCAAGGATAAATACGAGGATCACCACCACGTAAACTACACTAAAGAAGCGATTGAAGCGGCCGTGAAACTATCGGAGCGTTATATATCTGATCGTTTCCTTCCTGATAAAGCGATTGATGTATTGGACGAAGTTGGCGCTCGTGTTCACATATCCAACATTACCGTTCCTGAAGATATTCTGAAGCTTGAAGAGCAGATTGAGAATATTAAAAAGGAGAAAAATCAGGTTGTAAAGAGCCAGAAATACGAAGAAGCCGCTCAGCTTCGCGACAAGGAAAAACGCCTGATCGATCAACTGGAACGCGCTAAAGTGGCTTGGGAGGAAGATACTAAAAAGCGTCGCTACACGGTTACAGAAGAAAATGTAGCCGAAGTGGTAGCGATGATGACAGGTATTCCAGTAACCAGCGTTTCGAACGACGAAGGCAAAAAACTAGTCAACATGGGCGACGAGCTGAAAGGTCGTGTCATCGGTCAGCAGTCGGCGATTGATAAACTAGTAAAAGCCATTCAGCGGACACGTGTTGGTCTGAAAGATCCGAAGAAGCCAATTGGTTCATTCATTTTCCTCGGTCCTACGGGCGTCGGTAAAACTGAATTAGCGAAAGTACTGGCAACCTATCTCTTCGATAAAGATGATGCGTTGGTTCGGATTGATATGTCGGAGTACATGGAGAAATTCAGCGTTAGCCGACTGGTCGGCGCTCCTCCAGGCTACGTCGGTTACGAAGAAGGTGGTCAGCTGACCGAGAAAATTCGTCGGAAACCTTACAGTGTTGTGTTGTTAGATGAAATCGAAAAAGCACACCCGGATGTATTCAACATTCTGCTCCAAGTGCTCGACGATGGTATTCTGACAGACGGGTTAGGTCGACGGGTAGATTTCCGGAACACGATCATCATCATGACTTCGAACATCGGCGTTCGTGATTTGAAAGATTTCGGAGCAGGTATTGGTTTCGCGACCAAGCGTTCAGCTGAAAGCCAGGATGAATTGATGAAGAGTACGATCCAAAGTGCACTTCGGAAAGCGTTCTCGCCTGAATTCCTCAACCGTCTGGACGATGTGATCGTGTTTAATTCGCTCCAACGCGAAGACATCCACAAAATCATTGATCTTATGCTAGGCAAACTGCTGGGCCGTGTTATCAATCTCGGTTACAAAGTTGAACTGACAGATAAAGCAAAAGATTTTCTGGCTGAGAAAGGATACGATCAACAGTATGGTGCTCGTCCGTTGAGCCGGGCCATCCAACGCTATCTTGAAGATCCTGTCGCTGAAGAAATTTTGAAAGGCGAACTGAAAGAAGGAGACGTTATCATGGCCGATTACAGTGGCGAAGGTGAAAACCTGACCATTACGGTTAGAAAGCCCGAAGCAGTTGTTGAGTAAGCTTCAGACAGATTCATATAAAAAAGACCAGTCGGAAACGTCTGGTCTTTTTTGTTACGGTCAGTATAAAAAAAGCCCAATGTCAGTGGGCTTTTTTAAAATACGGTTACTCTGGATTAGATATTCTTCTGCTTCACTTGATCAATCAAGTATTCGCTGGTACGCATAGAAGCCGCAAGAATCGTCCAGGTAACGTTTTTATCACCCTGAGAAACGAACGGAGCTGCATCGACGACGAACAGATTTTTCACATCGTGTGCCTGCTGATACTTATTCAGAGCCGATTTCTGTGGATCGTTACCCATACGAACAGTACCTACTTCATGAATGATTCGGCCGGGAGCGGCTAATCCATATCCATGCGCTGTGTTAGGCCCAGGTTTATTCCCTAAAGCAATACCACCCATTGCATGGATAATTTCTTCGAATGTATCCTGCATGTGTTTGGCCTGCTTCACTTCGTAATCCGACCATTTGTAATGGAAGCGTAAGGTAGGAATTCCGTATTTATCAACTTTATCAGGATCGATTTCGCAATAGTTACTCTCGAGAGGAACCGGCTCACCGCGACCGGACATGCTGATGTAAGCACCGTAGAATCGTCGGTAATCATCTTTGAGACCTTTACCGTAACCACCTCCCGGCTTCTTTTGCCCGTCGCGGCCGGGAATCGTACCATTTAATGCTTCTATGCCACCACCAAAACCGGCGCCCGGCATGCCCATGCCACCGCCGTATTCAATATGGTACCCGCGTGGGAAGTCTAATTTTTTGTTATCAAGCCACCAGGGAGTGAAGACGTGCATACCACCAACGCCATCCTCATTGTATCGTTTCCGATCCATCAGGGCGGGCACAAATCCAGAGCGGCTGGCTCCCGTTGAATCGTTCAGGTATTTACCGACAACACCACTGCTATTAGCTAATCCATTCGGAAAACGAGCTGATTTGGAGTTTAGTAAAATACGCGCTGATTCACAGGTGCTTGCACCGAGCATAACCGCCTTAGCTCGTATAGTGATTTCAGCTAAAGTTGCCTTATCGACATAGCTAACGCCCGTTGCCAAGCCCGTAGCTGGATCGGTTAGCACTTCACGAGCCATGGCGCCATTAATCAATGTAACATTACCCGTTTTGACAGCCGGAATGCAGAGCACAGATGAGGCCGAGAAGTCGGCATACGCCTGACAGCCTCGATTACACTGGTGGCAATAAAAACACTGTCCCCGTTCTTTATTGATTGGTTTCGTCAGGATGCTCAACCGTGATGGAATAACGGGAATACCGATATTTTTACCCGCCTTACGAATCATTAACTCGTGAAGACGAGGTTTAGGTGGGGGGAGAAAAATACCATCCGGTTCGTTTGGTAAATTCTCAATCGATCCAAAAACGCCAATTAGCCGGTCTACCCGGTCGTAAAAGGGCTTCATGTCTTCGTACGTAATCGGCCAGTCGTCACCAACACCGGAAATTGAACCACGACGGAAATCGTCAGGGCCAAACCGCATCGAAATACGACCCCAGTGATTAGTTCGGCCACCGAGCATGCGGGAACGAAACCAACCGAATTCTGTACCTGGTTTGGTTGAGTAAGGTTCTCCCTCAATTTCCCAACCGCCCCAGGCCGCGTCGAAATCACCGCCTGAACGGAATTCGGTTGAAGCACCCCGTCGAGGAGATTCCCATGGCCATTTCAATTGGGTAATGTATTTCGGATCAGCTGGGTCATAATAGCCTCCTGCTTCCAGCAGCGCAACCTTGGCGCCCGCTTTGGCAAGCATATAAGCGGCCATACCGCCCCCCGCGCCAGAGCCGACGATCACGACATCGTATACGGTAGGTGCTTTTTTGATTTGTGGGATATCCATTGTCAAGGAATAAGATTAGGAAAGCGAGAGATTAATATGTTTTAATAAGTCGGATTTCTGGTAAGTTTACTGTTTTAGCTTACGAATAAGCGGCTTGTTTGCCCAAAATCGTTCATCGCATGGCTTGTACGTATTCGGTAACTTTATCCGTGTTGATGATATCAATCCCGAGTTTCTTCAACTGTTTCCAGGCATTAGGCGAATCGGGAATGGCCCAGAATCGAATGGGTTTTTTATCGTTGTGGGCGCGCTTAATAACACGCTTCAGCTTTTCGCGATCCTCATCCGACAGTTCCCCGTTCCCATCCCAGCGAGAGTATAGTTGAAAATTATCGCTAATAAGGGCAACGCGCTGGAGCGTTTCATCATCGTATACCTCGCTGGGGCGTCCGTCAAACTGAAGAAGCGGGTAATCGAAATAGTTTGGTATTTTAGGCCGATTACCGCTAATAATCACCTGGATCGACTTTGGATTGGCTGCTCGATTAAATACCGGTAGATTTTGCTGGAGCAAATTTACCAGCATAGGCAGCACCTCCGCCGGGTTGTCTTTTACATCTACGACCAAACTAAAGGTATAATCCCGATCGGCGCTGGGTTTGTCTTTATATTGCTGAAATAACTTTACGATAGGTTGCAGATATAATGAATCAAGCGTTGGCGCATTAGCCGTTGGTTTATCGTGCGAAACAACGAGTTTGCCATTTTGTAGCCAGACATCCGCTTCGATGAAATCGGCACGCTGCTCATACGCATTCGTAAATGGCTTAGGTTTTGTATAGTCGTTGTGCGCATGAATTTTTTGCGCAAGTGTAGGTAAGGGGAATAAGACCGATATTCCAACGAATATGATAAACAGAATGCGTAGCATGATGGAATTCTGAAAGATTAAGACAAGGGATGACAAAGTAAAAGGGCTCGTTTGGGAATTGCAAATAAGCTAACGAACCAGCGATTGGTCTGATTAAATTCAGTCAATATTAACAAAAATTAAGAAGAAATTGGATAAATCCTTGAGAAGAAAAAGTAGTTTACTCACCGAAAAGTAACGATCAAATTTAGGCAGTTAACTGATCTGACCTAATTAATTATTAATCACTAAATGTTATGAAAACAAAACTATTGCTCCTCTCTGGTTTACTTTACGTTAGCTATGGATTTGCGCAGACTCAAAAGGGAAATGGCATTCTGAGCGGAAATGTATCACTTAATTACAGTCAACAAACGTTGCCATTTATTGCAAGTCCTGCATCTACCAATGAAGCAACAAGATGGAACCCGATCCTGTCAATAACAGCAGGCCGCTTCTGGACTGATAACTGGATGGTTGGTTTGTCAGTATCTGGCACATATTTACGTAATAGCCAGAACCTGGAATCGAACCCGAATCAAACGTATTCTGCCTCTCAATTGTCAATTTCAGCAACGCCGTTTGTACGTCGATATTGGGAGATAAACACCTTTTATCTGTTTGCCGGAGCAGGTTTGTCTGCTGTATTTGGTAACAATAAGCAACCTTATTTTAACGCGAATGGGCAATTGATCGAGGTAAGACGAAAGGAGTCCTTTGTCGCAATTAGCCCAAAACTAGAGGTGGGGGTGAATTACTTTGTAAGCAATCGATTGGCGCTTCAACTTTTGGCCAGTTCGAATGCTATGCCCATTACTATTTCGGGGCTCAGTGCCGGACTAATATACTGGACTGGCTCCAGTCGAAGGAATGACCAGCTGGAGGAACGAGCTAATCCCCAAACTGAACCGGGCAGGTGGGTTCTGGAAGGTGGCTTTTCGATGAATAGGCAGAATACGAACCAAGTGGCAACACCTGGCAACGTGGCGTATGAATCGACGTATGGTAATTACAATGTCAATCCATCTATTGGGTTTTTTATCAAAAAAAATAGTCTCATCGGCTTAACAATTCCCGTTTCTTATGTGACAAATAAAGTTGTAACGTCTAGTTCGCCAACTACCACATCCAATACTAATGAGACATGGGTAGTTGGTCTTTCACCCTATTTTCAACATTACTGGAGTTCGACACGATTTACCCCATTCACTCGCGTAAATGTTGGTTACGCGAACTATAGTTCGGGGTCATCCAATGGCCAATACATGAATGGCGGACTGGCCGTTGGATTCGCGTACATGGCTGGAGAGCGATTCATTATCGAAACTTCATTTGCTGATGCGTCAATCGTCTATCAGTTATCAGACCAGTCATCTAGTCAGACTAAAACAAAGACGTGGGATGCAGGTATTAAGGTCGGGCTGGCTGGGAATTTTGCCATTCGTTATGTACTTCGTAACAGATAAAAGAGGTAAGCTATCAGCTCAAATTCTTGGTCTGAACATGCCTGTTTTTGACTCCCTTATCTTTTACCCATTCATGGAAATTGTCTTGCTGTTTGCCTCTAAAACGCTATTTTTGACCTTAGTTACCTATAGAATGGCAATTCAGAATGAGTAAGTATGTATCGTAATTGTCATTATATAGTAATCATTTACCTTATTCGTTAAAAATGAGTTTACTGCAAGGAAAAGTTGCTTTGATTACGGGCGCATCGCGCGGAATTGGTCGGGCTATGGCCCAGAAATTTGCCCAGGAAGGCGCTACTGTTGCCTTTACCTACCTATCGAGTGTTGAAAAAGGGCAGGCGTTGGAAAATGAACTTAAGGAATTTGGCGGGCAGGTAAAAGGGTATCGTTCAGATGCGTCCAATTATCAGGCAGCCGAAGAGCTTGTTGCTCAGGTAATTGCTGATTTTGGCAAGCTGGACATTCTTATCAATAATGCCGGTATCACCAAAGATGGCCTACTGATGCGTATGTCTGAAGAACAATGGGATACCGTAATTAACGTTAATTTAAAGTCCGTCTTTAACCTGACAAAAGCGGCTACTAAGCCGATGATGAAAGCAAAAGCCGGTTCTATTATCAATATCACATCCGTTGTAGGTATCCGGGGTAATGCGGGGCAGGCTAACTACGCAGCTTCGAAAGCTGGGATTATTGGTTTTACTAAATCGGTTGCACTAGAGTTGGGTTCGCGGAATATCCGATCCAATGCTATTGCACCCGGATTTATCGAAACTGAAATGACCGACGAAATCAATGAGAAGGCCCTCGAAGAATGGAAACAACAGATTCCAATGAAACGTGGTGGCCAAGCCAGTGAAGTAGCCGATTGCGCTGTTTTTCTGGCGTCTGATCTCTCCCGATATATTACTGGCCAGGTACTTCAAGTGGATGGCGGAATGCTTACTTAGTAATGAGTGATGAACGATGAACGATAAGTGATGAATGATGATCAGACCGTTCGAAGAGTACTGTCTAGATAGAAGCTTATTTATCAATTATCACTCATCCTTCATCGTTCATCGCTTATCTCTCATTTAGAATGGATTTTATTTTTCAATCGTCGCCCTGGTGGATTTTTGTATGCCTGCTTGTTGGGGCAGCCTATGCATTTGCGATGTATCAGCCGTTGCCTCGTTTAGCTGGTAGTGGTGTGACAGTTGGTGGTTTCGACAAGCGGACAACATATGGTCTAGCGGCCTTGCGCTTTATCATCGTCAGTTTTCTATGCTTTTTGTTAGTCAATCCACTGATTCGCAGCCTACGAACGCTAACCGAAAAGCCGAAGGTTGTATTAGCCATCGATAACTCGGAATCCGTAGCAGCAGCCGGGCGTCCTAATCTAAATCGGGCGTTGGCTGGCGTACAGACATTGCGTCAACAATTAGCAGATAAAGGGTTGGATGTGTCAGTCCGAACGTTTGGCGATACCGTTACCGACGGCGATCTGACACAGATTCCATTTACAAGACGAACCACGGACCTTGCTGGTTTGCTATCCGGTATCCGGTCCGATTTTGAAGGGCGAAATCTAACCGATGTTGTTTTAATTTCTGATGGAATTTTCAACCAGGGCGTGTCGCCTACGTTTGGGCAATATCCATTTGCGATACAGACGGTTGGCTTAGGCGATACAATACCTAAACGCGATATTCAGCTTAAAGGCATTATTGCGAACCGAATTGCCTACTTGGGAAACCAGTTTCCAGTGCAGGCTGAAATCGTCAGCAATGGGTTTCAGGGGCGGAGCGCTGCCGTCGTATTACGTCAGAATGGAAAAGAGCTGGGCCGCCAGTCGGTTAATTTCGGAAAGAACGATACGTTTAATCAGGTAACGTTTCAGACAACAGCTACCCAAAAAGGTGTTCAACATTATGTGATAGAGGTGTTGCCGCAGTCGGGTGAATTTAGCACACGAAATAATCGGCAGGATGTTTATCTGGACGTGATTGATGGGAAAGAAAAAGTACTATTGCTGGCACTGGCTCCCCATCCAGATATAAAAGCAATCCGCAATATTCTGGAACGGAATCAAAATTACGAACTGGATATCCGGATTTTAACGGGTACGGCTGCCGATGCGACCCCTCCTGCTGAGAAAACCTACGATCTGATAATTCTGCATCAAATTCCTGATAATGGGGGAGTAGGAAATGCCCTGGTTCAGAAGTATTTTGCTAACAATACCCCCGTATTATTTGTGTTAGGGAATCAGTCTTCACTGGGGCCGTTTAATACATCGAATTCGGTAATGCAGATAAATGCACAACCGAACCAGAGTGATAAAGTGACAGGGTTCTTTAATCAGGAATTCCGTCAATTGAATCTTGATCCGTCCCGGCTTGATATCCTGTCTAAATTTCCCCCTTTGTTGGCTCCTTACGGCGATTTCCGACTTCAACCGGGTAGCGAAGTTGTCTTGTGGCAACAAGTAGGAAGTGTTCGTACTACTAAACCATTGTTGGCACTCAATGTGACGAGTCCTCGTAAAACAGCTGTATTGGCAGGAGAGGGGATATGGGCCTGGCGGCTGGAGGAATACGCTCTAACCGACAAACAGGAGGTGGTCGATGAATTATTTCAGAAGGTTATTCAGTTGATTTCGGTAAAAGAAGATCGGCGGAAACTACGTGTATATCCGATTCGTAATGAGTTTGTGGCGGGCGAAAAAGTCATTTTTGAAACCGAATTATACAATGATATTTATGAGCGGCTGTTCGATAAACCTGTTCGACTGGAAATCAGCGATGAAAAAGGGGTAACTCGCTCGTACAATTATACACCTACGGCGGCCAACAGCCGTTTCGAGATCAGTCGATTGCCCGAAGGAGCTTACAGGTTCAAAGCGACCGTGAGCATTAACAATAAAGCCGAACAATCGTTGGGGCAATTCGTCGTTCGGGATCTTCAACTTGAAGCCGTTAACACGACTGCCGATCACGGCTTGCTTCGGCAACTGGCTCAGCAAACAGGCGGTCAATTTTACACGACCAGCCGAATCGATAATTTAGTCAATACCCTGACAAATCGGTCCCACCCAGCCCGGTTGACCAGTACAGAAGAGATGAACGAGCTGATTAACTGGCGTTGGTTATTCTTCGTAGTGCTTGCATTGGCTGCCGTGGAATGGGGTTTACGTAAATTCTATGGTGGCTACTAAAAGCAAAACGCCGAAACTTGAGAAAGTTTCGGCGTTTTTATGTATAAATAAGCGGATTATAAGTCAGCAACTGCTTTCTTAATCTCGTCTTTGGTTTTACCTGTTTTTTGCTGGATTTTACCCCACATTTCATCTTCCTGCCCTTCCTGATAGGTTAGATCATCATCGGTAAGATCGCCGTAGGCTTGTTTGATCTTTCCTTTCATCTCATTCCAGGCTCCTTTTACTGTGGTCTCATTCATGACTGTAGTGTTTATAACGTTGATTAATTTAAGTAATCTTCTGATTACATAAATAGAACTATGCAGAGATGAAATTGTTTTCGACCAGGTGATTCGCAATACGTTCCGAATCAATATTCAGCTGATAAAGAACGCCCGTAACGGGTACCGAAAAGCCCAGAAAATATAATCCTTCTAATGGTAGTTTATTGAACCACAGACTTTTAGGATAACCGCGCTCATTTAGAATTTGTGTAGTGATTTTCTCGTCGAAAAAAGCGGAAAGTCCCGGTCGATAGCCTGTCGCCAGAATCATGGCATCGAACGGAAATTCGCGACCATCGACGAACGTAACCGATTTCGCATTAATCTGAGAAATATCTGGCAGCACCGTAATGCTTCCTGCTTTGATCTGGTCAAGGGTGCCGATATCGATAAGCGGTGTTCGACCGCGACGACTATCGTAAGATGGTGGATGCGCTGGTTTCCCTAATCCATAAGCTGAAACGTCACCAACGGTCATCTTTTGCGAGAAGCCGACCAATATATCACACAGCCAGTTCGGAAGCTTCCCTAAGAGAATGGCTGTTTTCTGAACAGGGCGACCAAATATTTCTCGTCGGATAATATTAATTGGTCTACGCACCGAAATAAACGGGTTTGCTCCATGCTCCAATAAATCAAGAGCTAGTTCTGCTCCTGTATTGCCCATTCCGACAACCAGCACATTTTCCTCGCGAAACGCAGCCCCATTCCGATATTCATGGCTATGCCAGACTATGCCCCGAAAATTTCGCTGACCTGGCAATTCTGGTTTATTGGGAACACGATTGTAGCCGGTAGCTATGATAACCTGTCTGGCAGTAAATGTATCGGTTTCAGTTTGTACGGTCCAATCAATTGAATGGTCATTCGCTGAAGAATTGCGCTGAATACGAACGACTTTCTGATTCAGTAGCGGCTTAATGGAAAAATGCTCGACATAACGTTCAAGGTATTCCACAAACTCCAATCGCGACACATACTGCGGATAAGAGGCAGGGTAAGGCAAGTGGGGCAGGGCCGAATGCTCTTTGACCGTATGCAGGTGAAGCCGGTCGTAGTGATTCCGCCAGGAATACCCGATGTATTCACTCGCTTCCAGAATCGTGAAGGGAATACCCCGATGAGCCAGTTGACCAGCAATCGCCAATCCTGCTGGCCCTGCGCCAATGATTAACGTTGTTGTGTTGTGAAGTGGCATAGTTGTAAAGTTATTGTCTGTACTAGTTGATGCAGCAACTTGACAACTTTATGATTCTATAACTTTAGAACTTATTTAATGCGCGTCCAGGTCTGGGTTTTGCCCAGGAGAGAAATGCCTACGTAGCCTCGTACCAGAAGTGTATTTGGATCCTGGAGTGTCATTTTGCAATTGTATTCCTTACCATCTTCAGGATTGTAGATCTTTCCATCGCTCCAGACATTACCACCATCGTACTTGAAATTGTACATCAGGACCATATTCATCAATGGCCGGGATCGTTTGGAGGCATCTGTATTTTTTTCATCGGTTCGGGGCTTGCCATTGGCATCCGTAGGCTGTCCCAGCCAAACGAGCTTCCCAAAATACGTACCTCCCTGTTTATAAATCTGGACATGCCCTTTTTTTGTGCCGTTCAGCCAGGTACCTACTACAGCATCGGAATCATCAGAAGGAGCAAAAGCGGTGAGGCCAAGGAATAACACAAGCAGGGGCAATACATAACGAACAACTTTCATAAGTGCTTAGGAATTAAAAGAAACCGGCATTTTTGATGTACTAACGTAAATATTGCACAAAAATTCTGAACCAGGATTTGTATGAGTAGACTGATTTGCCAGATTTTGTTTAACATTGACTTTGGATGTTAGTTTCGACAAATCCTCATTTCGACAAAATCATAGTCTTCAGTTAAATCATGCAAATCCTGGTTCTGACTTATGTTTCATCGCGATCCTAACCGTATCTACCCAACCGAAACGGAATCGAGGGTTATTATCCGTTTCCAGGATTGTGATCCCCTCCAGCATCTTAATAATGCTAAGTATTTCGATTACTACTTTAATGCTCGTGAAGATCAGGTGGCTAAATTGTACGATTTTAGTCCCGGCCAATTGTTTCGGGAGTTGAAAACGAGTTGGGTCGTTTACCAGCATCAGATTGCGTATATCCGGCCAGCATTAGTGAGTGAATGGATTCGGATTATGTCGCGGCTTATTTACTTCAACGAAGACACGACCGTAACGGAATACATCATGACCGATGATGGTAAAACCCATCTCAAAAATGCACTTTGGGTAACGTCGAAATACGTCAGCGTAGCAACGGGTAAACGTATTCCGCATGACGAGCGCGTGACGGAACTGCTCCAGACGATACTGGTTCCTAACATTGACTTTTTGAATCTCAACTTTAACGACCGAATTCGCGAAATCAAGCATCAGGTTTTACCCCTTAAATAGTGATGAGCGATAAGTGATGAGTAAATAAAACTCATCGTTCATCACTCATCGTTCATCGTTTCCCCTTATGAAACTCCTCAATAATCTCACCGTACGTGTGCTGATTGCCATTACGTTAGGTATTCTAACCGGCTATTTCTTTCCGGAAACAGCCTCGAAATTGAAGCCACTGGGCGATCTGTTCATTAGCCTGATTAAAATGGTCATTCCTCCCATCATCTTCCTGACCATCGTGTTAGGAATCAGTAATATGGGAGATTTGAAAAAAGTGGGTCGCGTAGGAGGAAAGGCGTTACTTTACTTCGAAATCGTAACAACGGGGGCCTTAGCGATTGGGTTAATTCTGGCCAATCTCATTCGCCCTGGTGATGGAGTGCAAACTGCTGCGGTAAAAGGTGGGGATATTAGCAAATACACTGAGCAGGGCGCTGAAATGGACTGGACAGAATTCTTTCTGCACATCGTTCCAGGCAACGCAATCAAAGCTTTTGCTGATGGTGATATTTTGCAGGTATTGGTTTTTTCGATTCTGTTCGGCGTTGGCTTAACTCGCATGGGCGAAACAGGAAAACCACTGATTCAGACGTTTGAGCGACTTTCGAAAGTGTTTTTCAATATTCTGGGTGTGGTCATGGTATTGGCTCCGCTGGGCGCTTTTGGCGGGATGGCCTTCACCATTGGCAAATATGGGCTTAGTACGTTGCTACCATTAGCCAAGTTGATGGGAACGGTATATGCCACGATGATCCTGTTCATTTTTATTGTCCTGAATTTGCTGTTGCGGTACTACAAAATCAGCCTGTGGGCGGTTCTGAAATTCATAAAGGAAGAATTGCTGATTGTGCTTGGAACCTCATCGTCAGAGTCGGCGCTTCCTCAGATCATGGACAAACTTGAATCGCTTGGGTGCTCGCGATCTGTGGTGGGGCTAGTGGTGCCAGCGGGTTACTCATTTAATTTGGATGGGACAACCATCTACCTCGTTATGGCGACGGTTTTTCTGGCCCAGGTTTTCGGAGTAGATCTGACTTTAGGTCAGGAACTAACAATTATTGGTATTCTGATGGTGACTTCAAAAGGGGCAGCAGGCGTAACAGGGAGTGGTTTTATTGTATTGGCCAGTACATTGACAGCCATCAAAGTTATACCAGTAGAAGGGCTTGCCTTACTTTTGGGCGTAGATCGGTTCATGTCGGAAGCGCGCTCGATCACGAATATTATTGGCAATACAGTTGCAACAATTTTTATTGCCAACAACGAAAATGAATTCGATCGGGAGAAATACAATCAGGTGTTGAAAGGTCAAAACAAGACTGAATTGGCGGAGTATAAGTATTAGATTGACATTTGGTCATTGTGAGGGTTGAGATTGGTTGATGCATCAAGCATTGTTTGAGCATTAGCCAATCTCAACCCTCTACCTTTTTTATACATATTCAGAGATTAAATTAAACCATTTCGTGGCAGATTGTTCAAAGAGGCAAATACAACCTGAAAACAAGTAACAGCCATGAAAAAAGTACTGCTGACAGCCGCAACCCTGATAGCCCTTCTATCCACCACCTCTTTTGCCCAACGTTACGGTTACCCAAATCCTACTAATTACCCTCCGCAGCCTGGGTATAACCAAGGTTATGGCCAGCCGAACTACAACTACGACTATGATGATTACCAGTTCGACCGCCATCTTGACTGGTGGGATCGAGAATTGAATTTGTCTCGTCGCCAGGAGCGTGAAATCCGACGGATCCGGAATCGTTTTGAACGAGAAACCCAGGGAATGGATTTTCGAAACCCCCGTCAACGTGATTTCCTTCGCCAGGCCCGTCAGCAAGAATTTTTTGATATGATGGCTGTGCTAAGCCCTGATCAACGAGATCGGGTAATTGATCGGATGCGTCCTTATGATCGGTCAGCTGGCCGCGGACGTGGATATGGAAACAGACCTGGTTATGGCCCGTATCGCTATTGAGTATAGGAAGGGAGTGTTGAAAAAGCCGACCAAGTTGGTCGGCTTTTTTTGTTTCCAGTCAACCTGAATAGCAACCGTCTGGGCAACAATGCGTTGATTAATTTGTCTTTCCTTCGTATTTTTTCAGGAAACTCATTTTGCAAAACTGTATGTTTATCCATCAACGAATTAAACAAATTGGCATAGGGCTGTCTGTTGTTGCTACGGCAACGTTTGCTCAGCCATCGCCACCTCAACTCAAAATGCCGCAAAATCCATTTTTAGTACCGTATTCAACCCCTCACCAAACGGCCCCATTCGACAAGATTAGCAATGCCGATTATTTGCCTGCTTTACAGGAGGGTATGACGCAGGGTCGTAGCGAAATCGCTGCCATTGTCGCTAATCCGGAGAAACCGACGTTTGAAAACACCATCGTTGCCCTGGAACGCTCGGGCGATTTACTCAGTAAAGTAACCTCGGTGTTGTTTAACTTAAATAGCGCTGAAACTACGCCCGAACTCCAGAAAATCGTAAAGGAAGCCTCTCCATTGCTGAGTGAATACCGGAACGATATTTCGCTAAATGATAAGCTATTTGCGCGCGTCAAAGCCGTTTACGATCAGCGTGCTAGTCTGAAACTGAACTCTGAGAGCGCAATGCTGCTGGAGAAAAGTTATAAAGGCTTTGCCCGAAACGGGGCTAATCTGGATGCAAAAGGCAAAGAACGTTTACGGGCCATCGACAAAGAACTTTCGCAGTTATCGCTTCAGTTCAACGAAAATGTGCTGAACGAGACGAATGAGTTCATGATGCACGTAACGAACGAAAAAGACCTTGCCGGACTACCCGAATACGTTCGCGAAGCGGCTAAAGCAACCGCGAAACAGAAAGGGGAAAAAGGCGAATCCACGCCGGGCTGGGTGTTTACGTTGCAGGCTCCAAGTTACGGGCCATTTATGCAGTATGCCGATAATCGTGAGCTGCGTAAAAAGATGTTTATGGCCTTCAACGCTCGTGGTTTTCATGGCGATAAAAATGATAATTCAGCGATTATCGAGAAAACGATTAATCTGCGTTACGAACGAGCCAACTTACTGGGTTACAAAACTCACGCCGATTTTGTGCTGGAGGAAAGCATGGCTGGTTCCCGAGCCAAAGTGCAGGGTTTTCTGGACGAGCTGGTCACCTACGCCCGCCCAGCCGCTGAACGTCAGCTAGACGAATTGACGACCTACGCCAAAGCACATGGATTCACTGAAGATAAATTGCAAGCCTGGGACAATAGTTATTTTGCCGAAAAACTGAAAAAGGAGAAATATGACCTCGACGATGAAACGCTGAAACCGTATTTCAAGCTCGAAAATGTGCTGGATGGTGCGTTTATGGTGGCTAATAAATTGTACGGTATCACCTTCAAAGAGCGCAAAGACATTCCGGTGTATAATTCCGAAGTGAAAACGTTCGACGTATTCGACAAGGATGGCAAGTTTCTGGCCGTGTTTTACGGCGACTACTTTCCCCGTCAGGGCAAACGCAGCGGAGCGTGGATGAACGATGTGCAGGGGCAAAAAGTGGAAAAAGGTGAAAATATCCGCCCACACATTGTAAATGTCTGCAACTTCACCCGCCCAACCGAAACCAAGCCTTCACTGCTGACTTTCCACGAAGTTACAACGCTGTTTCATGAGTTCGGGCATGGATTGCACGGTATGCTGGCCAACGGCACCTACGAGAGCCTGAGCGGTACGAGCGTTCCCCGTGATTTTGTTGAGTTGCCTTCACAGGTAATGGAAAACTGGTGCTATGATCCTGAAGCACTAAAACTCTTTGCGAAACATTACCAGACGGGTGAAGTCATTCCAAATGAGTTGATTGAAAAAATCCGGGCGAGTCAAAACTTCCTGGCTGGATTGGCAAACTTACGTCAACTACGGTTTGGCCTTGTTGATATGTATTATCACGGTCAGAAACCAACGGGCGAAACCATTTCTCAGGTTGAAAATAAAGTAGATTCAGTAGCAAATTTATTCCCTCGTGTTGAGGGTGTTGCGTTCAGTCCATCGTTCCAGCACATTTTTGCCGGTGGGTATTCTGCAGGCTATTATAGCTACAAATGGAGCGAAGTATTGGATGCCGATGCTTTTGAATTCTTTAAAGAAAAAGGCGGACTGGAAAATAAAGCAGCAGCTGATAGTTTCCGAAAAAATGTATTGGAGAAAGGAGGAAGTGAGAAACCAATGGAATTGTATAAAAAATTCCGTGGTCGCGAACCATCGCCAAAAGCAATGCTTCGACGAAGTGGATTGATTTTATAAACGAAATGGGGTGTCTGAAATCAGACGCCCCATTTCGTTTAGGACTGTTTTTTTAATACAGTTTTTTGTCATTCATACGTGAGGAGTAATCTCAAATTTGACTAATACGCGACTTCGAGATTCCTCCTCTCATCTGAATGACAAAATGCCCTACAATAAGTATTGAGAATGAGTAAAACAGCCTACTCCTGAACATACACTTCGTAATCGGCGATTTTTTGTGCCAATCGGGTTTCCAGATAGTTATTTCCCCCTTTCAACGATTCCAGAATAAACACGGCTTCGCTTTTATATTCTTTCTTTTTAGCGGTTGTCCAATGCAAAGGAGGGACTTGTAAATTGGTAATTCGATCAGCCAGTTTAACCGCCCAAACCTCGGATCGTTGACTTTTTATTCGGCTTAAACTGTCAGTCATACGTTCGAATTTGGGGAGCGCTTCATTTTTAGTCAGTGACAGTACGCCATTCGCAACGTCAACCCCAAATTGTACAGATAATTCAGAAAAGGAAGTTTCCGTATCTTCCAGTGTATCATGTAAAAGAGCGACTTGTATTGCAAATGCTAAATCAAAATTATCAGTGTACGGAGCCGCTATCAGAATTTCCATGGCAACGTTGCTTAAATGAACAACATACGGAAGTTCGGTGCCCGGAATTGTCTGTGACTTTTGGAGATGTTTTAAGGTTGCAAACTTTATTGTTTGCTGATAGATAGTCTGGCAATCCATATGTTTTTAAGCAAAAAAGCCGGGCTATCAACCCGGCTTTGATTTATTTTTCGACAGCTACGCTCGCCGATTGGTACTTATACCTGTATTCGATTAGATCAGCGATTAATCCCGTCCAACCCGTCTGATGATTAGCGCCAAGCCCCATTCCGTTGTCGCCGTTGAAATATTCATAGAATAAATACAGCCCCTGGAAATGCGGGTCATTCTGCATTTTCTGATCGGCGCCATAGGCAGCTACACGGCCAGACTCATCGCGTCGGAAAATATTGATAATACGCTCGGTGACTTGCATAGCGGCTTCCTTCAAGCTCATCACTTGGCCCGAATTGGTGGGGTATTCCACTTCAAAATCATCACCATAGTATTGATAGAACTTCAATAGCGAATCAACCAGTGGGAAATTAAGCGGGAACCAGATGGGGCCTCGCCAGTTGGAATTACCGCCAAACATGCTCATTTCAGACTCTGCTGCTACGTAGCGTACTCTGAAAATCTCGCTGTTTAATTCAAACTGATAAGGTGTTTTTTCGTGATACTTCGATAATGCACGAATGCCGTAATCCGATAAAAATTCGGTTTCGTCGAACATCCGTTTCAGAATCATTTTCATCCGGTGCCCACGCAGTAAGCTTAACAAGTGCGTTTCGCCCTTCCCCGGCTCGTGCCAGCGCGACACAAGCGATGCCAGATCAGGGCGGTTGGTCAATACCCACTCAACCCGACGTTTGAAATCCGGTAGTCTCGACAGTAGCGATTCATCCAGAATTTCAACGGCAAAGAGGGGGATCAAGCCCACCATCGACCGGATTTTAAGCAACCGGGCATTGTGGTCGGGCATGTGCAGTACATCGTAATAAAACTGGTCTACTTCGTCCCACAGGCTTATATTTTTACCACCCAGGTTATTCATTGCAGCAGCAATGTGCAGGAAGTGCTCGAAAAACTTACTGGCCATGTCCTGATAACTAGGCCGGGTCAGAGAGATTTCGCAGGCAATACGAAGCATATTGAGCGTGTACATCGCCATCCAGCCCGTACCATCGGCCTGCTCGATACGGCCACCCATTGGCAACGGCTGGCTTCGATCAAACACTCCGATGTTATCCAGTCCCAGGAAGCCACCTCCGAAAATATTATTGCCCGATACGTCTTTCCGGTTTACCCACCAGGTGAAATTGAGCAGCAGTTTATGGAAAACCCGTTCCAGGAAATTAACGTCACCAACGCCATTTAAATCACGGTCAATCTCGTAAACTTTCCAGGTAGCCCAGGCGTGAACGGGAGGATTCACGTCGCTAAAATTCCATTCGTAGGCCGGAATTTGCCCATTCGGGTGCATGTAATACTCCCGCAGGATAACCGCCAGTTGACGCTTGGCAAAGTGAGGATCTAATCGGGCCAGTGTCAACGTATGGAACGCCAAATCCCAGGCCGCAAACCAGGGGTATTCCCATTTGTCGGGCATCGAAAGGATGTTTGCCGTATACATGTGCCGCCAGGTTTCATTGCGTGCATACACACGGCCCTGAAACGGGATCGGCATTTTAGGATCACCTTTGAGCCATTCGTTGACGTTGTAATAGTAAAATTGCTTGTTCCAGAGCATGCCCGCATAAGCCTGACGCTGAATATTCAGCAATTCGGGATCAGTCACATTTTTCTGAAGATCCGCATAAAAGGAATTGGCTTCGTCTAGTCGTTTCGTCCAGATGCTATCGAAATCAGCAAAAGGCTGTGCCAGATGTGTCTGGTCGCTAAACCGTAATCGTATGCTGACACTTTCCCCGGCTGGCACTTTGCGTACATACTGAGCAGACGCTTTGGTACCAATCTGATTAGGGTTGATAAAGCCTTTTTTTCCACCCGAAACGATGTAATTGTTGATGCCATCTTTGGGATATTTCGACACGTTTGGGCGGCCATAGAGCCGTTCGGTATTGGTATCATTATCGCAAAAAAGTAAGGCGTCAGCATCTTCGCAGTATAGTTTGTATTTTCCTAACTGCTTATGACTGACTTCAACCTGATTGTTAGCAATCCCGTTTAGTATAGGTCGAGCATTGTACTGTTCGTATCCCCATGCCCAGGTATTTCTAAACCAGATGGTTGGTAGTAGTGTCAGAGAGGCTTCTTTGTCTGACCGGTTATAGGCAGTAACCTTTACCAGCCAGTCGTTCATGCCTTCTTTGGCGTATTCAATGAAAATATCGAAGTACTCGTCTTTATCGAAAATGCCTGTATCGGTCAGCTCGAATTCCGGAGCCTGTCGATCCCGGCGCATGGTTTCTATCACCAGTCGATTGTAAGGGAACTCCTGCTGCGGGTACTTATACAGCATTTTCATGTACGAATGGGTGGGCGTGCTGTCCAGATAATAATACAGTTCCTTCACGTCTTCGCCATGATTCCCCTCCGGCCCGGAGAGACCAAACATTCTCTCTTTCAGAATATTGTCTTTGTGATTCCAGAAAGCAAGCGCAAAGCAGATATGCCCTTTATTGTCAGAAATTCCGCCTATACCTTCTTCACCCCAGCGGTAGGCGCGTGAGCGGGCCATATCGTGCGATACGAAATTCCAGGCGTCGCCATATGGGCTGTAATCTTCACGCACAGTTCCCCAGGCTCGTTCGGTAAGATAAGGGCCCCATTTTTTCCAGCCTTTATTATCGGCTCGTTCGTAAATACGTTCGCGTTCAGCGTTGGGCATAGTTATTCAGCAATTTCGCCGTCTACGGTGGATAAAGACAGATTATTTATAAGTACAGACATCAAATATAGTAGGCATGCCGAGGATTTCTCTGAAATTTTTTGTCCTGCTTATTCCCGTAATTAATTACAATTCCTTTGCCAATTACTAAAATGCAATTAATTGTTTGCAATGAACTATTGATTGGAATTAGACCGATGAATCTGAAAAATTGATACAATTATGAGTTATTAGACTCACCCATGAGTACGCTTGTCACAGCCAGAATGTACATTTGTTTCGTAAACGGTATCAACGGAACGATTTTGCGGAATTTTGAATTGCCGAAAAGTCCAATAATTTCCCGGTAATTCCTGCTTATTTTTGATGCCAATTTAAATCACTTATCAATGAATTCTCAGCCGAACAATCCCTTACATGGTAAAACTTTAGAAGCCATCTTAACGGAGTTGGTTGAATTCTATGGTTGGGATCAATTAGGCCGAAAAATTCGAATCAATTGTTTTTTGAATAACCCCAGCCTCAAATCAAGTTTGACGTTTTTGCGCAAAACAGACTGGGCCAGAAAACAGGTCGAGGAACTTTACCTGAAAACCGAATTTTACTGAATCCCACCCAAAATCTTTCCCCTTTAGGGAGCCCCTATTATTTCTTAACGGCTGCTAAAACCCGTTTGATTAACTCATTTGGATTACCATTATGCCAGCGCCATACGATGACAATGTCGTGTTCTGGATCGACCCAAATCGTATTGGAACCTGCACCGACAGCGGCAAAACTTGTGGTAGGCGCATCCGGCCAAGCTTTCTTACCCGTTGAACTGGTTCCGGTGTTGAGCCACCACAAATAACCATAATCCGGACCAAACGGACTTGGTGTCGTTGCCTGTTTAACCCAGTTTTCAGAGACTATTTGCTGATTACCCCAACGTCCTTTTCGCAAAAACAAGTAACCAAAACGAGCTTCGTCGCGCGTGTTGATCCACAAACCACCACCCCAACGTGTACCTCCACTCACTGAAGGCATCTGCTTCCCATTTACATCGGCGACTGCGTTTGGATAAGGGATATACTTCCAGGTATCCGAAGCGCCAATTGGATTCATAATTTCATCGCGGACGACATCTGGAATGGGTTTCTTCCACAAACGAAGTAGTGACAGCGCTAAACGGTTGATTCGTACATCATTATACTCGTAATAGCTACCCGGTTTTTGTAGTGTTCGGGGTTTTCGTTCGCCTTTGCCAAAAGCCTCTTTCCCAACAAAATCGCTGTTTTTACCCCATAAACTTCCTTCCCATTCACTGGTTTGCTGCGCGTGATTTTCCCAGGTAATTAATCGATTCTGAACAGAATCGTATCCGCCATCATGAATCAATTTGGCAACAGGCTCGTGAATATCAGAAATCATTCCTCGTTCAACGGTGATACCTAAAACCGTCGAAAGTACGCTTTTCGCAACGCTATAAGTTGGATCTGGATGTTGCGTATCTCCCCATTCGGCTACTATGTACCCATGACGAAGCACGATTCCGTTGGTTGCCGCCCGACTGGTAGGCATTGGACCAAGCAGTTTGCCGAATATTTCTTCCTGTGTTGAAAAATTAGGCGTCATCTGCGTGGTTTCCTGTGTTTTGGCGAACGCAACGGCTTGGTCAAGCAGAGTCGCATCCATACCTACTTTTTCTGGTGCCCGATGTTCCCAGGTGTCGCCATCGCCTTTAGGAGGGAAATACGCTGATTGACCCGTTGGTGGACGATGACAGGCAATCAGCGTCGCTAGCAACAGTGTGTAAAATGGTAATCTTCGTAGGAGAGGAAGTGCCATATAAGTTAAGGAGTTAGTACATACCAATAAAAAAGTCCCTCGGTTTTGAAACCGGGAGACTTTTACTTTATGCATTTAATCAATTATCTATTTCCGGGCAGTACGTAAGGCCCAAAAACGTTGCTGGAGAAGATAATAGCCACCAAAGAGGATTCCACTGAAGAACAGATCACCAAGCACGCCATTCAGGAAAAAGGAAGTTCCATTATAGAAAGCCAATCCGGCCGCGTAACTGCCCAGCAAACCTGGAACCGTTTGCGGATAATACGAGCTACCGTACCAGACCGCAAAATTGGTAATCAGGAAAAACAGAATTGAAGCGGAGAGGGATGCAATGGCAATCCGCCCTGCTGCCGGACGTTGAAAACTTGTGCTGCCAATTGCCCAAAGGCCTATGAGCCAGGTTAAAAAGAAGCTGACATAGACAGCCCCCATATTGCCATGAAAACCGATTATTGAATCACTCAGGAGCATCGCGAGGGCAGGAACCACTAATCCAAGCCATTTACGCTCGAAGGTAGCCGCGCCAAACAGAGCTACGGCCGCTACTGGTGTAAAGTTCGGCCAGTGGGGTATTATACGGAATATCACAGTCGTCAGGACGATGAGTGTAAGGGTAATTAATCGAATCTGGAGCGGCTTCATGAGGTTAAATCAACGATAACTGGATGTATAAAGTAATCGATTCGTCCGATGACTATATTTCTGCAAAGGTAACTTCCTGAACAGATACCGCAAAACCCAAGTTTCTGCGATTATTGAGTACTAAGTACTTCGAGCAAAACTAGCCTTCATAACACGACAGGTAATCTAGTTAGCAATCCATTCATCATATATAATTGCCGTTTATCCCTAAAATTTACCGTCTGATTTTATTTAGAAAGTTGTCTAAATATTTAATTAGATATTTGTCTAACTATTTAATATCCAGTATGAATAACCTGTTTAAGGCTCTAAATGATCCAACTCGTCGGCAGATATTGGACCTGCTTCGAGAGGGTGATCTGAATGCGGGGGAGATTGCTGAACGGTTCGACATGACGAAACCCAGTATTTCGCATCATCTCGATTTGCTGCGTCAGGCTGGTTTGGTAGAAGCGACCAAGCAGGGCCAGTTCATCAACTATACGCTCAATACGACAGTCATGGATGAATTACTGGCGTGGCTGATGAGCTTTCAAAAATCGGAAACGCAAGTCGCTACAAAGAGCACAGAATCAACGAGCGGACATTAATCTAAAACCTTTTTAACTCCCTTACGAAACATGAAAACCAAGGTACTTTCTACAGAAATCCTGATGATTGGCACACTGCTAATTCCGTTTATCTATCTGGGAATTATCTGGAATCAACTTCCTGCCGAGATTACCACGCATTACGATTTGTCGGGAACGCCCAATGGCTGGATGCCGAAAGGAACGGCTGCCTTGTTCATGGGCGGCTTATCCGTATTGATATATTGTGTACTCCGATTTCTCCCAGGCATCGATCCGAAAGGGAGTTTGTTATCGTCTAATTATAATCGTCTTCGGTTTGTGGTTACTCTAACGCTTGCTACAATTACGGGCGGGCTGTGGTATATGGCTGGACATCAGGGAAGTGGGCCGAGCGCAGTAGGCGGTTTATTTGCTATTATGGGGGTTATGATCGCTGGCATCGGGAACTACCTCACCACCGTTAAACCAAACTGGTTTGTCGGTATTCGCACTCCCTGGACACTTAGCAGTGAAATTGTCTGGCGCAAAACTCACCGTATGGGTGGGCGCTTACTGGTCGCAGGGGGGTTGTTGAGTGCAGTGCTGGCGTTGGTGGTGCCAATGCCCTACACCATTGGCGTTGTTACAGGGGTTATTCTGCTTGTTTCGGCCATTCCTGTTGTGTATTCGTATATCTATTTCCGTCAGGAAAATGCTCATTAATCCAATTAATTAGTTCTCACCAATTAGTTACTGACCAATGATTACATCCATGCTACGCTTAGCAATGGGCTGGTTTTTGCTTGTCAATACGTATGTACAAGCTCAAACGGAAGAGCCCATTCACTACAAAATTACGGAGCCAGCGGGGGCTGATCTGACACTTGATGGCACGCTCGTTGTACCGGATCAAGCGAAAAAGCCTGTGCCAGTCGTGTTGCTGATTGCGGGGTCGGGGCCTACGGATCGCGATTGTAATAGTATTTATGGACTTAAATCGGATGCGTTTAAAATGTTGACCGACAGTCTGGTTCAGAAGGGTATAGCCGTTGCCCGTTACGACAAGCGTGGTTCTGGTACGAATCTCAAAATGGCGGCAACTGTTTTAAAATCTGAGGAGCATCAGTTTAGTTTTTATGTGAATGATGCCGTTGGATTTATTCGTCAGTTACAGGCTGATAAACGTTTTTCACGTGTGTTTGTGGCCGGACATTCTGAAGGTTCGTTGGTTGGCATGTTAGCTGCCGAAGAAACGAAAGCGGCTGGATTTATTTCGATGGCTGGTTCCGGGCGAAATATTGCAGACGTGATGAAAGAGCAGGGGCGTATGGCTGGTAATCCCAAAGAACTTCAGGCGGAAGTCGATGGTGCTTTGGATTCTTTACGAGCGGGTTATACAGTGCATCCTAAAAATCCAATCCTGCGCGCACAACTGTCACCAAAAGCTCAGCCTGGTATGATTTCCTGGATGAAATACGATCCGGCGGCTGTCATTAAAAAATTTAAAGGCTCCGTACTTATACTTCAGGGAAAGCAGGATTTACAGGTTTCTGTAACTGATGCCGAATTGTTAAAAGCGGCCCGGCCAGATGCCAAACTGGTTCTTTTCGACCAGATGAATCACATTCTGAAGAATGTAAAAGGAACCGATAAAACCGAGAATTTTAAGACATACAATAATCCAGCGTTACCGCTTACACCTGGATTTGCTTCAGCGATTGTGCAGTTTGTCAAGCCATAACTCCCAGCCGATTAATTTGCCGAATAATGCTGTAGATAGGCAATCAGACGTTCAAAATGCATCTGTTCATACGGATTCTGCGTCTGGCGAATCAACAAATAGCGATACCGGTCAACCAGCCCTTCAAAATACGGGTTGTGATTTAACCGGGCTGCAATCAGACCTTTATAGCAGCGATGCATTTGGTTGTACAAATACTGGCAGGGCTCTCCGGGTGATTCGTTCAAAAGCTGGTCGAGAGTCGATAAAGTTGAACTGGTTGTCAGGAAGTCGAATCCGTAACTGGTAAAAAATTGCGTAATCTGACCGCAAACGACGGATAGATCCTCTTCGGAGTGAATTTTATACCGAAACGTCTGTGAACCACTAAATCGCCCGATGGAAAGAAGTAAAGTATTTGCATCAGAACGTAAATCAGGAATGTTATTCAAGAACTGTTGTGCGATCTGCTCGACCTGCTCATGCCGACACCCAAAATTGACTTCCAGCATCGTATCGTCTGGATAAAAAACGGACGAAAGAATAATGTTCTGAAAACCACTGGGCGTGGCTCGGCGAAACTGCTTTTTATCGCTCAGTAACGAAAATCCATAGCCCATAAAAAAAGGTGCTAGTTGCTGATAGAGGCTCGTTTCAAAAGAGGTAGTAGTCATTATACATCGACGAGCTGACCGATTTAGATTAGTTCATGACAAGATAACTGAGTGCTAGTTCTTTTGTTAGTAAGATTTGATGAAAAATATGAATTATTACTGTATGAAGAACTAAATTCTCCACACTTGAGTTAACAACTACGCACGCTCCTTGTGGGTGTCGATCTGGGGACGACCGGAATTGACAGCTTGCTGAGGTCGCGGGTAAGCATGCCGGGAGTTGACGGAATTTCCCGACCCGAACAAATCGTCAAAACAATAACTGGCGAGTATAACTACGCCATGGCTGCTTAATCCGGAGGATTAATCAATAGCCATTGTCTCCCCGGCCTACGTGCTGCTGGCTGGATCAGGAGGCATCGACTCGCAGCGCTGGCTCGGTTTATGGTGTTAACGGCCGAGTGAGAAACAAGCACCTACGGATGATGCTTGGTCTGGTACACACCGGGCTGATTCCCGACAATCCTAAGGGTACCTAAGCATGTAGAAAGCACGACGGTTTCCTTGACTGGACGAGGGTTCAAATCCCTCCGTCTCCACTAATTAAAGGTCTGTAATTCAGTGAGTTACAGACCTTTTTTATGTTGTTTTTTAAAAATGGCAGTACGTGTGGCAGAACGCGAAGCGGAAAAATGGCAGTAAAAACGTAGCAACTGCCACTACATCCAGATGAAATCGAATAAAAACACGAATGGAAAATACCGTTTAGCCCGTCTTTCCGATGCGAATGAAGACCTGACTAAGCAATGGGTCGTTGTTTATTACCTATGGTCGGAAGAGCATCAGAAGCTGAAGCGATGCCGGGTTATTGTAAAAGGTAATACAGGCGAGGAACGGAAGAAAGATGCCGCCAAAGTCATTCGGGAAATCAATCAGGAATTAAGGCAAGGGGCTATCTACCAAAAACGGTCTGCTATCAGTCAACCGATAGTCCTTAAAGAGCCTGACAAATCAGAAATCGAAAAGCGATCCTATTTGCTTGACGCAATTGAGTACTTTCTAACCGTCAAAAAGCGTAGTCTGAAAAGTAATTCGCATAAAACCTACCGTTCGTCGATTAAACTTTTCGTCCAGTATTTGCAGGAGCAGGGGCTGGGCCGCATTCGTCTGAATCAATTTACAATTAGCCAGGCGAATGGGTTTATGGACTACATTCTAACGGATGTACAGCTGTCGAATAAATCTCATAATAAGCACCTAGGCACCTACGAAACCTTATTCAATTTTTATATTCAGCGGGGACTCCTAAAATCAAATCCCTTTGGGCAAATCAAAACGTTACCGGAACGGGCCAAAAAGCATAAAGCCTTTTCGTTAGAGCAGGTTGCTCGCTTTAAGCAAGTATGCGAGTTATCCCAGGATGCCCAGCTGTGGCTATTTGTGAACTTCATTTACTATACGTTTGTGCGGCCCCAGTCTGAATTACGGTTACTCAAAATAGGGGATATTCTTGGTCGCACCATTCGGATTTCAGCTGAGAACGCCAAAAATAATCGAACGGCCCACGTGCTGATTCCTCCGCCCCTGGAGAAGCTCATTCAACAACACCGTTTACGCGACTACCCGAGCACTCATTATGTTTTTTCGTCCGGAGGTGTGCCCGGTGAAAAGCCGGTTTATGAAAAGTATTTCTACAATCAACATCGACGGGCGTTGATCATGCTGAAAATGGATCATCAAGATTATGATCTCTATGGCTGGAAGCATACCGGCGTTGTCTCCATGTACCGGGCAACAAAAGATGTGAAGCTCATTCAGCAGCAGTGTCGGCATGGTAGTCTGGATCAGACGGATAAATACCTGCGTGACCTGGGGCTTTTCCTGCACGAAAATCAATTTGATGGATTAGAAGGAATATAAGTGCCAATAAAAATTGAAACCACTATGATCTATCTCCATGGATGATGATCGCAAACGGAAGGAGATTGATTTGATGTCCGAATAATTTTACTATTGCTTTATAAACGAATGCTACAAACTCTTTACCAAAAATGAAAGCCCAAAAAAATGATGAACAGCAACCTGCGACAGAAGTTGTGAAGGTTGAACTAAAAACATGCTTTGTTGTAATGCCGATAGCAGACCCATTATCATTAGGTTATGATGGTGGACATTTCCAAAGAGTCTACGATTATATAATAAAACCTGCTTGTTTAAATGCAGGATTTGAACCCAAAAGAGCAGACGATTCAAAATCAGCACATTTAATCATGGTTGATATTTTACAACGCATTTTAAATGCCGATATGGTTGTCTGTGATTTGAGCGCTAGGAACCCTAACGTAATGTATGAATTAGGCCTGCGCCAAGCATTCGATAAACCAGTCACCTTAATAAGAGACGATGTTACAACTGAACCTTTTGATATTCAAGGGATACGATATATTGAATATGATAAAGAGTTGAGGATTGATTTGGTAGAAAAAGCAAAAGCATCGTTAAAGGAAGCAATTGAAGAAACCTATCAAAATAGGGACAAGGATATCTTTTCCTTAGTCCACATACTTGGAAGAAGTGCAGCGAAAATTGACGAATCAAAGGTTGATCCAAATACCCTTGCGATCCTTTCTGAAATACGATCTTTAAAGGATACGATTAATAATACTAGTAGTAGTTCATCTGGGACTGGTGTTGGCAGAGGTAATCAGAAGTTATTACTTAGCTTGAATGTGGTTACAGACCCCAAAATTTATCATACTGGAGAAGAAATATCTGTTTTCGGTATGAATGTGAGAGTGGGCGATAAAATTTCTGTTGCTGGATCAACACCTATGCTTATTACTGGAACCTGTATTTATGCTGGGGATTTAATATTTCTAGTTAACTACAGTGGAATTAATTTTGGTTTGCATCCAGAATTGCTTAAAAACTTTCAATATGTGATAGAAAAATAAGTGACCTAGTTGCATTTTTCAAGGAAGGGGTGAGCTTCGAGCATTTTAGCAATTTGCTAACGTTTCTTTTGTTTTTCACATAACATAATGTTCATTATAAAACGCCCCTCGGAATCGTCCTATGGTTTGGATTTTCCCGAGGGGCGTCGCTTTTCTGGTATTTTTCAAATTCAGCCCTTCTTTTTCCTTGTTACATTTGCCCAGCTATGGAAGGAGATCCGCTTTATTTTCACGATGCCCAGGTCCGGTGGTTTCGGTACCATGATAAATTTTATAAATGGAAGACCGGCACTGGCTGGCATTCGGACTTTACCGATCAGGTACCAGACATTACTCTCTTTCACGTACCTCATCCCAACGGACTGGAGGCAATCCTAAAGGGACTTCGGGAGCAGAAGCTGATCGATTAATCGACTTCACTTTCTTCCCACTTCTGCCACTTGCTCTTTTCAGCCTAGGCGACCAGGTAGATTGTAACCAGCAGGTCACCCTTGCTCAGCTGGCTAGGGGACGGCTTTCAGGCTCGTGGGGAAGACTGGCTAACCGTTTTTTGAACGCTGATGTTAGGCCAATTTGGTTTCAATTTTAGAATACTTACCTCGCCAGTGTTTCCAGCGTTTATGCGACCAAAGCCAGTCCGAAGGGCGGATTTGGAGGGAGTCTTCTAGCAGATCCCGGTAGCGTTCGACAATTGCCCCTACAGGCAGGTTTTCATAGGGTGGTTCGGCAATAGGGCGAAATGTTAATTGATACCGACCACGGCCCGTTCGAATCATCTCGATGTACACCACCGGCAGGTTATGGGTACGGGCCAGCCGCTCCCCTCCTGGTAAAAAAGGAGTGTCCTGATGTAAAAAATCAATCCAGTAGGCCTGTTCGGGTTTTTCCGGTACCTGATCCGACACCAAGCCAATTAACCGGGGAATGTGCTTACGAGCGGCTAATTGACGCGGTAAACTGTACATGGAGGTAGGGAAAGGCCCGAAACGGGATCGAATAGTATGGACCAGGTTCTCAAAAAATGGATTGGTCAAGGGTTTGTACACGCTATCAATGGGCATCCCGTTTAAGCAAAAAACCGCCGGAACCCATTCCCAGTTGGCCTGATGGGAGGCCATCACCACGACGGTTTGCCCAGCCTTAATTTTTGATCTGACGGATTCGGCGTTTGAAAAGGTAATTCGCTTCAGCAACTCATCCGCTGACATACCCGGTAGTTTCAGCGTTTCGACGACGATGTCGGCCAAGTTCCGATAGAAGCCTTTGGCAATGAGCCAAAGTTCATCAGCGGATTTATCGGGGAAGGATCGTTGTAAATTATCCAGGATAACCTGCCGTCGGTAGCGCAGAACATAACACAAAAAAACGGAGAGTGCGGTGGCAATACAGTATAAAAAGCCTAAGGGCAGGCGGGAGAAAAGTCGAAAGAAAAGCATTAGACAACAGTCGAGATCCTATCAAGGATCTTTGGTTTGCCGTAAAGATGCCAATTTATGAGCAGTTTCAACAGCCTGCCCTCCCTCTTGTTGTCAACTAAAGCCCGGTGATCCGGGCTAACTTCCTAATCGACTTCACTTTCCTGGGTCTTCTGCCACTTGCTTTTTTCAGCCTGGGCTACCAGGTAGATTTTATCCAATAAATCATGACGTTCGGCTACCCGGAGCAGGGATTCGTTTCGGCCCCTGGGCAAGCCAGGCAGGTAGATATCATATAGAGCATGCACCTGGTCATAAATCCATTGCCAGACTTCGGATTCGGACTGCCCTGAGATGCGGGCAATCGCCACGACTTGCAGATAGACCTGCGTGCGGTAGCTGTGACCCCTGGCCGGGGAGCTTGCATAGGAAGCCCTACCCACATACATTTGCGTTGTAAGCATTTTAAATGAGAGTTTATGTGTTTACACGCCCCTTCACTGCGACCGTCGGAAGTTTTAGTGTCGGGGCATTTTCTTTGTTGTAACTCGCTGAATTACAGTATAATATAGAAACGAAAAACCGCATCTACAAGCCGTAAACGCGGTTTTTTTCCTAACCTAAGATTCAGTTAATGGCCCAAAGTACAAAATCTATAGGGAAGTACCTTCGTGGATGTTGAAACCGGTAGACTACTCCCAAAATTGGCATAGTTGATTGGCATAAATGTTGCCCGATTGGGCGTGTATCGTGTAACTCAACTTCTATGCAAAAAAGATACTTTATTCAACTCAAAGACCTGGAGGGCGAATGGCGATTCATCGCCAACTGTAGCCGGCAGGGAGATCACTTTCTGTATGAAGAACGAAAGCTTTATTTTACCGAAGAGAAAGCTGATGAACTGCTCGCTGTCTGGAGTAAAGAAAATCCCAGTCGCCGTTTTCAAAAAATAAGGGCGACTTCCTAGTAAGCGCCTGTTGCCGTGATTTTTCTAAAGATAAACGTTCCCGCTTTGGCGGCTGACTCCTTCGTGCGCAAGATCCACCCGTTCAACCGCCATAGAACAATGCGCCTTTAAAAAGGAGACAACCTGCACCAGATGGCGCTTAACAATCGGTAGGGTATCCCCATTTGCCATTGCCACAAGGCCGGTTCAGTTGCCATGTTCCCGCCAGCTGGGCTACCTGGTCCGGATTGATCAGCGTGGGCTTTAGAATGCGCAGGAAATCCGGAAAGGCCTGGGCGTGCGGGTGGGAATAACAACCCGCCATCGGCGTAGTGAATGTTGGAGTAGCTATAACCCCCACTCACGTAGAGAATTTGGCTGGGCGAAAACCGGTAATGGGGCATAGGCTAAATGTACTTTTTTTAGCATTTCTCACCAAAACATTTCACGACTGGGTAGTTTCACGCACGTTTATCGACTACCAGTGAACACGCGAGTTAGAGAGTTAATAAGTTACTAAATCCCATTGTTTAGTTTATATATTACTGCGTTTTACGGGTTCTACCAGGCGTTTGGCCGATTTTTGATAGTATTTGGGTTATTTTTTATAGTCCTCTGGGGCCGGCTGGGACCACCTTTGTGAACGATTTGCGAGGGCAAGTCAAACGTTCATAAACTAATAATGCTAACAGTCTCAAGATCATGAAAAAGTTAAACGCACTGCTATTGCTAAGTCTGATTTGGATGAGTATCGCTTGCAATCATGAGCAAATCACCCCCGCCCCCCGCACACCTAGTGAGGCCAGTGCCAGAGTAGGAAGTGGCGATGACGAAAAGGAGGATGACGAAAAGAAGGATGACGATAAAAAGAAGGATGACGATAAAAAGAAGGATGATAAAAAGAAGGATGACAAAAAGGACGATGACAAAAAGGACGATGGCAAAAAGGACAAACCTAAAAAAAAGGCAAAGGCCAAATAATAAGTAGTCGGTGGGTCTTCGATCATCACAGCAAGCAAAGTCTCGGTACTCATCCTGGCTTTGCTTTTTTGGTTTGTATGCGATCTAGTAAAACTTCTTAACGAAGCATCAATCCAGGTAAAATACAGCTGATTTTGCAACAGCCAGCATCTCTAGGTTAACCAGCAACATGTATTGTCTGAAAAAGTACTTGCTTATACCTCTTACTCAATGCGTTTGATAAAACGGTGGCCAAGGTGAACCTGCGCCATGGGCGGGATAAGCTCAGGCTGGCCAGCCAGCTCTACAATCCTGAGTGGCCGATGGTGCGCAAGTTCCTTTCCAAACGCTATACCACCAGCTGGGACGATATCCTGAATCTTAATGCTCAGCTTTTGGTCAGCGCAACAGTTCCTGTTGATTCTCGAAATAAGTTTGGGGGAGTGTAGCGGTCTGAAACCAGTACAAGCGAAGATCAATCATAAATTGTTTCCACTCTGCATACGAGAAAGGCTTGACGTAGTACGCAGCTGCTCCCGATTGATAGGCTTCTTTGGCATGTTTGGCATCGTTCCGCTGCGAGAGTACAATCGCCGGTAACAGCTTACCAAGGGGATGTGCCTTGAGCAGATGCAGAAAATCTAAGCCGGTGCGATCGCCGGGCAAAAACACATCCAATATGATTAAGCGAGGCCCTCTGCCCTCTAAATTATAGAGATAAACCACCGCTTCCTCAAAAGTGGTAATGGCCAGGATTTCTGCTTCGGGAAAGCAGGTTTTCGCGGTGCGCTTAAGCACATCAATAGTGGCCAGATCATCCTCGACTAACAGGATCGGAAACCTAGGACCACTGGGTATTGGCAGTGAAGGCATAGAGGATTTGTTTAACAAATATGGCTAAATTATCCCATAAAGCTCCACAAGTTTACTGCTGTCCAGGTTCTACGTGGATGGTACTCAGTATTTTTTCCTGTTGTTGCTGATAGGTTAAGAGTTCTTTGAGTTTTACCAGCAAATCCCAATCCGTTAACCGATAAGCCTGGTTGCTGACGATCTCAATCAGTTGCTCTATTTGATGACTAGCCAACATATAGCGGGACTGCTCGGCACGTTGTTGACGAAATTCCTCCAGACACATCCGTTCAATATGCTGACGCTCAAAGATCAAGTTATTTGAGAGACTGTCATCGGCTTTAACATTATTAATTTCCTTAAAGAGTTTGATTTGAACGCTAGGCGTGTCAGGCCGAACAAGTTCCAAGCGGATCAGTTCATCATAAAAGCCATTCCAACTGGTAAACTGCGCGGGTAATTCTAGTTGATAGCGCTGTAGCTGTTGAGTGGTCTTACGCTCTATTTTGTCCATTCTATGAGATGTAGCCCAGCAGGTTCACGCCGTGCAGGGCTATCGATTAAGTTGTACAAGCTTATAAGAGCTACTCGGGAGAGAGCCTTAAAAAGGATACCTGGCTAAATTCTGATTATAAAAACCTGCTGGGTATCCTAGCTATAGATTGCAATAGATACCTAGAGTTTAATGCACTTGCTTAGGATGTGGATTGTAGAGCTAGCAGTAGCTGAGTGCTAAAATTGGACTAGTAAATAGTCAGATGGTCATTGTTGCATTTGGTATTTTTCTAGGTTAAGCCTCTGTGAACTGGTTCCGTGATAAGACTTCGCTGGCACTTTACGATAGCGTCCACTTTAAAAACAGTGGCCCAGCCAGTAGCCGGACCCTGTTCATCGTAAGACTTGAACTTTAATACACCAATAACTGCATACATTGTGCCTATTGGCTGATTCCAGGCCGGAAATTGTGTGAGCGGTCAATCCCTGACCCGGTATCCTCCGTATATACTGTGTTTTTAGTCCCTGTCATCGTAAACTTGAAAGAAGTAAAGACAGCCAGACCGCGATGGACTGGCTGTTTGCTATTTTTTTTCTCTCCGGCATAAATCCATACGCTGCCCGCCTGCGTATATAGGCCACAGCTACTTTTCTTTTCAACGCAATGTAAAAACCACGGCCTCAAGCGAAGTCGTGGTTTTTGTTTGTTCTTAACTCCAACTAAGTAAAAAACTAGGTACTAAATCGCTTAAAGGCGTTTGCAAGTTTGGCCTGTAGTTGAATGTGATTAGTTCAGACCTGACTCTTTTTTGTGGTTCGAAAATACGTTAGTTTTTATCTGTAACGCCCTGATTCATTTTAGGATGCGGGCATCGGAGTCGGGTAGTACAGGCATGCCAGCAAAGGTAAGTTTTCATTCAGCCATCAGCAGCTACCCGTCAGCGTTTATTGAGAATCAAAAACAAGCTTTGAATTACTTGTATGGATAAGCTTTGTATTCTGCTCGGCGGTTATCCGGCGTACTTCCGCTGGAATATTGGCAGGAAGAGTAATGGTATGCCCCGTTTTTATAGTGGCATCAAATTTAGCGGCCGGAATTTGGTTGTCTAGCCAGGTGGTCGGATCTATCCAGGGGCCACTGCGAATCGTTTCAGCATACCGATTGTTAACGACAACTGTTGAATAGGCCGTTATGTAGTGAGTCCCATTGACAATCCCAATGGCAAAGATATCGCGTTCTCCGCTCAGGGTGTCGATGGTAAGCATAAACGTAGTGGGTCCTGACACGGACCGTTTAGCCAGATAAGCCGTATCCTGCTTCATGCCCACGTACAGATACACATCACTGACACCACTGCTGGCTACGGTAATCGCCACCTGTTTGCCCCCTTTTACGACCGTTCCCAGTTGTGGAGTGGTGATGGAAAGTGATGCAGTAGGCGTGGGTATACCCCCTTGCTGCTTCCCAGATAGTGCTGACGGGTTTGTTTTTGGGAGCACTACCGGATGAAAGCCATCTAGGGTGAAGCTGGGACTGGTAGGGCTTTGTCGGAATAGATCTTTGACCCGGCTGATAACCGCTACATTATCCGAGGAGCCTACGTGCCCCTGGTTATTCAGTAACGAGTAATGGGATTCCGATAAACCACCTAACTGGCTAATTTGGGGGACAATGAAATCATGGGTTGACTCTCCGTACAGTGTGTTTAGGTCAATTGAGCAGTTGACGTAAACAAAAGCCATATGAAGACCAAACCCCGCGTTGAGGTCTTCTAAAAAGGTGTAGGGTTGCGTATGAATGACCCGCGTAGCAATGGCGTGGGAAGGAACCATATGGCGATTTAAATTCGGTGCTGTATTTAAGCTACGGATGGCTGGGCTTTCACTCTGTAGGTCCGGAATAGCAAGGGCCCAGTTGAACAACTCTCGTTTCGTAAGCGGCTCATAAAACACTTGCACCCTTGTCAGTAAGCAATCGGTACCATAATCGGCCAGCTGGGTACCTGAGTGCGGGGTGTTGAGGGTTATCAGTTTATGTATATCGTCCAGATACGCAGCATTTTGTAAGTATAATCTAGCCAAAATCCCCCCCATACTATGGCCAACAACATCCGCCTTACCCGCTGCTACGCCCGCATTTCGTAAGTTGTTTATTACTTCATCGATGGCAAGGGGTACAACGGGTGCATTGGTACTAAAGGAGCTGGCATTAGTGAGGGAATAGTCCACGGCCAGCACCGATTTAGGGTGCCAAACAGACTCTCCGGCAATCGTTGGCTCCAGCAATTTATCCGCCATGAGCTTAAACGTTTTGCCACCTCCAAATAAACCGTGCACGAGCACGGCGGGGGCCTGATAGAGTTGTATGTCCCGGGTAGCGATAATGGCAGCCGGGTTATCTTTCCGGTAAATGTAGAGGGATACACTGCGCCGGGAACCGAGATAGTCGGGGTGTTTATAATAATAGACCAGTTCAGAGTTAGTACTGGAACCCTGGGTTAAAACCCCTCCAGTTGCTGCGTCCATTTGCTCCAAGCGGACAGCATAATCGGACATGCTGCCGTTACGTTTTGAGATTCGAAAAACGGATGCGTTGGCTCCGTCCGAACAGACTTTAAAAGTGGAATCTGTTGTTAGATAGGTTTCGGCTTGAAAGCCCGGCTTATTGGCCAGCCGTTGGAAATGTTGGACCTGGAACGAGAAATCTTCGGGAAATTGGGTAGTGATGTCAATATCGATAGTAGCATTCGTCCGATAAATCGTATGCGAAGGACCACTGGTGTTACACGGGTTATAGCCTTTATCTACACGATATTCCCAGGATAATGTATACCTACCTGATCTTTTTGGCTTTACAATAGCAAAGGGCCTTGCTGGATACTGGTAGGGAAAAACTTCAAAAGTCGATCGGCCTTCATTGCCAGTATATAAGACCCCGGACCCAGTGCATACGGGTAAGGCACCATCACTGTATTCATTTTGCTCAAGGCACATATAAAACATATTTCGGTTGTAGGTAGTCGAAGTACCGCCCGATTGTCTAAGAACCCGTGTTCTGATTTTAATGATTTGGGTACCTGCTTCATCAACCCCTTCACTGGCCAGCTCAAGGCAGTTGTTGCAATTGTTTTCTATAATGGTTTGTGCATGGCTGATAAAACTAATATTGAAAATCAAGAACAGTGTTCGTAGAGCGGCTTTCATCGTGTTTCGTGGAATTTTCTTACAAATTAAGCCAAGTCGTTCTTTCAGCTTTGACTGTTTGTAAAATATCCCGATGTCTGTGGGTAAAATATATTATATGGGCCAATTTGTTGAATAGAATTGCAGAGTTCTCTGGTCCGAAAATACGGTCGGTTGTCTGGACCATTCGGCGCACCGCCCAAACCTCCGTTTGTCTTTCTTTTCTGGTTCGATTAACCGGTTCGATTAATTTGTCCAGAATTTTGTATCTTGTAGTCAGTTAATCGAACCAAAATCAATGTCAAATCACGATCCATTAGACCAATCACAAGACTATGACGATTGGTTTGATGAAGTGCTCAAGGAGTTAGGGGAATTAGGCCATAC
>NZ_BAAHBD010000007.1:0-558123 GCF_054776975.1 Spirosoma harenae | reverse complement strand
CACCGAACGGGAAAGCGGTGCCGAGAAGCCTCAGCACCGCTTTATCGTATCCGAATTGCTTTCACCCACTTATGGAATCAAAATTCGGGATGACTCATGTTTTTTTAGATAGTCATACTATTTGTACATCACATGTACGCTTCGTCTCTCCCTCGCCGTAATTGGATAACATTTAATTTATTAAGGATTATCAGCAATGGATAGGCTGGATCGAACTCGTGCCAGCGAAATCCGCCAAAATTTGCCCGACCCCCATATTTGTGATGATTATTATGATAGGATTCACCCATCATTAGGAAATCGAAGGGAAATAGATTTTTGGCCGTATCGTCCACCTCGAAATTCGTATAGCCATAGCGATGTGCATACCAGTTGATGATAGCACCGTGAACAGGGCCCATGAGAAAATGTACGGGTAATAGCAGATAAAACCAGGGTGACGTAGCGAACTGAATATAAAACAGTGTATAGGCCGTTCCCCAGGCCAACCGCACCAACCAACGATCTCCAAACTGCTCCATCCACTTCCAATTAGGCACACCTTTTTTGAATTTCGCAGGGATAGAATCCCGATTCTTCACTATATCATTATAGTAAATCCGAGTCTTCCACATCATATCGAACAGATTTTTAGAGAATTCGGGTGAGTGGGGGTCTTGCTCAGTATCGGCGTGGGCGTGGTGCAATCGATGCATAATACCATAGGCACGCGGACTCAGAAATGAAGAGCCCTGACCAATAAATGTTAGTACATAAAAGACTTTTTCCCAGCCTTTGCTCATAGTGAACATCTGATGGGCCGCATAGCGGTGGAGAAAGAGCGTTTGCATCAGCACAGATAAATACCAGTGCGCCAAAAAGAAAGCGAGGATAATCATAATAAAGAAAGCTCCCCTCTCCTGTTTAGGAGAGGGGCCGGGGGTGAGGTAAGGCACAAAATTGTCCTTCCTTTCCCGCTACCTTTCTGATCTATATCAGTCAGCTAACTGATAGTCATCAGGATACTCTTATACAGATATAAATCAGCTACGCACCTGACATATATCAGGATTTGCGCTACGAAATACCCCCACTTTTGAGCCATCAAATCAACGCGCTCATGAGCATTATCTTTTTTATGATCGGTATTAGTCTGCTTATGGCCCTGGGGTTTCTGGGGGCGTTTTTCTGGTCGATGAAAACTGGTCAGCAGGACGATCTGTATACTCCCTCGATCCGGATGCTGCTCGACGATGATTCCGTAGATATACCTGAAGATTAATCAAATACCTAGTAACCTCTGTACTCGCTCACTATGAATGTTTCGTTTAATCCATCGCCCACAGACGTAAAGTTCGAGCGACAAACTGGCCGCTCCGTTACGCAGCCACCAGATCGTGACCTGATAACCCCAGTGGAGCATTTCGCATACGATAACCGGATTGTCCGCAATTTCGCTATCGCCACTATTGTCTGGGGTATTATTGGTATGCTGGTTGGTGTACTGATTGCCAGCCAATTGTTTGCACCATCGGCTAACCTGAATAATCAGTATACCACCTTTGGCCGGATTCGCCCGCTCCATACCAACGCGGTGATTTTTGCGTTCGTCGGTAACGCCATTTTTATGGGCATATATTACTCGTTGCAGCGACTGTGCAAAGCGCGCATGTTCAGCGATCTGCTTAGCAAAGTTCACTTCTGGGGTTGGCAATTGATTATTTTGTCGGCAGTCGTAACGCTACCGCTGGGACTGACAACTTCGCACGAATACGCCGAACTCGAATGGCCCATTGACATTGCCATTACACTGATCTGGGTCGTGTTTGGCGTCAATATGTTCGGTACGATTGTCAAACGACGCGAACGGCATTTGTATGTGGCCATCTGGTTTTACATCGCCACGTTCATTACCATTGCTGTGCTACACGTGGTCAACTCGTTCGAGATGCCGGTGAGTCTGTTCAAAAGCTACTATCTCTACGCTGGAGTGCAGGATGCGCTGGTACAATGGTGGTACGGCCACAATGCAGTCGCTTTCTTTCTGACGACGCCGTATCTGGGCATGATGTATTACTACCTACCCAAGATGGCTAACCGCCCGGTGTATTCGTATCGACTGTCGATTCTCCACTTCTGGGCGCTGATTTTTATTTACATCTGGGCCGGACCGCACCATTTGCTTTATACGTCTTTGCCCGACTGGGCGCAATCGCTGGGCGTAGTTTTCTCGATAATGCTGATTGCTCCCTCCTGGGGTGGCATGATTAACGGACTGCTGACACTCCGCGGGGCCTGGGATAAAGTGCGCGAAGATACTCTCCTAAAGTTTATGGTGGTGGCACTTACCGCGTATGGGATGGCCACGTTTGAAGGGCCGATGCTATCGCTCAAAAACGTGAACGCTATTGCTCACTTTACTGACTGGATCGTTGCGCACGTACACGTTGGTGCATTAGGGCTGAATGGGTTTCTGACCTTTGCGATTCTGTACTGGACCATTCCACGCATCTACAAAACACCCTTGTATTCACAAAAACTGCTGAATATTCACTTCTGGATTGGTACGCTCGGCATTCTGTTTTACGCCGTTCCGATGTACATCGCAGGTTTTACACAGGGGTTGATGTGGAAGGAATTTACAGCGGAGAGTGTCCTGAAATATTCATCCTTCCTCGAAACGACGCTGCAAATTTTACCCATGCACCAGATGCGCGCTATCGGGGGAACGCTCTATTTAATCGGTGCCATTCTGATGGGCTATAATCTCTTCAAGACAATGGCGGCTGGTACGTTGGTCGCCAACGAAAACGCCGAAGCGCACGCCCTATCCGTCGTCTACAAACCAACGGGTTCCGATCAATTCTGGCATCGCTGGATTGAGCGCCGGCCATTCCAGTTACTGGTCGCGTCGTTAATCACGATTTTGATTGGATCGCTGGTTGAGCTGGTACCCACCTTTATGGTCAAGTCCAATATACCAACCATTCCTTCGGTACAGCCCTACACAGCACTCGAAGTACAGGGCCGGGATTTATACATCCGCGAGGGATGCGTCAACTGCCATAGTCAGATGATCCGTCCATTCCGAAGTGAAACTGAACGTTACGGCGAATATTCCAAAGCGGGTGAGTTCGTCTATGATCACCCATTCCTGTGGGGGAGCAAACGTACCGGACCAGACCTACACCGCGAAGGTGGCAAGTACCCCGACTCGTGGCACTATTACCACATGAACGATCCAACGTCAATGTCGCCGGGTTCTATAATGCCTCCCTATCCCTGGCTACTGACTCAGCAGCTCGACATTTCCACGACATCGGCCAAACTGAGTGCGCTGAAAAAAGTGGGCGTCCCTTACGATGATCAGACGATTTCGGCTGCGAATGAAGATCTCAACAAACAGGCAGCCGACGTTAGTGCCCGACTGGCCAAGGAAGGTATTAAAGTCAAACCCGACCGCGAAATCGTGGCCCTGATTGCCTACCTCCAGCGGTTAGGAACGGATATTAAGAAAATGGAAACCGTTAACCAGTGATGAGTGATGAACGATAAGTGATGAGTGGGTTGACACATTCTATTCATTACTCATCACTTATCATTCATCACTCATCACTACAACATACTATGTTCAAGCAATTTATCTCAAAAATTCCCGGAGCCGATCTCTACATGGTAGGCTCGTTCCTGACGTTTTTCGTCTTTTTTCTCCTGGTTGGCTTGTATCTGGTATTAGCCGACAAACGCCATCTCCGGCAAATGGGTAATCTCCCCCTGGACGAAGCTCCCCGCGACTAATCGACCTTTCTTATGAATCTCTTTTTAACCATCCTACTCGATCCGTCGACCGAAACCTCAGTCTGGAACCTCACTTCAGGTGAAGACTTGCTGCGGATTATACTCCTGATGTTCGTGGCTGTCGGGACGGTTTTGCTGCTGGCTATTACGCTTTACCTGGCCTACATTCTGCGGAAGGCGTTGGCTCCAGACGTAAAAAGCACCCCAATCGATACGCGGACGTTCTGGCAACGCGTATCGGACCTGAAACCATTGAGTCAGGAAAAAGACCTACTGATGGAACATGCCTACGACGGGATTGCCGAACTCGATAACCCAACCCCGACCTGGTTTATGGGCCTGTTTTATGGAACTATAGGATTCGCTGTAGTGTACTGGGCTATTTTCCACGTCTTCCGCACGGATAGTGTTATGGAGACAGAATACAATCAGGAAGTAGCAATAGCCGAGAAGGAACGGGAAGCGTATGTAAAATTAGTGGCGGGTAAAATCAATGAAAATTCCGTAACGCTGCTCGCTGATAAAAAAGGTATCGACGCTGGCAAAACGCTATTTAATCAATACTGTACCGCCTGCCACGGTCAGAATGCCGAAGGCAAAGTAGGCCCAAACCTGACGGATGAATACTGGCTGCATGGTGGTACCATAAAAGCAGTTTTCCACACCGTAACGGAAGGTGTTCCCGAAAAAGGCATGATTTCCTGGAAAAAACAACTCAATCCGCTCCAGATCCAGCAGGTATCCAGTTATCTCCTTTCGCTACAAGGCACCAAGCCCACCGGAGCCAAAGAACCCCAGGGCGAAAAAGTAACTATGCGTTAATGTAGAGATGCAATCCTTTATGTCTCTACAAAAATAAAAATCGATGAATCCCCAAACTCTCCATACTAGCCCCATTCGTCAGCGACTTTACCCTCGCGTGGTGAAAGGACGCTATTATCGCTGGCGGACGGCGGTTGCCTGGGCACTGCTGGCGGCTCTATTTGCTGGACCTTTTTTGAGTTATAATGGGAATCCTCTATTCCTGTTTAACGTGCTGGAGCGGAAGTTTAATTTCTTCGGCGTCACATTCTGGCCGCAGGATTTTTATCTGGTTGCCATTGGTTTATTGGCATTTATCGTCTTTATTGCGCTGTTTACGGTCATTTATGGACGGGTATTCTGTGGGTGGGTTTGCCCCCAGACCATCTTCCTGGAGATGGTTTTTCGTCGCATCGAAATCTGGATTGAAGGCGAGCCCAATGCCCGCAAACGACTTGATGCCGCGCCCTGGACAACTGAGAAAGTTCTAAAGAAAACGGCCAAACACAGCCTTTTTCTCCTCATTTCGCTCGCTATCAGCAATACTTTTCTGGCATACATCATTGGCAAGGATGTCTTGCTGACAATCATAACCGACAATCCCATCCATCACCTTGGCGGGTTAGCTGCCATTCTGATTTTCACGGGTGTTTTCTATGCTGTATTTGCACACGTACGCGAAATTGTCTGCACGACCATTTGTCCCTATGGCCGTTTGCAAAGTGTATTGCTGGATAAAAAATCAGTCGTTGTTGCGTATGATGATGTGCGGGGTGAACCGCGAGGCAAGCTGCAAAAAGCAAGAGCTGCCGAGATGGCAGGGTTTGCAGGGAGTGCTTTGATAGCTACGACCCATCCAAGCCCAGCCACGCCCGCCCCAAAAGGTGACTGTATAGATTGCAAACTTTGTGTGCAAGTCTGTCCGACTGGGATCGACATTCGGAATGGCATTCAAATGGAATGCGTCAATTGTACGCTTTGCATCGATGCCTGCGACAATGTAATGGATAGAATCAGTCGACCGCGCGGCCTGATTCGCTATGATTCGCAGGAAGGTATTCAGACCCGCCGGCCCTGGCGAATGACGCCCCGGATGATTAGTTATAGTTTCGTACTGATGCTGTTGATGGGAGTATGGGCATTTCTGCTGGTTAACCGTTCAGATCTGGATACGACGATTCTGCGGGCGCCGGGGCAGTTGTATCAGCGTGAAGCCAAGGGTAAGATATCCAATCTATATCTGGTTGAATTGGTCAATAAAACGCACCAGAATAAACCGGTTACGTTTCGCGTGGATTATCCGGGCGCTGCGCTTAAGCTGGTACAACCTATTCCTCAAGCTCCTGCTGGCGAACTGACAAAAGGTATATTTTTCATTCTGTTACCTGAAAAAGCCATTCACCAAAGCAGTACGAAACTTACCATCGAAGTCATCTCAGAAGGTGTCGTGCAGAATAGAGTTAAAACAACGTTTTTAGGACCTACTCAATGAGCGAAGAGTGAAAGTGCGAATATGCATCTGTCTCTCTTTCGTACTTTCACTCTCTCACTCTTTCACTCATTAAAAATGAACTGGGGGAAATCAATCATACTTGTGTTTGTGCTCTTTGCAAGCTTTATCGGTACAATGGTGTATCGAATGACACGCCAGCATATCGACCTGGTCAGCGATAATTATTACCAGAACGAAATCGATTTTCAACAACAAATCGACCGCGTAAACAACGCCCGATCAGCTGCTCCTGTCACCATAACTTATCAGGCCGATCAGCAACAGGTAGTGTTTGTACTACCCATCACCCTTCTGAAAGGCGAAATTACATTTTACCGTCCCAGCGACCGTCAACAGGATTTTCGGTTGACGATTGCCGCCGATCACTCCATTCGGCAGGTTGTTCCAACCCAGTCGCTGGCAAAAGGGAATTGGCGTGTGCAGTTCACGTGGTCGGATGGGCAGCGCGACTACTATCAAGAAGAGCAATTTTTTCTGTAAGACGATGTCACCCTGGCTTGCCACCGCTTTCCTGACGGGTCTGATTAGCAGTCTGCACTGCGTGGGTATGTGCGGCCCACTGGTTGCAGCCCTGCCTGTTGGCCGGTTGCCACGGGGAAAGCGGTGGCAGGCTATCGCTTTATATCATACTGGCCGTATGGCCATCTACAGTGGATTAGGAGCACTGGCCGGTACAATGAGCTTCGGCCTTCAATTGCTAAACTGGCAACGACCACTAGCCATTGGTGGAGGTATCTTTCTACTGTTAAGTTTTGCCGGACGAAGAAGATTGCCCAGCCGATTTCGCTGGCCCTGGTTATCCAATCAGGTAACTACTCTTTTTCGGAAAACACTAAACCAGCCTAACTGGATTGGTTTTGCCGGGCTGGGTAGTTTAAATGGGCTCCTGCCCTGTGGGTTCACCTATTTGGCCCTCGCAGGAACCTTATCCACAACGACACCGCTGGCAGGAGTGGCCTACATGCTGTTATTTGGGTTGGGAACGTTACCCGCTCTGCTAGGCGTCAATTTGATAACTGACTGGCTAACAGCAATTGGACGCCAGCGGCTAAATCGATTTCTTTCAATGGCTACTATTGCAGTGGCTCTGCTCCTGATTTGGCGCGGATTGGCCCAGTATCAACTGCCCATAGCCCCGGCAGATGTGATTCCTCTCTGCCGGGGATTTCTGCCACACTAAGTCAAAGCAGATTCAAACTCATCATACCCGACAAAAATTGAAGGCAACCGTCTTTGATCCGGGAAAATTCACCGACTAAACTGGTAGCGTGTCGCTCAAGAGTGGCCGACAGATTAAAACGGGTATTATCGCAGGAAGGCTTTTCCTGGTGAAATTTACAATCAATACCTTCGCAAATCAGGTCACGAGTGAACCAGTCGAGTTTAGTTTGTAGCTTATTCAAATCCCGGTAGTAATCAACTGCATCGTGGCGAAGGCTGCGGCAATTATATAAGTTCATGACCTCCAGCAGCAATGAGCGTAGTTGCTGGATTTCGACTTCCTGCTGGTGAATAAGCCGTTGCCAGTATTGATAATTCTGGTGACAGATAACGGGCGTTATAGGCTGAGGTAACGGATTAACGACGGATTGAGTAGTCATATCAGTTGCGGTTTAACGAGTAGTCAGAGAAGGTTGCTGCATCTGGTAACCCAGTTGCGAAAAAAGATCGGCGCTGTCGACCGGTCCTGAATAGCGCCAGAGTTCCTGCCCCCGCTGTAACAGCACAAAAGCGGGCAAGGCCGTAATACCAAAACTACGAACGACTTCGGGATGTGTGCTATCACTAACGCGCATGATCTGCACTGTCGGGTTGAGGAGCGAACGGACGTTTTCCAGCAGACGGTCTACCTCGGCACGTTGGGCCGGGGCAGCGGATGTACAAACTAGCAACATGGGATGCTGAGGTGTCGCCGTGAGCAACGAAGACGGAGGTGCCATAGCAATAAACAGATTAATGGTGGTAAAATTGATCGATTTACCTTTGGTAAACGTTGAGAGAGATCAGTGCACCATCTGATTAAAATCAGCCGTGTTCGGTATATTGGCGTTTACTTTGCAGCCAGAAACTAACCTGTATGTTCGACGACTCATTTGAGGCCGTTTTCACCCACGCTACGATTGGAATCATCGTTACCGATGAACAAGGGAGGATCGTGTCTGCCAATCGCTACGCCCGCTCTCTGTTTGGCTACAGCGAAGAGGAGATGAACGACTTATCCATCGATGCGCTGGTGCCTGATTCAGTGGCCCCCCGTCATGCTCAGTTGCGGGCTTCGTTCAATGCGAATCCGCAGGTGCGGGCTATGGGTCACGGACGCGATCTGTTTGCCAAGCGGAAAGATGGTTCGGTGTTTCCGGCTGAAGTCAGCCTGAGTTTTTTTTACCGCGATAATGCCCTGCTGACCGTCAGTTACATTATTGACATTACGGCAAAAAAAGCGGATGAGCAGACTGTACTGCAACAGAAAAGCCGCATTGAGCAACTCAACGCCGAACTCGAACAGAAAGTGGCCGACCGTACCCACGCCCTTATGACGACGTTGCATCAGCTGGAACAGTCGAAGGACGAACTGGCGAAAGCCCTGGCCGCCGAACGCGAATTGGGTGAGTTGAAATCACGATTCGTTTCGATGGCTTCGCACGAATTCAGAACGCCCCTGAGTGCAGTGCTCACCTCGGCGTCGCTGATCGAGAAGTACCCCAATACAGACCAGCAGGATAAACGACTTCGGCACATCCATCGAATTAAATCGTCCGTCAATCACCTTAACGATATTCTGGAAGAGTTTCTATCAGTCGGTCGTCTCGAAGAAGGGCGCGTTGAAGCTACCTGGTCGCGGTTCAACTTGCCGGAATTAATTACATCGGTGGTGACCGATCTGGGCGATATGCTAAAATCGGGTCAACGCATCGATACACAGTTCGATTGCCCAAAGCCGGTCTATTCCGATCCCTCGTTACTGCGGAAAATTATCGTGAATCTGCTGTCGAACGCTATCAAGTATTCTGCTGAAAATCAGACTGTTCATATTACTGCCCGTTGTGAAGAAACTTCTTTTCTACTAACCGTTCGAGACGAAGGTATTGGGATTTCGGCTGAGGATCAGACGCATTTATTCGAACGGTTTTTTCGGGCTAAAAACGCTACTAATTTCGCTGGTACGGGCTTAGGACTGCATATTGTGGCTCAATATGTCAACTTGTTGGGGGGTACTATTGAGCTAAGCAGCCAGTTAGGCGAAGGCACCATCGTATCACTTACTTTTCCTTATGAAAACGATTCTGCTCATTGAAGATAACGCGGCTATTCGGGAAAATACAGCCGAAATTCTGGAACTGACTGGCTACCGCGTACTGACTGCCGAAAACGGTAAAATAGGTATTGAACAAGCCCTTGCCGACCGGCCCGATCTGATCATCTGCGACATTATGATGCCTGTTTTAGATGGGTATGGCGTGCTACACATCGTCAATAAAAACCCTCAGTTGGCTGGCATTCCGTTTATTTTTCTGACGGCCAAATCCGAACGGGTTGATTTTCGCAAAGGCATGGAGCTAGGTGCTGACGATTATCTGACCAAACCCTTCGATGATACTGAATTGCTCAACGCAGTCGAGAGCCGATTCAACCGATTTAAACAATTTCAGGCGGATGCCTATAATCTGAAGCAGGAAGGGCTTACGCAATTTCTAGCCGATGCCCGCTCGATGGGTGGCCTAACGAATTTATCCGCTGATCGCAAAATACATCACGTTCCGAAAAAGCAATTTATCTATACCGAAGGCGACGAACCCACACGCCTGTTTTTTCTCAAAACTGGACGTGTTAAAACGACGCGCACCAATACCGATGGTAAAGAACTCGTAACCGGCCTTTACGGCCCTGGCGAGTTTTTTGGCGAGTTAGCTTTATTGGAAGAAACAAATTACACCGATTCGGCCTTAACGCTCGATGATGCCGAACTGATTTATATTCCTAAAGACGATTTTCGGCAATTGCTGCTGGCACAACCCGAAATAAGCCGGGAATTCATCCGGTTACTAGCCGGACGAGTCAGCGAAAAAGAGACTCAATTGCTGGGAATGGCCTACAGCTCGCTACGTCGACGCATTGCGGATACATTACTACGCCTTCAGGAGCCGCTACCCAATGGAGACCCCGCCCCCCCCATCCAACTCTCGCGCGACGATCTGGCCGCCGTAGTTGGTACAGCAACCGAATCGCTGATTCGCAACCTCACCGAATTTAAAAACGACGGACTTATCGAGATTACTGGAGCGGGCATCCGCGTTTTGCAGCCCGACAAACTCCGCCGGGCCAACTGGTAAAAAGTGTAGCTGATTAGAATCAGCTTTGGAACTAAGCAAGCTCAGCTTTGGGCCGGGCTTGTTCGCGTACTTTTGGCAAAAATCAATTGCCAGAAAAACGCATGAAAAAAGCGCTGTTACTTACGGATGGTTCGATCGATATGGCCTTGTCGTTGCGTCAATGGCTGGAAACGTCAGCAGAGCCCATCGACCTGACAGTCGTTTATGCCCTTTCAACTACGCAACTGACCAGCCAACCACTAAAGGCGGCTCCTTATTACGAAGCCAAAAAGGTTGCCAACGAGCGGCTAAACCGCTGGCTAACTTTTCTGCCACAAAATGATCGACTCCATCCCGATCCATCTCAAAAACACCAGCTTCATACTGAAATTTTGTTGGGCGAACCTGAATTAGTACTTACTATTCATTTGCTGATTCGTCGGTATGATTATTTGCTGGTTGATCCCGTACAGCCAGAAGTCATCTCAACGTTTGAGGCCTGCCAAAGCCAGATTATGACTCAATTGAAATGGATTTGTCTATCTGAGCGATTAGGCCCGCCGTTGGTGTCTACTGCCGAAGTGGTCTACACCTATTCCGTTTAAGCTGATCCATTCAGGCATCCAACGTATTCATTGAAGCTGTTTTAAATTTTCTTGTCAAACAGTTTCCTTTTCTGTTTGCTGAATAGGCGTTATTTTCTTCGAGCGCATCCCGAACGTAGCAATGGTCAGCATAGTGGCTGAACTAACAGGCATTAAAATAGCGGCTACAACCGGCGACAGATTTCCAAACAACGCATAACTCAGGCCAATCGCGTTGTATACCAAAGACACGCCAAAACTAAACCGAATCACGCGCATCCCGAACCGACTGTAACGCAGAAATTGCGGTAACTGACTCAGTGAGGCCGATTCCAGAATGGCGTCGCTCGACGGGGTAAATTGGATCGTATCGTCGGTGAGGGCAATTCCAACGTCAGCCTGTTTCAGTGCACCGGCGTCGTTCAGGCCGTCGCCAATCATAATCACTCGTTTGCCGTTGGCCTGTAGCTGCTTAATGAACGTTAATTTTTCCGATGGGCGACAATTAAACTGCATCTGTCCGCTCTTCGGAAACCAACGGACCAGGCCAGCCTGGGAATGGGCTGTATCGCCCGACAACAGGTACAATTGATAATCCTTTCCCAAATCGGTCAGTAGTTCGTCCAGACCCGGCCGAAACTGTGTTGGGAAGCAAAATCGACCGCGATAGCGATGATCGATACTCAGGTAGGTGGCTGTATCAGTCGATGGTAACGGATGAGGGTCAAACGAACCGGAATCGACAAACGAGTGCATACCTATTTTAACAATACGTCCATCAATTAATGCCTGAATACCCTGGCCGGGTACTTCGGTAAAGCCCTCAATTGACATTGATGACATATCTGAGAAATGAATCTCCAATTTACGACTGAGTGGATGAGCTGACTGTCGTACCAGTGTCGCTACCATGGTTTGTTCGATAGCACTCAGTGGTTGGGCAAATTCCTCCAATACGGCTGTTTGAGAAGTAGTAAGCGTACCGGTTTTGTCGAACACGATGGTATCACAGGCAGCCAATTGTTCGATAACATCAGCGTTTTTAAGATAGAGGTGTCGTTTACTGAGCAGTCGCAATCCATTACCCAGAGCAAATGGGTACGAGAGGGAAAGCGCACAGGGACAGGCAATAATCAACACGGCCGTAAACACGTTAACTGCTCGCGCCGGATCGTGTTGAGTGTACCAGTACAAACCGGCCAGCGTAGCTAACAGTATGACCGACAATGTGAAATACTTTCCAACGGCATCGGCAAACGTGCGGATGTGAGACGACTCGGTTTTCCGAAACACATCGTTATTCCATAATTGAGTCAGGTAACTTTGTGACACCTCACGTATAACTTCCAGTTCAATTGCTTCGCCAACTTGTTTTCCACCCGCATACAACAGCGCGCCCGGCTCTTTCGATTCCGGCTCCGATTCACCTGTCACGAAACTGTAGTCAACCCTGGCCTGGCCTTTGTAAAGCAAACCATCGGCCGGTATCAATTCCTGATTTCGCACCCGAATGCGATCGCCTTTTCGTAGTTGAGCGAGGGGTAATGCCCCACGCCCTACTACCGTTACGGCTAGCGGAAAATAGGATTTGTAATCACGCTCGAAGGATAGAAATTCATGGGTTCGCTGTTGAAACCATTTCCCACACAATAGAAAGAAAATCAGACCTGTCAACGAGTCAAAATAACCAGCACCACCGAGCACTAACACTTCATAGGTTCCCCGAAAAAAAGCAACCAGTATCCCCAGCAAAATAGGCAGATCAATATTAATGATGCCTTTTTTTAGGCTTGCCCAGACCGACTCGAAATAGCCCGATGCGGAATAAAACACGACGGGAATGGCCAGCAACAGATTAACGATACCAAACAGGTGCTTAAACGCAGGGTCATCAAGGCCAAGGTATTCGGGGAAACTGAACAGCATGATGTTGCCCGCACAGAATCCTGCGATGCCCAGTCGATACAAAAATGGTCGATTGGTAATTTTCTGCCCTTCTTTCACAACGTCGTTCAGGCTAATCAGGGGTTCATAGCCGACCGAAGCCAGCAATTCGACCACTTTACGGAGTGTCAGTTCAGCCGAATTATAGGTCAAGTGAACCTGTTTCTTCAGAAAATCTACCCGCGACTGCTGAATGGCCGGATTAATTCGGTAGAGGTGTTCGAGCAGCCACAAACAGGAGCTACAGTGAATGGTCGGAATGTAAAACGTAACCTTCGCTACCGAATCGCCCGAAAATTCCAGCAACTGGCTTATAATATCCGGATGATCCAGAAATTCCAACCGGGTTACCCCTGATTGGGATTTTCCCGGATTGGGGGCTCTGGTCTGGGCACGATCGTCAACAGAACCGATGGTATAATACTGACAAAGCTGGTGCTGATTTAGAATACTGTAGACGGTTTTGCAGCCATCGCAGCAAAAGTGCTTATCATCAAAAAGAAGGTCATCGTTAGCGCAATCGTTGCCACAGTGATAACAGGCTGTAGAAGAAATCGTTGCCGTATTCATCGCTCAGAATTTTGAAGCAAGTTGGCAACGAACCAAATCGTAAATACTGACAAGTATCAGTCATCAAGCTGATACGACTCAGGATTCAACAGCTTTATCAGTACCAAATTTGCGGAATGGAGGAAGGCATATTTGCCCTTACCACAATGCCCTATGCGACTCATCGACAAATACAACGTTCCCGGCCCACGCTACACCAGCTATCCAACTGTGCCTTTTTGGGATAATACAACGTTCAGCGAAGCCGCCTGGGTACAGAATCTCCGGCAGGCATTTTTTAGTAGCAATAGCCAGACCGGCATCAGTCTGTATATCCACCTGCCTTATTGCGAGAGTCTATGCACATTTTGCGGCTGTACAAAACGGATCACCCGCAATCACAACGTTGAAGAGCCCTATATCGACGCTTTATTAACGGAATGGAATACATACTGTGACTTACTTCCGGAACGTCCTCGTATTGCTGAACTTCATCTGGGTGGCGGAACGCCAAGTTTTTTCGCTCCAGAACAACTCGAACGGCTGCTAACCGGACTTTTTAGTCGAGCAATCCCTGCTGAATCAGTCGATTATGGCTGGGAGGGTCACCCCAACAATACAACACCTGAACATCTTCAACGGCTGTATAATTTTGGTTTCCGACGGGTGAGTTTTGGTGTGCAGGATTACGACCCCATAGTGCAACGCGCCATTCACCGCCCGCAGCCATTCGAGAATGTACGCCAAGTGACAAACTGGGCACGACAGATTGGTTACACCTCTATCAGCCACGATCTGGTCTTTGGCCTGCCCCTTCAGACAACGGATTCAATAGAAGACACCATTTATAAAACGCTGTCTCTTCAACCCGATCGTATTGCCTTTTACTCTTACGCCCACGTTCCCTGGCTAAAAGGAAACGGCCAACGGGGGTTCGATGAGCAGGATTTACCGTCTGGCGAACAGAAACGAGTTCTCTACGAAACAGGCCGAAATTTGCTTGAGCAGGCCGATTATGTTGAAATCGGGATGGATCATTTCGCACGAAAGCACGATTTACTCTACAAGGCCCTGCAGTCGGGAACGCTTCACCGGAATTTTATGGGGTACACAACCACTCAAACGCGGGTATTGCTGGGCCTCGGCGCGTCGTCTATCAGCGATGTTTGGTCAGCCTTCGCCCAGAACGAGAAAGATGTCGAGAGCTATATAGCCCAGGTAGTAGCTGGCGACTTGCCTCTGTTACGGGGCCATATCCTTGATGATCAGGACCAATTCCTGCGCCGACAAATTTTGTCTATTATGTGCCAGGGCAAAACGACCTGGCACCTTGGCAGTTGGTCGAAGAGCGAGTGGGCGCGATTAAGCGCTACGCTGGAATCGTTCTGGCTTGATGGTTTGTTGGAATATGATGCCGAAGGCTTACAGGTTCTGCCAGCAGGGCGCCCTTTTCTACGGAACATCTGCATGGCTTTCGACGAACGATTGACTTATAGTCAACCCCAAACCCGCTTGTTTTCGCAGACGATTTAATGATTTTCAGATCATCTATATACACCCACTCATTTACGAAACTGTTTCGTCGCCCTAAGAAAGAGATCGTTTACCCCCGATTTTGTATTTAGTTTCTCTCCCCCGCAGACAAGTATAACCATTGTTTACCAGGCACAAAACAGGCGCTGAATGATGCATAGCTCCGTTGCCATTATACACTAGATTGGCGTTCTACGCTAAATCACAGCCTACAAAAGCATTGAATGTCTGCTAATTAATGCCAGACTAAGGATAATCCTGAAAACTGCCGTATGACGATTGATGCATACAAAGTAGAAGCATCAAGTTGAATCGTTTATATGAAAAACAGATTACAGCCCTATTCTTCTGGCCATGAAACTTCTTTATCTGCTTTGGCTTTACTGTCTTTTCCCGATTGCACTACTGGCTCAGGCGCCTGATACCTACCCGGCTCATCCCGATTCGCAAATCAAACCCGGCGTTCCCAAAGGAGAGGTACTCAAATTCACGTTTGAATCATCTAAACTCTTTCCCGGTACCTGGCGAGAGTATTGGGTGTACGTACCGGCACAATACCAGCCCGATAAACCTGCCTGCGTATATATCAATCAGGACGGCATTCAGTGGCAGGCTCCCGCCGTATTCGACAATCTGATTCATCAAAAAGAAATGCCCGTTACCATTGGTATTTTCGTTATGCACGGGCGCGTCAAAGCGGCTAATCCTGACGCAGCTCTGGATCGCTTCAACCGCAGTTACGAATATGATGGTTTAGGCGACAGATATGCCCGATTTTTACTGGATGAATTACTTCCCGACGTGGAAACTCGGAAAACATCCGACGGACGAGCGATTCATCTTTCTCGCAATGGCAACGATCGGGCCATCGGAGGGTCCAGCAGCGGAGCTGTTTGTGCTTTCACCGCTGCCTGGGAGCGTCCAGATGCATTCAGTCGGGTATTCAGCACGATTGGTACGTATGTTGGTTTACGCGGAGCCGATCGCTATCCAACGCTGATCCGGAAGGTGGAGCCTAAACCACTACGCGTCTTTTTGCAGGACGGCACCAGTGATCACAATATCTACGCAGGAGACTGGTGGATGGCCAATCAAATGATGGAACGAGCCCTTACCTTTTCGGGCTACGAAGTAGAGCATATCTGGGGTGAAGGAGGTCACAATGGCAAACATGGCACGGCGATTTTCCCCGATGCGATGCGGTATTTGTGGAAAGGATGGCCCGAGCCCATTAAAGCGGGGACGTCGAAAAATCAGATGCTTGTGGATATTTTAGTGCCCAATGAAGGATGGCAACTCGTTGGCGAAGGCTACAAATCAACCGATGCATTGAGCACCAATGCCCAGGGAGACGTATTTTTTAGCGATGGCCCAGGCGGAAAAATTTGGAAGATCAGCCAGGGTGGGAAACCGAGCCTATTCGGCGACAATACAAATAAGATTGATCGACAGACAGTTAGCCCCGACGGACGAATGTACATGACGAGCGTAGCCACCAGGAAAATTGTAGCCCAGACCCCAACCGGAAAAGTAACACCCATTGCTGATGGGTTGGCGGGTAATAATCTGGTGATAGCTAACAATGGAGCTACGTACGTTACCAGTGTATCTCCCAACGCCAAAAATCATACTCAGGTGTGGTTAATTCAGCCCACAGGTAAAAAACAGGTGGTCGATACGGAATATTTTGCAGCAGGAGGAATCACACTTTCGCCTGATCAGACGCTGGCTTACATAGCAGACAACGATTCACACTGGGTCTATAGCTATTCAATTAAATCAGATGGCACGCTGGCTAATAAACAGCAGTATTATTGGCTTCACGCTCCGGACACAGCCAATAATGCAGGAGCAGAGGGCCTCAAAACCGATCGGGACGGGCGACTCTATGTAGCTACTCGAATGGGAATCCAAGTGTGCGATCAGGCAGGGCGGGTCAACGCCATCCTCCCAACTCCTAATGGAAAGGTATCTGACCTGTGTTTTGGAGGTACTAATTTCGATATACTTTATGCTACCTGTGGGGATAAAGTATATAAGCGTAAGTTAAACGTCAAAGGGGCTAATCCGTGGGACAAGCCTATCAAGCCAGCGACGCCAAGATTATAAGCTATATCTATTGAATTTAGATTACTTATTCGGCCGGTAGATAGACCCAGAAGGTAGCGCCTTCACCAGGCTTGCTGGTAGCTGTGATTCCACCACCATGATTAGTCGCAACCTGTTGGCAGATCGCTAAACCCACTCCGGTGCCCGCATATTCATTTTTACCGTGCAGACGCTGGAAAACCTGGAAAATACGGTCGACATACTGGGGATCAAAACCAATTCCCTGATCGCGCACACTGATTTGGTGAAACAGCGTTGCTGCGCTCTTCGGCCTGACTTCGCGTGGCAGCTCACTTCGCGGAACAACGATACTCTTCACCTCTACCCGCGGACGATGATCGGGTCGGCTAAACTTCAATGCATTGGATAGCAGATTCTGAAACAGCTGTCCTAGCTGCCAGGCTTCTCCATCTACTGTTGGTAAAGCATAAACCTCTACCTGAGCCTGTCGTTGGCTAATCGTCCAGTCAAGCGTGGTCAGTACATCGGCTACGACAGCGGATAATGAGACAGGAGCAAATTTTTGCTGAACCGTTGACAGTCGTGAATAAGCCAGCAAATCAGTAATCAGCGTAGACATCCGACTGACAGCCAGATTGATACGCTGGAGATAGTCGCGACTGATATCCGTTAGCTGGCCTTCTAGCTGGCTGGTCAGGAGCGCACTGAAGGATTGAATTTTGCGCAGAGGTTCCTGCAAATCATGACTAGCGATGGAGGCAAACTGCTCTAAATTATTATTGGAACGGTTTAACTCCTCAATCTTGCTTTCAAGCTGACCTTGTAATTGCTTCACACGGGTAAAATCGGTGAAGTGAATGACGACCTCCTCATCCAGTTTGAACGTACTCATGACATTATAGAGGTCAAGGCCGTCTTTATCGTAATGAATGTCAAACGTAAGCGGCTTGCCCGTTGTAAAGGTTTTAACCGGATTGGTAAAGCTCACCGTTTCGAGATAGCCCGGAAAAACCTCCCCCACCCGTTTTCCCTGCAGCTGTTCTGGTGTTGTGCTGGCATAGGAAGCGTAAGCCTGATTGGTGAATTTAAAGCGAAAATCAACGATTTCGCCCTGTTCAAAAACCGGCTGAAGCACTTGTAGGGGCTCCTTAAACAAATTGATAATCGTTTGCAAATACCGATTAGATTCAGCAACCTCCATCAATTGCACCTGAGGAGTAATGTCCTCTATCGTATGGATGATAAAAGCGACTTTTCCATCATTACCAATAACTGGTTTATTCACCGGTCGCCAGACGCGCCATTCCTGCTCACTTGTTTGAAGGTAAGGCCACTCATAGTGCTGATCAGCCATTAAATGCGTTTGCCTGGCCTGAATAACCTGAACCAGCGACTGCCGGAGTTGGGTAGCCATGTTATGACTGCTTTCCTCGCGAAAAAGCACATCGAATATGCCGCCACCCACCAAGGTCTCCCGCTGAATGCTTACGGCTCGCAGATAATCATCAGATACAGCTGTAATGGTAAATGTGGGTTCATCAGGTAGCAGCACCAGATGATTGCCGGGCATGGCATTTATGAGTATCGAATGGACGGCCAGGGCATCCCTGCCGGTTGCTGATATACTTCCGGAAGAAGATGAAAACATGTTATACAATGCAGCTTTTCAGCGGTTAATTTATTTTATACAATCTTCCGTTTCCGTGAATGGGTAGTATACAACTAATAGTATCGACCAGCCTTCTTCCTTCGTTCTGCCAGTAAATGTCTGCTGGCTTCTTCTATACTTTTCTTTAAAAGTAAATGAAAAGCGGCTTGAGAAGTCAATCACACCAAAATTAGTTGACTAATCGGCATAATTTAATTTATCTTTGTAGCTAAGATATTTAAATGCTAAGATAGATGAGTGATGATCTAGCCAATCGAGTCAGAAAACTGAGTCAACACTATGCATTCAGTTCTATTCAGATGCACGAAGCCATAGGCCGAAAAGCGGGACTTTCCGGGACTGACCATAAATACCTGGGATTTCTAATAGAAAAAGGTCAGATGACAGCCGGTGAGTTATCGACTTTAACAGGTTTGACGACAGGCGCAGTTACTGGCTTGATAGACAGGTTCGAAAAGAAGCAATTGGTAAAAAGGCAATTCGTAGCAGACGACAGGCGGAAGGTAATCATCGTACCGAACACAGAAACGATCATGGCACTTTTTGTACCTCTCTACAAAGAATTCCGGGAGAAGTCGGCAGCCTTGATTGCTTCGTTTTCAGATGAAGAAATCAAAATCCTGGAAAGCTACTTTTCAAAAGCAATTGACATTATGGATAGCACAACCAATGAACTTCAAAACAAGGCATTGTAGCCAAAGTAACGTTATGAAAAACCAACGCAGTAAGATTTCATTTGTATTTGATTTTCAGCATATTGACAAAACCCAGCAAAAAATTGCCGGGGGTAAGGGTGCTAACCTTGGGGAACTCACCCGGATTGACGGAATACGCGTTCCAGATGGTTTTTGTATTTCAACAGAAGCGTTTCAACGAATCATCGGAGAAGCTTCGGCGCTGAACGCATTACTCCATAACTTATCGGCGCTGACAGTGGAAAACCGGGCCAAAATCAGCGAACTAAGTAGCGAGATTCGCCAGGTTATTGAAGGAATAGCTATTCCTTCAAACATTCAGGAAGAAGTCGCCAGCTATCTGGCCAAGCTTGGAGAAAAAGACGCCTATGCAATACGATCGAGTGCAACAGCCGAGGATTTACCAACGGCTTCTTTTGCCGGACAGCAGGATACGTATCTAAATATTGTTGGCAATGAGGCCGTTCTGAAGCATATCAGCAAGTGCTGGGCATCGCTGTTTACGGATCGTGCGGTCATGTATCGAATACAAAATGGCTTCGACCATCGTAAAGTTCAACTAGCTGTAGTGGTTCAGAAGATGGTCTTTCCGGACGCATCAGGGATCATGTTTACAGCCGACCCAGTTACTTCCAACAGAAAGGTACTTTCTATTGATGCCAGCTTTGGGCTTGGTGAAGCATTGGTTTCCGGTCTGGTCAATGCGGATAATTACAAAGTGCGCGACGGCAAGATTATCGACAAGAAAATCTCCACCAAGAAACTGGCTATTTATCCCATAACCAATGGCGGAACGAACGAACAGGCAATTGAGCCTGAGCACCAGAACAAGCCAGCGCTGATGGATGAGCAGATTTTACAGCTTGAACGTATGGGCAGACAGATCGAAACCCATTTCGGTAGCCCGCAAGACATCGAATGGTGTTTGACTGATAATCAAGTTTATATTGTTCAGAGTCGGCCAATCACGACGCTGTATCCCATTCCAGAAGCGGCTGACTCCGAAAACCATGTTTATGTGTCCGTTGGTCACCAGCAAATGATGACCGATCCCCTAAAGCCATTAGGGTTGTCGATCTGGAATTTAACGGCAGCACGTCCTATGTTTACGGCGGGGGGAAGGCTGTTCGTGGATGTCACAGAGGAGCTGGCTTCGCCGGATAAACGAGATATTCTCGTAAATGTGCTGGGTAAATCGGACCCGCTCATAAAAGACGCGCTCACGACCTTGTTAGAGCGAGATGATTTTATACCTCTGTTGCCCGATGATACGCTGGAGCAGCGTTCCGATAAAAGAGATCAAGGTCCGTCGTTTAGGGATTTTCGAGCGTTAAACGAGTACGATCCAGCTATCGTTGCTGAGTTAATCCAGAGCAGTCAGGCATCGCTTGACGCGTTAAAACAGGCGATTCAAACTAAATCGGGAGTCGATTTATTTGATTTCATTGTAGCAGATGCCCCGCAACGAGCGAAGAATGTAGCTGATCCACGAAGTTTTGGTGTGATTATGACAGCCATGAATGCTTCAGCCTGGGTCAATACCAACCTGGAGGAGTGGCTGGGTGAAAAGGCGGTGGCTGACACACTTTCTCAATCTGTACCAAATAATATCACCTCAGAAATGGGACTGGCCCTATTGGATGTTGCCGATGCAATTCGTCCGTACCCGGAAGTCATTACGTATTTGCAGCAGGGCGGACTTCAGGAAAAAAAGGATAATGTTCTGAATGAGTTGGTTAAACTCGATGGCGGACAAGAAGCTCGTGATGCAATCGATGCTTATTTGACCAAATACGGGATGCGATGCGCCGGGGAAATTGATATAACAAGAACCCGTTGGAGCGAAAACCCAGCTACTCTTTTCCCGCTGATTCTAAGCAATATCAAAAATTTTGAGCCGGGCGAAAGTGGTCGGAGATTTGAGAAAGGGCGTCAGGAAGCTTTAGAAAAAGAGCAGGAGTTGATAGATCGACTGAAGAACTTACCGGATGGCGAAGAAAAGGCAAAAGAAACCATCCGGATGATTGGATTGATCCGGAATTTTGTCGGTTATCGTGAATATCCCAAATACAGTATTGTCAGCCGCTTCTTCGTGTATAAACAGGCGTTGATGAAAGAAGCCGAACGACTCGTACAGGCAGGTATTATTCACGAAAAAGAGGATATCTATTACCTTAATTTTGACGAGCTCCGCGAAGTCGTACGTACGCATAAACTGGATTATCAACTCATTAATCATCGAAAAGAGGAATACAAACTTTTTGAAAAACTAACGCCTTCCCGTGTTATGACGTCGGATGGTGAAATCATTACCAGTGCGTTTAAGCGTGAAAATCTCCCAGATGGAGCTATAGTAGGATTACCCGTTTCGGCCGGCACTGTAGAGGGTCGGGCTCGCGTCATCATCAATATGGAAGATGCGAATCTGGAACGTGACGATATATTGGTTACCTCCTTTACAGACCCCAGCTGGACACCCTTGTTTGTTTACATAAAAGGGCTGGTTACCGAAGTTGGTGGACTGATGACTCATGGAGCCGTTATCGCTCGTGAATATGGACTACCAGCCGTTGTCAGCGTAGACAATGCGACCAAACTGATTAAAGACGGACAGCGAATTCGGGTGAATGGAACAGCTGGCTATATAGAAATCTTACAAGCCACCTAAGGCAATTGTCTTGCGAAATACTATTGATAATCAATAGTATTTCGCAAGAATACTTTATTTATTTTTCCTTAAAGCTAGTTACGTTGACCCGAATTTTTTTATCGGGCATTTCGGCTATTTCCATCAGAAATGTTATTACTCCGTCTTTCCCTTCAATCGTCAGTGTTGTGTGCCGCTGCGGTCCGGATGGGTCATCAAAGGTCGCTTTAATCACTGTTTTTCCCTCTTTATAGGCCACGTTCCAGTTGCATGTATTGGATTGAACGGCGCCAACCATTTTATGGTCCGCCCTACCAGGTGTGATGGTTACCTGTGATTTAGTGATGTCAATAGTACTTTGTTCGGCCTCGGTTCGTTGAACGACTCCAGATCCATCAAGGTACTCTGTTTTCGAGGAAACGAGCGTTACGTCTTTGTCGCATTGGCCAAAGCTGAGTGTTGTAGTAAATAAGATCGTAAGGCAGATAATACTTTTCATAGCTATTTGTTCATTTATGTCAACAGTCATCAAATCTATTAACATGCAAGCTACTATGCAAAACAATGTAGCTTGCATAACCTAAAATATGATAAGAGGTCAATAGTTAGGATAAGTGGACCTGTTGCAATTGGCTTGATTAGCCTCTGCTAATAGGCATATACGGCGATAAAGTAGCCTAGTGAACTAAAATCCTGAGGTTCTTGCTGTATTCTTAAAATAGTCCTTTTTCATTCCCCGCCAAACCCCTAATTTTGCAGGATTTTTGACCGGACGCTGCTGTCTGGCCTTGCCAGATACGACGATCTGACTAGTATTCAAACGGGGCCACCTGGCATTAACCCGCCTGTGTGGTTCACTGTCCCGCTGAAAAATGCCCAAAAACACCAACATTCGCTCTGTTCTGATTATTGGCTCAGGCCCCATCGTGATTGGCCAGGCCTGTGAATTCGATTATGCCGGTTCGCAGGCAGCCCGCTCCATCCGCGACGAAGGCATCGAAGTAGCGCTGATCAACTCCAACCCGGCCACGATCATGACCGATCCGATCAATGCGGATCATGTGTATCTGCTGCCGCTGGAGAAGAAGTCTATTGTCGAAATCCTGAAAAAACATCAGGAAATGGGTCGGCCTATCGATGCGGTTCTGCCGACAATGGGTGGCCAAACGGCGTTGAATCTGGCCATCGACTGCGAAAAAGCAGGCATCTGGCAGAAATACGGCGTCAAGATTATTGGTGTCGATATCAAAGCCATCGAGACCACTGAAGACCGAGAGAAATTCCGGTTATTGATGCTTCAGTTAGGTGCTGGCGTGTGTAAAGGCCGCACGGCCCGCTCCTTTCTGGAAGGAAAAGAAATTGCGCAGGAAATCGGATTCCCCCTCGTTATTCGGCCGTCATTTACGCTCGGTGGAACAGGTGGCGGCTTCGTAAACGTACCTGAAGATTTCGACAAAGCCCTAACCCACGGTCTGCATGCGTCGCCGGTACATGAAGTACTGGTGGAACAAAGCGTGATGGGCTGGAAAGAATACGAATTGGAATTGCTGCGCGATAACAACGGTAATTTCATCATCATCTGCTCCATCGAGAACTTCGATCCGATGGGCGTCCATACGGGCGATAGTATTACAGTCGCTCCTGCTATGACGCTGCCCGATACGCTGTATCAGCAAATGCGCGATTTAGCGATTCGGGTGATGAGTGGTATCGGGCAATTTGCGGGGGGATGTAACATCCAGTTCTCGGTCAATCCGCAAACCGACGAGATTATCGTCATTGAGGTGAATCCGCGTGTAAGCCGCTCATCGGCACTGGCTTCGAAAGCAACAGGTTATCCGATTGCTAAGATTGCCGCTAAAATGGCGGTTGGTTATAACCTCGATGAATTAATCAACCCAATTACGGGAACGACGTCGGCCTTTTTCGAGCCAGCAATTGACTATGTTATCGTAAAAGTGCCGCGCTGGAATTTCGATAAATTCCCCGGTGCCGATCGCTCGTTGGGCCTACAAATGAAATCGGTGGGTGAAGCAATGGGTATTGGTCGGAATTTCCAGGAAGCCCTGCAAAAAGCCTGTCAGTCGCTGGAAATTCGCCGGAACGGATTGGGGGCGGATGGTCACGAACTAACCGACCGGGCTGCGCTTACGGAAAGTCTTCAGCACCCAAGCTGGAACCGGTTATTCCATATCTACGATGCGTTTAAAGCGGGCATGTCGTTCCGAACGATTCAGCAGTTGACCAAAATTGACCCTTGGTTTTTGCATCAGATCGAAGAATTAATCGAACTGGAACGCGAAATTCAGCAGTACGATCTGGACGATATTCCGCCCGAATTGCTCCGTACGGCCAAGCAGAAAGGTTATGCCGACCGCCAGCTGGCGCACTTGCTTCAGGTGAAAGAAAGCAAGGTGTATCAGTATCGCCAGGCCCACAACATTCGTCGGGTGTATAAGTGCGTAGATACTTGTGCCGCTGAGTTTGAAGCCAGAACCCCTTATTACTATTCAACTTTCAACAATCAGGTTCCCATCACGACCGATCATGCCGAACCTGTTTCGGATTTGCCGGGCAACGAATCGATTCGCAGTAACCGCAAGAAAGTAGTGGTGCTCGGATCGGGACCAAACCGGATTGGGCAGGGTATCGAGTTCGATTATTCGTGCGTACACGGCGTATTAGCGGCTAAAGAAGCGGGCTACGAAACAATCATGATCAACTGCAACCCGGAAACCGTTTCGACTGACCCGGATATTGCGGATAAACTGTATTTTGAGCCGGTTTTTTGGGAGCATGTTCATGCGATTATTATGCATGAGCAGCCTGAAGGCGTCATTGTGCAGTTGGGTGGTCAAACTGCCCTAAAAATGGCTGAGAAGCTGACCCGTTATGGTATCAAGATCATCGGTACGAGTTGGGAAGCGCTTGATCTGGCTGAAGATCGCGGGCATTTCTCCGATATGCTTCGGAAACTAGATATTCCGTACCCAAAATTCGGAACGGTACGGGAAGCTGAAGGGGCTATCGAATTGTCGCGTGAGCTGGGATTCCCGTTGCTGGTCCGTCCGAGCTACGTATTGGGTGGTCAGAGCATGAAAATCGTGATCAACGAGAATGAACTGGAGCAACATGTGATGAAGATTTTGCAGGACATTCCTGACAACAACATACTGCTCGACCACTTCCTCGAAAACGCCATCGAAGCCGAAGCCGACGCCATTTGCGACGGCGAAGATGTGTACATCATCGGCATCATGGAGCATATCGAACCCGCAGGTATCCACTCCGGCGACTCGTATGCGGTTCTGCCACCGTTTGATCTGAGTGAGAACGTGATCCGGCAGATTGAGGAGCATACGAAAAAGATTGCTGTTGCACTCAAAACGGTCGGCTTAATCAACATTCAGTTCGCGATCAAAGACGAGGTGGTTTACATTATCGAAGCCAATCCACGCGCCAGCCGGACGGTTCCGTTCATCTGTAAAGCCTACCAGGAGCCGTATGTCAACTACGCGACGAAGGTGATGCTGGGCGATAAAAAGGTGAAGGACTTTAATTTTAAGCCCGTCAAAAAAGGCTACGCGATCAAAATACCCGTGTTCTCGTTCAGCAAATTCCCGAACGTCAATAAAGAGCTCGGTCCCGAAATGAAATCAACGGGAGAGGGTATCTACTTCATTGATGACCTGACAGATGATTACTTCCAGAAGGTCTACTCTGAACGAAATCTGTACCTGAGCCGATAACAAAAAAACGGGCTGCATCGAAATCGAGCAGCCCGTTTTTTATACGCCCTGGTTAGCTATAGCCAGCCAAGTAAAGAGAGAACTAGTTTCAGGGCGAAAAACGTCAAGACAAAGGAAAATAGAATAGCCAGAGGCCAGTTACTGGAAAGGAAGAAGTTTTTCATAGAAGTTCAATATATTACGATATGTTAATGTTAATAGAGGGTACTACAAATATATTAAATGGTAAAATAGTAAACAAATTAGAGAAATAACTTCTTAATCGCTAACGCAATAGAATGGATAAAATACAGGAATGGGCAACCAGTAAACGACCTTTATTCGAGTAGCTGCAGCACAAATCAAGAGGCTTTCAATACCTAAAATAAGGGATTTGGTTTCGTAAAAGAAGAGTATACTAGAAGGCGCAACCACTTTTTAATGAGTTATTTATAACCCACACCAACCCTAAATCTGTTTCAAACGAAACTGGTTGCTTCTCCTACCGCCAGTATATGTCTTGAAAATAACGATTAGCCTTTTGATAGTCTGTATTTCCTTTATCGTCTATGTAATGAGTAGGCCAACTTCTCCTATGCCCAAAAAGATAGATAGTCTACAAACTACGCAGCCGAAAGAACAACAGACAGAAGAACCGAGAGCCCAGACTCAGGCCAGAAAGGCGGACTTGGCCAGTAGACAACTCCATCTGCTAGCGGCCGAAAATGAAATACGATTTACGTTTACGTACTCTGGTATTGGCTTGATGGGCGTTAAAGAAATAGAAACAGGTTGCCTTTGGGTAGGCGTTAATGATGAAAAAAAACGCTATACACTCATCACTAAAATTTTAAGCCGTGTTGCCCGAAAACAACTCTTCGACTGCCTCACTATAGTGGATTATAAACAGAATGAAATAAGGCGAATCCATATCCGGGAATAAGCTATATGCCAGCAAGAAACCTGCGAAACTAAACGATTAACTAACGGTCCCTGTGCCACCAGGATCATGACCTGTTCGTAACCACCCTAGCAACGCATCAAGATTCGACGTATTGATATCAGGTTTAAGCGGGCCAGGCCCTTCTTTATCGGCCAACAAGTCAAACTGTCCCTGGAATACATCGTTTTCACCAGAAATAGTTACCTCGGCAATGGGTTCTTTTTCATGGTATTCGGCCAGGATCAGCTTGAGCTGCCCGGACTGGGGTTGGATTACCTCTTTGAGAATATAACCCGCCATCACATAATGATCAATCTGGCTATTGGCCCAGCTTACCAGCATCGAATAGGTTTCGTCTTCCATCTGTATTAACGTTTTCGATTCACGACAGTGTTATCAGCGAGGATAAGCGTCTTTCAGAGAATAGGACACGATGCAGGGTTGAATTGTTATGAAGTAATGAGGTACAGAGTTCTATAAATCATCATCAACTGCTCGTTCGCTCAAAAGTTTGACTCGCTTATAGGCCGATTGAGTAACTTCCGTTACATACTCAACCCGGTCATCCTATGCCAGCTCCTCCCATTAGTTTCGACCCGCCTTACGATCTCCACCTGCTGCGGGGCCAGTCTCTTCAAATTTTCACTGGAGCCTTCTCGCTATTGACCATTGCCGGGAGTCCGGCACATCGGTATGTTGATCGTAACGCTGGAATTAGCTACACCTTCTGGACAAGTTTCGACGAGGACAAAGCCGCTGATTTTGGTCTGACGGTCGACAATCCCGTTGAACACGATCCCGCTTTTGATCGAAAACCAAATTGGCGAATTAATTTACTAGCCAATGAGCCTGCTAACGAGCACAACCGGATTCGCAATTTCCATCTCTTTGCCGAAGTCACGAAAGAAAAAGAGGGCGATGAAACGGAAGACCCTACTAACTGGACAGCCGTACGCATTCACATTCATAATGCGCTTTCAACGATCTGGCTTACACCCAGGGCCTTAACGATACCCCTCAATGTTCCTTATGAATTTCGAGTTTATGCTCGATTTGATGATGATGTTGTTGCCGACATCAGCGATTACAATTATTATCGGATAGTCAATCCGGTAGCGATCACCTGGGATTCACCTACGCCTAATTTAATTAATCCGAACAACGGAACGATCCGTGCGAAGAGTCCGGCGGGATTACACGATGTAACTGTATCGGCGGTGTATAATGGAACAACGCTACAGGATAGTGTTCTGGCGCACGCAACGACCCAGCTAACCGACACCTCAACGCTTCGGGCCGAACTGGTTGTAACGGGCGGATGTCCGGGATTTTCCCGATTGAATGACGTGCCCAATATTCTGTTTCTATCCGAAGGCTTTACCCGCGATCAGGAATTCAACTTTAAAATTCTGGTTGCGGAGTATGTTCTGGATTTGATGAACAAAAAAATCACTTCGCCCTTCAATCTGCTCAAAGGCTCCATTAATTTCTGGATGGTATTTGTGCCCTCGCGCGAGAGCGGTGCAACCTACTGTGGCGATCTGGCCGTTCGCCAGAAACCGAATGAACCCATTCTCGCTAAGTTAATCGGATTACCCATTCCGCATATTGAAAAACCCGACAGCGATAAGCCGATTGCCCAATGGGGAGTTGAGCATCTGCTCTATTGGGTCGGATTACCCGTCAGGGCAGAACGTAATCCCGATGATCAGCAGGTTATCGATGGGATATTTGCAAAATGGGCGGCTACGACCAATCTCACAGATGACGAAATTGATAAGTTGAAGACGAATGAATCATTACGAAAGAAATGGCAGAAATTGGGCGAAAGGCGTCTTCCTGATGCGAAAGATACGGCCTTCGGTATCACGATAACCGATCAGACAGCGGCCCTTAGATGGGGCGATTTCAGTGAAATAAATCTGGACTCAAAGCGCATCCAGCGGAGACATCTGGATGCGCTGTTTAGAAATTTACGGGATGAGGACGACAACCTGATTGGCACTACGTTCATAAAGGAGGCTACTCTGACGCAGCCACAGGGGAAAGACTGGGATAATATTGTTCTCTTAACGGCTATTCGTCGCGGGCGTGCGTTAAACTCCGCAGGCTATATGTTTACCATTCTTGACAAGGTCAGTTATTTTCAGACTACAGAAACCTTACTCGGTGATTTAACGACCTTTCAGGTTCCAATTGCTCCGACCGATTTGCCGAATAAGTTGCCAATCAATGCAAAAGCCACGACTACCCATGAGTTATGTCATTCATTTGGTCTGGAAGATGAGTACGGCGAACAACCACCATCGGATAGTTATGACAATAAACCAGTAACCGATCCGTCCGTATCAGGCTGGCCATTTGCCAACTTTACCGAACGTGCGTCTAACTTAGACTGGTCGAGTAATACGCAGGCCAGAGCGGATCTTGAGGTACCCGTATCAACGGGAGGCCATCAGATTCAACCGTATCACATCAAGTGGCGCTATCATCGCATTCAAACGTGCGGCATCGTAACGGCATTGACGGTTACCGGTAATCAAGTCATATTAATCTTACCGAGTGGTCAGGTTAGCCAATTTACAGTGAACAAATCCGTCTTTCTCCGGAAGCGACGGAAGACGGCAACGGTAAATATTCTCTTTAATCCGGTAAATGGTAGTACCAGTACACTCGCTACGATCGTAACACCGGACCCTATGCCTATTGCCTTTGGCCGTGAGGTCGAAATAACCGCGATCGATGTCGCTACGAATCAGGTAACCCTTACGAGCGACGGCGATACCCTGATTGTTCAGGTTGAACCGGGGCAGGCTGCTTCCCTTCAGACAGGTACCGGATTTGAGATTCGATCCGGAAACAGACGAGGCCCTGTCGTCACGCTATTTCGTACACCGAATCCGGCTGATGCGGATCATGATCTCATCGAAAAGGCGCTTTCCCCACTACTGACGGTAACGAGCATTGATGCAGTCAATAATCAGATTACGCTAACCATTCCAGCCAACAGTTCTCTTTCTGCCTACCTGAGCACCGTCGATCCGAACGAAGCCATGATTGTCTTCGAGCCGATTGATATGCCAGACGGCCAGCGATCAGCTGATTATCCGCATGCTGAACTGATTTCGCAGAAAGTATTAAATCATATTCTGGTCAATCCATTCGCCTTTAATACCAATGACGCTCATCAGGAAGTGATTCCCGAAACGTCCGATAACACGAATATTCCCGGTCATTTAGTGCCTTGTTGTTCGCGCCGGAAGAAAGAGGTTATTGGCTTATACGCCGGTGGCGATCAGCGCCATGGTGGAGTGTATCATCCAGCGGCAAGTTGCATGATGCGATCCTCCATTTCTGACGGTCATTATACGGAACTATGTGCCGTTTGTCGCTACACGCTCGTCAACCTGATTGATCCGACCAAGCACCGCGATTTCGACGCCGACTATATGGATCGGAATATATATCCAGACTAGAAAAGCGTGCCGTTGGCTAAATAGCTCCAAGTCACGATAGAAGAATGCCTTACCTTTTGCCTGACTAAACTTCGCCTGTATGTCTGCTCCGCGTTGTGCGTTCAATCCTCCGTATGATATTCACCTGCTTCGGGGGCAATCCATCGAGTTGTCGAACTTGCTGGAAATTGACAGGACAAATGCGTCGAAATATGTCGATGCCCACGCGACCATCAACTACACGTTTCAAACCAGCTTTACAGCATCGGATAACCTAAAAATAACGGCATCGCTCAGCAGCACGACCAGTCGAAAGCCAACCTACATCGTCCAACCGAATCCGACGGCGCCTACCGATCCGAAATTCCTCATTACCAGTTTTCTGGTATATGCCATCGTAACGGATACGTCAGACAGTTCAACCACGCAGGCGGCCATTCGGATTCACGTGCATAAAACCATTCAGAAAGTCTGGATGACGCCCGATCCCATCACGGTATATCAGGGAATGAAGGGCGCTCGGGCTGCTGTATATGCCCTTTTCGACGATCATGTTGTGGCTGAAATCGGAGATATTTACGTGGGTGATAACGCAGAGATCATTGATTACGCCATCACGAACAAAATCCAGATCAAGTGGAAATGTACGGCTACACCTGGTTTAATCAACGATAGTGGACGCATAACGCCGGGTACGCATACAGGCGATCATACTGTAAGCATTACCGTAAAATATGGTTCGCGGACCGTTTCCGCTACAGGTAAAGTTAGCGTATCGACGTTACTAGCGGCCAATCAGACAACGCTTCAGGCTGAACTGGTCGCTACGGGCGGCTGTCCGGGGTTTGCCAAACTGAACGAGGTACCGAATATCCTTTTCCTCTCTGAAGGATTTACGAATCAGACAGCGTTTGACACACTGCTGAATAATTACGTATCGGATCTGGTCAATAAAAAAATTACCTCGCCCTTCGATCTGCTCAAAGGCTCCATTAATTTCTGGAAAGTATTCGTGCCCTCGCGCGAAGATGGGTTGACGTACCGCTCGGTGCTGGAAGTATTAGAAACCGATCCTAATGTCTTAATGGCTTCACCGGCTAAAGTGGCGACCAAGCCCAGCAGCAATGACGCCAGTACATGGACGGCTGAAAATTTGCTGTATTTCGTTGGCAACCCTGTTAAAGGCGACGCTGTTGTGGGCGATACTGCACTTCGGCTTCGCTGGGAAAACACCACTAAACTGACGACGGCTCAATTGGATGTTTTATTCGATTCAGCCGGTACGAATTATCTGGCAGGAAGTTGGCGATCGGATGCCGAACGTCGGCTACCTGATGCAAAAGATACCGCATTCGGCATCAGCGTGAACGACTATACGGCGGCTGAACTGGACTATAGCTATAACTTCATCAATTTTGACAAACGCCGGGTTCAGCGCGATTTTCTGGATGGATTTCTGGGTAGTTTAAAAGATACCGATAATAACCTGATCGGCCCTGTATTCGTGATGGATACCCCCGCTGGAAATCGCGGAAAAGATTTCGACAATGTTCTCTTTTTGCTGGTGGATGGCCGGGGCCGCGAACAGAACGAAGCCGGATACCTGTTTGCCGCAATCGAGGATACAGCGGCCATTTCACTGAAAGGAACTCTGGCAGATGATCGGGTTTCGGAAATAGCGGTTAAGGTTCCTTCTAAGATGCCCTTGCGCAAAAAAGGGTCCGTTACCCATGAAATAGCGCATTCGTTCGGGCTGGGCGACGAGTATGGCGAATCGCCTGATGATGAACGTTTTCTAGGCAAACCTGTTACAGATCCGCAGGTCGCCAATTGGGTATTTGCCAACTTCCAGGCACCCGCTAATCGTACCGATTTCTATAGTAATATCCAGGCCAGAAAAGATGTCGAACGGCCAAAACCCGGAGGAGCCGTCGGAACCGAAATCGACGCGTATAAAATCAAGTGGCGTTACCACCGCATTCAGAAATGTTCGCTGATTACGGCAATTACGGTGTCGGGGCCTGACATCGTCATGACGCTGAAAAATACGAAAGTCAATTTTAAAGTTGGTGAAACCGTATTTTTCCGAAAACGGCAAGTCAATCGGTTTCAGATTCAGATTTACACGATAGGTATGGCCGTTATGGCCGAAATCGTGAGTCCCACTACGCTGGCGAAGGTGTTCACAAAATATTATGTGAACGTGCTATCGATTGATGCGGCAGCGAATAAGCTGACTGTCAAAACCGAGTATGAATCAGCACAGACGACACTGGAAGTAAAGCCTGGCCAGATTCAGTTTTTTACCGTAGGACAACGATTGGGTATTCTGGACAAGCGACTGACCGATCCTATCTATACCATCACCAGAACCCCTGCCGCTACCGCCGGACAGCCTGATAGCCAGACGCTTTCATTATCGCCAGAGTGTACAGTAAAAGCAAAATCAGGTAATCAGGTTACGCTGCAATTGGTTGCCAACACGCCGTTACCAACGGACCTGACGACGCTCAATGCCAACGAAGAGATGTTGTTGTATGCCGCTGTCCCGGTCCGCGATAATCAGGGGAATAATCAGTATAAATACGCTGAACTAATTGCCAAACCCGTTCTGGATTATTTGAATGCTAACCCATTCCCCCTGAATGCCAACGCAGCCCATCAGGAGCTTATCGACAAGGATGAGATACAGAATTCATCACTTCCCAAAGACTTAATCCCCTGTTGCACAAGCCGGAAGAAAGAAATTGTTGGCCTTTACAATGGGGGCATGCATCATTTTGGTGGAATATATCATCCGGTGGCTAAATGTCTGATGAAAAGAGGCTACCTGTCCGAGGATAAACAGAAAAAGCAAAAGGAGCAAGTGATCGAACTGTGCGCCGTGTGTCGATACACGCTGATTAACATGATCGATCCAGATAAATTCAGCGATTTTGATTCCGATTATATCCGTCGAAAAATTTATCCTGACCAACATCCATGGGTACCTTAGAAGAAATTGGGAAACACTTGGCGCTGGCCGTTCGACCGTTGAAAGACGCCGTAAGCGACGCTGCCCATTTCCGGCAGTTCATCTATCAGTTGGGCTGGAAACCGACCGACATACCACCGTCATATTCAGCATTAGCTACCGATGTAGAGGCTGCGCTCACGGCATTAGACGCTCTACAGGCAAGCCCTGATCCGGCAAAGGCATTGGACGTGCTGGCTAAAGTCAAGGCGGTGTATGAAGCACTTCAGAATCTTAGTGATGTTCCGCCGGGGATAACGGATGCGCCCGCGTTTCTGGCCGAGATTCAGGAACGTATTTTCGAATTGCTGGTCGTCGATTATCTGACGATTGCGTGGCCGTTCCTGCTCAACTTCTTCAAAATGACGGGCGTCATCGAAGAGGTCGCCATACCCGGAACCGCCGACCGAAGCCGCCCTTCGTATATTCGGTATAAACTAAACTGGGATCGGATTCCGCAAATTCTGACTCAGCCAGATAAACTTCCCGAACTGATTTACGGCTGGGGAACGCCTGATTTTAATTTCGAGCTTTTTGCCGAACATTTGCTCGAACTGCTTTACGCCTTACGTATTCCAGTATCGCTCGCTTCGTTAGATGCCGAAACAGGCTATCGCTACCTCGATTTTCCAACCGATGATCCCACAAATCCCCGCGTCAAACAGTTTATCAGGATTGCATTTGCGTACCTGAATATTGCCGGACAAGACCGTGATCTGGGGCTTGCTATTTTAGATTTACCTGCCGTCGATGGCAAACTGCCGGGTATCATTGTTCAGCCTGCGCTACCGTCGGAAATTACCCTGCCTGAGTTGCGGATTCGTGAGGATGTCAATCTGATTGTCCGAGCGGGTACTAATATCGCGTCGCTGTTTGGTCTGCTGATTCGGCCCGGTGATATATCTGTTAAATACCCATTTCAGGATGGGCAATTGCCTTCGGCAGGTTTCGGCGCTGGCGTTGAATACGCACCCACTCAGACGCGAACCGTAGTTGGCAACGATGGTGGAACCCGGCTGGAATTGAAAGGTGGATCGCTGGAATTTAGCTTTTTGTTTAACGGCAACGAACCTGAAGTAAAAATAGGTGGGAAGCTAACCGATTTCGCACTAGTCCTCACCCCCGGCGAGGCAGACAGTTTCATCCGAAAATTGGTTGGTGATGGCGAAACGAAGATTCCGTTTACACTCGGATTCGAATGGTCGAATAAGAACGGGATTAAGTTAACGGGCGGTGGCGGTTTCGAAGTGGCTGTTCATCCGCACCTGGTATTAGGACCGATTTCGATTGAGGAATTGTTGATTCGGCTCCGAGGAGAATCCGATCCGAAACCCGCAGCCATTCTGGAAGTAGGCGCAGGTATCAAAGGGCAACTCGGGCCATTGACGCTGATAGTGCAGAATATCGGATTAGCATTAATCACCAAATTCGGTGGCGGAAATGCCGGACCATTCGATATCAGTTTAGGCTACAAACCGCCAACAGGCGTCGGTATTTCCATTGACGGTGGCGGTTTTACGGGTGGCGGTTTCCTCTTTTTCGACGATACGAAAAAAGAATACGCTGGTGGACTTGAACTGACGTTTTCGGGCGTGATCTCGCTCAAAGCCATTGGCATCCTGACGACCCAGATGCCCGACGGAAGCGAAGGATTTTCCCTGCTCATCATCATCACGGCAGAATTCACCCCGATTCAGTTGGGGTATGGTTTTACGCTCAACGGCGTCGGGGGATTGCTTGGCCTGAATCGAACGTATCTGATTGAAGAGCTTCGCAAAGGTGTGTACGATGGCTCGCTTAATTCTATTCTATTTCCGCAAAACATTGTCGCCAATGCGACGACTATCGTTAGTAATCTCAAGCGAATTTTCCCTCCGCAGCAAGGTCATTTCCTGATCGGACCGATGGCAAAAATCGGTTGGGGAACGCCCACGCTGATCAGTATCGAATTAGGGTTATTGCTCGAAATTCCCCGACCCGGTTTTGCACTTTTGGGCGTATTGCGGATGAATTTACCCGAGGAACGGACACCTATTGTCAAGATTCAGGTTAATTTTCTGGGCTACGTTGATTTCGATAAAGGGCAGATTTCCTTCGATGCCTCGCTGATCAATTCCCGCATTCTGACCTTTACGCTTACGGGCGATATGGTATTACGGCTATACTGGAAAGAGAATCCAAACTTTCTGGTGTCCATTGGCGGTTTTCACCCATCCTACTCGCCACCGCCCATGTCGTTGCCCGCCATGAAGCGGTTGAGTCTGATTATTTTCTCTGGCAATCCCAGCCTCAAGGCCGAGTCTTATTTTGCCATTACATCGAATACGATTCAGTTCGGCTCCAAAATCGAGCTGAGTGCTGATGCAAGTGTATTTAACGTATATGGGTTTTTATCGCTCGATGTACTGGTTCAGTTTTCGCCATTTTATTTTATCGCCGAAGTAGCGGCCATGCTGGCCGTTCGGTCGGGATCGCATACGTTGTTTAGTGTCAAGCTAAAACTGACACTCGAAGGACCAACCCCCTGGCACGCACACGGAGAAGCCTCGTTTGAAATCGGCTTCATTTTTACCATTACGATTACCGTTCACTTCGACAAAACCTTTGGCGAACGACGAAACGATACGCTGCCGCCTGTTCGAGTAATCGACAAATTGCTGGAAGCACTTAATCAGTCAGGCAATTGGAAGGCGAAATTACAGGTTGGCAACCAGCACGTTTCCCTCCGGGAATTACCCAAGGATGATACTTCGCTAATTCTGCATCCATCTGGAACGCTGCACGTAACCCAGAAAATTGTTCCGCTTCGACTGGACATTGCCCGCTTTGGCTATCAGCAACCCGATGGCCCGCGTCGGTTCGAGATTACGAACCTAAAAGTCGGGAATGCACAGAAAACACCATCGGATGCGGATTATGAAAAGGAGCAGTTTGCTCCGGCTCAATTCATCGAACTATCTGATTCCGAAAAACTGTCCAGACCATCATTCGAAGCGTTTGATGCGGGTGTAGAAGTTGGTGGTTCGACGCAGCCGCAGAGCGATTACGCAGTCGGGCTCGATGTTTCCTACGAGCTGATTTATGTACCCGAAAAGCAAACCCGCAAATTCCTGAACATCGACCGTGGCCTGTTTGGACTGTATCTAGGCACAAACGCAATTTCTCGGTCGCCGTTAGCCGAAGAACAGCGTAAGCCATCGGTATTAGGCGCCAATCCTGTTCGGGTACGTCCTGAAACGTTCGTCGTTGCTACATCCGATACACTGCAACTGCACCAGCAACTGGTATTTGCTACCGAAACCGAGGCCCAGATGGCACTCGGAAATCTGATTCGTCAGGACGCCGGACTAGCCGATGAATTACAGGTTATTCCCGCTTATCAACTCAACTAAACCCAGCATCGATCATGAGTTTAGCCCGATATACCTTTTTGCCGTGGCTGCGCCGTGGTATCGCCAATCAACTTACGGCGGGTGCCACCTCGTCACGAGCGCAACTGGCCGTTAGCCTGACCGTCAATAATGATACGGCTCATCCAATCTCAAAAACCGTTAGTTTGATCGGCCCCGGCGATATTGTTGGTATCAACCAGCAGATGATTGTGCGGACTGAACCGCGTAATCTAATTACTGATTTCGAACCGAATTATCTGGCGTTTATTGAGTTTTACGACGAAGATTTTCCCTGGCGCTACACACCCGATACGGTTCAGACCAATCATCGACTAACACCCTGGATTACGTTGGTCGTGCTAAAAGAGGATGAGTTTACCGATGTCAATACGGGTAATAGGCCGTTGCCAGCCATAACCATTAAGGCTCCCCGGAACGCCATTCTTCCGCCAACGGCCGATATGTGGGCCTGGGCGCACGTACACCTGAATGAACCCATTGATCATCCCAGCAATCAGCCTGATCTGGGACAATTAGATACGTTGCTCCAGAATTCACCCGATCGTGGGGTTTCCCGGATCATGTGTCCCCGGCATCTGGAGCCGAATAAGGCATACCACGCGTTCCTGATTCCAACCTTCGAGATTGGCCGAAAAGCGGGGCTAGGAGAACCTGTTAACGATAATGATCCCGCCCTTACAATGTCGTGGACAAACGGCGAAACGGGCGAGAAAGAGTATCCGGTTTATTACCGATGGTTTTTCCGAACGGGGGTTGGCGGTGATTTTGAATCGCTGGTTCGGTTGCTGCAACCCCGCGATATGGATAAGCGAGTCGGAATTCGGGCGATGGACGTTCAGGCTCCCGGTTTTGGGATTGGCGCGGTAAGCGTTTCGCCGGACAATACGGTCGGATTAGAAGGTGCATTGCTGGCGCCCACCACCGAGCGAAAGCCCAAAGAAGCTTTCAACTCAGTCAGTGATTTTCCACAGAAAGTACAACCCATCATCAACCTCTCGGAAGATATACGCGATGCAAATCCGAATGCTGATCCGGTTGTAACACCTCCGTTGTATGGCAAATGGCACGCGCTGATCAGCCGATTAAGTCTCGATCCTGATGCTCAGAATTGGTTGCACGAACTGAATCAGGACCCACGCTATCGAGCTCCGGCGGGTATGGGAACGCTCGTAATTCAGCAAAATCAGGAGGATTACATGCGTAAATCCTGGCAGCAAATTGGTGATGTGATCTCGGCTAATCAAAAAATCCGATTCTCGCAGCTGGCCATGCTGACCAGTATGCAGCTTCATCAAAAGCATCTCGCCAATCTCGACGATACGCTCCGACTGGCAATGACAGAATCGTTGCATAAAAAAGTACTTAGCGGATCAACTACGATTCGTTTTCAGGTACAGCAAAGTTTATTGCCTGCCGCTAGTGTCAGTGGGGCTTTTCGTAAACTCGTCCGTCCGCGCGGATTGATGGCGAAGCGATTGGCGATGACCACACCCGTTCGAAGTTTTACAACGTTGCTTCAGGAGTTGAACGTGGGTAAACTAACGGTTTCGCCAGCTAAAGTCGTCCCGTCTGAAGCACAGACATTGCCTACATCTATCGTAAAGCAATTGGATTTTAGCGCCGATGCCGTCAGGAAAATTGGTGCGCGGGGTACGTTTAAAATTCTGCTGTCCGGTAAAGCCCAGACGACTATTACCCGCCTGGATCGGGATAACACGGTAGCTAAAGCGTTTCGGAACGCGCTGACCAATTTACACGCAGTGCTGGATGAAAAAGTGAAGCCCGCACCCGTTCGGCAATCGGTGGAGATTCCGTCGGTCAGTCAGACGATTGTGAACGCGATTAATCCGCTGAAAACCTTTCCGGTTCGGGTGTTGCCGGGTATTACGAAAGGCGACGAAACAGTCCCTAAACTGGATCGGGTGATGGCGTATCCAGATATTAAAGACGCGATGTATGAGCCATTGGTCGCGATTAATAAAGAATTTTTCGTACCAAACCTGAACATCATCCCGCCGAATACACTGTCGCTGATGGTCACGAACCAGCGATTTATTGAGGCTTACATGGTTGGGCTTAACCACGAATTCATGCGGGAACTGCTCTGGCGCGAATACCCAACCGATCAGCGCGGTACGCCATTCCGGCAATTCTGGAAACCCATTGGCAATACGCAGTCGGCAGCCTTACCGCCCAAAGATCAGGCCGAGAAACAGAAAGACATTCCGCCTATTAACGAATGGCTATTAAAGTATCCTGAGAAGATACACCTTGGTGAACATAATCATCGGCAGACGGAAATAGAAGATGCATTGCTGGTGCTGGTTATTCGGGGAGATTTGCTCAAACGCTACCCCAATACGGTCATTTACGCCCAGCAGGCCGAATGGGGAACAACACCTGATAATGCCAATCGACTCGTGCTGTTCGACACAAGTGGACAGGCGGTGGCCGATGGCGTACACATCAAGAATCCGATTTATAAAGCCCAGATCGATCCTGATATTCACTTTATTGGCTTCGATCTAAGCATCACAAAAGCCAAAGGCGATGTAAAGGAAGAAACGGCGGCCGAACAACAGCGGCTTGGCAACAATAACCTGGGCTGGTTTTTTGTGATCCAGCAAGTGCCGGGCGAACCCCGGTTTGGACTGGATGATGAAGCCGCTACCAATCCTAGTCCGCAGAAATGGGATAATCTTTCCTGGTCTTCTCTTGGGGATGAACAGCAGGTCATTGATCTAAGCAAGCCATTTACCCAGCCGCTGACCGGCCAAAATCCGGATGCAGTTAACTGGAATACGCAGTCGGCGGATCTGGCGTATATCTTGTTTCAGAAGCCCGTAATGGTTGCCGTTCATGGCCGCGAAATGCTTAAAAATCTAACTGCCATCCAACCCTGAACGTGATGAATCTGACAGATATTCAACAGAAAGCCGCGGAACTGGCGAGAGGTCGGGACAAAGCCTATGGGCAAGTGGTCGAGCAATTTACCCAATTGGCTGCGCTTAAAAATGAAGTAGCACAGTTACAATCAGCGGGTAAATTGTCGGACAGTGATGCTGCCGTACTTGAGCAACGGTTAGCCGAAGTCGCAAGTGCCGAGCAAAATCTGTCGTTGTATAGAAAGGATGTACTGGCAGGGCGAGCGCAGGAACTTGCCGATTATCAGACACTGTTTGCCGACACGCCCCAAAAGCTGATTGAGCAATTGCCGGATAATCTGCCGTTTGTGCTGTTTCCAGTTCGGATCGAAACGCATTTTCATAATGACGGTAACACGCACGAACTCTGGGTCAGAGTCTATCCCGACGACATCACGACGTTCTCACATAAAAAAGACCTGACGGCTGATGAAATTGAGTCGGGCGAAACCTACTGGCGGCAGGTTTGGGCAACACGTTCTGAGTCAGATGAGTCGGGCAAGCAGCAACGAACAACGCTTTGGAATGGATTAGCTAATCGATTTGGCGCGAATCGGGCTGCCTGGGTAGCTAAACAAACGCAACCGACAAACTGGTCGGCTGATTGGAAGGCCCTTCCTGAGCTAATTTTAAAACCGCAAAATCCGCCCAAACCCCAGCCCTGGACGCAGGCTCCCCACACTCGACTAATGCCCAATCAGTTTGTTTTTATGGGATTTGTCGGGCCTCGGAAAATTCTGGAAGCCGTCGGAAAACCGATTCCTGATTATTTAGTAATGGGTCCCGACCCGTTACAGATGGAAGCATCCTTTGGGCGCGATGACGCTAATAAACTGGTGTACAGCCAGGAAATGGCCTGGATGTTCGATTTTGACGAAGCACTGGCAGTGGGGATGGCGGTTAAAATCCCTTTGCCAAGTCCCTGGTTTCAAAAAGGATTTGATCGGTTGATTGCATTGGGTGTCCGATTTAGTAGCGATGCTACACAAAATCAGCAATTGCTGGATGACCTGATTCAGAATCACAATTACTCCTCTGGCGGAATCAGCATTCTGCCGCAGGGAACGCCAACCAATAACACAGAAAAAGCAAAATCAGGCCCTGCGTTATCCATTGATCGCCAGGCGGAAGTAGAAGTGAATGCTCCTTATTATTCACCAGTTACCGATTTTTATCAGCAAACAGATGGGCAGCGATTAGCCGAAGCGTTAGGCGTTCAGAATGAATCGGTGGCTTTCGTTCCAAATGCTGGACGAACCGATATTCGGGAAGCGTTCGCCATGAATAACGCGCTCTGGCCCGCTACCTGGGGTTTATTTCTGGACGATCTGCTGAAACCGCTGGTGAGTCGATCACGACAGGCATTGGCGCGGCAATTTTTCACTGAGTTTGTATCGGGTCGAGGTAGTTTGCCAGCTATTCGGGTGGGCAATCAGCCGTATGGTTTGTTGGTAACGAGCGATTTTAATAGCTGGCAGTTTACCGATCCTGAGCTAGGAAGTGACAGAGATTTCTGGACCAAACTACTGGCTATTCTGCAACAGCTTCAAAGTCAATGGGAGTTACTGCGTTCGCAGGTAGCTTTTGCTGGAAAACCGGGAAATGATTCCGAAAATCTAATGAACATTCTGGGATTACAGGCTTCTTCTGTTTCGTATCATTCCCGAAAAGCTGTCAGCGATGCGTATGCTTGGAATTACCTTAATTTCCAACAGACTACGCCCGTACCCGATACCGTTTGGGTGCTGCTCCATCGAAACAAACAGGCCCAACTCGCTCGGCTAGGCTTTAATCCGGCAGATGATTTTCTGCTTGAAAAACTACTTTTTCAGGCATCCGCCGATGAATTGAACGGGCCAGTCATCGATAGTGATCCCCGAACCCCGCTGTCGGAAACCGACTTGATTCAACCGTTCAACGGAACGGATAATTACATTGACTGGCTCTTGAAAAACGATTTACAAACGATTCGAAATGGTCAGTTTTTGGATGCGAATAATCAGCCGATTGCCGCGCCCAAAGCCCTGTTGTATCAGGTTCTGCAACGAGCCTATCTGGAAGAATTTGGGAAACGTATTGCCGATTGGCTGGTTGATCAGCAGTTTCTCCAGAACCTACCTGTTGAAAGCCAGATTCAGAATATAGGCGAACAGCAAGACCTTACGAAAGCTGATTTTTTTCAACTGGATGCAGCTAAACTTCGGCTTTCTCAAACGGCTATGCCCGTTGGTGAGTATATCCGTACGCTAATCCCTAAACCCGGCGTACCCTACAATGGCCCGACGCAGATGTTGCCATTAATGGGTGTGATTGAGGCCCTGCGGACGCTCCGTGGGTTGCCTACTGCCCGATTAGAGCGGTTATTCGCAGAACACATGGATTTGTGCAGCTACCGGCTAGATGCCTGGCAAACGGGTTTGTTCATGCGTCGGCTATATAATCTGCAACATACGGATAAGCATGAATATGTGCAGAAAGGTACGTATTTGGGGGCCTATGGCTGGGTAGAAAATCTACGACCCAATACCACCAAAACCGCTGTCTCGCAAGAACAATATCCAGCTCCTCTCCAGGATTCAAAGACCAACGTAATTTTTGAAGATGCCACCAACGGCGGGTACATTCAAACGCCATCCTTACGGCACGCGACGACCGCTGCATTACTGCGCAACGCCTACCTTTCGCATGGCGACGACAATGCGCAATTTGCCGTTAATCTTTCCTCAGAACGGGTTCGGTTGGCGTTGAATTACCTGGATGGCATTCGGAATGGACAGGAATTGGGCGCGTTGCTGGGTTATCAGCTTGAGCGTGGTTTGCACGATCGTGGCTTACTGATGAACCAATATATTTACGTATTGCGCGATCGTTTCCCGTTGACGGCCAGACAATTAACCGAAGTTCCTGACAATGCTCCACAGGAAGTTGTAGAAGCTCGAAATGTAATCAATGGCTATGATTTGCTGGACTACGCCCGTACGCATCCGACTTTACAGGGAATTGCGGGTTTGCCCGCTGATGGCTCATCGGAAAAACAGGCGCTGCTGGCTGAGTTAGACCGCTTAACCAATGCACTTGATGCGGTAGCAGATTTGTCCTTATCAGAAAGTGTTTTTCAGGCCGTCCATGGCAATTATGATCGGGCAGGGGGGATGATGCAAGCCATTTCAGAAGGAAAAATGCCCGCTCCTCCCGAAATTGTTGATACGCCAAGAAGTGGTATATCCATTACCCATCGGGTAGCGGTGTGCCTGCAAACTGAGGGCATAAGCGATCATCACCCGGCCTGGAACGGAGGGGCTTCACCACGAAGTAAAGCGAATCCGTTTGTCAATCACTGGCTTGGCGAACGATTGCCGAAACCCGAATCGATCCAGTTTCACTATCAGGCCGGGAGCGTGGATGATACGTTGTCACTCGCTCAGTTTTCAATACAACCGCTCGATCTTGTGTTGATGATTGGGAACGAATTAGGCACGCTTTCTTCAGAGATTGAGCGGTGGTTGATTTATCAGATTCGTCAGCAGTTCAATATCTCGGACTCGGCGACCATTACGTTTGATTTTCATGAAGCAGCGGCCAATGCCGTATCCTTATCTGCTTTGTTGCCGTTGCTTCGTTCGTTAAAGAAAATCGTGACCGAAGCGCGACCACTTCATGCTCTCGACTTTTTCCCGCAGACACAATCTTACCTTCAGGGAGTACCGAACCCCGCTGGTTATCAAGGCTTAGATGCCTGCAGAATAGCTATAACAGCTTCTATAGCTGATTTGACCGCCCGTGCTTCGACGTTAAAAACAATTGCTGACCAGCTCAATACCGAGTTAACAACGGCTCGCGCCAATCAAACCGCTACTCTACCACCAGCTGTACTCAATTCTGTTCGAACAGCGTTGCTGTCCATCGCTAACTACGGTTGGAGTCAGGCCATTCCAACGTCGACAGATGACAATTCGCTACCTGCTGGCGATGCATTATTGGCGCAGGCAAACGGCTTGATTGCGACCATCGAGAAGCAAGTAGCCACTATTGATTTTACTGATTTTGCCGTACTTACTCCTGATCAACAGCTAGATCGTTGTCGGGAAGCGGCCCGTCAAATTTATGGTCAGTCGTTTAGCTGGATTTCGCAGTTTCAGTTTCAGAATCAACCCCAACTGGCCAATGCGCTTGAACATAGCCGGGATATGCTGAGCGATGAGCCTGAGCTGGTTATGGAAAACTGGTTGCAGAGTTTGGCTCGGGTTCGTACCGATATGGAAAATGTCGAAACGCTGGCTCTGCACCATGATCTCTATCAGGAACAACCGTTCGATTTGATGCCTGTTCAATTGCCTTGGGTATCAGGCGAAAAATGGGTAGGTGAACGTTTCTCTGAAGCACAGCGAAATGAAGAGAGAATGTCAATTGTACTACATCAGGCACCAACAAATTTATCTGGTTTACAGGCCGGTTGGCTGCTGGATGAATGGACTGAATTGATCCCAACAGATCACGAAACAACCGGGATTGCCTTTCATTATAACCGCCCGAATGCCATGCCGCCACAGACAATCTTACTGGCCGTGCCGCCCGCAATTACCGGTAAATGGACCTGGGATGACCTGGTTGGGGTTCTATATGATACGATGGAGCGTGCCAAACGCCGGGCCGTGGAGCCGGATATGCTGACGCCAACGGATTATTTTCAGGTATTACCCGCTGTGCTAAATGACTTCTCGACAGGTGGTTTATCTACGATTTTTACGAAAGGGAGTGTATTACTGAAAAACTAACCAGGCCATGCCCGTACTCGATAATTTACGTCCGCTATTTTTTCAGTTACCTCTATTTCGACCAGCTATTAAAGGCTGGAATCGATTAGAAGGTCGCCCTCGGCAGGCTGACTTTGAACGTAGTCTGCGGGCAGAAGTGCGCGATCCGCTCTGGATGCTGACGCGGCAATGGCAATTTGGGGAGTTTATCGCTGAAGATGCTGGTTCGCCCATCGATGCCCGTATGCTAACCTATCAGACGTACCTAAATCGGTACGCCGTAAAAGATGGCCCTGCTCAGCCGTTGCCAACCGATATTCCCCTCGAGACACGCGTAGAGCGCGAGCCCTGGCCCGACGATCTGGCTAGTCAATTACGAATAGGTCGGTACGCGGAAAAGCTGCTCCGTAAAAAAGGACTGTCTGCGTTTAAAAATGACTATATAGGTCAATATCAAATTGACGCTAATCGCCCAGATCCAACTTACGATAAAGACACGGCCCAAACCCGTGAAGCCGTCGCCGGGAAAGTTATAAATGGGAATCTACTGATTACTGCTATTCGAAACGGATCGCATGCGACTTGGATAGACGCCAAAATACCTTCGCAGAATGAGCGTACGAGCCATATTGATCTGGCTAATGAATTGCTAGTCTGGTTAGCAAAATATACGTCGCAGCCGCTTTCAGAAGCCGATAACTCCTGGTCTGGGTCGAGTCTGGAATATCAATTTGCCTGTGCCGCCGAGGATACGGATGGTAAACAAACCGTTTTAAGCGCGGAGCAATATGATTCGGGGCAACTGGATTGGTATTCGTTTGATGTAGATGCGAGCAAAACGCTCGATTCACCTGCCAATACAACTATAGAAGCTATAAAACCACTAGAAGAATGCCTGTCGTTTATTCCGGCTCCAGTATCATTTCAGGGAATGCCGAATCCACGTTTCTGGCAAATGGAAAGCGAGCGGATCGAATTCTCCCAGATGGACGTCAATACGACCGACGTTATCAAGATCATTCTTACCGAATTTATGCTGTTGTACAGCAACGACTGGTGTATTTTTCCGTATGAACGTAAAGTTGGTTCATTATGCGATATCCGGGGACTGGTCGTTACCGATGTTTTTGGGCAACGGACAGCTATTACACCGTCGGGTAGCGGTATTGATAATGACTGGAAGCGGTGGAGCTTTTTTTCGCTCAGTACGCAGTCCGAAGCAGCCAATACCCTTTCATTTTTACCACCTGCTTTGGGTAAATCAGCAGAAAGCCAGCCAATCGAAAAGGTGAATTTTATCCGCGATGAAATGTCGAACATGGTGTGGGGCATCGAATCATTAATTCCGTCGCCTTTAGGACGAGGGATAAATGGCTATGAATCGGCGTTAGCAGCACAAAACGCTACTTTGCCTCCGCCTGTTACGCTACTTCCGACAGAGGCAAAAATCCGCTATATTCTAGGAACTAGCGTGCCATATAACTGGATCCCGTTCATTCCCGTCCATGTACCTAACAATAACCGGGATATTCAGCTTCAACGCGCTCGAATGCCCGATGCCGCAGCGGCATTCAAAGGGGAAATTCTTGACGAACCTGCTCCTTATTTTGTTCATGAAGAAGAAGTGCCCCGGTCTGGAAAGATTGTAACTCGACAATACCAGCGAACCCGAATGCCCGATGGAAGTGTAGTACTCTGGACCGGTCGCAAAGCCACCATCGGAAAAGGAGAGGGAAACAGTAGACTTAGCTTTGACCAGATCGTTTAAGGATACGTTTACGTTTGGATACGTGCCTGCAAACACTAACTTCATCATAGTTAATGATGGTATCCTGCCAAAACATTTAATGCCCAGATAAAATATTAATCACCACGGTGCGTGATTCTGCTGTAATCTACGTTATTTCGCAGAGAGTCAAGTTACTTTATCTGAATGGTAGGTATTATTATGGGCAGTCTTTCTGACCGAAAGGTTATGCAGGAAGCCGCCGACATCTTAACAGAATTAGGCGTATCGTGGGAAATGGATATTGTTTCAGCCCATCGAACACCTGAAAAAATGGTCGACTATGCGAAAAACGCCCGCGATCGAGGGATGAAGGTCATTATCGCTGGAGCGGGTGGTGCCGCTCATCTGCCGGGTATGGTCGCTTCGCTAACAACATTACCTGTCATTGGCGTTCCGGTTAAGTCAAGCAACTCGATTGACGGCTGGGACTCCGTTCTGTCTATTCTGCAAATGCCTGCCGGTGTTCCTGTGGCGACGATGGCGCTCGATGGTGCTCGTAATGCAGGTATTTTAGCCGCGCAAATTGTAGGCACATTTGATAAAGCAGTCGCCCAGAAGCTAGATCTGTTTAAAGAGAATTTAAAGGAGAAAGTCGCTCAAATGAGCCAGGATTTACTGAACACCACAAAATGAAATCGACAAGATTCTCCGCCAGATATAGCTACACACCAGTAGCTATACACGCTATACGATTTATTTTCCATTGACAATATGGCAACAGAAACCCAGTCACCTAACCCTCGCCCAGCAACAAACTCGAGTTTGCCAGCTATCACCATTATCGTGTTGGTTGGTATGATTGCCGCTTTATTGTACATCGGCTACGATAATCTGGTTGATGATACAAAGGGGGCTGATCAACTGACGAACGTACCGCTTGATACGTTGTCGCAGCAGCCTCTGGCGCAGAATGACCCGGAAATGCTTATGTCTCCCGAAGAGGCAGATACCTCTTCACAACCCACTCCGGTTGATCTTACTCAGGCGGCCCCACCTGCGGATGCGCCCGAAGCAAATGCAAAGGCTGAAGAAGTAGCCGAAGACAATCGGGAAACGACCGAAGGGAAAGCTGCGCCTGAAGAAAAATCTGAACCGGCGAAACCTGCTCCAGAGAAGCCGAAAGCCGAGAAGCCTGTTGAAAAGCCAAAAGAAGAGAAACCCAAAGAAGAAAAGCCCAAACCGGAAGCCGTTGCCGAGAAAGTGAAAGTAAATCCGGGTGGGGTTTCAAATACGCATACTGTGGGCGCTGGCGAAACCTTCTATGGCGTAGCGACTCGGTACAATATGAAACTCAGTACGCTCAAAGCGCTCAACCCAGGCGTAACGGAGAGTGATGTAAAAGCGGGAGTCACGAAGTTAAATGTTAAGGTAATGGCTGTGCATACCGTTGGGCCTGGCGATGTGTTGCGGGTAGTTGCGCAGAAATATGGCATCAGCAAAGAAGCCCTAATGCGGGCCAACAAAAAGCAGAAAGATCTTGCAACCCGTGGCGAAAAACTGATTATTCCTTTTCCTGACAAACAGTAGTTTTAAGGGTACTAAATAGGTCGACTAAAATGCATTAGCCTATTTTTTGTCCTGCTGACGAAGGAAGCATCTTCGGTAAGTGGATTCAGGCTACTACCGAAGATGCTTCCTTCGTCAGCAGGACAAAAACGCCTTTTCAAAATAATCTAAACTATTTACACTGAGTGCTTAAGAGAATTTGTTTATAAGTTTTTTTGTCATTCCGACGACAGGAGGAATCTCAAAATCAGCTAGTTACTTCTCCAGATTCTTAAAGAGTTGATAACTCTTTTTATTTCTTCTCGTAAACCAGCCCTATCGTAAACCGAAAATCGTTGTTTTGGCGATCGGGCGCAATCAGGCTTTCGTAGGCATTGGCCACTGTTGAGCGGAGACTGATGACTTCTGTTAATTTTAACTGGAGACTCAAGCTCGCATTCCATCGAACATTATACTGCCCTAAAGCGGGTTGATAAAAGGCCGTGTGTGTAATGGTAAAGCGATCTTTAGCCATTGTGTATTCCCCGAACAGACGGGCTGAATTTCGAAAGATGTTGATGTCGCTGAGTTGGATGAAATCCGTGTATTCCTGCATAATGACATCCGTCAGGGAAATGTACGCCCGCTTTCGATTCAGTAGTTTGTAGCCTGCCCCTGCTGCAATTGTCCAGCGGTGATTAATCTGGCGTAGATTACTTCGTTCGTACGATCCAAATGCCAGGTAATACAATCGATTTTCATAACGGTACGTCGTTCGTAAGTCGCCAAACCACTCGCGCTCGGCGAGAATACCATTTTGTCGGCCGTATACAAAAGAAGGATTACTCGATAGTTTGAAATAATTACTCAATTGATAATCAACGGCGCTGGTTAATTGTAACAGCGTACGGTTGACATTCCCGGCGGTAACTGTACCATCTGCCGTAAAGCGATATCGAAGTACATTGGTTATTGCCTTCTTCAGTGTATCCGTTTGGGGTGATTTTACCGTTCCCTTACTCGAATCCTGTCTGGCTGTTTGGGCTGAATCGGGAATGGAGGGCCGGAGGGGATCAGGTTGCTCGACAATCTGTGCATTTGCCAAGAAACTTGTAAAAAGAGCATACATCAAAAAGAGGCATAACGAAGAGTATTTCACGGAAAAGTAACATTGATGAGCCTGCAACTTAGAAAAAAAGTGTTTATTTGACGGCTGACTCAAGCGTCAATTTATCTAATAGCCTTCTCAATTCAGCTCAATAATCGTATGACTCGCTGGGGAATTTTAGGACCGGGACGTATTGCCCACAAATTCGCACAGGACTTGCTGACACTGCCCGAAGCACAGCTTTATGCCGTTGCGTCTTCTGATCTACAACGTGCGAATGAATTTGCAGAAACGTATAATATTCCTCATGCTTTTGGCAGTTATGAGGAACTGTTAACGCTGCCGGATCTGGACGTTGTGTATGTGGCGACTCCGCACGTAAAACACCATGAGCATGTCATGATGCTGCTCAATGGGGGCAAAGCTGTATTGGGCGAAAAACCATTTGCGATGAATGGCGATCAGGTTCGGGAGATGGTCGAAACGGCGCGTTCGAAAGGTGTGTTTTTGATGGAAGCGCTCTGGAGTCGGTTTATGCCCGGTATTGAGTTTGCTCTGGATCTGGTTAAATCAGGGGCTGTTGGTAAGGTAGTTTCGCTAAAAGCTGATTTTGGTTTCAGGGCCCCTTTTTTACCCGAAAAACGATTGTTTAACAAAGAGTTAGGTGGCGGTTCTTTGCTCGATATAGGCATTTATCCGCTCTTTTTATCGTATCTGTTTTTAGGTAAACCAAAGACCATCAAAGCGTCTGCTACGTTTGGCTCTACGAATGTTGATGAGCAATGTGGCATGGTATTAACCTATTCAGATGGTCAACTTGCCTTGCTCGATAGCACGATCTTAGCCGCAACGGATTGCCTAGGCTTAATTCAGGGCGAAACAGGTCAGATTCGTATTCAAAGTCGTTTTCATGAAACGAAAGGCATTGTTTTGAAACAGGAAGACCAAACCACAAGTCCATTTGAGTTTAATCGGGAGACGCACGGTTATGATTACGAAGCGCGTCATGTGATGCAATGTCTGGCCGAGGGTAAAACAGAAAGTCCGCTCTGGTCGCTTGACGATAGCCTGAATTTGATGGAACTATTGGATGCCGTTCGGGCCGAAGCAGGTATTGTGTATTGAGTGATGAGAGATGAACGATAAGTGATGAGTGATTAGACTCCTCTTTTGTACCTTTGTTCATCATTTATCTCTCATCATTCATCGTTTAGAATGACTGATCGCTATGCCCAGCGCGGGGTTTCCGCCAGTAAAGAAGACGTTCATAACGCCATTGCCCAACTCGACAAGGGCCTTTTTCCCAAAGCATTCTGCAAAATTGTACCCGATACGCTAGCGGGTGATCCGGATTTTTGCACCATCATGCATGCCGACGGTGCCGGGACGAAATCGTCGCTGGCCTACCTGTATTGGCGTGAAACTGGCGATCTAAGCGTTTGGAAAGGTATTGCTCAGGATGCAGTCGTGATGAATACCGATGATCTGATTTGTGTAGGAGCAACTGGTCCTATGCTGCTCTCATCGACGATTGGACGGAATAAAAACCTGATTCCGGGCGAAGTAATTGCTGAAATCATTAACGGCACAGAAGAGGTGCTGCAAATGCTGCGCGATCACGGTATTGACATTTACAGTACTGGTGGCGAAACGGCTGACGTGGGTGATCTGGTCCGGACCGTTATTGTAGACAGCACCGTTATTGCCCGAATGCGACGCGATCAGGTCATTAGTAACGACCGTATTCAACCCGGTGATGTGATTGTTGGATTAGCTTCATTCGGGCAGGCAACATACGAAACCACCTATAACGGAGGTATGGGCAGCAATGGCCTGACTTCTGCCCGGCACGATGTACTCGCCCATTATCTAGCCGATAAATATCCAGAAAGCTTCGACCCTGCCGTTGACAAATCGCTTATCTACAGCGGTAGTAAACAGCTAACTGATACGATCAATGTTGGTAATGCAGAGGGCACGAATCCAACGATTGGTCAGTTAATTCTTTCCCCTACGCGTACGTATGCACCTGTTGTGAAACAGCTTTTGGATCAGCTTCGCTCGCAAATTCATGGAATGGTGCATTGTTCAGGAGGAGCACAGACGAAGGTGTTACATTTTGTTGATAACCTGCATATTATCAAAGATAACCTGTTTTCAATACCGCCTTTGTTTAAGTTAATTCAACAGGAAAGCGGAACGAGTTGGCAGGAAATGTATAAAGTATTCAATATGGGCCATCGACTGGAAGTTTATTTACCCAAAGCTTACGCCCAGCAGGTTATCGACATTGCTCAATCGTTCGGTATAGAAGCACAAATTATTGGTCGGGTTGAAGCGTATCAGGGCAAGCGTGTAACCATACAAAGCGAAGTTGGTGAATTTGTGTATTGAGTGACGAATTTCTGTTATGCGGTCAAATAGGCGAATTGGCTAAACTAACCGTATTGCATGAAGAATATATACGCTGTTGCTCTATCGATCTGGCTTATTATTGCTCATATAGCTGCTGCGCAAACGGCTCCTTTCATGGGCACATGGCACTTTGAAAATACGACGAGTGGAACTTCGTCTAATCCGTTGGTAGGCGTTTCGAGCGTAAGTTATGCAGGCGTAAATCAATTATTCGGGGGTTATCAATCGGGCTATTCGGGGCAGGGCGTAAGTTTACAGCACTGGTCAACAACCGATTGTAATTATGGGGAATACGCTCAATTTTCGGTTCAGCCACAAGGGACAGCGCATATTACAATTACATCGCTGTCGTTTGCCTTTTCCAAATCAGGAGAAGGCCCTCAGCAGTTAAAGGTCAGATCGAGCGTCGATGGGTTCAGTAATGATTTATATTCCAGTTCGGTTGCAGCTAACTACCAAATGGCTTCGGTTGGCCTGAACGATGGAGGATTTATTGATCAAACGTCTGCGATAACGTTTCGCATTTACGGCTGTAATGCCTCATCCAGTAACGGCACGCTTCGAATTGATGAAATTCAACTCAATGGTTCCTCATTGCCTATTATGTTACGATTACCCCAAAAGACGACTGAGTAAATTTGTTCTGATAAATCACTGTTGATCTACAAAAAAGCGATTCCAACATTGGAATCGCTTTTTACTAAAAAATAGAAGTAAGGCATTTACGCTAATTCCGGTTCTTCTTTCAGAACAGCTTTTACCTCTACTCGCGGAGGAAGTAATTTATAGAGTACAGGCGTAACAACACGCGAAAGTAATGTACTGGAAATCAGCCCCCCGATTAATACCCAGGCTAGTGGCGAATAAAGCGGATTGCCTTCGATAGCCAGCGGAATCAAGCCCCCGATTGCCGTCAGCGACGTAAGAACAATCGGTACAAATCGGATCTCGCCCGCTTCCTGGATCGCGTCGATAAGCGACATACCTTCTTCGCGGAGATGGTTCGTGAAATCAACCAGCAAAATAGAGTTTTTAACCTCAATACCGATCAGGGCAATCAGGCCAATAACGGCTACGAACGAAAATGGATTACCGGTGAAATACAGCGCCAACACCGCGCCAATTACGCCAAGTGGAATAACGGACAACACGATCAGAGTACTTTTAAAGGTGCCAAATTCTAATACCAGGACGGAAATGAACCCGAAAATCGTAATGAGAATAATAGTGCCTAGTCCACCAAACGATTTCTCACGACTCTCCAGTTCGCCCGCAGCTTTGTAGCTGAATCCGGTCGCAAACTTCATTTTATCCAGCTTTGATAGCACCTCATTAAACACGTTATCAACCAGATAGCCCGTTTTGACAAAACCCGTAATCATGACGTATCGATCTTTGTCGTAGTGTCGGATCTGATTCATACTGCTTTCAAATTCCAGATCAGCGATTTGGCGTAGAGGAACGGCAGCACCCGTTAACGTATTGACGTACAGATCGCTCAGAACACGTTGATCAGCTACTTTCCCTTTTGGCATCGTAACATTGATCGTGTAATCATCACCGTTTGGTTCTTTAAATGTTCCTACGTTCAATCCAGCAATGGCGAGCCGAATCGTGCGGTTAACATCGGCAATAGAAATACCCAATAAGCCCGCTTTTTCTTTGTTGATGCGTACGCGTAAATCCGTTTTCTGATTCGACAAAGGATTATTGACGTAAATCAGTCCCGGTGTCTGTTTGAAAACGGCTTCAACCTGAGCAGCCGTAACTTTCAGTGTATCCAGGTTTTCGCCAAACACGCGAACCGCAACCGGCGCATCCTGATCGGGACCTTGTTCGAAATCTTTTACTTCGATTTTCGCGTTCGGATAATACTTGAATCGCTCGCGTAGCTTGTCAATTAATACGCGTTTCTCGGCGGGTAATACATCCACTAACTGTACGTAAAACTGAGCGTAGTTGGGCGATTCGTTCCGCTGAATGATGTTGTAATAAATCCGTGGTTGACCGCGACCGATATTTGTCGTCACGTATTTTACATCATGTTCGCGTTTCAGAACGCTCTCTACGTAGCGAGCAACTCGATCCGTTTCCGACAAGCTCGTACCATCTGGCGTATCGATATTGATAAGAAATTGTGGCTTTTCGGAAGCGGGGAATAGGGCAAAACCTACGATTTTGAACATATACAAAGCTCCGCCAAACAACGCTCCAGCTATTAATAATGTAATGACTGAATGGCGTAAACCCCAGTGTAACAGACGACTATACGAACCGCTAATAACTCGTTTCAGCGACCGCATGAAAATATTACCGTCTGGATTGTGAGATTCTTTCAGAATGCGACTCGATAAAAACGGAACGATAGTTAGCGAAACAAACAGCGATGCCAGAATCGTCGTCACAACGGCCATTGGCAGCGAACGAATGAAGTCGCCGGAGGCTTCGGGGAGGAATAAGAGCGGTAAGAAAGCCAGAATCAGCGTGGTCGTACAACCGATGACGGCCAAGGTAATTTGGCTGGTGGCTTTGATGGCCGCTTCGCGTTTTGAGTAACCTTCGCGCAGGTATCGTTCAATATTTTCAACGACCACAATCGAATCATCGACCAGAATACCCAGCGCAACAATTAACCCGACTATACTTAACTGATTGATACTAAAGCCCAGAATATCAAGACCTGCTAGTCCGATAGCGAGTGATAACGGAATCGAGATCATTACAACCACCGCAGCCCGGAAACCTAGCGGAAGTAGCGTGAGAGAAACCAGCAAAATAGCCAGTCCAAAATCCTGCAAGAAATGATCGAGCCGTTTGTTGACGCTAACCGTCTGGTCGAAGTTTTTAACGAGCGTGATGTGGGGAGGTAGCGTTTTGGCAAATCGATCAATTACTGGATTCAGTTGTTCACCGATTTTAGCAATGTTTTCGCCCATTTTCTGCCCAGCCGTTACCAATACTGCCCGGTGACCGTTCAGTCGAGTGATGTGAGTTTCATCTTCGTAATTAAAATCGACGTCAGCTACGTCGCGTAAGTAGATGATTTTCTGGCCGTTTGTCGAAACAATTGTATTTCGGATCTCATCCAGTGACTGATAATCACCGGATGTTTTAACGTTGAATTTTCGAGTACCGGCCTGAATATTTCCACCTGGAATGTTCAGATTTTCAGCCTGAAGTGCTCCCAATACCCGGTTGACAGCTATGCCGTTCTGAGCCATCTTTTCAATATTGAGCGACACCCGCACCACCGAAGCCGGATAGCCCCAATCTTCAGCATTTTTCAGGCTCTTGATCTTTTCAAACTCTTCCTTTAGTTTATCAGCGTATTCGCCCAATTCTTTAGACGAAGCGACTTCCGATAGCAAGGCGACCTGAACAATATTGACGTCGGTCGGCGAAAACTTCTTAATGTCAACTCGGTAAATATCAGATGGTAGCTCACCTTTCAGCGCATTTACCTCCCGGATAACTTCCTGATATTTCTCTTCAGCATCCACGCCATAATCATAATCGAGTCGGAATACGGCTAATCCATCATCGACATTGGTAATCACGTGATTCATGTTTTCCAAGGCATTGAATCGCGCTTCACCCGGATCGACAACCAGTTTCTCCATGTCCAGCGCATCGGTGCCGGGGTAAATAACGGCGACGGCAAAACTTGGGGCTATAAATTCAGGGTCTTCACCCCGTGGCATATTTAGCAACGAGTTGACACCCAGAGCAGCTACGCCCAGAAATAACACCAGCATAAACTGCCAGTTCTTGACGGAAAATTCGGATAAGTTCATGGCTTTTCTAGTCAAAAAATACTTATTTCAGGACTACGCTTGAGGATTCTGTTAGATAAGCTGAACCAGCCGTAACGACGTCTTTAACACCCGATAAGCCATTGGCCAACAGAACTTTATCACCATCAAGAAAGCCGATTTGCACCGGAACTTTGCGAACGTGTTTCTTGTCGTCGGCTAGCAGATAGACAAAACCTTCCTTGCCATTCCCTTCGACAATCGCTTCGATGGGAACCAGCGTATAACTCCGGCTTTGCGCAGGAACAAGCGTTACTTTAGCAAATAGTCCCGGTGCCAACTTAGCCGCGCCCGGACTAACACGTACTTCTACTTCGTAGAGCTTATTGACCGGATCGGCCGCTTGCGCTAATTCGCTGATTGTACCAGTAAACGTTCGGTCGGGGTAAGCGTCGAGTTTGATGCTGGCTTTATTGCCGATACGTAGCCGCGCCCAGTCTTTATCGGATACGCCAACTCGTACTACCCAATCATTCGGACGATTGGATGAAAGCTGATAAACAGGCGCCCCTGGCCCTATAAATTCTCCGGCATTGACGATTTTACGGGTTACGATACCATCTACTGATGAACGAATCTGCGCGAAATCCCGGTTGAATTGCGCGATGGTCAGATTTTGCTTGGCCACGTTCGTGCCGGTCGTCGCGTTCTGAAGTTGTTCGAGTGTAGCAGCAGTATCAGCGTACAAACTTTTCACACGGCCGAGATCTCGTTCCGCTTTTTCGTTCGCCAATTGTGCCTGGCTCACCTGCGCGTTGATTTCGGTCAGATCGAGCGTGGCCAGCAATTGTCCTTTCCGAATTTGTTGGCCTTCTTCAACATACATTCGAGTAATGATACCGCCAATTTTAAAGGACAATCGGGCTTCCTGAGCAGACGAAACCAGACCCGATGCAACAACAGGTTCGGCGCGTACAACTGTACTGACCGGAGCGAGTTTAACCGGAACCACTGCTTCGTCGGATTCCGTTGTCGTCGTTGCATTTTCGGCTTTGCTACCGCAAGACCATATTGCAACGGTCAAAGAGAGTGAAATAAGGAGAGGAAGTGCTTTCATGAGTGTAACAGGAAAGAAATATGTGGGAGGATATGCCTATAAATCATTGACCTACGTTCACAGCGCGATCCAGGGCCGCACGTTTGACGAGGACATCCATACGAGCCAGGGAATGCTGAAGCTGCGCTGTTAAGCGATCATTTTGATAGCGCAAAAACTCGATGAGGAGTGATTGCCCGTTCCGGTATTTGCTATCAATGACGCGGAACGTTTGATCGGCGTTGAGCATGCCACTTTGCGTAGCTGACAGACTTTCGTTCGCTGCATTCAGATCGTAATAAGCCTGCAACACCTGTAGCTGGATTTGTCGCTGAACTTCGGCCAATCGCGTTTGCAATGCATCTGTCTGAATTTTAGCCTGCTGAATCTTTGAGCGTTTTTCGTACCCGCGAAATAAATCCCATTGCAAACCAACCTGAGCAATTGCATAAGCCTGATTTTGAAACGTGTACCCAAAACCCTGAAAGCCCGCATTGCCGCCAACATATACGTTCGGAATTTTAGCGTTGGCTTCGTTTAGCTTCACCGCTGTCTGAGCGGCTCGTAAAGACTCGTTCAATTGCGTAATTTCCTGTCGGCCACGTAAGGCAGTCTGTTGTAAATCAGCAATTTGCTCTTTCGATTCAGGCAAGATTTTCGTTAGCGAAGAATCTATATCGATGGCTGTTGTGAGATCGCGATTGAGGAGGAAATTGAAGTAAGCTTTGGCGGTTTCTCGGTTCTTCTCCGCCACCGCCAGTTGCTGATCAACTTTGCTAATTTCATAGCGAGCCGACGTCAAAACTTCCTTCGTAGCTACGTTATTACTGATCAATTTTTCGTTCAGCCGAGCCAGTTCGTTCAGGACTTTATGCGAATTGTCAAAAATGCGAATGGCGTCCAGCGTTTGCAGATATTGGTAATAGGCTGTAGCAATATTATAGCGTAGTTCATTTTCAACTACTCGTTTACGAGCCTGCTGTGCCGAAAGTAATTGCTTCTGAATAAGGTAATTGTACTGAATATCTGTATTGAAAATAGAATAGCTGACACTGATTTTCGTATCGTGAAAATTATTTGGTGCCAGTAATTCATTTACATTCGGAATGTTCGTCGGGAATCGATCGGAACCGATCAACTGGTTTAGTGTCCTGTAGGCTGGATTGAGTAAATCACCTACCGGAAATTCGAGCCGACGGCCACCCGCTGCTACGGAATAGACCGGATTGAACGCTATTCGCGGATAAAACAACGAACGAGCCTGATTGATCGACTCCGTCACTCGATTGATTTCCAGCGACTCCTGTTTTAGAGCCAGATTATTAGTCATTCCCTCCTTAATGTAATTCTCCAGAATCGGAGAAACGCCCGATGGTGATGGCTGGGCTATGGCTGACAGAGGAAGAAAAAGTGTCAGATAGCGAATGTGTTTAAGAATCAATCTCATAATCGCTTATCAATTAATGAACAGTGTTTAGTGAAGAGGCAAAAAAATATTACAATCCGTGTCGAAGTGTTTGGCAGAATAAATTGAACGCTTCATCCATAATCATCTGGCGGTCACATTCGGGGAACATGCCTAGCCGTTTACGCAAAAACAACGCGGTATAGCCGTGAATACCACTCCAGATCATCATCGCCGTTGACTGAACATCATGCTGTTTAAAAATGCCAGCATCCATACAGTCCTGTACGGTCTGCATCAAAATACCGAACGCTTCATCGCCTTCAACCCAGTTTTCTTTTTCGAGCGTGTCCATTGGCGCGGTCATAATGAACATTAGATCGAATAATTCTGGATTATCAATCGCAAATCGAATATAGGATCGGCCCATTTCTACCAGTCGTTCAAACGGATCAGCCAATTGCTGTAGCGGTAGAAACTCACCGACCATTTTCACAAACCCCCGTTGATGCAGGGCAAACAGAAGTTCGTTTTTGTCCTTATAATATAGATAGATCGTCGCGGGGCTGTATTCGATTGAGTCAGCAATGTTTCGGATACTGACTTTATCGTAACCATTTTCCAGAAATAATTTTTGAGCTCCGTCCAGAATCAGCTTCCGCATTTCCTCCCGCTCCCGTTCTTTGCGCTCTACAATTCCCATTGGTGAATTAATTAACGACGCAAACTTACTGAACACTGTTTAGTAAACAAGCATTGTTTATAATTTTTTAGAATCGTTTGATTAAACGGCTCATTTTATGGGTAGGGAATGATTTAATCTTTTTGCGTTGTTTATACTCTAAGGAATAAAGAGTAGCTAATTATTGTACAATGAACGTATTGCTGAAATGGGCATTAGCCGTTGGTTTTTATGTGACGCTAACACAATCGATAGCTTTTGCGCAGCTCCCTAAAGGGTATAACATTGGGGATGTTGTGGCCGATTTTCGCCTGAAAAATGTAGATGGACGGACAATTTCGTTAGCTGACTATCGAGCTCAGAAAGGATTGATTGTGGTATTTACCAGCAATCACTGTCCATTCGCCAAAGCTTACGAAGATCGGTTGATTGCGTTGGATCGCAAATTCGGGGTACAGGGATATCCCGTGTTAGCTATTATGCCAAATGATCCTACTGCATACGCAGAAGATTCGTTTGAGCAAATGAAAATTCGCGCTCGCGACAAAGCATATCCGTATGCGTATGCGATGGACGAAACGCAGACCACAGCCCATGCATTCGGCGCTACCCGCACACCCCAGGTCTATATATTGAATCAATCGAGCGGTCAGTTTGTCCTTGAATACGTCGGTACGATCGATGATAATCCGCAGGATGGAACCAGTGTGCAGCGTCGATATGTCGATGAGGCCATTAGTAATTTATTGCTTGGGAAACCTGTGCAATCGCCAATTACCAAGCCGATTGGTTGCGCCATAAACTGGAAATAGCCATTATTCTGGCACACCGTTTGCCAACCGGGTTTGTAATAATCAAACTACACAAACCCATTATGAAAAAGTCTTTTTTAATACTGACTCGAATTCGGCACGTAGCCGGAACATTGTTACTGGTTTCTTCGCTGGCTTTGTTGCAGGCTTGCGGTTCCGATCATAAAGACGAGTCGCGTACGGAAGATGCGCTGGAAAAAACTGGCGATGCTATTGCTGCGGATACGAAAGATGCCGTGGATAAAGCCAAAGAAGATCTGGATGACGCTGGCGATAAAGCAGAAGCTAAATCGAAGGATATAGCGGCTGATTTTAAGCGCGAACGCGATGAAGCTGTGGCTAAAATGCAGGTTCAGAAAGAAAAATTAGATGCAAAAATCGATGAGCTGAAAGCCAAAGCTGATAAGGAAAAAGACAAGGCAAAGGCCGAAACAGAACGGCAAAAAGATAAGCTGGAAGAGGAGCGCAAAGAGTTAGCTGCTGACATCGATAAGGCAAAGAATTCGACTGCCGATGCCTGGAAAGATATCAAAAAAGGCTTTAAAGAAGCTGGTCGCGACATAGGTGATGCCTTTGATAAAGCGGGCGATAAAATCAAAGATTAAAAATAATCTTCTCGAAAATCATCGTTAAAGGGTGCCAATCTACTCACAGGTTGGCACCCTTTGTGCTTATAGACTGTGGAAACCGCTCCTCAGTTTTGGGGATAGATATACAGTTACTACTTGTATTCCAGCGAGGAAAATTGTTATTTTGCGGGCTAAATTGTCTGTTAAAAGCGAAATGTCTGTCATTAATAAGATCAGAGAACGTTCAGGGTTGGCCGTCGGCGTTATTGCCATCAGCCTGATTCTGTTTATTGTGGGTGGTGATTTGCTGGGCGGTCGTAGTTTATTGTTCGGCGGAGATCAGCAAAAGGTAGGAGAGATTGCCGGCCAATCCATTGATTATCAAGATTTCAATGCGAAAGTAGACGAACTACGCGCCCAATACGAACAACAAACAGGCCGCGCTCCTGCCGATCAGGATATGGCGCAGATTCGTGAGCAAGCCTGGAATCAGTTATTGTTCGAAATTGCCTATCAGAAAGAGTTTGATAAACTGGGCATTAAAGTTTCGCCCGAAGAACTTGTCGATATGGTACAGGGAAATAACATTAGCCCCGCCGTACGTCAGGCCTTTACAAATCCTCAAACGGGCGTTTTCGACAAAAGCTCGATTATCAGCTATCTCAAAGGCTTAAAAAATCTGCCTGCTCAACAACAGGCTGCCTGGGCGAATTTCGAGAAAAACCTAAGTTCAGATCGTCTGCGCCAGAAGTACGAAAGCCTGATGCGTCTATCGGTATTTACGACAACGGCCGAAGCGCAGAAAGAATACCAGGCTCAGAACTCAAAGGCTAACGTAAAATTCCTGTTTGTGCCATTCTACACCATCAACGATACGACGGTGAAGGTGACGGATTCGCAACTGGAAGAATATCTGTCAAAGCACAAAGACGAATATCCCGGCACAGATAGCCGCTCGATTCAATATGTGACGTTCTCAGTTGCCCCTTCTAAAGAGGACAGCGCTACGCTTTACAACGATATCAAATCACTGGCTCGTGGCTTAGGTGCCGCTTCGAATGACTCGACCTTTGCACAGCAAAACAGCGATGTTCGGGTTCCGCTCTATATGACAGCCGGTGAAATGCCAGAGCAGCTTCGGGCTTCTATTCCAACTTTTGCTCCAGGTGGTATTTACGGACCTTTCCGGGAAGGAAACACCTATTTTATCTATAAATACGGTGGGTCGAAAAAAGATACCAGCTTTACAGCTCGTGCCAGCCATATCCTGATCCAGACGAAAGGATTAGCTGATTCTGCGAAAGCCGATGCGCGTCGTCGGGCGGAAGGGATTCTGAAACAAATTCAGGGTGGAGCCAGCTTTGAAGCGTTAGCCCAAACGAACAGCCAGGATGGATCAGCACAAGCAGGTGGTGACCTTGGTTATTTTAAGAATAATGGCCAAATGGTTAAACCTTTCGAATCAGCTGTATTCGGTGCCACATCAGCAGGCTTAATTCCTCGGCTGGTTGAAACGGAGTTCGGTTATCACATCATTAAAGTGACGGAGCCTAAAACCAATATACTGTATCGTATAGCGGCAATTGGCAAAACCATTGCGCCAAGCCAAACTACCCGCGATGAAGCCTTGCGTAAAGCTGATCAGTTTGCAGCTGAAGTGCACACAAAAGATGAGTTTGTCGCGAAAGTAAAAGAAGATAAGTCATTAGTTGTCGCTACGGCTGACCGTATTCCAGAAGGAGCGTCTCAGATCAATGCACTGACAGGTTCGGAAGTTCGACAAATCGTTCGCTGGGCTTTTGACAGCAAAACCGACCCCGGTGATGTATCGACTCCATTCGAAGTTGGCGACCAGTATGTAATTGCTGTGCTGACAGGTGAGAGTAAAAAAGACAAAGTAACGGTCGATGATTATCGGAATGAGCTGACCGCTAAAGTTAAAAATCAACTGAAAGGCGAACAGATTCTTGCCAAGTTGGGTAACGCTAGTGGAGATTTCGAAACAATCGCTCAGAAGTACGGTTCTGGTGCTTTAGTTGAAACCGCTGACGACATTAACCTGGCTACAGGTTTCCTACGTAGTGCTGGTGTTGATCCAGTAGCACTTGGTAAAGCGTTTGGCTTAAAAGCAGGCAAACGGTCGAAACCATTTGTTGGTGAGGGCGGTGTTTTAATTATCGAAACAACGTCAATTACACCTGCTCCAGCCGTTGCTGATTATTCAATGTATAAGACACAACTTCAGCAAAATGCTATATCTCGGATGGGTTTCAATATCAACGAAGCCATCAAAGAAGCTGCTAAAGTTGAAGATCGTCGGGCCAAATTCTATTAGGCTTTTTGATACGAATACAAATAAAAAACTCCGCTTATGATAAGCGGAGTTTTTTATTTGTAGCGTTTTGTCATTCTGAGGTACGAAGAATCTTAATGTATCCTTATTGGTGAGTAAAGAAACTTCAAGATTCTTCGTACCTCAGAATGACAAAAAAAGATTCTCTACCAGGTGCGCTTGCTCATTACTTTGTCTAATTCGGCTCGATTCATAGTGCCTAATTCTGGGTGTTGTCCCAGCCATTTCAAGAATTCGACCTTAATTTCATCCGTCCATTGGCTATCGATTTGCCCAGTTGTATAACGACCGGATTTGACGACTTCAAAACCGAACTGATCTTTACGCGTAACAAATTCGCAGGTAGTGATCACCTGTTCGGCCATGTGAGCCGGGATAAACAAAACACCTTCTCGCTGGGCAATCACTAAATCGCCGGGAAGCACCATCGCACTACCCATTCGAATTGGGGTGTTTAAGCCCATGAGCACCATTTCTTCCAGGAACGACGGGTGGAAATCGCGAACGAAGGCGTTAAAGCCTTTGATGTTCTCTAATTCCTGCAAGTCTCTGGCAGCGCCGTGAAAAACGACACCATTGCCCGTTTTGCTGAAAATAGCATTGCCTAAAGTAGCGCCCATCAGTGTACCACCACCAATTTTTCCGTAGGCGTCAGCTACATAAACATCACCTTTTGTTAGTACTTCGATAGGCCAGGCATTTGTATTGCCTTTTCGCCCCTGTTGGGTAGTGCCTCGCGCTTTTATTAGTTTCTCTACATCGGGCCGAGTGGGCATGAACATGGCTGTTACTGCCCGACCAATCACCGGAACGTCGTTATGAATTAATTTCCAGCCACCTTCAAATTGATTGGTATAGCCCTCGTTTTTCAATACAGTCCAGGCATCGTCGATACCGATACGTTTCGCCCGTTCCAATAAGTTATCTGGAATTTTAGGTCGTCCATCGGTAAATCGCTCACCCTTCCACTCGGCGGTCAAGAAAAGTAATTCCTCTTTCGGAAGTGTTTGGGCAAATACGTTGCTGGCAATACAACTAATGGCTAGAAACGATAATACGCAGGCAATTCTGGAGTTCATCAATTCAATAATAATAGGTGATAGTTGTCGCGGTAAATTTACTTATGTCCTTCTTTCGCCAGGTAGGCTTCTATGTCTTTTTCAGAGATGGCTAATTTCTTAGGGTATTTACTCACCCATGTTCTGAATTCGCCTTTGATCTTGTCCGACCAATCGCCGTGAATTTCGCCAGATGGGTATTTGCTCTGTTGCAACAATACGCGTTCAAATTCATCACGTAGAGCTGTCATTTCAGAAGCGGATACCAGCCCTTCGACTAAATGAGCGGGGATAAATACAACACCATATTCATTGGCAAATACGACATCGCCAGGAAGAACCGTCACTTCGCCGACACGAATTGGCGCGTTGATCGACGTAGGGGTCATGTCTTTGATATACGACGGATCATGTCCTTTCACCCAGGCATTGAAGCCTTTTGTGTCTTTCAGCTCCTGCATGTCGCGTATTGAGCCGTAAAAAATGACACCTTTCCCGGTTTTTCCGTATATGGCATTTCCCAGGCTTGATCCGATCAGCGTGCCGTCTTTGACTTTACCATAGCCATCGGCCACGTAAATATCACCCTTGGTTAAGATGTCAATTGGCCAGATGTTAATACCGCCTTTCTGAGATCGCCCCTCGGCTTTACCGTGTTTTCTAACCAGGCTGTCAAGATCGGGGCGAGTAGGCATGAATTGGGCGGTTACTACTCGGCCTGTCATGGTTTCACCCGGCTTAAGGATGACCCAGTTTTTTTCGACCTGGTTCCGGTACCCTTTATTTCCCAGATAGCCCCAGATTTGCTCCAGGGTACAATTTTGCAATCGTTCGAGCACCAGATCCGATACTTTTGGGCGTCCATCGGGCAAGCGTTCTCCCTTCCAGTTTCCTGTTAATTCCGTGACGTATTCTACGGATGAGCCTACTCGCTGTGCCTGTGCTGACATGCCTACTGAAAACGCCATACCTGCTATCAGCAACGTTTTATGTAGAACTAATTTTTTCATGTTGAAAACGTAGGGTTTTAATAGATTATAAGGATAAAAGACGCCCAGATAAGTAAATTACTGACATTGGCTCATTTTATGGAATGAATACCGAGCTATAAAACCCTGACTGTTTTTTTACCATGAAAAATATTTTCTCCCAATTAACTTCCTCTAACCCCTCGTCCGATCGCCGTGATTTTATGCGTAAGGCAGGTTTAGGTGGCCTATCACTTGGTTTAGCATTTGATAAGCAACCGGATCAGGAGCTTGAATTTATTACCCAGAAAGTAAGCCGGGATTCGAAGCCATCGGAGCTTAAAATCACGGATATGCGTATTGCCGTTCTGCAAGGCGTACCGTTTAGCAGCCCAATTATTCGAATCGATACCAATCAGGGATTAGTGGGCTGGGGCGAAGTGCGCGACGGAGCAAGTGCCAATTATGCGCTTATGCTCAAAAGTCGGCTTTTGGGGAAGAATCCCTGTAATGTCGAACAGATATTTAAGCAGATCAAGCAATTCGGTGGACAAAGCCGAGCGGCTGGTGGAGTTTGTGGCGTTGAAATGGCGCTTTGGGATCTGGCTGGTAAAGCGTACAATGTGCCCGCCTATCAATTACTGGGTGGTAAGTATCGCGATTTTATTCGCCTGTATGCCGATACGCCTGAAGCGAACACTTATGAAGGATTTGCGGAAAATATGAAGAAGCGTCGGGACCAGGGGTACACTTTCCTGAAAATGGATTTTGGCATCGGTATGCTGGCCGATCAGCCGGGCATGCTGGTCAATGGAAACAACTGGAGTGTAAGGCGTCAGTGGAGTGATTCAGAGCCTGGGAAATTGGGTAATTATGCTAACACGAAACACCCCTTTACCCGGATTCAGGTCACGAAGAAAGGGTTAGATAAATTAGCTGAACACGTCGGTAAAGTTCGTGATATTGTTGGCTACGACACCCCATTAGCTGCTGACCATTTCGGCCATTTCGACGTCAATACGGCGATTCAGATTGGTAAAGCGATGGAACCCTTCCGACTGGCCTGGCTTGAAGACCTTGTCCCCTGGTTCTATACCGATCAGTGGAAGCAAATTTCGGATGCGATTGAAACGCCAACCTTAACCGGCGAAGATATTTACCTGAAAGAAGGCTTTATCAAACTAATTGATGCCAAAGCCATCGATATGATTCACCCTGATTTGGCGTCATCGGGTGGTTTGCTGGAAACGAAAAAAATTGGCGATTATGCCGAGGAAAAAGGCATTCCGATGGCGATGCACTTTGCAGGTTCACCGATTTCGATGATGGCCAACGTACACTGCGCAGCAGCCACTGAGAATTTTGTCGCTCTCGAACACCACGGTGTCGACGTAGAAGGCTGGGAAGGTATCGTAACAGGAATCAAACCAATTGTTGAGAAGGGCTTTGTCCGCGTTCCCGATCGACCCGGTTTAGGCGTTGATTTGAATGAAGAAGCGGCTAAAAAATTCCTAAGAAAAGGGGCAACCTGGTTTGCACCAACCGATTACTGGAATACCCGCGATTCGTCTGACCGCGAGTGGAGTTAATAACATTCGTTATAATTCAACCTTGTCCTCAATTAACTGGTTGTTGATTGAGGACATTTTTATAAAACTTTCTTTGTCATTCTGAACGTAGTGAAGAATCTCAAAGCACACTTATAAGAAAGCTTAACCAGACCACCGGAGCGGATTCTTCACTGCGTTCAGAATGACAAAAAATTTATTACTTATCAGTAACATTTACTTCAACAAATCCTCCAGCGCCGTTTTTACGTCCGTATATTCATACGTAAAGTTCGTCTCGTCGGCAATACGCTTATTTAATACGAAGTTTCCGCCAGTGACAACAATGGCCATTTCGCCATATAGCAGCTTTATTGAGAACTCGGGAATATTGGGTAGTAACAGTGGCCGATGTAATACATCGGCTATGGCTCGGGTAAGCGATTCATTCGTAACCGGATTGGGAGCAACGGCATTATAAACCCCTTGCCAGGTATCCTCCGACAACGCCTGCACATACATTCGGCACATATCGTCGAGATGAATCCATGATATATATTGTTGCCCCGAACCAATTGGAGCCCCTGCGCCTATTCGGATAGGAAGGGCTAATTTGGGTAAAGCGCCACCGTCCATTGTCAGAACAACACCCGTTCGCAACTTTACCGTACGAATACCAAGGGCAGCAATCGTGTCTTCCGATCGTTCCCAGGCACGTACGACCTGAGCCAGAAAATCGGTTCCGCCATCACTCGTTTCGGTTATGGGTCGGTCGCCGGTATCGCCACCGTAGTATCCAATAGCTGATGCCCCGATAAATGATTTTACGTTATGTTTCGTTTTGGCTAGTGTTTTGGCCAGTAATTCTGTCGACTGTGTACGGCTATTCAGAATTTCATCTTTCCGACTATCGGTCCAGCGACCATCGGCAATGCCTTCTCCGGCTAAATGAATAATATGGTCGGCGGTCTGGATAGCTTTGGGATCAATAGTACCTTTCTTGATATCCCATTGATAGACGTTAACGTCAGGGATATCCTTTTTCTCCCGACTGACTAATGAGATTTTATAACCCTGTTGTTGAAGTAACTGGATTAATCGTCGACCAATAGTGCCCGTACCCCCCGTTATTAAAACTGTTTGACTCATTCGAAATAGGTTTTATAAACAACCTGATGAGCAAGGATACGGTTTAATAATCTTACAGATTCCATTCTTTAGGTAAACCCAATTGACGAGCATAGTGAGCAGGCGCTGTATAATGCACCCAACTGAGCAGTCGATTAATATCGTCGGCAAATTCGATATAATAATCAGGATCGAGTTTGGCTACTTTTTTTAAAACCTGATCTGCTCGCTTGGCAATGTAATCAGCAGCTTTGTCGGTACGGGAATTGTATTTCTGGAGAAGATGAGCGTTGTGCTCGTAGAACGTATTGAGCATGTAAAGCATGAGTTCGACTTCGCCGTATTTGTCTTTGGTTACTTTCAAATGACGACTGATATACCCGCTTACGGTGCGCATATCCATCATGAGCCAACCCGCTGTATCGGCGTGGATTTTAGACGTACGATCAATAAAATCCCGAATTAGCTCTCGGCGCTCGTCAATGGTTTTACCTGCTTCAACCAGTTCAAACTGAAGCCGTTCGGTTAACACGCCATCTTTAGCGACTAAACGCAGGAGCAACTTATCTTTCTCATTGACCGGCATTCGGACAATTGCTTTTTTTAGATCTGGGTCAAGAGCAGGCATTTATTTGGTGCTAATCGATGAACGATAAGTGATGAATGTAAAAATAGGTTTTATATACCACTCATCGTTCATCGATTAGCACTCATCATCAATTACACGCCCACATTATCGGTCTCGTCTGTTTTGATTTTCTCTTCTATGTAAGTGATGATGTGTGCAGCTACATCGATGCCCGTTGCGGTTTCGATACCTTCCAGACCAGGCGATGAATTGACTTCCAGCACTAAAGGGCCCCGGTTTGATGCAATCATATCGACACCGGCTACTTTTAGGCCGAGTGCCCGAGCGGCTGCGATAGCTGTCCAATGCTCATCCTGTGATAGTTCTACGGGTATCGCATTCCCCCCCCGGTGAATGTTGGAGCGGAATTCCCCATCCAGCCCTTGCCGTTTGATAGCACCGACTACCTTTCCTCCAACCACAAATGCCCGTATGTCAGCGCCTTTGGCTTCGGCAATGAATTCCTGAACCAGTACATTCTTTTTCAGTCCGTAAAATGCTTCAATGGTTGACTTGGCTGTTTTGGTGGTTTCGGCCAGTACAACACCAATTCCCTGCGTGCCTTCCAGCAATTTGATCACAACCGGTGGGCCACCTACCAATTTGATCAGTTGGGTAACGTCCCCATTTTTCGGGTGATTGGCGAACATAGTTTTGGGTAAGCCTACACCTGCTTTCGAGAGCACCTGTAAACTGCGGAGTTTATTCCGCGACCGCATAATAGCCTGCGATTTGCCCGTTGTAAACACGTTCATCATTTCAAATTGCCGGACAACCGCGCACCCGTAATCTGTTACAGATGCGCCAATGCGGGGCACAACGGCGTCGAACGAGTTTAACTCGTTTCCTTCATAAAGTACCGAAGGTCGGCCGCCTTCAATCATCATCTGGCAATTCAGGTGATTAACCACAATGCCTTCATGTCCACGTTGATGAATAGCGTCGAGAAGGCGCTGAGTTGAGTATAAATCAGGCTTCGCCGATAGGATGGCAATACGCATAAAAGTCGATAGTCTTCAGTCGATGGGTAGGCGTCAGCGATTAACTAGCTGACTCTCATTGACTTTGGCTTGATAAGATAAGTTCTTTTGTGAAACGTCTACGATAAATCGGTTGCGGAGTAATTTGCGACCTAATAAGACTGGATTTTTAAGATTTTCGCGGTCGGCCAGGGTAAATTCGGTCTGAATGGTTCGGCCAAATAAAGTAATGTGCGTTTTAATAACGTATCGCTTCTCCGATACACCAAATGAGTTACGAATCATCCGTTGCTCGAATTGATCGCTGTAAAATGGCTTGGCTTTTCCCGCCGTTTTGTCGATCAGCCAAAACCGTAAGATTACCCGAACGCCAACTTTTACCAGTCGCACCTGTTTGCAGTGCAAAGCAGATGTATAAGCCCCCGTATCGATTTTGGCCTGAATATCGAAAAGGCCAAAATCTGGCAAATCGATAAGGTCGATCATACCAATAATCTTTTTAGGTTTGGGCATTCGGGGTTATTGTTTTCAGTTTAGTGAAAACCGCTATCGCCTAATTAATCGACTGAACGTTAGAGACATATCCAGCATAATCATTTTGGCCCGCGCATTTCGTTCGAGATGATAAGCCGCTTCGTTTAAATCATGTACAATATGTTCGATATGATTGACTGTCAGTATTTTAGCAAAATTTTTCACAAATGCCATTTCGTTATCGGGCAATCGGAGTAACTCCGTTGCGCCCTGTTGCCAGAGAAATAAATCGCGGTAAAGCCGAATGCTGTAATCCAGTAATCCTTTTTGCTTCTCCTTGCTGAAACCATCAAACTGATCAGCCTGTTTAACTAATTCGATTAAATCCTGCCGATAACAGGTACGCATCCACTCAGCAAACCAATTATGTTGTTCGGCCGACTGAGCATCCTGCCTGGATAAATTGAGTGCTTCCGCCAGATTCCCGTCGGCGAGATAGGCAATTCGCCGGGCGGTCGTTTCATCGAAGTTAAGATGTTGGCGAAGATAGGTAGCTACCTCTTCGTCGGTAAATGCCCGTACGGCCACGCGCTGGGTTCTCGACAAAATGGTAATCAGCAGTTTGTCAGGTTGGTTCGTCACCAGCAGAAAGAGCGTTTGAGCAGGCGGTTCTTCTAATACCTTCAGCAATGCATTGGCCGATGCGGTATTCATCAGTTCGGGAAGCCAGATGAGCATAATTTTATAGGCTCCTTCGTAAGCTTTCAACGACAATTTCTGCAAAATATTCCGGGCCTCTTCGGCTGATATGTTCCCCTGTTTGTTGTCCGCTCCAACCTGCTCAAGCCAATCGGGTAAGGTACGGTAAGGCCGGTTCAGCAGGAAAGTACGCCAGTCAGATAAATAGGCTTCCGAGGTTTTTCCTTTACCCGTATTGGCAACCGGAAATACCATATGCAAATCGGGATGAACGAGTTTCTGGGTTTTTATGCACGACGCACATTGTCCGCACGCATCAGTCGATTGCCGGTCCTCGCAGTTAACATATTGTGCCAGTGACAGTGCTAGTGACAGATTTGCACTCCCTTCCGGGCCATCGAACAGCAGTGCGTGGGCGAGATGATTGGTCTGCACTGCCCGCAATAACAACTGCTTTGTTTCGTCCTGACCGATGATTTCGTTGAATAACATACAATGGCAATAATTGGGGGCAACGATTATCTACTTGTTCTCCAGTGAGAAAATAGATTTGAGAATATCGGCTTCTGTATCATCGAACGCTTTGCCCCGTCGAATAAACGCTTCGTGCGCCACTTGTAATGCCTTATCAAGACGGTACGTTGCAAAACTATCCGCTCCTCCCCAGGAAAAGGATGGAATATGTTTAGGTTGAAAGCCGGCCCCAAAAATATTCGCGCTAACTCCGGCGACCGTTCCCGTATTGAACATCGTACTAATTCCTGCTTTCGTAAAATCGCCCATCATCAGGCCGCAAAAAATACGCCCCGTATCTTCCAGTTGTCCTGTAGCGTAGGAGTGAAGTTTAACGTTGCTGTAATCGTTTTTAAGATTCGAATTATTCACATTCGCTCCCAGATTACACCATTCGCCAATTACCGAATTCCCCAGAAAACCGTCGTGTCCTTTGTTGCTATATCCCAAAAAAATCGAATTACCGACTTCACCACCCACTTTGCAGAAGGGACCAATGGTGGTATTGCTTCGCATTTTACCGCCCCAATTAACGGTTGATCCTTCACACAACGCAAACGGGCCAATGACAATAGACCCTTCACTAATCGTAGCGTCCCGACCAATGTAGATTGGTCCACCTTCCGCATTCAGAATGGCGGCCCGAATCGTTGCGCCCGGTTCGATGAATATATTTTCTGGCGCATAACAGCGGGTAAATGGGTCAGTAATTGGAGCAGACGTTCGCCCAGCCGTTAATCGAGAGAAATCAGCTCGGATTTGATCGCCATTTTGTAAAAATATATCCCACAGATTGGCTATGATCGTTAGTGGCTCCGCAAACGTTTGATAGGTATAATCGTCGGTAATGGTTGGAGCCAACGACAATGTTTTACCTGTTCGAACAGCAAGTACTAAACCATCAGTCGTAATCAAGCCAGCATTATTGGCCAGGTTCGCGATGGCTTCCTGTAGAGCAATTGTCGGGCAAACGGCACTATTTACATACCAATTATCGGTATCTGCAAGAAGCGGGAATTTCGTCTGTAAATACGATTGGGTCAGAAAGGAAGGTGATTGCCCTAAAGTGCCAGCCCATTTTTCGGCCAGTGTCTGTATCCCGATTCGGATACCGGCTACAGGCCGCGTGAACGTAAAGGGCAGCAACGCAGTACGAATAATCGGATCGTCAAATAAAATCAGATTTGACATTGGTTGAGTCAATGGATCAGGTGGCAAATATCTACTCTTAATCTGGAAAAAGGGAACATATCAAAGAGTACTTTTACAAAACTATGGCTACGCTGACTGCGGATACAATTATTCAACACATCGCCAGCCTGCAGGGCGAAGATGGTCTGTTTCCGTCGGTTCGTCGTAATGACTTGATTGGTTATAAACGCGCAGATACCAATGTTTTCTTTACGGCCATTACTGTTTTTACGTTGCAGTCTATTCGAATAACCGTATCGCCAGCGTCTCAACTATTGATCGACCAGATTGCCGAACGAGCCCGAGTAGCTTACTCAATTTTTCAGAATAAAGACGGATTAAAAACGTATAATTTCTGGCCCACTCGTCCATCCCGACACTTCCCAAATGGTCGTTTGTTTCACCGATTCGAGCATTTTCGTATTCCTGACGATATCGATGATACAGCGATGGTGTATCTGACAACGCATCCAACTCAGCAAGAATTGAGTTGGTTAAAAGATAAACTTAGTCAGCACGCTAACGGGAGCGGTCGATTCCAGATTCGAAATACGTATAGTGATTATCGGCACCTACGCGCTTACTCAACCTGGTTTGGGAAAAATATGGGCGTTGATTTCGATGCCTGCGCCCTGAGCAATATTCTCTACTGTATTTATCAATATGATTTACCTCGTAATGAGCATGATAGGGATTCGTTAAACTATCTAAAATCGATTGTTGAGTCAGGTAGATATATCTCGGAGCCATTTCGATGCGCCCCACACTATGCTCGTACATCGCTGATTATTTATCACCTTTCCCGATTAATGGCGGCTTTCGATATAACCGAATTAGCCACGATTCGACCACGGCTGATTCAGGATGCGCACCAGGCGCTAAATAAGGCTCATAATGCTGTGGAAAAACTAATGCTGGCGACATCCTTACATCGTTTGGGTGAACCAATGCCAAACGTATCTACAGACAAACTTGCGCAGGACGTTAACTTATTTCACTTCTTCATCGCCGGTTTACTGACGGCTTATGAGCAGCCCTGGCTCCGTCGTTTTGCCGATCGATCGATCGTCCAGATGCGGTGGCAATGCGAAGCGCACAGCTGGGCGTTGGTGGTGGAAGGGCTTTCGGGAGTGATGAGTTATAAGTGATGAAGGATGAGTGGGCTGACGCATAATCTTCACTCACCGTTCATCACTTATAACTCATCACTCAAATTCACAGGCTCATACCGCCGTCGACGAAAAAGGTTTGTCCGGTAATGTATCGGCCTGCATCGGAGCATAGGAGAACGGCCATTCCGGCAATGTCTTCGGGCCGGCCTTCAAAACCGACGGGAATGGTCATTCGTTGCGAAATTCGGTCAGGAACGGGCGGAGTTGGCTCGTCGGTTCTTGGGGTTTCAATAACGCCCGGAGAAAGGTTATTGACAGTAACACCTTTGTCGGCTATTTGTAAACCCAGATTTCGAACCATGTTGGCGACGGCGGCTTTAGTACCAGCATATACCATCATAGTCGGATGTGGTCTTAATTCCTGAACGCTACCAATCGTGAGCAGTCGTCCCCAGCCGCGTTCAGCCATTGCTGGATAAAAGCGCTGGATCATGGATACCGTTGATTTCCAATTGGCGTTTACCTGGGTATCAAAGTCATCCGGGGTACTATCTTCCCAAAGAGCCGGAATTTGAACGGATGCATTGACGACTAAAATATCGATGGAGTCAAACGCTTCTGTAGCCTGCTGAAAAAGCTTGTCGACAGCATCTGATTCGGCTAAGTCGGCGCTAATTACTTCACTTTTTACCCCTTTTTCCCGGACTTGTTCAGCCACTTTCTGAGCTTCATCGTCACCCTTCCGATTATGGATGAGGACATTCGCGCCAAATTCGGCCAGAGCCAGCGCAATCGCTTCGCCTATACCTTGGCTAGAGCCAGTTACTAATGCGTTTTTGCCAGATAAATTCAGAAGATCTTTAATCATGGATAGTTCGCTCGTTTTGCAGTAATTGGTAAACCATAAACCAGCGAAACTATCCCGAAAAAACTAGTGATGGGCTTTAATACGTTTTCGTCATATCGGCTGGAATCGTCAGTATGAAGTCGGCCAGATTTTTATTGTCATCCGCTGGTTTCTCAATATCAGCGATTTCGACTGATGAAATGGTCAGAATTTTCAGATCGGGTTGCTGCTGGCGTAAATACCAGACAATGCCTTCAAAGTTTTTGGAATGGTAATCGCCATTGAAATGTAGAAACGTCTGACTGGGCTTGCGATTTTGCAGAATAAAGTACGCCATCGTCGCATCTTTAGCCGCCTGAGCACGGGCGAAATTAGCCGACTGATCCGTAGCCGCCGGAGTTGTAGTGGCTGTTGAGGAACCAGGTGTTGAGCCGTGAGTGCCATTGCCCATCATATCCATCATTCCCTTATAGCCGGGTAAGGTTAAATCAACAGTCAATGGCAACGGAGCGATCTGCCGCTTGGCATCCGCCGAGATCGTATCGAGCGACGCTAAGCCCTGGCGGGATACCTGCCGAGCGTATTGGCGGGGAATATTAGTTGCTATAAATGGAATGTGCTGCTCACGCGCAAAATCCGTAATCGGCTTATAATCTGTATTATAGTTTGGCCAAAGCCGAGCTTGCGTCGCTAATTCTTTGGCGGTGGTTTTGGCAGTCACATAGTCACTGAGTGCCGCTTGATTATCGGTTTCAAACATTTCGGCACCAAGTACCAAAGCTCCTTTTCGGGCAGCCTGCAAATCTTTCGTTAACTGAAGTTCAAGCCAATGACAAATGGGATTGTTGTGTAACTCGCCAAATAAAACCACATCGGCCTCAGTGGCCTGACGGAGCAATTTGGCATACGTTGTTGATTTCAGAGTGGGTGTATAGAGCCGATAAGCCGGTTTATCAGGGCCGTTCAGGCGGGGACGAAAAGAGAATGCCAGCAGGCAAAGCAATACCAGAATAAGACGCATTATCAGCAAGTTGTAGAGTTGTATCCTGAAAATCCGAGAATTTCTGCGAAGTTCGGAAGGAATACATGAAACTGTAACCAATCGGTCGTATAATTCGTTACTCGTCTGTCAACTTCCTCTTCGTATGAATCTGTTAGAAACCCTCCGCCAATTTCCGGATTTTAAATTAGTGCCTGATGACCAATTACAGTGGTTTATCGAGCGAGCTGACGAAGTATCCTATCCGGAGGAAGTCGTTATCTACAAGCCAAATGAATCGGCTGATTATTTGATGTTATTATTGGAGGGACGTGTTCGGATTGAAACCGGCGCAGGCGGACCGGGCGATGAACTGCTTCTCTATGACGCCTATTCCATTCTGGGATTATTGCCTTTCTCGCGGATGAAACGTTTTCCGAATCGGTTAGTGGCTGAAAAACAGACAACTATCCTTCGGCTCCATCGCGATCATCTGCGCAAGCTGATTCATACCTGTTACGAACTAACGGAAGTACTTGTCCATCAGATGACTACGCGCGTTCGGGACTATACAAAATTGACCCAGCAAAACGAAAAAATGGCATCCCTGGGTCGTTTGTCGGCTGGCTTGGCTCATGAACTCAATAATCCGATTGCTGCCGTTGTTCGCTCGGCCGATACGTTGAAAGCGCACTTGCGGGCAACACCCGAAGCGTTTAAAACCATCATGCATCTCAACCTGACTGATGAGCAGGTTGACTCGGCGAATACCGTATTTTTTGGCAAACTGGATCAGTGCGTTGCGATGGGCACATCGCAAAAATTGACGTTACTCCAACGAAGTGACCTGGAAGACAGACTAACGGATTGGCTCGATGATCATGGTGTTGATGATTCGCTCGATTTAGCCGGGCCGTTAGTCGAATACGGATTTACAGAAACCGATCTGGATTGGCTTCTGGATAAAATTGGTGATGAGAATCTGGTTGGGGTAATTAACTGGTTGGTCAATAACCTCGTAACCGAGAAACTGGTAATCGACATTAGTGATGCATCCACCCGCATTTCGACGCTGGTCAACTCAATAAAAAATTATACGCACATGGACCGGGGGGCGGGCAAAGAACGAGTTCGTTTAGCTGATGGCATTCGAAACACGCTTACTTTGTTGAATCATAAAGTAAAAAGTAAACACATTGTCGTACATCTCGATTTACCCGATAATTTGCCTGATGTATGCGGTTGGCCCGGTGAACTCAATCAAGTGTGGACAAATCTGATCGATAATGCGATTGATGCGTTACCTGATGGCGGTAAAATTAATATAATCAGCGAACTGGATCATCAGTCAAACGGGATGGATTTTGTGCTGACCAAAGTAATTGATAATGGAACCGGCATTCCGAGCGATATTCGGGACAAAATATTTGACCCTTTTTTTACAACCAAAGAAATTGGGAAAGGCACTGGTCTCGGTCTGGATATTGTACAAGGCATTGTCAAACACCACAATGGCTCGATTAAACTCCAATCAAAGCCCGGCCGAACCGAGTTTAGTATTTGCCTACCTGTCGAATAATTAACTGATTGAATTGTAGAGCTACGATTTATTATTCAACAAGTCAATCAGTCAACAACTCAATCATTCCTCTATGCGCCTTCCTATCATCTTTTCTATCGACGACGACCCGCAGGTATTGCAGGCCATTCAACGCGATTTGCGGCAGCAGTACCGAAAAAAATACCGAGTTCTTAGCACCAGTTCGGCACGGGAGGCCCTGGAATCGCTGCCCGATTTAAAGAAAAAAGGCGAGGAAGTCGCTCTCTTTTTGTCGGACCAACGAATGCCGGATATGACGGGCGTGGAGTTTCTGACGCAAGCGCGTAAGTTATACCCGAATGCCAAACGCGTTTTGCTTACGGCCTACTCGGATATCGATGCGGCCGTTCGGGCAATTAACGAAGTACAGTTAGATTATTACATTGCCAAGCCCTGGGACCCGCCCGAAGAGAAATTATACCCTATTTTGGATGATTTACTTGGTGACTGGCAATCGGACTATCGACCTGCTTTTGAGGGATTAAAACTAGTGGGTTATCAGTTTTCACCCCATTCTCATGACTTGAAAGACTTTCTGGCAGGCAATCTATTTCCCTATCAGTGGCTTGATATTGAGAATGATCCACAGGCAGAGCCGTTACTTGATCTACACAAGCTAAGCCGAAAGGAGTTACCCATTGTTGTGTTCGAAGATGGAACTGTACTGACACAGCCAACCCTCAGTGATGTGGGCGAAAAGTTAGGTCTGCAGCCAAAAGCGTCCAAAAGCCTGTACGATCTGGCGATTATTGGCGCGGGCCCGGCCGGATTAGCCGCTGCGGTTTATGGGGGTTCGGAAGGTCTAAAAACCATTTTAATCGACAAGCGTGCGCCGGGAGGGCAGGCAGGTACGAGCTCCCGAATTGAAAATTACCTTGGTTTTCCAAATGGTCTAAGCGGAGCCGATCTGGCCCGTCGGGCTATTACACAGGCTCAACGTTTTGGGGTTGAATTTTTAGCTCCTCAGGAAGTCGTTTCAATTAAGTCGCAGGGCGAGCAATACAAGCATATTAAAATGGCCGATGGCAGTGAGGTTGTAGCACGAGCCATTTTGCTTAGCACCGGCGTGTCGTATCATAAGCTGGATAATGAAAGCCTTGATAAGTTTACCGGCGCAGGTGTGTATTACGGAGCCGCCACAACCGAAGCGTATGCGTTTAAAGACAAGCCCGTATTTGTGGTAGGTGGTGGAAATTCGGCGGGGCAGGGCGCTATGTATTTATCCCGAACGGCCTCGGAAGTCGTAATATGCATTCGACGGTCTGATCTAACCGCAACGATGTCGCAGTACCTCATTGATCAGATCGAACGGACGCCAAATATTACGGTTATGGGCTGCACCGAGGTTGTGGAGGGATTAGGTAACGATCAATTGGAATGTGTGGTATTGGAAAATATGGATTCCAAAGAGCGTAAAACCGTTCCGGCGGCCGGGTTATTTATTTTTATCGGTACCAAGCCGTTCACCGACTGGATTGAAATGAACATTATTAAAGACACGAACGGTTTCATTGCCACTGGTCGCGATCTGGCCCGCTACGCCGACTTTAAACAGGTCTGGAAACATGAGCGGGAGCCTTATCTGCTCGAAACCTGTAGCGCAGGCATCTTTGCGGCTGGTGATGTTCGCTCTGGCGCCATGAATCGCGTCGCTTCAGCCGTAGGAGAAGGAGCCATGGCCGTGAGTTTTGTGCACAAGTATTTAGCTGAAAACTAAACGATGTATGCTATAGGGTCTATGAGATATATTCGGTAACTACTTCACCTCTCATACACCCTATAGCATACATCATACATCTACAATATGCTTAAACGGACTATTTGCACTCATCTGGCTGCGGTAACAGACATTCGCTTACCGGAGGAATATGTTTGTGAAGAATGCGTGAAAACGGGGAGTTCCTGGATGCATTTACGTACCTGCCAGACCTGTGGTGTAACACTCTGTTGCGACTCATCCCCCAATAAACACGCAACGAAACATTTCTATCGAACTGAGCATCCAGTAATCGCTTCTGCCGAACAGGGCGAACGATGGTTATGGTGTTACACAGACGAGCAAATGGCAACGTATTGACTGGAGCGTTTTACAGCCTGTCAGCAGGATCATTTAAGCAGTTGCGATATACGCATACAAAGCCTGGTCTAACACTTGACCATCTTTAATCGCACTTCGGCGCATGATTCCTTCACAGTGGTAGCCTGCTTTTTCAAGCACTTTAATTGAAGCCGGATTACGTAAGAAGGGGACGGCATATAGGCGAGTCAGGTCAAATTCGCGAAAGACGTACTGAGTGAAGGCTTTTAAGGCTACGGTAAGGATGCCACGGCCCCAATAGTTTTCCCCTAACCAATACCCTACTTCTGCCGAACAGCGCTCAATGTCTTCATGAAGCACTAAACCTATCGCTCCAACGGGCTCATTATCAACTACGATAGCGAAATTAGTTTCAGGCAGAGTCCCTACAACAGACGCTATCCATCCTTGTGCATCAGCCTCCGTATAAGGATGCGGAAAGCGATCCCGTAAGTTCAGCCAAATATTCCTGTTATTGGCGTGTAGAGCGAGCGTCGGTTCGTCGCCCTGTTGCCAGGAACGGATGATACAAAGGTCACAGTCAATAGACATAGCACGAACAGTTATTTTTCAGCTTTTATCAGGATATTACCTCTTTCTCCGAGTAAGTGAGAACGCTAATAAGATCAGCACTGTATACCCGAACATTGATTGCATTTTCAAAGCCGTTGTATCAGTGGCAATATATGTAAACTGAATCCTCAAAAACTAGCTGTGATTAAACCACAAGGGTATAAAAATCAGAAGGATGAAGAAAAGAACTATTAACACGCATATCAATAGACCCGTACCCAGGGCTTTTAGTAGCTCTTTTAGTAGCTGCATAACTATGATATAAGTGCGTTTCTGTAGACTAGACTAGTACAGCCTGATTTAAATGAGGAAATCAATACTGTTGAAGTCTGGTAATTTCTTCTCCTTCCCATTCTGGATTGGTTCCTTCAGGTCGATAATGATAGTCAATATAAGAATGGCCATTATGTTGATAAAATAACAGCACATTATCTAAGGAACTCGGATTATTAACCGCATTAGGGGTTAAGTAAACCGTGTACCGATATGAACCACCTTTCAGTTGTTTTGCTACTGGAATGGTACTTGAGCCAACAAAGGCTTTTGCATACGTCAGGTTTTGCCCGGGCGAAAATCCATAGTTGGGTTCTGACTGGATGGCTACCTGAACGGTATCTTTACTTACTCGCTGAATCTTTAAGCTAAACGACTTGCCATTGATTGGATATACTAGTCCTGTATTCAATGCTACAACAGCTGAGTAATCACCACTAACTAGAGCTGCTGGCTCAGGATCAGGTTCTGAAGAACGACAGCTAATTAGGCTAAAAAGTAATAGAATGCAGAGTTGATAAAATGTTTTCATTGTAACAGGCCTGGCCTAGAGCTATAGATCCTTTTCCATAAGAGACAGTTGTTTTACCTATTGTATAATCTAATGTTATGTTTACCTGACAGGATAAATATAAGTTTTTAAGTAATTGGCCGACTCATGTACAGGATCTATTTTACTATTATACGGCATTTCGGCCTTGTCCGTTGAGAAGTAAAGCTGGATCAATAAATAAAGTCTTGGGAAACACGAGTTTCTGCTGACTTCAACCGGATCAGTTCCCCTAAGAGTCGGGTACGGTTCGCTAAATGAGGTTTGCCCAGCCGTTGCGCCAGACTGGCAACAGCGAGGTTTAATGTATCAATTTCCGTCTCCCGACCCTGATTAATATCAACTAACGTCGAGATAAGTTGCCCTTCTGAGCGCCGACTGATTTCCAGTAATCGCTGCTCCACAATCTCGCGGTCCAGTAAAATCTTCATTTCTTCTGCTACGGCTACGCATTCGTCGATCACCTCTCGCGCTAATGCCAGTGCCGATGTATTCCGGTAAAAAACACCGTTATCGACATTCAATAGTGGACAAATGGCATTGAAGACGCAGTTCGTAATAACCTTCTCCCAGACGGCCCGTTGAATAGCAAGTTCCGTACGAAACGGAAACAGCGATGTACTCAGTTGCTCCACAAGCTCGGCTACTCGGGCTTCCTGACCGCGCACTACTCCAATCGGCGAAGCTGCCACAGGCTTATAGCTGACCGTATGAACATCCCGTACCTGACTGGTAGCCAGTAGCACGCATCGATAAACCTCTGGAAAATCAGCTTCCAGAAATGGCGCTTCGATGTCCAGGCCATTTTGTAGTAAAACCAGGGGCGATTGGCCTGTCTTACCACTCAATCGCCTGGCTAAATCCTGATTACCGAACGATTTGCTGGTTATAATTATCAGCCCGTTCAGCGAATCAATCTGTTCCAGCGTATGGATCGGAATAGACGCCGAGAGAATAGTCCCATCACTGCATTCAACCTTAATGGAAGCCTCAGTTTCTGAATAACTACCCTGGCGACCGTGCAGCAGAATTACATCTTTTCCAGCCTGCCGGAGTATAACCGCTAAGGTCATGCCGATGGCACCAATTCCGATAATATAAATAGGAGTATGCATAAGAATGGGGTGATAAGTTAGCTAACTCATTTACGGTAAGATCATTACCTCAATAGATGAGTCACTATAAAGGCGATGATGCGCGGGTTGAAAATCGACGGTTTGAGCTTTATAGATAGTTTCGACGTACGTCTGCGGGTTTCGGTCGATCAGTGGGAACCAACTACTTTGCACCTGAATCATCACCCGATGCCCTTTTTTAAAGGTGTGCAGGATGTCCTGAAGCTGGAATGTCACATCGGTAATTTGATTCGGTGTGAAGGGTTTGGTGATTTCAAAACTATCCCGAAATCGTCCGCGCATAACGTCGGCCCGAACCAGTTGCTGGTAGTTCGCTAGCTGCGTTTGCGAATTGGGCATATAGGGATGATTGGGTTCGTCAGGTGGGTATACATCAATGAGCTTGACTACCCAGTCCGCATCGGTTCCTGTCGTACTAACCTTTAATCGAACCGTAATTTCCCCACCCACAGTCAGTTTTTCAGACAATACATCGGTTTGAAAAGTAAGCACATCGGAACGTTCACTGGCAAACCGCTGATCGGCCGACATGTAGCTGGCCAACGCGCTAAAATCCGGCTCAGCCGTTAGCGTTGCTTCGGTATAAGGAACAGGATTCGTCGGGTCACTAACATACTCCCGATAGGATGTACTGCCAGCGGATTGTGTCATTAGCTGACCCGTTTGGACCAAATACCAGCGTAGTTTATACGTATCAGGCGACGGCCAGCGGGTAAACGTTCGCCAGTGTTTTTGGCCCGTATCGAACAAGGAGATCATAGGCAGCCCGGTTTTGCCGTCGCCAGCTCCTTTCAGGTAGTGGTGAAAGAAAGGGGCTTCCAGTTCACGCTGATAATAGGTTGCCAGACTATCGCCAAAATAGAGATCATTATGGAGTGTATGACCCGTTTCTTCCGACCACCCCCGGTGCCCAAACGGACCCATCACCAGCATCGGACGTGCTTGTGGGCTCTGCTCCTCGAGTGTTTTGTAGATACTCAGTGGTCCATATAAATCTTCAGCATCGAACCAGCCCCCTACGACCAATATGGCTGGCCGAATCTTTCGCAGATGAGGTAGAATGTTGCGCTGCTGCCAGAAGGCATCATAATTTGGATGCTCTACAGTTTGTTGCCAGAACGCATTCCGCGCTAAATAAGCCTTTGCATTAGATAATGCCCCTAATTGCTTATGCCAAGCAAATTCCGTCTGGCCTCCCGTTTGAATCCAGTTCCTAAGGAACCAGGGCTTTGTGGTCGGATTAGTTGGTCCATCGCCAAACAGCGGATAGGCCAGCAAAGCGACCTGTGTAAAGGCTCCATTATGATGAATGTCTTCTCGGAAAAAGTCAGCGATGGGAGCTTGTGGTGAAGACGCTTTCAAGGCCGGATGCGTATTTATTGAACTCGCCATGGCGTAAAATCCGGCATAACTCATTCCCCATAGCCCTACTCGACCGTTGTGATAGCGTACGTGCCGAAGTAGCCACTCAATCGTATCATACGTGTCGGTACTTTCATCAATCGCTCGCGTACCCGATACCTTTCGACGATCACTGACAACAGGAGTCATATTGGTCCAACGACCTTCAGAAGCCCAGCGTCCTCGTACATCCTGATAGACAAAAATATACCCATCCGTCTGGAGTGTTGGCGAAGGTCCTAAAGCCGTTTTATACTGGTTGGGACCGTAAGGTGTAACCCCAAAGCATGTACGTTGCATTAGAAAGGGATACCGTTTGCTTACCGACGCATTACGGGGCACATAAACGGCCGTATACAACTTAATCCCATCACGCATTGGGATTCGATATTCCAGTTTCTGATACCGCTCACGCACTTTATCGGCTGCATATACAGATGTTATCAGACATACCGATAAGCATAGGGCGAAGATCATCGCCTGAACGATCGCTGGTCCGATTAATCGATTCATACCACCAATTGCTGATGAATAAGTTGTCCGATGGTTTTCAGTCCCCAGGCAACGCGTTCGTCAAAAGGCATTCCGTAACTGAGTCGCATGCAATTGGTATACTGCGGCTGAAGGCTGAATAAAGTCCCTGGCAACATACTGATTTTATAAGGAGCCAACTGATCAAGCAAGGCCAACGTATTCACTCGAGCATCAACTTCAACCCATAAGGTAAAACCGCCCTGTGGTTCGCTGATGCGCGTGCCATCCGGAAAGTGGGCACGGATGGTCTGCTGGTAGCGCTGGCAGTTGCTTTTCAGTCGCTGCCGAAGTCGGCGCAGGTGTAGTTCATAGCGATCGTTAGCCAGAAAATTGGCCACGGCCTGTTGAGTTATACCCGGCGAGAAACCCGCCTGATAACGCTTTACCTGAAACAGCGCATTGTAATATCTCCCCGGAGCTACCCAGCCTACTCGATAGCCAGGGGCCAGGGTTTTACTGAACGATCCACACCATAAAACCAACCCCTGCCGGTCGAAGGCTTTACAAGGGAGTGGTCGGTCGGGGGCGAAATGCAGGTCGCCGTAGAGGTCATCTTCAATGAGGGGAATCTGGTACGTTTCCATCAGCCGCACCAGTCGTTGTTTATGGGAATTGGGCATACAACAGCCAAGAGGATTGCTGAAGCTGGGCACCAGCAAACAGGTCTGCACTTGTCCCGCACGGAGATGTCCTTCCAATACGTCCAGATCAACGCCTGTCAGAGGATCGGTTGGTAATTCAAGTACTTTCAGGCCCAGCGAGAGGATCGTTTGCAGGATACCAAAATAAACAGGGCTCTCTACCGCGACGGTATCGCCTGGCTTAGTAACAGTTTTCAGGCATAGGGCCAGGGCAGCCGTGCAGCCTTCGGTCGTAATGATTTCCTCATCGGTGATCTGACCGCCCCAAAACAGAGCATAGCGGGCAATTTGTCGACGCAGCGCAGCATTACCAGCCATCTGTTCGTACTCGATTCCACCGTGGGGCAGTTCGCGCTGGGCTTGCTGGAGCGCCTTGGTTAACTTGCTAACTGGAAGTAGACTGGGTGCAGGTACGCTCAGTGATAAAGGTAGCCAACCGGGTTGCCGTTGCTGGTGCATTAGTCTGAGCAATACCGACTCCTGATTGGAGAGATCAGATTGGTGGGCCATCGCCTGGGGTTCAGACCGGCGAGGTACAGTACCCATACGTTCAATCATTGTTCGAGCGTAGTAACCCGACTGGGGCCGGGCTTCTACCAGCCCCTCTGCTTCCAGGCAATAGTATGCCTGCTGTACGGTGTTGATGCTGACGCCAAGCTCCTGGCTAAGCGTACGGACGGAAGGGAGCTTATCACCTTCGGTTAGCACGCCGAGTCGCAACTTATCACTCAACTGACGGGCCACTTGCTGATACTTAGGAATCGATACATGCATAGACTTTTTATAAACCACGATAACTGGTTTACAGACAAAAGTAGTGGTCTCATCTGTACGCGTTGTCATACAGATTTCATTAAAACAGCTCGTACAGTTTGATCACATGAGTTAACCTTCGAAAAAGCAATCTGTACGGTAACTGAATCTATAAAGTGTATCTGGTTTCGTACAGATTCGGCCACTTTTTTTGTGACATGCAAACTCAAACAACTCCCTCGTTCGATCTTGCCCAACTGCGAGCCGATACACCGGGCTGCCACGATAGCCTGTTTATGAATAGTGCCGGAGCTTCCCTTATGCCTCAACCGGTCGTAACAGCCATGATGGATTATCTTCAGCAGGAAACTCAAGTAGGCGGTTATGAAGTCGAGCGGTTACGAATGGATCAGATAAGCCAGTTTTATGACGAAACGGCCCGACTATTGAACACGCAACCCGGCAATATTGCCTATGCCTATAGTGCTACCGATGCCTGCATTCAGGTCTTGTCGGCCATACCGTTTCAGGCAGGCGACACGATTCTAACTACTACGAATGATTACGTTTCCAATCAGCTGGCGTTCCTATCTATGCAACAACGATTGGGCATCCGGTTGTTACGAATCAATGATTTGCCCAACGGCGATCTAGATCTGACCCATTTAGAGGAATTAATTCAGCTTCACCGACCAGTATTGGTAACCATCACGCACATACCCACAAACTCTGGTCTGGTGTTGCCAGCCGAGGAAGTAGGTAATCTCTGTCAACAGTATGATGTTTGGTATCTACTCGATGCGGCTCAGTCAGCAGGGCAGTTGCCGCTCGATGTTGCCCGGATTCAGCCCGATTTTCTAATAGCAACGGGACGTAAGTTTCTGCGTGGGCCTCGAAACACAGGGTTTCTGTATGTATCAGATAGGGTGCTGGAAGCCGGACTATCACCACTATTTATCGACCGACGGGGAGCTAGCTGGACCGGCCCAGACACGTATGCATTACAGACGGGCGCCCGCCGATTTGAACCGCAGGAGATTTCGCTCCTTAGCGCAGGACTAACTGAAGCCATTCGTTACGCGAATCAGGTGGGTTTGGAGGGTATTGTCCAGCAGAATCGACAGCTTATGCACCGGCTCCGAACGGGTCTGGAACAGCTCGATGGTCTGACCTTGCTTGACCGAGGCTCCCGTCAAAGTAACCTTCTGACATTTCACACAACTCGCCAATCACTCCCAGTGCTGGAGGCAGCCCTCAAACGCGAATGTCTGATTTATACAACACAATATCCACCGTCAGCTTTAATCGACTTCCAGCGTAAGGGAATAGACTGGCTGATCCGGCTGTCTCCCCACTATTTTAATACATTGGACGAGATGGATGCAGTGGTCGACTTAATCGCTCGGTCTTTAAACGAATAAGAGCCTAAAAGTTGCTATCGTCTCCATAGTCGGCGTGTCATCATCCCTGACCTTTTCGGAGTGGTTGTTCATCTGCAAGAGCTCGTTTGCAAAACCAACTTTCGCAGGATAATATTACAGGCACATAATCGCTGGGTTTCCAAAGGCTAAACTAGCTTGTTGCAACCCATTTTATATGACTAAACAAAGTATCACTACTATCGAACAACAAGGATTCAACGGTTTGCAGATCGTCAATCGATGGAATATTGAAGGAAGGATAACGTACATTTTGGGAATTTCCACTACACTGCTTACCATCTTCAATATCATTTTCGGGCAAGTGGCCCAGGCGCAGCAAGCCGAATTGCCTACCCGTTGGACACAAGCCGCCAGGACTGCCCCAATACCATTGGGCGAATACCCGCGCCCCCAACTTCAGCGCAGTCAATGGCTTTGCCTAAACGGAAGCTGGAATTATCAGGGTGGCAAATCAGTCGCATCCGCCAACAATCCGTCAACAGTAATCAATTTCCCAGCTAAGCCTGAAAAAATACGAGTGCCCTATTGCCCTGAATCGGTTTTATCGGGCATCAAGCGAAAGCAGGAAATGAATATGTGGTATCACCGCAAATTTACGTTCCCTGCGACCTGGAAAGGCAAACAGATTCTGCTTCACTTTGAAGCCGTGGATTATAACGCAACGGTCTTTGTAAACGGGCAAAAAGTAGGTAACCATTCGGGAGGATACGATGCGTTTTCGTTTGATATCACATCCTTTCTGGTAACCGGGGAAAACAGCCTGGTTGTTGCCGCTTATGATGCCAATGATGGGCGTACACCTTCGGGTAAGAACGGTCCTCGTGGCGATTACACATTCACATCCGGCATTTGGCAGACGGTATGGCTCGAACCCGTCTCCAAAGAGTATATTAAAAACATCCGTTTGTTACCTGATCTGACCGGCAAACAACTAAAGATTGAAGTGAATGCCAGTTCTCAGACCAAGGTATCCGCAGTTGTTCTTGCAGGAAAAAAAGAGCTTATCCGGGCAGACGGAAAGGCTGGAGCGGCTTTCTACGTGCCGATTGCTAACCCCAAATCCTGGTCGCCGGATTCGCCGTTCCTATATGATTTAAAAATCACGCTGACATCGGCCAGTGGGGTCGTAACGGATGAAGTGATGAGCTATTTTGGAATGCGTGACGTAAGCCTTGGCAAAGTGGATGGTGTTATGCGCCCCTTGCTGAACGGAAAATTTGTTATGCAGCTGGGTTTGCTGGATCAAGGCTACTGGCCCGATGGTATTTTAACCGCACCCACCGAGGAAGCGTTAAAATCGGATATCGAGTTTACCAAAAAAGCCGGTTTTAACCTGATTCGTAAGCACATGAAAACCGAGCCCCAGCGATTTTATTACTGGGCCGATAAACTGGGGCTGCTAGTTTGGCAGGATATGCCTGCGATCTGGTATCCCGACGAAGATACGGTAACTACCCGAACCACTTTCCGAAACGAGCTCAAATCGCTTATCGATGATCATTATAACTCTCCGTCGGTGATTTGCTGGGTGCCTTTCAATGAAAACTGGGGAGCTTTCGATGTAAAGGCCATCACGGATTGGGTTAAACACTATGACCCTTCCCGACTGGTCAATGGTAACTCCGGATTCAATAATAATCCGCCCTACCAACAAGCGTACGGAGATCCGAAAAACGGCGATTTTGTGGACACCCATATTTATGTTGGTCCCACTAAAGCATCCCAACCAGATAGCCAGCGAGCAGCTTCACTGGGTGAATTTGGTGGAGTTGGTTTGTTTGTGCGCGGCCACATGTGGCCGGTTGAAAACAACGCATACGCGTATGAACCTACCCATTCCGCTCTAACCGATCGCTATCTATTTTTATTGGATCAGGTGGAACAGTTAATGCGTTACCGTGGGCTAAGTGTGGCTATTTACACTCAAACCACCGATGTTGAGCACGAGGTAAACGGCCTTCTGACATATGATCGGGCGGTAGAGAAAATGGACGTAGGCCGGATTCGTGCAGTAAATCAAGCCGTATTACAAGCCGGCAATCGGTTAGCGTCTAAAAAAGAGTAACGTGTGCCGCCGTCAATACTAACCAAACCGATATAATCGCCTGGGCGATTATATCGGTTTCATCCGGATCAATAAGACTCGTAAGTATGTCTATTGGACCCGAACCGTTACTATCCTGCAAAGTGATTGGTAAGCCCGACCCCTTATACGCATAGGTGTAGACGGCGTTAACCTTACCTGTCGTTTGGTTCGTAATTTTAGTAATGTTATTGCGACTGAATCGCCGAACCGCAGCAATATCAGGCGCAATCAATCCATGGTAGGGGTTGGGGTTGCTATCGTACTCATAGAGAAAAATCTCTACGGAATGGCCGGATATAACATCAATGCGAGTTATATTATCTCTCGTGTAGTAATGGTTTCTCCCGCATGATTACTGCTCCCACCATGAGACTACTAGTTTTTTGATTCAATCTCTAGATCATCAACTAATAAGCAAAAACGAAGCACATACTTTTCGCCTTTCGTAACTTTTAAACCGCTGTGGTCGAGCGATTGATCAAATAATAGTGCGCCACCTTTCTTAGGTTTAATTCTTAAGTTCGCTTCTTTAAAATATGTTTCGCCATCCTCAAAATCATCATTCAGGTAAATCAATAATGTGTGATTTGAATATATATTTTTTCCAACCTCGATAGGTGCATCTGAATGTATTTTAGCAAACCCTTCTTGTTTATATAGATAAAACTCAAATAATTCTGTAGTATATTCTGCCGAAAATTTAGCAACAGTAGTCCTATTAACTATAGATACAAGCCTCGATCTTATTAAATTCAATAAACCTTCATGCTTAAAAAAAGTCTCTTGATTATATCGGCCATATTTATGCATATCTTTTGCATCATTAAACCTATTTTCTAAAGCTTTTATTAATAGGTAACCACATTCTGTATTAGTCAGCAAATTATCAATAACCCACACATCGGATGTAATACATTGAAGTTCTGGCTTAGGTAAATTAGTGTAATTATATTGGCTTTTGTCTATAGCTAACTTCCATAAATGTGAACAATCTGCATTTTCAGATGGTGTAGGATAAAAGGATGGGATCGGTGGGCACTCTTTGAGAGGTGGATTTGCCCAATTTTTCATATCGGGAGTTATTGTTGTACCTCGCCCGTCCCAGCCTGTTGTTTCAATTAAGCTATAGGGTGGCCTGAAACATAAGCCATCTTGTAATAGATGTAAAAACCACCAACGAATTGCCCAGAGATTTTTTTCTTCTGCTTCTAATGCCATTTTGGGCAGATCTGAACCATATTTTTCTACATCAATTCCATTTAAAATACATTCGTTATAAAGTTCCAAAGCTGTCCGTTCCATGCCTTTCCATGCTCTTGCCCATGTTCCCCAGCACCAGCATTCAGCTTTGCCGTCAAAGTACGGAGTATTGTTTAAATTTTTTGGCGTAACGCTAGGATGTGTCCATCCTGTCACACTCATTACTCGTTGATCATGTTCATAGGTATTCAATGCGGAGGTCAAGTACTTATAGGTACCTTTAGTACAAATAAGATCGTCTTCAAAAAAAATGGCTGATTTATGTAATGTCAATACTTTATTTACACCGTATAGAATGGATTTACCTAAGCCAATATTTATATCTTGTTGATAAATTACCTTATCGCACCAATCAATTTTATTCAGTTCACTTCTTACCTTTTCTACGTTACTTTCATCAATATGGTTTTTAGGACCATCACTAAATATATACAAAAGAGGCACATTCTCATTTTTTAGACAAATGAGAAGCTGACGCAATAAGTCAACTCTGTTATAGGCAAAAACGACAACGGGAACAACTTCGCTCATAGATTTAACTCACTAACAATCAATTAATTGTTTTTCAAAATGACTTGTAAGCAGATCTACAACTGCTTTTTTGTGATATTTACAAGCTATTGTTTCAGTTGTTGCGAAACTACCATTTTCAAAAAATTTATTGGATGGAGATCCTCCACCGCAAAACATCCAATATTCACAAGAGTTTTTGCAATTATTCACACCTTTATCTATTTCGGTTTTCGCTTTCAAATACACTGGATTGCTTAAGATAGAATTCAATCCATCAGCCATAACATTACCCATAATAAAGTTATTATAATCAGTGCTTTCTGTAGAAAGTAACTCGGGGCAGAATGTACTATAATTACCATGACAATCGAAATTCAGAATACTGAATGGTTTATTAGTATTATTGAACGGTTCAGCTATATTCATTGTAAAAGGTCTTATATTCAACCAAAACTCTCTTACTCTAAATTTCTCATTTAATGCAATAGATTTATCTAATAGCTTTTGAATAAAATACTTATATCTACTCATTTCTATATCATTAAAGGATGTTTTATAATTACTGCCCTCCATTTCATCAATATTAAAACCAATATCATGAATACCATTTTCAATAAAAAAATCGCAGACTAAATCAGGATAATCCAAAGTATATTTTGTTACAACCATAATTACACTAAAGGGTATCTGAGCTTCCTGAAGCATCTTCACGCCTTTCATTACTTGGGTATGCGTACCATTCTTCTTTTTATCAACTCGTTTTTTATCATGAATAAAGGCAGGCCCATCAATACTAACACCAATATTTATTCTATACTTTTTGATAAGATTTATCCAGCTTTGATTTATAAGCATAGCATTTGTCTGAAAAGTAAAGGAATACTCGATACCTGTATCTTTTCCAACCTCGTTAATAATCGAAAAAACCTGCTCGTAGTATGATATTGGTACAGCTAGTGGTTCTCCTAAATGCCAAAGAAAATCTATTGGATGAGTTATAATTTTACTTGAAAATAATTCCAGAGCTATTTTTCTCACAATGTCGAGACTCATCTTAGTTGAAGACGAACGATAAGGTAAATAGCAATAGTCGCAATCTATATTACAAAATGGTGTTGGTTGTAGGATAACCAAAGTTCTTGATACCGCCATGTTTTTAGAGTTTAGCTACAGAAAAGAATTCCCCACCAGAGTTGGAGGATTTGTGGAAATATCCCAAAGAGGGAATAGTAATTAGCTATTCCCTCTTTCTGTTTATCCTATTTTGATACTTCACATACCGACGCATTTTGATATTGCGACGACTATCTGGATACCTACTAAGTAGGTATCCAGATACGTATTTACATTCGACTTACCAATGTGACTGCTGCCACTGTGGCCATGATTGCGACCATTGGCAAAAGCCATTGATATCTGAACTATATTCCGATTTTATAGGAAACGGAGCAAGTTCAAAAATTTTTGCTTTCAACTCTGGCGTCGCTTTTTGAAAAGCCTCCCGAACTCTTTGGGTTCTTTGTGTAATAGGCTCATGTGCGTCAATCTGTAATGCTTCCATGAAAAAAGTTTTTAGATGAAACAATTAGAACAATTTACTTTTTCGTTGAGTATGCTTTTCAATCATTTAAGCTTCTTTCCATGCTTATTTTCCCAAGCCTTTTACTTGTTTAGTAGGTGTAAGTTATTTGAATTCACCACTATCTTTCTTGGATTTGAAGTCCTTTCGAGCTTGTTGTAATATATCTTTGACATCATTGTCTTTCGTGATGTCCTTGGCAACGCTCTTTAAATCGTCTTCACTCAGTTTCGTTGGATCTACTCCTCTAGAGAAAAGAGTGGTCATAGTTTTGAGGTAAACGTAACCTGAAGCCAATGCCAATGCATAACATATTCCTCCCATTAGAACAGACGCTCCTACGTTGCCTAAGCCGGGAATGAATGAAAGTACCGATGATACAACAACGGCACCTACCGCTGCTGATGCGAGATTCGTTGCCACCCCGGCTGCAAGCGTCTTAAGGATATTACTGGAAATTGGCAATCCAATCTCTGCGCCAATCCGCCCGTACATAGTCCATATAAACCCTGCACTAGCAAGAACCGCTGCAGTTCCTCCAACGCCAGGCGCCCAGGCAGACGCCAAGGCCGCAACAGCAGCACCTTTTGCATGGAACTTCACAATACCGGCGATTTCTTTCGGTAAGTTGTCATCAGCAGTCTTATCCATTGCTTCGATAAGTTGTTTCGCCTGCTCTATTAGTCTGTGATCTATTTCCATTGCATTTGGCTTATTTACATTCTGTCGGGTACGGGCAGCCCATCACTACGGCGTTTCTAAACCTATATATCTTCTGAGCCAGCCGATGTAACAGAATGAGCAAAAATATTTTTTACCGAAGGCCTTATTCTGCAGATAAGGCGCTACTAGTCAGCCATCTTTCAGGCTATTTATCCAACAAATAAGTGCTTAATGATGGGCGGGCAACTTGATTGAATCCAGCTATCTGAACCTTTACATGTCCCTTTGGCTGGCCACGTATTTTATAATTCCAGAACAAACGAGCCGCTCCTCATTTTTCATCAAATCGAACCCTACACTCCAGCAGGATCAGTTGATGCAGATAGACATTTCTTTATAGCTAAATCTGCTTAGAATGCCAGAGCCTCCTTGACCAAAACCTAACCAATTGACGAGATAGATGTGAAAAGTGGCACTCAGGAAACCAACTCTTCTTAATACCGCCTATTATTTATTCATAATTACCAGCCCAATTCCGTATACACGTGCAAAACAAAAGCCACAATAACCTGTAAGTCAGGTTATTGTGGCTAGAAAAGTAGTCCCGACGGGAATCGAACCCGTATCAAGCGTTTAGGAAACGCTTATTCTATCCGTTGAACTACAGGACCAAAAAATAAAACCTAAAAGGCTTGTGAAACCTTTTAGGTTTGTTGCTCTACAAAAATGTTAAAAATACATTAGCCTGCCAAACCGTCGCCATATTCGGCAGATTCAGAAAGCGGTACGTGCAGCCAGTTTGGGTAAATCTGGTAATGCTTCTCCTTGACCAACGTGTATAGTAACTCACGCAGTTCGCCAACGTTCTCGCCCGTTTCCGCCGAAATGAACGCCACATAATCGGCTTTCTGAGCCAGGTATGTTTTTTTCAGATAGTCGAGTGCCGTTTTCTTCCGCACAGCTATCGGAATAATCACTTCATCCTGAACATCTTCGTCGTCAACAGTATCCAGTTGATCAGTCCATTCGTCTTTCGGTACAAACTGATCCATTTTATTGAATACCAGCACCATGGGCTTATCGGCAGCTTTGATATCAGCCAGCGTTGCGTTAACGACTTCGATTTGCTCTTCGAAATTAGGATGCGATACGTCTACGACGTGGATCAGAATATCCGCTTCACGTACCTCATCAAGTGTCGACTTAAAGGATTCGATAAGCGTTGTTGGTAGCTTACGAATAAATCCTACGGTATCGGTCAGCAAAAACGGAATGTTTCCTAGCGTTACTTTCCGAACTGTTGAATCGACCGTTGCAAACAGCTTGTTTTCGGCGAATACGTCTGTTTTGGCCATCGTCCGCATCAGGGTCGATTTACCCACGTTCGTATAACCAACCAAAGCTACCCGCACCAATCGATCGCGCTCTTTCCGGCGGGTCTGGCTCTGTCTGTCAATTTTCGCAAGCTTATCCTTCAAGAACGAGATCCGGTCTTTCACGATCCGACGGTCAGTTTCGAGCTCTTTTTCACCTGGTCCACGCATACCCACGCCCCCTTTCTGACTAGTCAAGTGGCTCCACATACGGGTCAAGCGGGGATACATGTACTGGTATTGCGCAAGTTCAACCTGCACGCGCGATTGTGCCGTTTGGGCACGCATCGAGAAAATGTTCAGGATGAGCAAACTGCGGTCAAGAACCTTAATATCCTTAAAATCAGCTTCCAGATTCCGTACTTGCGAAGGCGTCAGATCATCGTCGAAAATGATTGAATCAACTGGATTGTCGAGAATGAAGGTCTTGATTTCTTCCAGCTTTCCTTTTCCTACAAACGTGCGGTTGTCGGGATGGTCGAGTTTCTGAGTAAACGATTTAATTGTGGTAACGCCTGATGTTTCAGCCAGGAAGGCCAATTCATCTAAATATTCCTTTGTCTGGTCGGCAGTTTGCTTTTGTGTAATCAGCGCGACCAATACAGCGGTTTCGGGTTGTTTGTGTGTTTCAATCATAAAAAAATGTAGGTATTGGATGTATGATGCAGGATGTATGGGTTCAGTAGAACGTACAGATTATATCATACATCATACATAAATAAAACGGCCCCTTTCGGGTAAAAGTTTCGGTAAAAACAGGTGTAAAAACTTGATTTTCATTACACCTGAACGGTTTTCCAGCGACCTCGACGGAAGACTAGAATAGCAATTACAGCCAACAAGGTTTCGCTGATAGCGACTGACCAGAACACGCCCGAGGGCCCCCATCCCAGCGGATTTGCCAAGGCATACGCTAGTGGAATTTCAACCGCCCAGAAACACACAATGTTGATGAGTGTAGGCGTTTTCGTATCACCCGCACCATTGAGCGATTGGCTCAATACCATGCCATAGGCCATAAACAGGTAACCCAGGCAAAACACTCGTAAGCATTGCACGGCAATCTCAACCACTTGTGTGTTTCGGTCGAAAAGGCCAACCACTTCGGCAGCTCCTAAAAAGAATCCGACGCCCACAGCCGCTAAAAAAAGCATGTTGCAGAAAGCCGCTCGCCAGGCAGATGCTTCGGCTCGTTCCGGTTTTCCCGCCCCCAAATTCTGCCCCACCAGCGTCGAAGCCGCGTTCGCCAAGCCCCACGAAGGCAAAATCGTGAAAATGATTATACGAATAGCGATCGTATAACCCGCTACAACATCGCTGCCATAGGTGGACAAAATACGAGTCAGGAAGATCCAGCTTGCTGATCCAACCAAAAACTGACTTGTGCCGCCAACCGCCAGACTTAGCATATTCCGAATGATGGCAGCGTCAGGAATTAGATCAGACTGGAACACTTTAATACCGCCTTTCTGCCGAGTCAGACAGTAGAGTTGATACAAAGCGCCTATCGTACGGCCCATTGTGGTTGCTACCGCTGATCCCATTACACCCAGTTCGGGAAACGGACCAAGGCCGAAAATAAATACCGGACACAGAATGATATTTACGCCGTTAGCTATCCACAACGATCGCATAGCAGCCGATGCATCACCCGCTCCGCGCAAACAGCCACTTAGCGTATATAGGAGCATAATGGCGGGTGAACTGGCGAAAATCATGCGCGTAAATCCGACTCCGTTGGCAATTAATCGCTCATCACCACCCATAAGCCGCAGAATATCTTCGGCAAATACAAACCCCGGTACGCCCAGCAGAATGGCCATAGCCAGGGAAACCAGAATGACCTGGCCAACGGTTTTGGCAGCTTCCCGCCGGTTTTCTTCACCGACGCGACGGGACACCATAGCTGTAGCGGCTGTACTCAACCCAATCGCAATCGAATACACGATGGTCAGAACCGATTCGGTTAAGCCCACGGTTGCAATGGCTTCGGTACCGATTTTAGCCACAAAAAATACATCGACGACAGCAAATAGTGATTCCATCACCATTTCCAGAATCATCGGAACAGATAGGAGAAAAATAGCCCGGTTGATACTACCAGACGTAAAATTGGTTTCCGAACCGCGTACTGCGTCCAGGAATAACCGAAAAAACTTGGTCATTAGTGAAAAAAGCTGACCCGATAGCTGTAGAGCTATTGGTACTGCGTGAATGAAGTATAAACAGATTGGCCACTTAAAGGAGTGGCAGTAATCGGAAGAGAAATGTAAAAACCCGTGGGTTTTTAAGCGAGGAAAATCATCGGTCAGGACGTCCCGACTGAGCGGGCGTAGTTAATGGGCGCAAACTTACGACTTTCTTTTCGACAAACCCAAATTCTTTTGAGTAAACGGTCGACAAGACGGGTTGTAATCGCCAATACGATCTAAAATCAATTGATTGATTATCAAACCATCTGGAAGCCTACTAGTTAATTTAGCATGAGCACTTCGACTATTTCTCTAAATACAATTGCGGATTTTCTGCAAAAAGAACTGGCCGTTGAACAGTTTCCAGAGACTGAACAGGGCGGAATTTATTATCCATCAACCCGGCCCATTCATCGAATTGGATTAGCACTGGAGCCATTTTCTACCTTGACTAGTTGGATACGTGATGAGCAACTTGATGCGGTTTGGATTCACCGTCCCTGGCAACTTGATCTTACTCAACTGCCTTCTGATATCGGTATATTATCGCATCATTTACCGTTCGACGAAGGACTTACTGTAGGCTACAATCCGAAATTAGCGAAGCAATTGGGAGCTATTCAGGCGCCAGAGCCTATAGGCTATAAACAGGATATAAACCGGGATGGAAAACCAAGTTCGCAACGTCCTTTGGGTATGATCTTCGATGTTTCTCCTCAGGAATTTGACCAATGTCTGGTAACGGTCAGGAATTTATTTAATGGGTACGATCGGGCCGAAGCGGGGCATAGCTCGGGCGGCTGGCAACCAACCAGTTCGCGTATTGCTGTAGTTGGTGCTATGACCAATGCACTCGTTCGGGAAGCTGCCGAGCGAGGAGCGCATCTTTACCTGACGGGCGCTTACCGCAAACCTGGCCAGCAGGCCGTTGATGAAACGGGTATTGCGGTCATTTCCGTCGGCCACCGTCGATGTGAAGAATATGGCTTGAGAATATTGGCTAATTTATTGGAAAAGCAATTTCCTATTGAATGTGCGGTACGGGAACCTATGCTCATTTTAGCCTGATAGGCAATTACTTATGAAATAGTCCGTGGATCGTCGGCGATGCGGGTATTATCGTAAAAGGTATTTAACATAGCCATATCATCGTCAGAAATTTCAAAATCCCAAACATCGAAATTTTCCTGAATACGTTCACGACGGACTGATTTTGGAATTGTAACTGCGCCGTGCTGAATCGACCAGCGAATCAACAGTTGATAAATGCTTTTGCCATATTTTTCAGCTATTGCTATGAGTCTGGGGTCATCTTTTTTCTCACCTCTTACTAATGGCGCATAGCCTTCCGTCTGAATCTGTTTCTCACGGCAATAATCCAGAACTTCCGGTACATAACAATAGGGATTTAGTTCGAATTGATTAACAGCCGGAGTTATGATTGATTCAGTCAGTAATTCATCAATATGGTTGGGGTAATGATTCGATACGCCAATGGCACGCGCTCGACCGTCGGTATAAATTTTTTCGAGGGCTCGCCAGGTTTCGTGTCGATATTCTTTAACTGGCCAGTGAATCAGGTATAAATCAACCACATCGAGCCGAAGTCGTTCCAGACTCCGATTAAACGCCCGTAAGGTTCGGGTGTAACCCTGGTCGTTGTTCCAGACTTTTGTGGTAATAAAAATATCGCTGCGAGGAAGGCCGCTCGCCCGAATCGCATCGCCGACTTCCCGTTCGTTGCCATACGCTGCTGCCGTATCGATCAGGCGGTACCCTATTTCGAGGGCCCATTCGACAGCCTGCTGTACTTCATTCGCCTGGCTTGGCGCATAAACTCCAAGTCCAAGCAAAGGCATTTCAACACCATTGTTTAACGTAATGGTTTCATTCATATGATAGGAACTGGTTATCCCTATAGAATAGAAAAAGGGAGCATTTTGTTTAAAACTTACTTTTTAATCAGTCCTTTTTTTAGTTTCGTACGTGTAAGTTTGACTCACCGATCAAGATGGTTTAGCGCCCTATGCAAGTACGTTACCTAATTGGCTTACTTATTTGGTTAAGTACTACGCTTACCTGGGCTCAACCCGTTCAACAAGGCTCACCGATTCATTATTCGGTAGAAATAGGAAGTGGCTTGAATTCATCGACCCAGATTCCTTTCTGGCTGCGAACCAATCAATATAATACCGTACCGCTGGAAGGTTCTTTCGGAACAGTTCGGCTCGGTATTCAGCGTGACTACAAACCCCGAAATGATTCAACATCGAAACGCAAATCACGTTTCGACTGGGGTTTCAGCGTGTATGCGGTCGCGAATGCAAGACCTGAACAAAAGATTGATAATCCGGCTATTTTGTTACCCGATGCTTTTGTAAAAGCACGGTTTGGGCAAATTGAACTCTATGCTGGCAATCGGCGGGAAGTGGCCGGTTTAGGCGATACGTTGTTATCTTCTGGCTTTGTTGCCTGGTCGGGAAATGCAATGCCTTATCCGAAAATCCAACTGCATACGCCTGATTATGTGCCAATTGGCTTTACCAAGAAGCTACTCTCCTTTCGATTTGGCTACGCGCACGGATGGCTGATCAATACCTACATTCAGGGCAGTTATCTACATCAAAAGTATTTGTATGGCCGAATTGGAAAGCCAACCTGGAAGCTGCAAATCCATGCAGGACTCAATCATCAGGTACAATGGGGAGGCCATGCCGATTACTTGATTGGAACGCCATTAGCTGTCAATGGTAATCTGTCGACGTCGTTCCAGGACTATTTATACATCATTACAGGTACTTACCCCGACGCATTACAGAATGATCGGTTTACTGAATTTGACGGTACGAATCGGTTAGGAAATCATGTCGGAAGTTATGATCTGGCCCTGGAATGGAAGGGCAAATCGCATAACTGGCTGTTATATCACCAGCATATGTACGACGATGCTTCGGGACTAGCTTTGCAGAATTTACCAGACGGTCTAACAGGTCTTCGATTTCTAAATCAGTCAGTCAATAAACCTCGCTTTCGGTTTCAGCGAATCGTGTTGGAATGGCTGGCCACGACCGATCAGAGTGGACCAACTTTTGCCCCTACAGCTCGGTATCAGGGAGCTGATAACTACTTCAATCACAGTCAATACATTCAGGGGTGGTCGTATAGAGGCCGTACAATGGGGACGCCTTTTATCATTCCCCGATCGGATTTTAAGCCGACGATTAATGATGCTTACATCGGCGGAGGCTTTTTCCCGAACAACCGGGTTGTTATGTGGTATTTGGGTGCAATGGGCGGTTTCCGTCAGGGCCCAACGCTGAGTGCCAGGGCTTCTTACAGTCGTAATTTCGGGTCATATAAGCAGCCTTTCCCGGAGGTGTTTCATCAATTTTCGACGCTGGTATCCGCTCAATGGCGCTTCCGAAAACTACCACGCACGATACTGACAACGACAGTCGCTCTTGATCGGGGCGATCCACTACCCGACTCATTTGGCAGCTATATCAGCCTGAAAAGGGTCTGGTAATAGCCCAAAGTTTAATAACATTTTAATTCGCATCCAGGCCAGGATTCACCCTTTCCGAGTCTTATTGTTCATCACAAAGCTTGACTACTTACTAAGCGGTTCATGCAAATGTAGACAATACAAGTAATTTCGATGAATTACCTGTATTTTTGAGAGGAAACGGGTTTCCTCAACACTTTCATCTTAACCGCTTTTCGCTATGACAATTGAACCAATCAGTCCAACATCGCCTGCGGATAAGGCCATGCAATTGGAATGGCATTACGGGGCACATAATTATCATCCTGTTCCGGTCGTACTGAGCCGGGGTGAGGGCATCTTCGTTTGGGATGTAGAGGATAAACGATATTTTGATTTTCTATCAGCCTATAGTGCTGTAAGTCAGGGCCATTGCCATCCCCGGATCATTGGCGCTATGATGGAACAGGCGCAACGGCTCACGTTAACGTCCCGCGCTTTTTATAACGATCAAACCGGTATTTGCGAAAAATTCCTCTGCGATTATTTTGGTTACGATAAGGCTCTGATGATGAATTCAGGGGCCGAAGGTGGCGAAACAGCCCTGAAACTGACGCGTAAATGGGCGTATAAAGTCAAAGGAATTCCGCAAAATCAGGCCAAAACCGTGTATGCTGCGGGCAATTTCTGGGGTCGTACACTGGCAGCTATTTCATCGTCGACAGATCCTAGCAGTACTAACGATTTTGGCCCATTGCTACCGGGTTACATTATCATTCCTTACAACGATCTGAGTGCGCTGGAAGATACGTTCAAAAACGACCCGAATATTGCCGGGTTTATGGTCGAACCGATTCAGGGAGAAGCGGGTGTTGTTGTGCCCGATGAAGGCTATTTACGCGGTGTACGCGATTTGTGTACCAAATACAATGTTCTGTTTATCGCGGATGAAGTACAAACCGGTATCGGCCGAACGGGCAAACGTGTTGCCTGCGATCATGAGGGTGTAAAACCTGATTTACTCGTTCTAGGAAAAGCTCTTTCGGGCGGAACAATGCCCGTTTCGGCCGTGCTAACTTCCGACGAAGTAATGCTAACGATTAAGCCGGGCGAACACGGCAGCACCTACGGCGGAAACCCATTGGCCTGCGCTGTTACGATGGAAGCCTTGCGCGTTGTTGAAGACGAAAAACTGGCGGAAAATGCAACGGCCATGGGCGAAATTTTTCGAGCTCGGATGCATGCGCTTAGCCAGAAAACGGATGTGGTCAAAACAGTGCGTGGGAAGGGGTTATTGAACGCAATTGTTATTTCAGAACGTCCTGAACTGGGTAGTGAGACCGCCTGGGAAATTTGCCTGAAGCTGAAAGACAACGGCTTATTGACCAAACCTACGCATGGCGATAAAATTCGATTTGCGCCCCCGTTGGTTATCAACGAAGAGCAGATACACGAAGCGTGCGATATCATCGAGAAAACAATATTGGAATTTTAACGAATCAGTTCAACGGAAAGCAAGGACAGAGAAATGGGATAACCCGATTTCTTTGTCCTTTTTCGTACCCAATTGACATCATACTAAACGCTTTAACTACACGGTTTACTAGATAGAATGCAGCAATTGAATGATAAATGGATGCGTGTTCTGGGCGTTCCGCTGCTGGCATTAACCGGGCAATGGGCCATGTATGGCTACACCATGATGCCTTACCCAGACGATTGGCGTATTCCATTCTTTTTCGTTTTAGGCAGTGTGATCGTATGGGAAGTGAATCGCTGGGGGATTATTTTTTCCCGAAAACGTTACCCCGAACAATCGCAAACCTGGCGACGAGTCCTCTACCAATTAGCCTGGTTTATTGTTTTTGCCAGTGCCGTTCGGATTACCCAAACCTGGTTTTATCAACGGATTGGGCTTTGGCATTCGAGTGATTTTCTGGAGTTTAAACCGTATTTTTTCAATACACTTGTCTCAGTTGTTGGTACCATCCAGATCGCGGCTGTTTACGAAGGAATCTACCTCTATCAGCGGTGGCGAATCGCCTATACTGAAGCGCAGGAGCTGAAAAAAGTAAATCTGCAAAGCCAGCTCGATTCGTTGAAAACGCAGATCAACCCTCACTTTTTATTCAACAATCTGAATACACTGTCATCCCTGATTGGTAGTGATGCTGATCATGCCGAACAGTTTCTGGATGAATTATCGTCGGTGTATCGGTATCTGCTTCAGCCCAATAGCCGCGATCTTTGTCCGCTTCAGGAAGAAATCGAGTTCATTAATGCTTATTTCTATTTGCTAAAAACTCGTTTTGGCGAAGGCATTTTTATGAACATTAATCTAGATCCGGCTTCGCTAACCTGCCTGATTCCTCCATTAACGCTTCAGGCGTTGTTTGACAATGCGATCAAGCACAATGTTATTTCAGTAAACCGACCGCTGACCATCAAATTATACGCGCAATCGGGAAATTTAGTTGTCGAGAATAATCTGCAGGAGAAGAAAATAACCGTTCAGTCACCCCATCATGGTTTACAGGATATCATGACGAAGTACGCCTTGCTTGATCATCCAGCAGTTACGGTTTACCACGATCAGGAAAGTTTTCGGGTCAGCCTCCCGCTGATTCAGCCTTCTGCAGAATTGCTTCGAGTGTAGCGAATCGGTTTATTTATCCCGATTAGTCAACCAATCTTTTACTTCACGAAGCATCAGGGCAGCCGATTTCCGAGTAGCCGCTACATCGCTATGCAGTTGGGTAAGCCGGGAATTCACAGCATTGGAGAGATTTAAAAATACGCTGTATTCGTTAATATGCTGAGGGCCAGTCGGTAAATCACGGCCCGAGAAGAAATCGACTAAATCCTGGTATTCGCTATCGAGATTCATCTTGCTAAGGTAACCAGCCGATTGCGTATTTCCATCCCCTACTGCCCTACCAACGCCAGCATTTTTCCCTGCGAATCAATTGCTAAACGAGTCAACTGAGTAATACCAGCAGAACTAAAATCGGCCAATTGCTGCCATCCTGAATGCGTGGCCGGATCATATTTGTACAAGATAGCACCTTTACCCATCAGCAGTTTTCCATCCGGCGTCCAGACGAAATCCTCGCTTCCTTCCAACGTGGGTGTAATCGTTGATGTTTGTCGCGTTTTCAGGTCGAGCTGTTTAATTTCCCAATGCGTGGGTGTTTGCTTATGCACATAACTGAGCACCTGTTTACCCGGAATTTTAAGGAGCGTACGACCAATATTTCCTTCAATATAAACAGTATCACCTGTGCTGACTCGGGCCAGTTGAAGCGAATTTGGTTTTCCTAAAATGAATAAGGCCAGCCAATCAGTATCCAGCCAACAATGATAACCAACGGGTTTTACATTTGGGAAGATCAAAGTGGGTTTGCCCGAGCCCGTTAGCGGAAATTTCCACAACCGCTGCGTTTTATCAAGCTCCATCCGAATAACAGAAAAATGAGCCTGATCGGGCATAACCGTTGGCGAATATTCGCCTTCGGGCGTTTGGGTTAGCCGAGTTGTCGTTTTCGACGAAAGGATGTAGCGATAAATATCGGTTTGGCCATCGGCTTGCATGGACGTGTAAAGGATGCTGGTCTTATCAGGCGTAAACGAAGGTTGGTTATCATACCCTTTTCGCTGCGTTATATTCAATGGCTTGTCTGGTTTGGCCAGATCAACTAAAAAAATATCGGTGTCAGCCTGACCAAATGTTGACGTTGTCATTCCCATACTAACCAGCACTGGTAGAATGAACAATCGATTTGCACTCTTTCGGAGAAAGTTTATTAGAGAAGCCATGATTGTGTAGTGTTGATGAAATTCAGGTTTGCTCATCAATATAGGTTTCATTTCGTTTCATTCAACCCCAACCCGTCTCCTACTACAGTAGAGGGCTAAGAAAGGAAATTTTGCTCCCCTGTTTTAGGAGAGGGGCCGAGGGTGAGGTTAATCACAAAAAAAGCTCGACCAATGTCTGATCGAGCCTTTTAGTTTATTGATGGTATTTGTAATGTCTGTTAGCTGGCAAATCGCTGGACGCAGATGGCCTGTACTTTCTCCCGGCTTCGCTTTAGCCGCATCTTGACAGCACTAGGTTTAAGATTATAAAGATCAGCAATCTCTTCGATGCTCATGCTGTCTTCATATTTCAGGCGCAATAACGTTCTTTCTTCAGTAGAAAGCCGATCCATTGCCTGTTGCATCGCTTGTAGCGTTTCTTCGTGCAGATGCGTTTCTATTGAATCGGCTTTGGTCTGTTCTAATGTTTCACCCAAAGCGATGGTAGGAAGCCGTTTTGCTAACCGAAGTTGATCAGCACAATAATTATAAGCGATCGAATAGAGCCAGGTTGAAAAACTTGAGCGTTCCTGAAAGGAACTTAATTTGCCGAAAACTTTTAGAAAAATATCCTGAGTGAAATCCTGCGCCTGATCAGCGTCTTTTGTCATGGATAAGCATCGCTGGTAGACTTTCTCGACGTAGCGGGTATAGAGATTTTCGAAGCACTGATTGGGCTGCTGAGTCAAATAACTACGAATTATTTCCTCATCACTCAAAGATACTTTCATAGCAGAATGGTAACTACAGGTTAAGTTTCAAGCGTAAAAATAGCACAATATTTATATTTATTCTTAATAGGTATCATTGTTGATACATATAATAGGATATATCTACTAAGCGGTGCCTGGTAAACATTGACTACACATACACTAACTAGCAGGAAAGTAACTTCTATGTTTTGCTGGTCATTATTTACTACTAATCAATAGGTTATCGAAGCTACATTATTTTTTCCACTAAACCTATCAGACTACCTTACTCAGAGTGATTAGAATTATATTTTTCCAAGAATTCAGCCACTTGTTTGTGAAAATGCTTGAAGCTATCTGAGCGCGATTCTAACCACGAAACGTCTAATGATTCCAGAATATCGTTAGCAATAGGTATTTGTTTCTTAACAAGTTTTGTCTCCCCATAAATAGCTCGCTTAGCCTCTGAGCGTGGCATCGATTCCAATGGTGAGTTTTTACCCGGTTCATCACGGTGGCGTTTTATATACCATAGCCAATATTCAATGCATTGCACGGGCAATATCAGTACAGCGGGATGACCTATACATTTATTCGTATAATGCTCCTGACGTGATTTGATCGTTGGTTTATGTTCTGTATCAAGATCTCTACCGACAAATAAGACATCCAATCCCAGAAGAATACGTTTGCGTAACGCATCGGGAAGTAGCTTGTCAACCTGGTTAGCATTTTCGGCTTTGAATCGCCAGCGCTCATTTTCGTCTTCGATGAATGTATTGGGGTATTGCTGGTTGAGGTATTTTTCCAGAAAATTACGCTGAGCTTCATCCTCACCGAAAAAGGCATACGTAATAATCTGGCTCATTTTGGCACTCCTCCCAGAAAACCAACCGTCCAGGCATCGCCTAATGAATCTGTGTAATGGGGCGGCTCAATCCCTAATTCTTTACTCTTAGCCGTCTCAGGTTCAATAACATCATGAAGCAGATTCTTCACATGAGTCGCTCCTTCTTCGTCCTTGTCAAAAATGAACACTGACTCCGGCATATCTTTGAACATATCGACCACAGTTGGACTATGCGTAGTCATGATGACTTGCACATCTTTATCTTCGACCAAGCCCAAAATAAACTGCATTACTTCAAACAATCGACGCGGGTGGATTCCCTTTTCCGGTTCTTCTAGAAGTAAAAGTTTAGGCGGATTAGGTTGGTTGATAATTGTAAGTAACGATAAGAAATATACAACTCCCTCTGATACATTCTCAGCCCAATAATCTTCATCATTTTTCCCAAAGAACTTTAAGCCAAGTTTACTTTCGTTTCCAACTTTAACTGGTGGCGTACTAAAGCTAACTATATCGCCAACGCAGCTCGCTAAGTCTTTTTCTATATATTGATAAGCACGTTTATAATTCGTATTAAGGTAAAAAAGGAATTGAATTAGATTTGAGCAATCGCCTTTTAATGCTATTTCATCAGCAGAAAAATAAGCTGGTTGTACTATTCTATTAGGATCTGGTTTATAAATTTCTAATTTCCCTACGTGAGTAATTAGATCTTCTTTTGAAAACTCGTAAAAAGTCTCATTTTCGGCTATTTCTAATGAGTCAGATAATTCACTATGAACGGAGACTTTATAATTTAAATCCTCAAAATCATTGTCATTCTCTGCGATAAGTAAATGCTCATATTTTTCTGATTTAAACGGCTCTTTGTTGTCAAATACTAAATGCATGTCAACTAGATTGTCACCGTATTGCATATACTTAACATTTCTTGAAAATGAAAACTTATCATTCCCAGCTACCGAATCAGAAAAGAACTCCAGCGCCTTCAAAAAATTCGTCTTACCGGAGTTGTTGGGGCCGATGAGGAGGTTGACTTTTTGGAGGTCGAGCGTGACGTCTTTTAGGCTCTTGAAGTTCTGGATGGAAACGCGCTTGAGCATGGCTGGTAGCAATTGGTGAGCGCAAGTTAGGGATTTACTTTCCCATTTGTGTCGAGCGCATCAGGACGGTATTATCAGGGTCAATGACGATGCTGGCTGGTTTGGTAGCCAATGGAACGGTAAACGTTTGCGATTGCTGAGTCAGGTTCAGTTTGGCAGTGCGGCTGAGTTCGCGGCCACGGGTCGGTCCGTCGCTACGGTCACGAATACTGAACGTGAGCGGTATGGCAAAAACCACACCAGTACGCTGTGCTTGTCGAACGTCGATGACTAATGCTTTCTTAGCTTCGTCGTAGCTGGTTCCCCACACGATTTCCGGGAAGCCGGGCTGATAGAGCCATTGCTGGAAAAACTGCCCTAATTTTTTACCCGAAACACTCTCCATCACGGCTTGTAAATCGCTGGTTTGGGCGTTGCGGTTGCGGAATTTCTGGTAATACGCCCGAATGCCTTTCCAGAATATATCGTCGCCAAGTTCATGCCGGAGCATGTGCAACACCCAACCGCCTTTCTGGTACGAGTTGGGATTGAGCAAATCCATCAAATCGCTGGCTGTCGAATCGATAATGGTGCCTTTCGGCTTCATGGCTGAAAAGCGAAAAATCTGGCCTTTGTTCTGATTCAGCACAGCATTCAGCGTGTCTTTCCCATACGCATGTTCGAGGTAAAGGGCCGAGAAATAGGTAGCAAATCCCTCACTCAGCCACAACTGCGACCAATCCGTTTCCGTGGCTGAATTGCCAAACCATTGATGTGCTATTTCGTGGGCCAGCAACGCTTCTACGTCCGAGTCTTTACGTCCCACAATTACCTTCTCGTTGTAGAAAATACAGCTGGCATTTTCCATTCCGCCGAAAATCGTAGTCGATTCTACGTTCGCCAGTTTTTCGTACGAATACGGGCCAATCTTGTCGATGAAATATTGCAGAATTTCCTTAGCTGGCCGGTAGTCGATAAATCCTTTCTGACTATCGCGGGGATACAGCCAGCTTTGCACAGGTACACCACTCACGGAGCCAACTTCTTCTACCGCAAACTTAGCTGCGCCAATTACCATTACTTTAGTCGGAATAGGTGTATTCTCCTGCCAGCGTGTTAATTTCCGCCCGTTGGGTAAATTGCTTTCGCCTGCAAATTTCCCATTTGCAATAACACGATAAGTAGCTGGAGCATTTACTGTAAAGGAGCAGGTTGCTTTATCAGACGGATGATCGACGACCGGCAAATAATTACGAGCGTTATTCGGCCAGTTATCTCCGAAAAATGTTCGATCACCAAATTTATTTCGGCTGATAATCAGTCCTTTTTCGGGCACTCCTTCGTAGCGAATCACCAATTCGGTCGGTTGATTGGGAGCAGCCGGAAGATTAATGAATACCCGATTATTTCGCTGATTGAAAGGTGCGGCTTTTCCATCAGCCAACGTAACGCTACGAACTTTCATACCTGTGGCAACAGAATCGGGCTTGCCACCAATCAGATCGAACCAAACGGTTTGCCGGTCGTCAGCGCGTATGAATCGAATCGTTGTTTCACCCTGTATTTGATTGGTTGAGTCACTTAATGTAAGTGCAAAACCGTAGTGTTGTACATCGACACCGGGCTGTGTAAAGCGTGCGGTGTAACTTGGCTGTTGCCCACAGGCAATTGTTGTTACCCAAAGAAGGGCAATGGCAAAAAAAGCTTTACTCGTTTTTATCATTTTCTTACTCCTTAATCTCCTGACACAATTCTACCAATACGCCATTGGTACCTTTTGGATGCAGGAAACACACTAATTTATGATCGGCCCCGCGCTTGGGCGTTTCATTCAGTAACGTAAAACCCTCGGCTTTTAATCGCTCCATTTCAGTCAGAATGTCCTCTACCTCAAAGGCGATGTGATGAATGCCCTCCCCTTTCTTTTCCAAAAACTTGGCAATCGGACTATCTGAGCTGGTTGCTTCGAGTAATTCAATCTTCGTCTGATTCACCTTAAAAAAAGACGTCATAACATTTTCTGACGCAACGGTTTCTGATTTGTAAGGTTCTACATTGAGTAACTTGGAAAATAAGTCGTTCGATGCAGTCAGATCGCGGACGGCAATGCCAATGTGTTCGACGTTGGTGAGCATAGGTAGCTAAAGAACTTTTCCGTTTTGGCGAAAGTTATAGAGAAAGCATTGATATGCGTCAAAATTGAGCTAATTACAACTATGGTTACGGTTTCGGAAGTTGCTAAAAACAAAATTATTGAACTGCGGCAGAAAGATGGCCTTGCCGATGAATATGCAATTCGCGTAGGCGTTCAGGGCGGTGGTTGCTCGGGGCTTATGTATGATTTGCAATTCGATGCAACGCAACAGCCTACAGACCACGTTGTTGAAGATAAAGGCATTAAAATTCTAGTCGACCGTAAAAGCTTACTTTATCTGGCTGGTACGGAACTCGATTTTTCAGATGGTCTGAATGGAAAAGGGTTCCAGTTCAAGAACCCAAACGCCAGCCGTACCTGCGGTTGCGGAGAAAGTTTCGCCGTCTGAACCGAGATTCAGCAGATTTATAGATTTTCTGGATTTTGTTTGAAAGCCGCTTCACAGAGCGGCTTTTTGATTTTTACTTTATCGGATTTATTGATTGATATTTGCCGAATCCGCAAAACAAAATCTGTTAAATCCATCAATCCGTTAAATCCCGGTTATGAATGCCAAACCTGTTAGCCATTCACGCACTACGTTGACCGAGTTAATGATTCCGTCGTATGCCAATTTTGGCGGTCGCGTACATGGCGGTATTCTGTTGTCGTTGATGGACAAAGTAGCTTATGCTTGCGCGGCTAAACATGCGGGGCAATACTGCGTCACGGTGTCGGTCGATGGGGTAAATTTTCGGCAGCCGGTGGAAGTGGGTGAACTGGTTTCGCTGATGGCGTCGGTCAATTATGTTGGTCGAACGTCGCTGGTAGTTGGTATCAAAGTAATTGCGGAAAACGTGACGACGGGCACAATCAAACATACCAATACCAGCTATTTTACGATGGTCGCTAAAGACGAAAATGAAAAACCAACCGAAGTTCCTCCATTACTTCTCGAAACGCCAGATGACGTCCGACGCTTTCTGGAAGCGATGAAACGGAAAGAGCTTCGAATTTCCTTTGCCGCCTATTTCGACAATGCCAAAACGCAGATGCTACTCGACGAAAGTATGGATAAATTGGCAAATGAACGGTGTGAACTAGCGCCGGGATTTAACGGATTGCTGGATTAAGCGGCTTCTGAACCGGGATTTTTCTGATTTGACTGACCGACTGTGATTTTGGACCTGGATTTAGCAGATTTTAGGATTTACTGGATTTTGTTTTCTTTTCAGGGGATCAAAAAAGTAATCATCTACAGAATCATAGTCGGTCAGTCAAATCAAATGAATCCCGGTTCAGATTTCTCCCCGCACAATCTTCGCTCCGGCAACCATATTCGCTAACTTTTGCTTGGCGGCCCAGCGAGCTGTCTGGCTTAAACCACAATCGGGGGCAACGGCTAATTTCTCGGCGGGAACGTAAGGCAGGCATTTACGGATGCGTTCGGCTACGTCTTCGGGCGTTTCGATGTAGTAGCTTTTTACGTCGATGACCCCAACGGCTACATCAAATTTTTCCGCGAACCGTTCGAGCAAGTTCACTTCTGAAAAATTCAGGATGGTCATTTCCGAATGCAATTCGTCGACAGTCATATCCAGAAAATCGGGGAGCATCGGCGCAATGCTCTTTTTCCCGACCGAACGCCCTTTGTAATTCCCAAAACACAAGTGCATCGACAATCGCGTTTTTCCTACGCCCGGCGCAACGGTACGGTTGAAAATATCAACGAACCGTTTGGTGTCTTCACGATACGCGTAACACGACATAGACGGTTCATCGACGCAAATTTCTGGCACGCCTAGCTCTACGAGTTTCGCAATTTCCTGATTGACTAAGGGTAACAAAGCCTCTGTTACTTCCCAACGATCTTTGTATAAATCGCCGGGGAGCAATCGCCCGCTAAGCGTGTATGGGCCAGGGATCGAAACTTTTAGTCCTTGTCCTTCGGGTGCCAGTCGTTTCAGGCGCAGGTATTCTTCGACAACCCCAAGCCCATTTGGAGCGGTTAAGGGTTCGATAATGTTATGCTTTCCACGCTGATCATGGGCAGGTGGACCAAATCGCCGTAATTCGGTATCGTTATTCTGTATGCCTTTTATGTAGCCGTAAAACGATAGGTTAAAATCGAAGCGCGTTTGTTCACCATCGGAAATGACATCCAATCCAGCCGAAACCTGATCGTGCACCGACGTAATGACGGCGTCTTCAATCATTTCGTTAATGTCGGCGGGTCCAAACTGCGCTAGATTCTGGCTGGAATATTCGAGCCAGCCCGGAAAAGGCATCGAGCCGACAACGGTTGTTTTAATAGGAACGGGTTGCACTATATCGAAAAGTTGAGGGTTGACGTTCAATTAAACAGCTTTGGAAACCTTCATCGCGACAGGGTCCCAATGAATTACTTTCTTCTGCGCGGCACTCAGATTGGCTGCCAGTGATGGTGCAGCCGCTCGTAGACCGAATACTGCATCTTCTTTCACCAACGACGGATTGTTTTCCCGAATGGCGTTAAAAAACACAATCATGTGATCGAGTCGGTCGTCGTAGCCATCAGGCGCGGTGTACGTAACGACTGGTTCGTTTTGTACTTCCCGTGTAAATTGCCCAACGGGGTATTTCTGATCATACTGACGAATAAAATCGTCCTGCATCGATTGTGGATAGGTAAACAGCGCATCGTAACCCCGGCTATACATAGGAGCAGTCGGGCGTTTGAGTCGGTTCATCACGAACGAGTTCCAGCCAATATCGATGACGCCTTCGGTGCCGACCAATCGCGTATGAATATCTCCTCCAGCACCCGTAGCGAGGTTTACGCGAGTCGTAAATTGGAAGGATGGATGTTTATCGGTTTTTGGGTAATCCATCATGGCCGTAACAAGATCATACGCATCGCGACCATCTTTCCAGTAATTCAAATCACCAAGGGCAAAAATGCGCGTTGGTCCCAACGAACCCGTTATCGTATGCACACCCGTAATGAGGTGAACGAACAAGTCACCCGCTACGCCCGTCCCATAATCTTTGTAATTCCGCCAGCGAAAAAACCGTTCGGGCTCAAATGGACGTTTGGGGGCATCACCCAAATAGCGATTCCAATCGACATCTTTCGGGTTCAGGTCTGGCGGCATCGTATATTGCCACGCTCCCAATGCATCCGTCCGATCCAGAAATGTTTCTACAGAAGTCAGTTCACCTATATGCCCAGCTTCGTATCGGCGTTTGGCTTCGAGTACTGCCGATGCGCTGGCACGCTGACTACCTACCTGAAAGACTTTTCCTGATTTTTTGTGAGCCGCAATAACGGCGTGGCCTTCGTCGATGTGATGTACCATCGGTTTCTCGCAATACACATGTTTACCAGCGTTCAGCGCGGCAATGGACATGTGATCGTGCCAATGATCGGGTACACAAATTAAGACTGCATCGACATCTTTACGCGCTAGAATTTCGCGATAATCGCGGGTAGTAAATAGATCATTTCCCCAAACTTCTTTCGCTCGAACCAATCGGGGTTCGTACAAATCAGCTACAGCAACCACCTTGGTGCCGGGTACTTTTAGCGCACAATCAAGATCGTAATGGCCAATAATACCGGCGCCAATGAGTGCGATATTGATTGTATCAGCCGCTGAGCGTGGCTTGACGATTTCAATCAAGTATTCGCGAAAGTTACGATCGGTTGGGGTCAGATTTTCGGCGTTGGTAAGTGTTGCACCTGCGGCCACCAAGGCCGAACTGCCACCAAGCTGACGAAGAAATTTACGACGGGAATGCATAGGAAATGGTCATAAGGAGCGAGCAAAATAGACAATTTCCCAGATAAAATAGACTGATTCTGCCAGTTAATTACTTTAACTGGCATTCCCACCACAGCATCTCTTCGATTTGATCAAATAGTCGAAAGCCGCATTTTTCCAGCACTTTCTGCGAAGCGACATTCTCCGCTTGTGTATCTGCGACGACTCGTCCAACCTCTGGTTGTAGTCTAGCCCAATTTACCAATCCATTTACCATTTCCGTCATGTACCCTTGCCGACGTACAGTCGGATAGGTGCCATAACCGATCTCTATTGTAGCATCCTCATCTGGTTCGCCTTTAAACTTTGCCTCGGCTACAAATTGACCCTTCTCCCGATCAATAGCCAGCCACAGTGTATGGTAAATAGCCTCAACAGACGGATCTTTCAGACGAGGTATGGTAAAATGCGTAACGATTCCTAAAACAGGTTCCGTTAATTCCCGACATCCTGTTTTCAGGCCCAACGCTTTTTCCAGCTGATGGGTATCAGCTTTATACAGATACAGTTGATCAAGTGTAAGCGGAATCAGAGTCAGGCGCTGGGTTTCGATCATTGGAGTTACTTATCAAATCTGCCCTTCACTGACGCTCCAGCCACCATCGACGGTCAATATTTGTCCGGTCGTGAAGGCGGAATAATCTGACATGAAATAGACGGCAGCCCCATCCAGATCATCGGGTTGACCGATTCGCCCCCCATCGAGAGGTTGTTTGGTTTTGGTAAAGGCCAGAATTGTATCGTCCTGTGTAGCTCGTTGCGCCATCGGCGTTTCAACTAGGGCTGGAGCCAGTACATTCACCCGAATGTTATCGCTTGCATAGTAAGCTGATACTGATTTTGAAAAGCCGATCACAGCCGATTTCACAGCGGCATACGCATGTGTAGCGAAGTACGTAGGTGAAGGACTTAGGCCCAATACAGAGCTCATATTCAGAATGGTACCACCCTCGCCTTGTGCTCGGAACGCACGAACGGCCGCCTGATTTGAGAGCATCAACGACGTCAGGTTTAGGTTAGCCGTATAATTCCAACCTTCAAGGGTCAATTCATGCAGAGGGCCATCCCCAAACCGCCGACCGCTTCCACCAGCGACATGATAGAGTCCGTCAAAACCACCGAAAATCTGTTGACAAAGCGCAATGGCTTTGGGAGCTGTTTGCGGATCGGACGCATCTCCCGACATGGCTAAACCATTTCCATCTAATTGATTTTCAGCTGCTGTACAGCTTTCAGGATTCCGCCCTACAACCACTACCTGCGCTCCCTCGCGCACGAACGCCAGCGCAGCCGACAAGCCCATACCTGTTGTGCCGCCAATAACAACAATCTTTTTAGAATCTAACCACATTCGCTATACAGTATGAGTTTCAGTCTGCAAGAAACGAAATAGACGCCTTACCGCCAATCAATACGGCTAAATGTTAGGCTAGAGAATTCTATCGAAGTATAAGTGTTCTGACTTGATAAAGGATACGTTGCTAAGTTGGAATTGTATTTATGGCATCTGCTTAACTAGAGGTTATTTAACTAATCTGAAAACAGGGCTAGTAAATTATTCTTTGTCATTCTGAACGAAGTGAAGAATCTCAAACCTGCCTACAAGGAGAACTTGAGATTCTTCACTTCGTTCAGAATGACAAAAACGCACTGACTATTTACTCAAAAGAGTAAAGCTCACTAAGCTTTACACGACATCCCGCTCGATAATCTTACCGCTGGATTTTTCTTTCAAAATCAGCTTATTACGACCATCGTGGGTCATTTCCTGTTTGATGAGGTAATGATCGGCGTCGTATTCAACAAGTGTCGATTCGGGTTTTAAGCCTTCCTGACCGCGCCAAACGGGTAGGTTAACTTTCTCCCACTGCTTCGTTTCAGCAGATCGGTAGGCTGCGTCCAGAACAGCATTGACGACGTAGCCATCGTAGAACGTTTCGGCGGGTTCGCGACCGTCTTCCTGCGACTTAAACATGTCCGTAAACATGTGATTGTAGCCCAAGTCATTGACTTCATCACCAACAGGAAAGAGCCAGCCGGTGTTCGATTCGGCTTTTTCGGCGATATAATCCCCACCTTTGCCGGTTGAGAACATTTCAAAGCCTGTTCGCAGGAAATTATTGATCCAAATCGTGCCTTCAGTACCCATCACTTCGTCGCGCAAATCCATGCCTCCCCGGAAGGTCCAACTCACTTCAAATTGACCGATAGCACCGTTTTCGTATTTCACCAATGCAATGGCATGATCTTCAGCATCGATGGGTTTTACCTGCGTAGCGGCCCAGCACATTACTTCAACCGGCTTGACATCTTTACCAATAAAATTTCGGGCAATTTCCACGCAATGGCAGCCCAAATCGAGCATGCAACCGCCACCAGCCTGTTCTTTATCCCAGAACCAATCGGAGTGAGGGCCGGGGTGTGTTTCGCGCGATTTTGCCCACAGAATCCGGCCTAAAGCGCCGTTTTTTACGCTATCCAACGCTTTTAAAAATTTCGGCGTATAACATAAGTCTTCGAGATAACCGGCAAAAATGCCTGCTTCTTCCACCGTTTTCATCATCCGTAGTGCTTCTTCACCGGTTCGGCCTAAGGGCTTTGTACAAACGACTGATTTTTTGTGCTTTGCGCAGAGATTGACAGCGGTTTCGTGGATATTATTTGGCAGAGCGATGCAGACCATATCTACATCAGGATGCGCAATTACTTCTTCCATATCGGTCGAAGCGAACTCGCAGCCGTAATCGGCTTTAAATTTATCAGCAGTTTCCTGACGTCGAGCATAAATGGCGACGACCTTATCGCGGCTGCGTTGGCCGTGGATGGAATCGGCATAGAAGCGGCCAATAAAGCCGCCACCAAGCATGGCAATACGTTGCATAGGTACGATTCGGGTAAGTGGTTAATGTGTACTTTCGTAGCGTTAAAGATGAGAAATTACTGTTGACTACTGAATAATGCCCGACTTTTTTGACATCCATACTATTTTCTTTACGCTATGGGATTACCCGATGAGCTATCTGGAATTCTTTGGCGTTGTCAGCGGATCAATAGCAACCTGGCTGGCTGCCCGCGCGCATGTCTGGAGCTGGCCTATTGGCGCAGCCAGCGTCTTACTCTTTTTCTTTCTATTCTATCAGATTCAATTATATCCCGATATGTTTTTGCAGGTGTTTTTCTTCGTTACCAATCTACAAGGCTGGTGGCGCTGGACACACCCAACCCTCGACGAAGCCGATCAGCGAAATGAGCTCCGAATTACTCGGTTAGTTGGTCGCCCGTTGATGCTGGCTCTTTTGGGTGGAATTGTTGCCACTGTCGTTTTAGGAGCATTTGCACAGAATCTACATGTTTGGTTTCCAGTCTTATTTAATAAGCCCAGCGCATTTCCTTATCTAGATTCGTTCACGACTGTAATGAGCATTATCGGTACGTTCATGATGATTCATAAAAAGCTGGAATGCTGGTGGGTATGGCTCGCGATTGACATCATCAGCACATACATGTATTTCACGAAAGGCGTCAAATTAGTGGGTATTGAGTATGCCATTTTCTGCCTGATTGCCTTTCAGGGAGCCTGGCACTGGACAAAAGAATACCGAAGCTATTCGACTAAAATGGCATGAGAACGGGGTTGGTTTTCGGCAAGTTTATGCCCGTTCACAAAGGGCATCTGGCATTAATTGAATTCGCCAGAAAACAGTGCGATCACCTGATTGTCTCCATGACCGTTACGCCGGAAGATGTTATTTCGCCGGAAATTCGGCTTGGCTGGCTAAACGAATTACTGGCTCCTTACCCATCCATCGAAGTTGTTGCTGAATCGGACGATTTTCATGATCCAACCTTGCCTTTGTGGGAAGCGACAAAACTGTGGGCTGCGTTCATCAAACGACGTTTTCCAGCAGTAAGTATTTTTTTCTCATCGGAAGAATACGCTATTCCGTTGGCACATCATTCTGGCTTACAACACATTACCTTTGATCCACCTCGACTGAAAGTTCCAATCTCGGCTACATTGATTCGGCAACAACCTGCTCGGTATTGGGATTACATTCCAGACATCGTGCGGCCTTATTTTGTCAAAAAAATTTGTCTGTATGGGCCGGAAAGTACGGGTAAAACTACTTTAGCGCAACAACTGGCGACAGAGTATCAAACCGCTTACGTCCCGGAAATGGCTCGCGATTTAATCACGTCTACTGAGTTTACACCCGAGGATTTCATTCGGATCGGTCAAGCGCAAACGAAAGCGGTGCAGGAAGCCATACAGCAGGCAAATCGTATTTTATTCTGCGATACGGATGTCATCACGACGCAAATCTATGCACAGCTTTACTTAGCTGAAATTCCGCCCATTTTATACGAACTGGAACATCAAGTGCATTATGACAAGTATATTTTACTGAACATTGATGTCCCCTGGATAGCCGATAATCTACGTGATCAAGGTCATCGTCGGGAAGAAATGTTTGGGCGTTTTCAAGCAGAACTTGATAGCCGAAAATTACCCTATCAACTTGTAAGTGGCTCGTATTCAGAACGCTTTTCAATGATTAGACAGGTAGTTGATAAGTTACTGAATAACAGTTGAAAAAATTGAGTAAAATAGGACGTTTCTCAGACAGTCAACTATAAATGAAGCTACATTAATTAGTACTATTTAAGGAATTTTAGTCTATAACATACTGATAATTATGATATTACTTATTTTGTACTATAATTTTGCAGTAGAAACTAAATAGTAATCTATATGGCAGTTGCCAAACAATTCCTTAAAAGTAAACCTCTCGCGAAAGTAACGTTTGACTTGCCAGCCGAAGCTGTCAATGGTGCAAAGACGGTCGCCCTGGCCGGTGAATTCAATGGTTGGGACATCACTACCCAAGCCCTGAAAAAGCAAAAAGACGGTTCCTACAAAACAACCGTAGAATTACCTGTAGGTGGCGAATATCAATTCCGCTACGTTTTGGATGGCACGACATGGACGAACGACTGGGCTGCTGATAAATATGTAGCCAGCGGTGTTTCAGGTGAAGAGAACTCAGTAGTTGTTCTCTAAGAAAAAATTTACGTAAACGTAAAATGGGTAATCAGGCCGGTCAAAACGACACCTGATTACCCATTTTCCTTTTTGGAAAGAATGAAAAACAATTCAGTCTTTCTCGGTAAGTAATTTTTGTCCTTCGTCAGAAGGACAAAAAGTCTATACGGTAAAGCTGTCCGACTCGACGTAGGCTTTGATCAGCGCCATTTCACCTTCTTTACCGGGTTGTGAATTGCCATGTTCCATGCCGAAAATAAACTCTTTGTTTTCGGCTTTCTGCTTCTGGTAAACGTGCTTGAACACGTTTTTATAATTGATTTCGCCCGTCGTTGGCTCTTTACGACCCGGATTGTCGCCAATCTGGAAATAGCCGATTTCACTCCAGCACCAGTTGATGTGCGGAATAATATGCCCTTCGTTTTTCTGCATGTGGTAAACATCGAACAGAATTTTGCACGCTGGGCTATTAACAGCCCGACAGATTTCGTACGTCTGATCGGAAGTCCGCAGGAATAGGTTAGGCGTATCGCTGAGCGGCTCTAATACCATTGCTAAACCCGCTGGAGCCAGAATATCAGCGCCCCGGCGTAACGCATCGATCACATGCCCGGTTTGAATACCAATCGGCAGGTTGCGCTCAAAATCACCGGGTACTACCGTTGCGAATTTCGCATTAACGCGTTTGGCAGTTTCAACAGCTTTGCGGCAACCGTTCAGGAAAATTTCGATGTATTCAGGTTTTCCAGCAGCCAATGTATTCTGACCATTCCCCCCTTTATCGACCACAAATACGCCCATCGTCATGCCCAGCCGGGTCATTTCTTTAGCAATTTTTTCCTGCGTAGCCACATCCCGACCCATCATGCCGTTATCTTCCAGAGCCGTAAAGCCCATGTCGGCCATGAATTTGAGTTGGTCAATCAGGTCTTTGCCTGCGCTATTTTCAAACATGCCGAAGTGTGGGGCATATTTGATTTTGAAGGTGTTTTTAGCCAGTAGATTCGGCTGTGAATGCCAATTGCCTGCCATTGATTCGCCCGTGACGGCAGCGCCTGCCAGTCCGAATGTCGATTTTACAAAGTTGCGTCGTTGCATGATGGTCGTCTGAACCGGTCTTATTTCTTTTTCAAACTTGCTAAATAATCTACTAAATCTACTAAGTCCTGCGTACTCATGGTTTCCTGAATACCGGATGGCATCATGGACGAATCGAGTTGTTTCATTGAGACGACGTCGGCCATTTTGTAGTTCTGAACAACGCCCCCTGGAAACTTCATTTGGAGATCAGTTTCGGTTTTGCTGGACACGATACCCGTCATGGAACTGCCATCTTTAAATTTCACCTCCCATCCTTCGAAACCGAAACTAATGCCTGCGTCGGGATGGAGGATAGCTAAGTACTGACCTTCTTTGGGGAGTTTGGAGCCAATTTCTGATAGTTTCGGGCCGAAATCCATCCCATCGCCGTTGATTTGATGGCAGGTTGAGCAGTTATTTTTAAAGATCGTAACTCCTCGAGCAGCATCGCCTTTCATCGTCAACAACTCGTTAATACCCGGCAGTTTTTTGCCTTCAGCCCCTTGAGGAGTATCAAGATAGCTTGCCGCTTGCTGACGAACATTTTTGCGCCAGTCACCACTCACGCCCTGTACGGCTGCCTTTTTGTAATCGCCAGTAATATCACCCGATTTTAAAAGTGCTACCACCATATCAGCCCCTTCGTTGCTACCACCTAACGAACGTGTGGCTTCCCGACGTAAAGGAGCAGCTCGTTTGGTATCTAAGGCTACCGTTTTCAAGATTCCGGTTGATTCTTTATTACCAACACGACGCAAAGCAATCAGCATATTTGTAGCCGCTTCAGCATTTGTCCCGTTAAGTACCTCCCAAATTAGATCTTTTCCGCCCTGTTTGAGCAATTGTCGAGCGGCTTCACGACCCATATTTTCCATGGCTTTCGATACGGCTAACTCCTTCAGATGGTTGTTTTCAGAAGCCGGTTCGTAGCGGTTTACAAGTTCGATGTATTCGGTCGTACCGTAAACATCGCCCATGAGTTTCGTAAGTGCAGCGTTAGCGGCTGGTGAATTCCGTACAAAAGCTGGGTCCAGATGTCGCAGAGCTAGTTTTGTTACATCGGTTGAGTTGCTGTTGGCCTGCAAAATTGCTAGCAATGCATTTGATTTTTCGGTAGCGCCGGGGTTGAAATCAAAAGCCCGGAAATACCGTAAGCGCTGATTTACCTCAACTGATGGATCACCAGCGAGTTTAGCTAATAAAGGGACCGATTCTTTGGTACGGGCGCGCCAGACAATATCACGGCCAGCCGCATTCGCTAATGGATCGCCAGCTACCTGTTTTGCCCAGGCGGTGTAATAGCTATCCCAATTGCCATCGGCGCCAATGCCTAAAGCCTCCAAGTACCAGCGATCTTTACCATCGTACTGACTAGCCAATTGCGCCCACAAAGCTGGTGCTTCTGCAGACGTATTGTGCCGCAGGGCAATGATACACTCCCGTCGAACCTGTGCATCTGGGTCATTTGCCAGTTGCTTCACGTAGGGAATAATGTCTTTCTTGAGTTCGCGGGCAGCACGAAGGCCCGTAATTCGTAGATCTGGATTGCTGCTTTTCAGGGCTGTTTCAATGTATTTTGAGCCTTTCTCCAATTTGCCCAACAGCCATAACGCGCGAGCCTGCATCCGGGGATTGTCGGAGTTTTTATACAGATTAGCTAATGCTTTTTCGGCCTTATTACCCATGCTAGTCAATTTCTGCCAAGCTGAGTAGCGAATCGCCATGCTTGGGCTTTGCAACGCTTCGATAGCACCTTCAGTTGTTGCCAGGTCAACTTTGGGCTGCGTATAAGGTGAATTTGGAGGTGCTACCCGATAAACACGACCTCGATTCTGGTCACCCGCCTGGTGACCGCCAACACCGGGATCATACCAATCGGCGATGATTAGCGAACCGTCGGGCGCTACACAAACATCGGCGGGTCGGAACCACTGATCGCGGGCGCCTTCGAGTACATTAACAATCTGTGCTTTATATCCCGCACCGTCTTTTTGTACCGGATACGAACGAACAACATTTGGTCCCGCATCGCAGTGGATAACCTGATTTCGGAAAACTTCGGGAAGTAGTTTTCCCTCATACACAATGATACCCGTTGGCGAGCCAGCGCCGGTTTGCAGTAGGTTTGGTACGACGCCGGGATCGTTCAGGTGCCAGTGCCGACGGGGAATTTCGGGTTCGATATTTTCCCGATTGGCCTGCCAGCCAGCGCCTGTCAGTTCATCGGTATAGCCGTAATTGCCATACTCCATTACGTAGTTAATCCGAACGCCTTTATTACCATCGTCGTCATTATCCGACTGCCAAAGCGTGCCGTACGAATCAACCGCGACTTCGTAGTTATTACGAAAATTCTGGCCCAGAACCTCTACGTTTTTACCGTCGGGATCGCAGCGAAAGACCATTCCCTGTTTGAAATTCTGCTTGTTAATCGTTTTGCCCGAAGCAATATCGACAACCGCATTCCCATCTTTATCAAGAAGTTGCTCGCCCGAATTACCGAAGTTGAAATACCATTTACCATCTGGGCCAAACACAAAGGTGTGCATGCCATGGTCGTGCTGTTCTCCGCCTATTCCGGTAAAGAGTAACTCTTTTTTGTCGGCTTTATCGTCACCATTTTCGTCGGTAAGCACCCACACGTTCGGGCTATCCGAAACGATGACTTTGTTGCCTTGTACCCATATACCTAGTGGTGATTCGATACTAGGGTCTTGATAAAATACTTTGGAAACATCGGCTTTGCCATCGCCATTGGTATCTTCCAGAATCACGATCCGGTCACCTTCTTTACGTGTCGGATTTCCGTTGATCGCTGGTCGGTAATTATACGCTTCGCACACCCAAACACGACCGCGCGCATCGACGTCAATATCCGTCGGATTGGTCAGCATCGGCTCCGAAGCAAACAGCGTTGCTTCTAATCCCGGTGCTACGTTTAGGCTACCTACTGCATACTTAGGATCGTGTTTATCATCGTCGCTCAATTGCGCAAACAAGCGATTCAAATAAGTTTCTGAAGCTGCGTTGAGATTGCGATTTTGATAAGCCCCAACAAACGTACCGCCTACAATCAGACTGGTTGCTGCAAGAGCCATTGCTCGTTGAGAAAGCAATCCGCGTTTACCCGTAGAAAACCGATTCATATACCTATAGCAGAAAGAGATTATCTTTTCTCTGAAAGAGACATTTTTAGTAAATTATACCCATTGCTGTCTGATTTTGTCATGCATTCAATAACATAGTAGCACATTGACGGGTTTTGATTACCATTGTGTCGCCATATTGGCGTTTCACCTAATCACCTTAACTCATGGGCTTTCTCTATTCTATTCTGATCGGTGGAGTAGCTGGCTATCTGGCCAGCGTCATCATGGACAGCCATAATTCGGCTATCGTCAATATTTTACTGGGTATTTTTGGCGGATTCGTGGGTGGATTCATCGCCAAAAAGCTTGGGAATGATCCCGATAATGATGGTCTGATAATGAATCTACTTATTTCAGTAGGTGGCGCTATCGTACTGATTTTTATTGGTCGGTTATTCTAGCAACGAAAAAGGGAGCTCAAAACGGGCTCCCTTTTATATAATTTCTATTCTATTCTTAAGGCTGACCACCCAATTTTTCATTACGGCTCGACAAATCTGGCTGACCAGTAATCGCTCCTCTTGCCATTGCCAGCAAGCTCATTACTTTACCGCCCGGATGATCCCAATATTCACCAGCCTGTGTAGTTACTTTTAACAAGACAATACTAGGGTCATCTTTCCCTTTTGGGAACCACGTATTTAACGCGTCGCTCCATAGTTCGTCCATCTTAGCTTTGTCTTTAACAACCTCAGAATATCCATAGGTAACCACATAGGTTTCTGATCCAGAGTCTGAAAAACTCAGCGTCACCTGGCTGTTCTTATCGACTTCGTTTATTTTAGGGGCGTTATCGTAGGCAAAAAACCACATTGTACCATCGTCTTCCATCTCCTGCGTGGCCATTGGCCGAGTGTGAAAATTGCCATCTTCGCTTAATGTAGTCATCATGGCAACGCGGATGCCTTTAATCTTATCGCGGAGGGTTTCAATTTCTATTGTGTTCAGGGTTTGCTCAGTTTCCATAACGTTTCGGTTTGTTTCTATTCGTAACCGTTCGTCAAGGGTCAGGGTTTTACCAATAGACTGTGAATTGTAGGCAAGTTGAGTCAATGGCCCAGCAATCGCTATTATTTTACGACGAAAGTTAGCTCTCTGAAAGGCTGATTGCTTGACTGCATTTCCTTCGTTATATCACGGTCAAACGGGCGATTAAGGTTATTGCCCGCCAAATCTTCTAATCGGCTCTCAATTCGTAATTTATACTGGCCGGATTGCCATGCCATATCTGGGACAAACTGGCTTTGTTTTTCATTTTTACCGATTTTCCACGAACCAGCCACTAGTTTTCCATCTCTTTGTAAAATGTATAGCGTTTCGGTCAGCAAATAATAATCGAGTGATTCTCCGAAATTGACAGCCAGCGATTCTGTACTGCCTGATTTTGGAGAATGAACACTCCATCGATCGGTATTTGGCGAAAGACTATCCCGACGAATGGTTCGAAATACTTTTTCCGTCGATTTGCCTAATGAAGCGCCTTGCTGGTCAGGCCAGTTACCATCGATAACTAACTTATACGATGCACCTGCCACCAATGGAGCGCCCAACTGTTGGTTTGGCTGTAAATCCCGTTTGATGCGACCAGGATCAAGCCAGAGGGTTAGTATGGTTCGGTCGGCATTCCAGAGTTCGGGCTGGAGATCGAGAAATACGCCCGGTAGTGTATCGGTTTGGTTTTTGAGTAAGGTAACGTACTTCAGCGACTGACCTTCCCGCATCGGGCGCGAAAAATGGAGATACATTTTCAGCAGATTATCCGGCAGCGAATCGGGCGATGGATAAATCGCTAGCAGCGTCGGTTTGTCACTAGACTCTAAGGTTGGAATTGCAATCTCGCCCAGCGGCTTATTTCGCAGCCAAACGGTATACTGCAAACCACGTGTAAATGAAACTAACGGTTCGAAAATGACGGCGTTATCCGTTCGCTGAAGCTGTCCGGCAATCGGTGTTTCCTGATCCGCTAATCGCACGGTTACTAACTGATTCAGCGAATCGTCCGGTACAGATTCTATCAGGCGATTTGGAATGGTAATACCTGTCGCTCGTTTATCATTCCAACGAATAGACAGATCGGTAGTATCGGACGATTGGCAGGAACCGAACAGATAGGCAATAAAAAAAATCAGGCTATACAATGCGCATAGCCTGAAGAATACGGAGTAAGGATATTTATAAATACCGCTCATTGGAAGTCCAGAGATCAAGACTACCGTTTGACCGACGTTGGAGCAATACCATGCGGCTGTCGTCCAGTTTATCAAGCTGGATTACGTTTGTAATCGGCAGCGATACAAAATCGACTCCAGCTGTCGCAAAGTTTTCGACCACTGGCGTTGTTAATGCACCCTGATAATCTTCTATACTTTTGGCTTTTACTTTGAAAACCGGACGATTCGAATTCGCCATCATCACAAATGACTCCCCTCCTTTCGTGAGTGTAACAATATCTAATGGCTGATTACCACTGCCCATTTCAGCAACGGTCCGACCTTTTACATGCTTTCCAGCTTTCAGTTCATCCATGGGGAACAACACCAGTGGGGTGCAGGTGTAGCTCGCCAACAAGTATTTTTTACCCTTGATTTCGGTCGTCGTAAACGTCTTGATCGGAGCCATCGTTTCGTATTTAGCATGAGCTGCATGGTAGATTTCCAGCGACGCCTGATCCTGTGCATTCGTGAATGGGAACGGGATGCTGCGGAAGGTAGAGCCAAATTCCTGATTCGATAAACCGCTTACCAGTACTTTCCCATCGGCAAAGCCCATGTCGGAAATAGACGCAATACGAAGGGACTCACCCCGGCGATCTTTGGCATCTTCGGCGGGGGCATTTGTTAAGGTTACGGTCGAATACGGAATCTCTTTCAGCGAAACTGGGGTTAGTTTATCTCCTTCTATTTTCAGCAAAACCGGCGTACCATCGCTGTGTTGAACAGCGCAATACACATTCTTTGATTTTGGATTCACCGCAATGTCCTGAATCGTGATGTTAGCTACATCCGTTCCCAACAAAGCAGCAATCTTCTGATCAACATTCTTGATTTCGACCGGGTTAGCTTTGTCAACCGCATTCGCATCTTTCGTATCGACCGCAAAAACTGCGGCACTCCGTCCATCGCCAATAAACAACACGCCATCCGGCCCAAAAGCCAGCGCGTTGATGGATTTAATGGCAGGCGTACCCACGACAAGTCCATACTGACTACGGACTGTTCGGGTGGTTGTCGCTAACAGTAACAGCCCAACAACGCCGACCGCCATTACTGCATATAGTTTCTTCATATCTGTATAGTTGGTTTAGAGAACGTGTTGATTATCAGCCCGAAAGTAATCAGGTTAAACTTTATTTCAAAACAGCAATTCAGGCTATTTGCCTGGCGGTAGCAATCAGGGGTTTATACTAACCAAATTCTTAGCTATTGGCCCGTTTTTTCCAATTCGTTCAAGGTCCAGGGCGTTGTTCGCGAAGCAGTTTCCTGCCGTAGTTTAGCGACATCGGCCGGCTTTATGATCGGTTGAAATCGCCGGAAACCGCCTGGCGTAGAAGCCGTAACTGGCCGATTCGCCAAACTGGCGTTGGTAGAACCGGGCGGAGGTGGTACGGGTGGAGGAAAACTGGCAGCTGAGACAAATTCGTAGCGGATATAACTGGCCACGGACGCCAGCCATTCGTCGTTGTTTTCAGCCATCGACGGCATAAGCGTCGGGTATGTTTTGCCTTCAACGGGTCCCGTAAGACCTTGCAACAGAATTTTGAGCAGCATATCGTTTTCGATTATGTGTTTGGAACCAGCAATCGGTGGAGCTACCTGACTGGCTAATCCCTTTCCATCCGTACCATGGCACGACGAGCACAGCGATTTAAAAATTTCGGCTCCACGCAACACTAACACCCGATCAGCCTCAGCTAACCGGCCTAATTTGCTGCCATACCGTTTGAAATCGTAATTCTTCTGAATACTGGCTTCAACAGATGTCAGCATTTGGTTTGATGCATTCTGAGCGAGCAATTCCTGAATAACTGATTTCGCTTTATCAGACGTGCTGTAATGCAGCGATTCCAGTATCTGCACCCGCACATCAATGCTAGGATCGTTTTTCAACGAAGCAACCTGATTAATTAAGCTTTCGTCGTTTTTCTTTAGATACGACTCACTGATCCAGACAGCCGTCCGACGAACTTGTGCATCCTCATCTTTCAAGGCTGTGCTTATCGTAGCGGGATCGATGGCATCCAGCCCTTCCAGTGTCCAGAGGGCATGAATTCTGGCCAATGCACTAGGTTTCTTCGATAAACTTGCTTGCTGACCTGTTGCTATCTGCTTTAATGCCGGAACAACTGATTTATCAGCCAGTGCGATCAATTGCTTTTGCGCATTATCACGCCACCAACCGTTAGCATGATCCAGATAAGTTACCAGTTGATTAGCTGATTCATCCAACATACGCGGTTTTGGGCCGGGTTTTACGCCATCCTGTACTAGTCGCCAGATGCGCCCGTGCTGGATGTGTTTATCCAAACCCAATCGCTCAATCTGCGGACGAATCCAGCTCCCTTTGGGCGTCCACTGCGATTCCTGGATAATACCCCGATTCATGTCTACGAGATAGAGGCTTCCATCTGGGCCGGTATAGGTATTGACGGGACGGAAGTTAAAATCCGACGACGCAATAAATTCCTGCTCTTTATAGGCATTCTCGAGCTGGGTTTTACCCTGATTATTACTCACATGAGCACGTCGTACAATTCGGGCAACGGGTTCGCAAATCAGGTAATCGCCAACTAAATCAGCAGGCAGTTTATCACCCCGATAGATCGATTGTCCACAACCGGCTGTAAAGTGATTGAGCGTACTATCGGGCCGCAATCGACGGGGACCGCCTTGCGCATCGGGGTTGGCAATGATCGACCAGACGGGGCTGAACGTGGCTTCGTCGTAGGCGTCGGCAAATTCGAGAGCGCCGTATTTAGGGTTGATCTGAAAGCCAGAACCGGCATTTTCGCCCCCACCCCTACTAAAAAATAATCGCCCGTAATTGTCATGTGTTAATCCCCACTGGCCATTGGAACCACTTGGCAGTGAATCCATTTGTATTGTTCCGTTGGTATATCGGAACCGGACGGGATCGACAGTTAGGTAAATCCAGTTATCCAGATTCCAGTCCAGGCCGCTACGCTGGTGCTCCAGGTTGCCCGGTGCTTTGCGGTCTACGTGGTAAATGCGTTTTTTATCGTCGGCAACGCCATCGCCATTCGTGTCTTTATAACTCCACAAATCATACGTATCGGTTTCGTTTACAATCAGTTCGTGGTTCACACACAGAAGCATGCGAGGTAGCATAAGCTTGTCGATAAACACCGAACTCTTATCCATTTTGCCGTCGCCATTCGTGTCTTCCAGCAACATCACCCGGCTTACTGGATCATGCTCACCCGTTGCGTCGGCATCCTGCATATAGGTATCCATCTCGGCCACGTACATGCGAGCATTACCATCCCACGCAATCGTGACCGGCTCATGAATCATCGGCTCACTAGCGACTAATTCCATGTGATAGCCTTTGGGCACCTGAAATGCGTTCAGGCTCTGCTCAGGCGTTAGCTGCGCTGGATTGGCAATCGGATTAACGGGCAACCTGGCATTGCTATCCGTTCCCGACGACGTAGCCGTTTGGGCCGTTTGCTCCGTCGGTTGCTGTGTTGTTTTGGATACGGTACAGGTAATGACGAGTCCGCTTACGGCCAGCAAGGTTCCAAGCCAGAATTGTCTTTTCATGAGGTTTAGGAGGTTGGTATTCTATTCATCAAGAAGCATGAAAACCAGGTTTATATACTCAACTAGTATACTTCCAGTTTAAAGATCAAAGATTCCCGTGTCTGTGTCCTCACAGACATCTCTGCGTCAGCAATGCCTACCATCCGGAAGGGTGTCTGTGAGGACACAGACACGGGAGTTTACGTGGAGAAACAAATTGGAGGAGAACTAGTAAAATTAAATACAAAAGAGCCGACCTTATCATCCGGCCTAAAACCAGAATGATAAAATCGACTCATTATATGTGCTAACCTGAACGATCAGCGCGATTAACAGCTAAGCGAATTACGCTTGTTTCTGAAACTCACCAGCTGCTTTTATTTCAACTTCTTCGCTAACCGGCATTGCTCCTGAACCGCCCACACCAAAATCGGTGCGCTTTAAGGTTCCAGTCATTTTAAAGCCAACTTTTTCTGGACCTGGTTTTCCATCACGACCGGGCATTTGTTTTGGCCCCATCATCGTAACGTCCAGCGTGACGGGTTTGGTAACACCATGCATGGTCAAATCACCCATAACTTTATATTTCCCGTCAGCACCTTTTTTGAACGATGTGCTTTTGAAGGTCATGGTTGGGTATTTAGCCGCATCGAACCATTTTTCACCTTTCAAATCTCCGTCGCGACGTTCGTTGCCTGTATCGATACTATTGATGTCTGTCGAAAATTCAAATACAGCGTCTGAAAGGTCAGGTTTAGCAGCCGTAATTTTAGCTTCGAATGTTTTAAAACTACCGTCAACTTCGGCCAGCATCATGTGCGTAATGGAAAAGCCAACTTTTGAGTGAGCTTTATCCAAAGACCAGGTTTGCGCGAACGTAGTTGAGAAGGTCAGCAGAGCCGATGCGGTAATTGCTAAGAAGGTCAATTGTTTTTTCATTGATAATAAAACTGGATTAAGTGAATAAGAATACAAGTTTAAGCAAAGATTGACTTAGAATTATACTCAGCTTCCATACGGTTTTTTACTTAGTATGGTTGCTTAGTATAGAAACTTGAGAAGCTAAGAATTTTGTCATGCTGAGGAACGAAGCATCTTAACGTTTCAGATTGAGGATTAGGCAATCTTAAGATGCTTCGTTCCTCAGCATGACAAAGTCAAGTTGTCAGTTTCGTGGGCGACCGCCTTGCTGACCTCCGGCAGGTGCAGCCTGTTGTGGCTGTCCACCGCCGTCGTTGCCGCCTTCGCCACCTTTTACGTCGTCGTTAGTAACCGAGCGGGCTTTCTTACGAGGCTGCTCAAAGGTCATTTTTCCAATACGATACGAGAACGTCACTTTTAGGTTTGAATTGTACAGGTGAGTGACGCTTGTCTGTGACAGCAGCGGTGAGTTAAGGGTAGTCCGCATCGTTACGCCATTACTAACAAAGTTTTCGGCAGCCAGACCGATGCTACCACGCTTGTTAGCCAAATCCTTCCGAACGCCCAGCGAGTACATGTAGAAACTACCCATCGTTCCCTGCAACTGCGGATTTGGTCCACGGAAGAAACTGAATACCTGCGCGCTCCAGCCTTTGTCGAGTTGTAACTGACTCATCAATCGGCCACCGATACTTACTCCTGTATTGCTGATCGTCATCGATTTGCCATCGGCACCCGGAGTTGTACCCTGCATATACATGTAGTACGTATCGAGACCGCCGTTAATGCTCCATTTCGATGTCAGGTTGGTATTGAAGAAGACGTTGGCGCCTACTGTACGCTGAATACCAATATTTTGGAACGTCGTAATGATGGCTCCTGCCGGATACGTGGAGTTTGTGGTATCGGCTGGAATACGAATCTGCGTAATGGCGTTGTTCGTTAACCGACCGAATACAGACGCATTCAGATACGTTTTCTTAATTGTTGAACTTAAGCTCAACTCAACGTTATCAGTCAGTTCTGGACTCAACGTCGGATTGCCCTGCATAATCATGAGTGGGTTAGCCGCGTTGACGTTTGGGTTCAGTTGTTGCAAACCCGGACGTTGAATTCGACGGTTATAGGCCGCTTTTAGCGTCGACCCACCTTTCAGACTTTTCGAGACGTTCACGCTGGGCACTAAATTGCCGTAATCGGGAATGTTCAACGGCTTAGTTTCGTCGGCTTTGGCGTTGATGCTCGTGTGCTCGTAGCGAGTACCCACTTTGAACGTGTATTTGCTGGGCGTTACGTAGGTATACGAAATATAACCCGCAGCAATGTTCTGATCGTAGTTGAGCGAACCCGACGGACTAGCTGGATTATACACTAATTCGCCCGTGCTACCACCAATTTTATACTGGTAGTCGCTATCTACTTTTCGCATGATCGCCTTTCCACCGAATTCCAGTAATTGATTTTTTCGGATGGGCGTCTGATAGTCCGTCTGAATCGTGAATTCCTGGTTGGTATTGTTATTCAGATTCTGCTGACGACTCGTTAAGATCCCTGTTTGATCCAGAATATTCGCGTAAAAATTATTGACCAAACTCGTGCGGCTGTATTGAGTCGAAATTGTCCACTCCTGCTGTGGTTTGAACGTACGGATATAATCCAGGTTCATATCTACCGAGTTAGAGAGGTCTTTCCGATCTACATCTCGATTGCTCACGCTTTGTAATACATTACCCGCGTAGATATTGGTTAACTGGTTTTGGTCTTGAATAAAATTACGTGTGCCGAATCGAACGTTAGCCGACAGCGACTGATTCTTGGCCAGATCATAGTCAAAGCCGAGTGTGTATTGACCAAATATTGGCTTATCGAATGCGGTTCCCGTTTGGCTTGTCCGGAGTTGTTGTGAACCTACCAATGTTGTCTGATCAAGCGTCGAAGAAGCACGGTTGTACATGGCCCGGCCAAAACCGCCCAGTGTAATACCCAATTTACCCTGCCGATACGAGCCATTTAACCCTAAGTTAGAAGCCCGAAGGCCAACACCTGCATCGACATTAAGCGTAAGTCCGTGCAGCGTATTCTTTTTCGTGATAATGTTGATAATACCGGCAGCACCTTCGGCGTCGTATTTAGCGGATGGGCTGGTGATTACCTCAACCGATTTAATCATATCGGCTGGTAGTTGTTTCAGGGCATCCGCTACGTTAGCGGCTACAATGGTCGACGGTTTATTATTGATCAGTACGCGAATATTCTGGCTACCGCGCAGGCTCACGTTTCCGTCCAGATCAACCGATAGCATCGGTACACGCTTTAGCACATCTGACGCATCGCCCCCTTTGGCGGTCATATCTTTATCGGCGTTGAAAACCAGTCGATCTACTTTTTCTTCGATAACCGCAGCTTGTCCCGTTACAACGACTTCGCCCAGCGTCCGAACATCGGGCGACAGTTTTACCGATCCAACTTTCAAGTCCGTTCCTTTTGCAATCGTGAACGGTTTGGAATCCAGATTTTTATAGCCGATAAACGAATATTGAAGTCGGTAATCACCGGGAGCTAATTTGCTCATGGTGAAATTACCTTTCGCATCCGATGTTGTTCCGTCGATGGGTTTATTGGTTTTCTGACTGATCAGGGCGACTGTCGCAAATTCAACCGGATTGCCTGATAATGAGTCTACTAACAAACCTGATATTTTGCCATTGCCTTTTGGCGTTTCTTCAGCCACGCCGGTAAACTCTGCTTTCTGGCGACGGTTGTCCTGGTTAAAACCGCCGGGACCGCCGGGGCCACCACCCGGAGGGCCAAATTGAGCGTAAAGGGCTGGGGCTTGAACAATCCCAACAAAGAGGAGTAGAAGTATGAGTTGCTTACGCATTGTTTGTTGTATTCAATAATTGACGAAGCAAAACAACATCGGACTGTTCAATTCAAAAAATACAATAGACAGGAAGGATTAAAACGTCGGCAGATCGGCCATTTTAGCCGATGAATCTAATCTTTCACACGCAGATGGCGTAACGAAGCGATTCGTCGGTTAAAACAGGCGAACCATCGGGAAACTCTGTAAATGTGACGATTAACCCGGTATTACTTTCATTTATACGCTAAACTTGTACTGTATTTTTCTGCGTATGGCTACGACTTTGCTTTCTCGTCGATATGTTCCCTGGCTAACTCATCTACTCGGTTGGGGGCTGCTTGGTTATCTGCTTTTCTTCCAAACGTTCAATTCCGACATTCACCTCCCCGATCTATTCTGGGTTCGACAAGGTATATTTTTCACCTTGATGGTTGGGGTATTTTACCTGAATGCGCAACTACTTGTTCCTCGATTTTTGCTTCCAGGGCAAACGAGTCGTTACTTATTATCATTAGGTGGAGTTATTCTTCTGGTCATGCTGGTTCTGGCAAGCATCGAGTTTGGGTTCGATTTGGCAAGGCTGATGCACCGGGCTTTTCATCCCGATGGTAGCGGTAAACCCAAACCATACGGTTGGGTGCAGCCCAATTTATTTACTATCGCATTGGTACTAGGCATGAGTACCAGTATGAGTTTATTACAGAAATGGCAATCCGACGCCAACCTGCGCCTATCGCTCGAACAGGCAAAAACAACCTCCGAATTATCGTTTCTAAAAGCGCAGATCAATCCGCATTTCTTTTTTAATACCCTCAATAACATTTACGCACTCACGCTAATCGATGGCGATACTGCTCGCGAAGCGCTCCATCGGTTATCGCGTATGATGCGGTACGTACTTTATGAAACTCAGTCAGGAACGACATTGCTGAGTAAGGAACTCGATTTTTTGAGCGATTACATCCAACTTATGCAACTGCGACTCACCGACAAAGTGACCGTTACGCTCGATAAACCTTCGCCCCTGCACGATCAGGCAATTGCGCCGATGTTATTTTTGCCGTTTGTTGAAAATGCGTTCAAACACGGTGTCAGCACCCTGGACCCGAGCTGGATTCGAATCAATATTCAGCAGAAAGATCATCAATTAGTGATGGATGTCAAGAATACGTTATTTACACAAAAATCAACTTCACTCGAAGCGGGCAATGGTATCGGTTTGACAAATACACGTCGACGGCTTGATCTGCTTTACCCAGATCATTATACGCTGCTCATTAATGAGCATACGCTGGCCAATGAATACCATGTACAACTAACCCTGAATTTGTCATGACACTCACCTGCATTGCCGTCGATGACGAACCGTTAGCGCTGGGACTGGTTTGTGCATTCATCGAAAAAACACCATTTCTGAAATTAGCTGGTCGTTTTAGTAGCGCGGTAGAAGCCCTGCAACGTATTCTTCAAAATCCTGTAGATGTCATTTTTCTGGACATACAAATGCCCGATCTAACGGGTCTGGAACTGGCTCGCGTGCTGGAACGAAACAACCGGGGCGCACAAACCACACGGATTGTTTTTACAACCGCTTTCGATCAGTTTGCCCTCGATGGCTTTCGTGTCGATGCGCTGGATTATTTGCTAAAGCCGTTTAATTACGAAGAATTTCTACGAGCAGCCAGCAAAGCGCGGCATTATTTCGAGTTAGTACAGCGCCCGGAATCAGCGCCGGTTCCACTTACGTTGGCTCCCCCAGCTCCTATTAATACTGTCGACGACTATTTATTTCTGAAAGTAGAATACCAGTTGGTGCGGGTTGCTTATAATGACATTCTGTACATCGAAGGACTAAAAGATTACGTAAAAGTATACCGTCAGAGCGATCCGGATCGGCCACTGTTATCGCTAACAAGTCTGAAATTATTGGAAGAAAAATTGCCGACCCGCCAGTTTATGCGGGTGCATCGATCCTTTATTGTTTCCTTAGGGAAAATCAGTGCCGTTACCCGAAACTCCGTACAGATTGGCCATACTACGATTCCAGTGAGCGACCAATATAAAGATACGTTCGGTGAATTTATTAGCCGCTGGCTTTAGTAGGAAACAAGTTTTTAAGTAAAGATAGTTTGCGATCCTTCCCTTCGGTCAGGATGACAAAAATGTTACTTGAGATACCTATTTGCGTCTCAATACTAACTTCTCCGAACTAGCCCATAAATAGCTTATCATGCCCGGCCTTTCGACCGGGCATTTATTTTTTGCAGGTAGCCAATCTATTCGAAGTCAATAAATAGCTGTTTTCTAATCAGCTTATTTCTCTTGAGCGCAATTCTAGTAAGCTAATTCAAGTAAGTTTTCGTGATCTTCTTGTGTTTCGGATACTCCCAAACGTTCTAATACGATTTTGGCGAAGGCCACTTTATCTGATTTCCTATACTGCGATTGTAATAAACGGCCAGAAGGAGGAACAAAACTTTTACTTACCTCCTGGCAAGTTTCCCAAAGCCTGGGATTCATTCGAGCTTTGTATTGACGGATTGGTGTGTCTTCAGCGAACCAGAGATCAATAACGTTTTTAATAGAAAGTTTTACTACAGCACCCATAGCATTATAATATTGGCGATATTCGTAAAAAGAACAAATATTTAACTATTTAATGATAAAATTGTCTAATTAACTAAAATATAATTTGTAATTCTACTAAAAGGCCCTTATGGGGCCAATTAGGGCATAGTTGGAAATAACTATGCGCGATATTTTAATTCATTATTAAATCAATTCTATCAGATATCATGCCAGCCTATTAACCAGGTAGACTACCGTAGGAGGTATTAGCCAACGGCATGGCTCAGGTTGATAAACGGATGTCAATAGAAAACGATTTTTTACACGAATGCATTGTCATATTTATCGGACGGACTATGTTATGGTAATTTTACGAGCAATGGTTTTTCAGTTTCGGAATTCATTTGAGCGGGTAATTGAAAAACGTCTCCTTTCTGATTACAGAAATATAGATAGCTTGCGGATGGCTTGCGTGCGTTTCCATCAGCCCAAAACGCATAAAAATCGGAATGCATCGCAACGGGTCGGCGAGGATAACTTTGATTTCGGAGATTGTTTTGTGTGATTACTTTACTCGCTTTCCAGCTTTTACCCTGATCCCGACTTTCGAGCAATACTAAATCGCCACCCGTACCAAATGGCTGCGCGCCCGGCTTGGCGGGACCAATGATTCGCCACAAAGCCCCTTCGACGTACAGTGATCCCATGTCGTAGTTGTGATCCGACTCGGTAACCTTCTGGATAGTCCACTCCTTACCCGTCCAATAGGCTAATTGCCATTCGTAAGGACCATTCGCCGGGCCGGGTTCTGACCCTTTGCTGGTAACGTAGAGAATCATTGGATGGCCCTGCTGGTCATAATTCACATCGCTGATGTAGATGTTCAATCCCAGACTTTTATAGTCTTTCACCAGCGCCTGGTTCGAAACTGTGGTTAATGGTATTGTAACGGGCTTATCATCAGCCGTATGCCAACTAGCCCCAAAATCATCTGTTTCAACAAAATATAGATTCGTTCGGTGATCCAGACCAGCGCCAACTTCGGTATCAGGGTGGTAATTGAACGCACTGCAAATCTTATTTTTCCATTGCGTACTGGACTGATAGTGACCTTCTTCAATAGCACCAATATTTTTCCACGCCGACCAGCTAACCCCATCTGGACTGGTGATATAAGCAATGGTTCGCCGGGGTTTGGTAGCCCCATATTTTAGCATTCCCCGATCGTAATGGGTCATCAGATTCAGGAATCCTTTTCCGGGTTGATAGTAGGCTTGCAGATACGAGAAGTTATCGAAGGGAATACGTTTACCTTGCTCATCCAGCCGAGTTGCTTCGATTCGCTGAAAAGTGCTGATGTCATAGGGTTTGTCGCTTCGATGGATAGCTGATGGCCGCTCGGTGCCATGAGAAGTCGAGAAAATCCAGATATAACCCTGTTTATCCAATTGAATAACCGGGTTATCATGCGCATCATCGGTGGCTTTATTGAGCAGGAGCGTTGGCCGGGAAACCATTCCGGTTTTATGGTCGAAAAAACCGACCATATGGCATAGTTCCTGTGAAGTTGAGTCGGTTACGCCACCGTAGCAGAAAAAGGTTCGATTTACGGCTGGCGCATAGATTGAAAAGGGATAGTGGTTCGCCGGATACGTACCCAGCCCACCGCTGTATTTGTAGATATATTCATTCCGAACTTTCGTATTGTAATACCAAATTCCGCGATAACCAGCGGCCTTCTGATTCAGCGTTTGCAACTGGGCATAACTTAGCGAACTGATAAACAGAAGTATACAAAAAAATCGAGCCTTCATCTTTCTATAGATAGTTATTGATAAACTACCCTTAGTGAAGATGAAGGCTCGAAAATCTACTTTTCTTTATTTACTGCACTGGCTGGCCGTTTCGGAAGGTGGTCGCTAACTTCTCTCCGTCCGAAAAATAGTACGTTCCTTTCCCGTTCGGCACATTTTTCTGGAACCAGCCCATATATTTATCGCCGTTGCGATAATAATAGACGCCATAGTCCGAGCGGAGGTTGTCGCGAAAATTCCCTTTGAATTTGATCTTACCGTCGGCGTAATATTCCGTGCCTTCACCATGCTTGTCGCCTTCCTCAAACTCACCTACGTATCGCTCACCGGTTGGGTACACAAATACGCCTTTCCCATCCTCACAATCGCCCGAAACGCAGCCTACTGATGTGCGTGCAGGCGCTTTAGGCGCTACCACTACACGAGTTGGTGTTGGGGCTGGTGTAGTGGTAGCGATAGGTTTAGGCGCCATAGCAGCCGGTGTTTTGACAATTACCCGGCTTTTGGGATACATAGCTTCGGCTTCCAGCCATCCTTTTCGAATCGCATCAATTCGAGCAGGTTTCGCCGGATGGGTCGAGGTTGCGTATTCATTGCCCAATTTCCGAACTGCCACGAGCGATTCCTCCAGCGAAGCGCCCAATTGATGCAGCACAAATCCCGAAAATTTATCGGCTTCAATTTCTTTCAGCGGTTGTCCGCCCCGACCGTCAATCGTGTGCCCTTGTAAATGATGGCCGATTTCATGCGCCATAATGCTGATCGCCGACCAGTCTGTTTCGGTTTCTTCTTCGATTTCCTGCATAAACGCGCCATCATAAACGATAAAACGCTGCCCTTTCAGGACGGTCGCAAAGCAGTTAGACGTGTTGGAACATTCAATGACTTTGAAGTTTCGCATCAGGCCAATCGGCTTCAGAATACGGTCGACAACGCGCTCAGCATGCGCATTGGAATTCGTTGTCGGTGCGCAAACTACGTCTGAGGCCACTTTGCTGCCTGTATAACTACAAATAAATGAACCCGACGAAGGAATTTGAGCAGATAAAGGGCCAGTAATGGCCGCGCACAAGAGAATAGTAGGTAAAGAGAAAGCCGCTCTCACAGGCATAACCAAATGGGTTAATCGTTCAACACGGCAGAATAACGAATGAACAAGAGCGAAGATTATATCGAATGAAAATAGAGAGTCGAAAGCTGTAGGGAAAAGCTAAAAATGAATGTCTTTGTCATTCCTCCTATCGTCGGAATGACAAAGACATTCATTTTTAGAACGGGAGAATTAGACCAGATTATCAAAAATGGTTTTGGCAAACGATACGTCTGAATTTTGATCGGCCACTTCCTGAAGATTTTTGCTAGAATAAGTCATCCCTTCTGTCAAAACCTGTTCCAGAACCTGACTGATGGCTTCGGGCGACGTTGAGTCGGTTACGATACCCAATTGCTTCTGGCTCACTACATGACCTACATAGCCATAATCAGATGCGATTAGTGGTTTGCCTGATATCGCTGCCCGAATGATAACAGAAGCCATCCCAACATGGCGTTGATATAAAGCAAGCACGTAATCCGATACGTCAAAATAAAGCTGAATTGAGCGTCCTTTTATTTCTTTAAATACTGTGACAATCTGAACATTTGGACCGACTTCAGCAATTTGATGTTCAATTTTTACCTGATAATCGGGTTGGATAGCGCCTACCAACAGAAAGCAAATTTTCTCTTGCGCAGCCGGATTAAGTTGCTTTAGCGCATCCAGAACCGGCTCTATTCCTTTTCGATCATCCAAATAGCCGAAGAGCAGAAATACGTTCCGGTCTGGATCGATCTGTAACTCACTTCGCAATGCTTCACTTTCGGCAGTAGTAATCGGATAAGACTTTACCGGATCGGGAAGGGCAATCACATTTACCTGCGTATTGATCTCGTTCAATAACGGCACCGCAGAATGATCCAAGCAAAATAAATTGGTTAGCGCACCTTGATTAAGCAGTCCGCGAAGGGTTAGCTTTTTTCGTAACTTATTCAGATAGGATTTCAGCCCTGTTGCTCGCGTGTAATGGAAATCGGGACGAAAATAAATACCCGATACCCGACTAGTAGCTTTTCTTCCCAACCAAAGGCCCAGTTGAAAAATATCAAAATACATGAGCAACACATGCGTTGCCTGATAGCGTTGGCTATAGCTGAGCAATAAATTCCACTCCCGAAACGAGCGACGGATCATCGATCCCTGTCGTGTAAAATCAATTTCAGATTGCTCGATAGGCACGAATTGGATCGTTGTTACTTCAGGAGCCTTTTCATGCAGTTGGCGAAATATAGGTTCAAACGACGCTGGTGTTGCAACAACCAGTTCGCCTTCTGGCTGGGTATGAAGCCAATAGCTGATCAGATGGCACAGATAGTCGGGGTGATGACCATCGATAATGGTATCAAATAGCAGAATTCTTCTCACGATACTTGCGTTACAACATGCTGGTAGACTTGCAGGGTCTGGCTGGTCACTTTCTCGAGCGAAAAATCCAGTTGGCGATTATACCCCTTCTGCCGTAAAGTGGCCCGCAAGGATTCGTCCAGAATAATGGTTTCGATTTGTTGCTGAATAGACGTATCTGACTCGGGGTCAAAATAAAGTGCAGCATCTTGTGCGACTTCTGGGAAACAGGATGTATTGCTGAGCACAACCGGACAACCCGCAGCAAACGCTTCCAGAATAGGAATACCAAATCCCTCATACAGAGAGGGATACACAAACGCTATAGCGTGCTGATATAATCGATATAAACTAAAATCGTCAATGGCATAGAAATGTATTCGCCCATTGAGTTCCAACTCATTGATCAGTTGTTTCTCGTCAGCTTTAAAATGTCCTCCTCCTGCGCAGATCAGTTGTACATCTGGATACTTCTTCAGTACAGGAGCAACGGCATTCAGAAACGGTAAAAAGTTTTTATAGCTGCCCCGATCACCCACGTACAACAGATACGATTCAGGCAGTTTGAGCTGAAAGCTATCCGGGACAACTAAGTTTCGAAAATTACTGGCATGATAAATCACCGTGACTTTAGCCGGATCAATTTCGAAAATTTCGGTCAGATCGTTTTTGGTGTTTTCCGAGACTGCAATAATATGAGCCGAACGCTCCAAAAGCATCTTTTTCTTCTGCTTCGAGCTGTTGTCCAAATGCTGAAATTTCGCACCAAACTTATCCTTGGTAGCATCGTGATAAGTAAGAACGAACGGCTTATTAGTGATGAATTTAAGGAAGTATGGGTGAAAAAACGTCGGATGGAACAGATCATAATCTTTCTGAAGCAATCGCATTGTACTCCGTAAACGGTTGACCTGCGACACCATCCGGTTTGTATTCATATAGCCAAACGTGTACCGAAACGGGCGAGCCGGGAATTCACTGCCGTCGATCAGATAGTGATTATTCGAGAACAAAACCGACAGATCAATATCAACGCCTTTCTCTCGGAGCCCCACCATTAAGTTGTAAAAATACCGGGATACCCCTCCAAACCGCGAGCCTGTAAACGCCTGATGATCGTACAAGATTTTCATATGCGGTGCAAGTTTACACATAAACTCCGTGTCGTTGGTTATGACTGGAAAAGCCAGGCTCGTCGACAGGCCCTATTTAAACCGTTGTATGGCTACTTTGCCTTTGGCTCCAACGGCATAGCAAGTACCTTTTACACAGCCCATTGAATGAAATCCTTCTGTATCCAGTTTTTGCCAGGTTTGGCCCTGATCGGCGGATAAACTGGTTCCTGATGGGCCTACTGTCAGCAATCGGTCGCCAGGGAGTAGCGCAATGGCTTCTTTCAGGCCGGGAGGATCGGTTGGCGTAACGTTTTGCCAGGTTTGCCCACCATCACGGGTGATGGCTGCATTGGGGCCGGATTTGCTTTCCTGTTTGTAATTTCCTCCAACAACCATACCTGCTTTATCACTAAAAAAACGCATCCCAAACAGTCCAGTCGCTTCACCGCCAGGTAGGGATGTGCTGCTAACGGCCCAGGTTTTGCCTCGATCACGAGACCGGAAAACACGCCCAAATACACCTCCACCCGAAGCGATCCAGACATTCCGTTTTCCTTCGACAACAAGGCTGGTGCCACTGGCGGCAAAAGCGGCTTCGTTTGGCTCCATCAATGGCAAACGGGTTGCCGGAACGGGTTGCCAGGTTTGCCCGCCATCGTCGGTCGTCAACATAAACCATCGTCCGTCAATTGGGTCACTAAATACAATTCCGTGCTGATCATCCCAGAAATCCATACCGTCGAAAAACACGCCTTTTTGCTGCGTCTGATAGAGTAGTTTCCAGGTTTGACCAGCATCGGTTGTCTTGTAAATACGTGCCTGACCATTTTCAGCAGGTCCGGCACTCATCAACAGAGCGGTTTGGGCATCTATCGCCTGTACATCCCGGAAATCGCAGGTTTGTGCGTCGGGTACCGAACCCGTTTGCCAGGTTTTGCCGCCATCCGCCGTTCGGACAAACGTACCTTTTGTACCTCCAATCCAGGCAACATCAGGACTAGCGACACTAACAGCCCGAAAACTGGCATCGGTACCAACCGATTGAGCTTGCCATTGAGCAAACCCGAAAAACGGTATCAAAAAAAATAGAGCCAACAGGCGCAGTGATTGCTTCATGAAAAAGAGTGATTTTTTTGTCATGCTACCGAACGAAGCATCTTAAAGTATCAAAACGGATTAGCTAGGAACCTGTAAGATGCTTCGTTCGGCAGCATGACAAAATAAAATTTTTAACGACTATAATAGTGCTGAATACTTTCACTTAGAACCTGATAAATCTCAGCGAGTTCGGGCTGATCTTGCAGATAGTCCAGATGAGCGTCAAGAGTAGTTAAATCACCGCGACGGGCGGGGCCTGTCTGAACGTTAGCGGGGTTTGTAGCCGCCAGTCCTTTTCGGAATGTTTCACTAATGATCGGTCGCAGCAGGTCGAACTCCAACCCTTTTTGCGTAGTCAGATCGTGTGCCAGAGCAATCAAATGGTTGGTGAAATTACAGGCGAATACGGCTGAAACATGTAGCGTCCGCCTTTCTTCTGACGTGATGATATAAACGATATTGCTAATGTCCTGCCCCAACTGCACTAATGCTTCTTCAGTAGCTGGATCAGATGCTTCTATACACAACGGAATCTCGTCAAAAGGCACAAAAGACTGCCCCTTTGTAAATGTTTGAAGCGCATAGAAAACACCCGTCCGAACCGGTACATCACTGTAAATAGCTATCCAGTGTTCCAAAGCTTCCAACGATTGCCCACCTGCGGTATGTACAACAATGGCATTTTCGGGAAGTACCAGCCGCGAACAAACTTCTTCCAAGGCTTGATCCGTTACGGCCAGAATAAATAATTGCGACGGGCTATCAGCAAAATTCAACTCAGAATGTGTACTGGCATCGTACAGATAACTAACCAACTGACGGGAATGATCTAACTGACGGCTATAGACTTCATTGATATGATGTCCTGCATTTTCCAGCGCTGGAGCAAGGTGCCAGGCCAGATTACCCGCACCGATAAACGAAATTTCCATATTCAAGTATAGCCTATTTTAGCTGAATCGACGCTATTGGTCTTTGTTTCTACAGTTCTATCTTCGAGTGATCTAACTTGATAGAATATGGCCCGGTAATTGTAGGGCTCCCTCATCGTATGGTTCTCCTGACAAATACATCTGGTTGAGCGATTCGTACGATGTCATCATAATGTATAATTTTGCGACTTATGCCCATCGAGCGAAAGTTAAAACTTGATAAAAAATCTGCCTGCTCAATAGACGAACGGGCGGTTTTTGGCCGTTTGATAGAGGAATGTACCGTACGCTACCAATTCTGAACCCGAAAGTCCCCAAATGGTGAACCCTTACTTTGTTCACAGTTTTACATTTACACCATCCCTTCTCAACGTTAGCAGAACCTTATTCGGAGTGAATAGTTGGTTAACGCTGGGATGCTGGGTGTTGTTGGGACTTGGAGTTACCTTCGGTCAGAATCCATCAACACCCCCGGCCCGACGCGGAGCAGCCGCCCGTCGACAGCAAGCGGCCACTGACTCGGCTCGTGCAGAAGCCCGTCGGAAAGCACAGATGCGAGCCGATTCGGTTAAACAGGCCATTCAGGATCGAACCGACAGTATTCGGGCTGCCCGCAGCGCCAATCGCCGTCCAACCGTCAACTGGCCAGATCGTCGAGCCACACGTTTCTCTGAGCGTCCATCGAAATCACCCTTTATTTTACGCGATCCCAAAGGTGTATCCACCGATTTCCGGCTCAGTCCAGATGGAGGAATTGGCGTTACGGAGCGCGTTCGTACAGGTGTGTCTCTATCCGGTGCGCCCATGTCTAACAACGTACAGGGACAAACGACAGCCCCTTCTTCGGCTACGAGTCCGCCGGGACAGCCCCTTCCGGGTTTATCGCTTCCACCGTCGCAATATGGATTACCGTATCGGCCAGCCGAAACGATTCCATATTCAACGTATAATCAACTCCAAAATCAAAATCTTGAACAGAATCTCTGGCGAGAATATGGCGCCAAGCGTGATGGTCAAAGTGCAATCAGTGGTCGTGGATTGATTCCTAAACTCGAACTGCCACCCATTATTGATCGCCTTTTTGGAGGCAGTCAGGTTGATTTTAAACCGAATGGTTTCGTTACGCTCGATTTTGGTTATCTCTATCAGTTCAACGACAATCCAGCCTATCCGGTCCGTCAGCGCCGAACGGGAAATTTCCTGTTTAACGAACAGATCAGCATCAACTTCAACGGTAAAATTGGCGAGAAACTGGGCGTATTGGCCAACTTCGATACGAAAGCCAGTTTCAATTTTGAGAATGCGCTGAAACTCAACTACAAACCGGGTGGCGGACTTCCTCCGTTGGGTACGGGCCAGGGATTACCGGGATTACCTAGCGTACCCAGCCTGCCTGGAGCACCGAACGTGCCCAGTCTGAATCCAGCCACGGGTTTACCAAATTTCACCCCTCAGAATGAGAGCATTTTGCAGGGACTTGAAGTTGGTAACATTAGCTGGGCGGTTAATAGTCAGTTAATTCCGGGCGTACAAAATCTATTCGGGATTAAAACCCAATTACGTTTCGGTAAACTCAATGCTACGTTAGTCGCTTCGCAACAACGGTCGCGCAAGAACGAGATCGTTCTACGGGGAGGTACATCGAACCGACCGTTCGAAATCCGGGCGGATAATTACGATGAAAATCAACACTTCTTCCTGTCGCAATTTTTCCGGTCGATCTACGAATCGTCGTTAAAAACGATGCCACAGGTTACCTCTGGGGTCAATGTAACCCGGATTGAGGTTTATGTGACGAACCGGACGAACACGACCGAAACGCTCCGAAACATTGTTGGCTTTCAGGATTTGGGCGAAGGCAATCCGTATAGCCAGACGAATCCGAACGTAGCGCCGTTTTCGCGCAATAACCGCACGCCATCCGATAACTCAGCTAACGGTTTATTCACAAAACTGACTGCTCAATCGAATCAACCCTTTCGGCAAATCGACCAGACAAACGATCAATTGACAAATACGTTCCAACTAGCGAAAGGAACAGACTATGATTTGTTACGGGGTGCTAAACGACTGACAGACAGAGAATATCGCTTACAGGCCGATCTGGGCTATATCTCGCTGGTAACGCCACTGCGCAACGATGAAATTCTGGCGGTTGCTTATGAATATACGTATCAGGGCCGACGCTATAAAGTCGGTGAATTGACCGAGGATTATCAGTCCCGGCGGGCCGACGAAGTGCTGGTTCTGAAGCTGTTGAAATCATCGACGCTCCGTAACAATCTCCAGTTGCCAATGTGGAATCTGATGATGAAAAACATTTATCCGCTCAGTACATCGCAGATTACCCGGCAAGGTTTTCAACTCCGCGTTATTTATAAAGATGACCTGACGGGTATCGATAACCCAAACTTGCAGGAAGGCCGACGCACACAGAATCGTCCGTTGGTTCAACTGTTTGGTATGGATCGCCTGAACCAGCAACTAGACGCCCAGCCCGATGGAAATTTCGATTATGTAGAGAATTATACCATCGACAGTCGATATGGAAAAATCATCTTCCCGGTACTCGAGCCGTTTGGTTCTTTTCTGGAGCAACAGTTCGACGCTGATGAGGATGCCTTGAAAGCTAAATACGTTTTCAGACAACTTTATACGACGACCAAGGCCGACGCCACTCAGCTTGCCGATAAAAATAAATTTTTCCTGAAAGGCTCATTCCAGTCAGGCAATGGAGCAGAAGTGCAATTGCCTTACGGGGTTAATGAACAATCGGTTACGGTTACGGCAGGTGGCGTGGCTCTGATGGCTGGTCAGGATTATGTGCTGGAATCGCAAACGGGTCGATTACGAATTATTAACGAAAGCGTAACGAACTCTGGACGTGAAATTCGGATTAGTTACGAGCAACCGGATCTTTTCCAGAACCAGATTAGAACGCTGGTTGGCACTCGTCTGGACTATGCCATTAACCGCGACATTAGTATCGGTATGACGGCCATGCACATGAAGGAAACCCCCGCTGGCTTTCTGACTCGTGTAGCGCTTGGCAATGAACCTGTTAACAATACAATTGTTGGTCTTAACGCGAACATTCGCAAAGACGCCCCCGGTCTGACTCGCTTACTTGATGCGCTACCGGGCGTTCAGACGAAAGAACTATCAACAGTTCAGTTTACCGGCGAAGTAGCACAACTCTTCCCAGGAACCAACCAGCGGGCTCGGAATGAAAGTTATCTGGACGATTTTGAGGCTGCCCGTACTATTTTCGATTTAACACGCCAACCTACGCGCTGGCGATTAGGGGCAACCCCCCAGCAGTTTCCGCAGGGCTCTTTTGCCGATCCCTTGCCGTATGCGTATAACCGCGCCCGAATTTCAGTTTATACGGTTGACCCCAGTATTTTTGGATCAACTGGTTTGGGAGTATCATCCAATATTGATATTGATGATGTCAACTCGCACGTGTATGAGCGCCCGTTCCTGCCCCAAGAACTATTTCCAGGCCGATCCGCGCGCCCTGTTCAGTTGCCCGAAAACATCCTGGATGTTTCGTATTTCCCTAGCGAACGGGGTATGTACAACTACAATCCTAACCTGGATGCGAATGGGCGTCTGCCAAATCCACGAGGCAATTTTGGATCGGTTACCCGCGCTATTGCATCAGATATAGACTTCGATAACGCCAACGTCGAAAACCTGACGTTCTGGCTTATGGACCCATTTGTACAAGGCCCTTCTGGGGTTATTCGTGGTGGTCCGGATCCAAGTCAGTTTTTCGATAACACAGGCCGTACCGAAGGCGGAAAGCTGGTGTTCAACCTGGGTGATATTTCGGAGGATGTCGTTAAAGACAGCCGCTACGAATTTGAGAACGGTTTCCCGCTCGACTCGGCAATTAGCGTCCGAAATCCCGGAACCGAAAATACTTCGTGGGGACGGGCACCAACGCGGCAATTCGTAACCAATGCCTTCCAGACGGGTTCGCGAGAGCAGCAGGATATTGGTCTGGATGGTTTAAGTAGCCAGCCTAATATTCCAGCAGGAGTAACCGCCGAGCGGGATTTCTTCAGAAATTACCTGACCGCAATTCGTACGCGAGTTACCGATCCCAATGCATTGGCCGAGATTGAGCAAGACCCCTCGGGCGATGATTTCAAATTTTACCTGGGCGACGAAGCCGATCAGCAGAAATACATCATCGCTCGGTATAAGCAGTATATGGGCATGGAGAATAACTCGCCCGAAAATACCAGCACCAATCAATACCTAACCCCCGCTTCGTCGACGCTGCCCGATATTGAAGATCTGAATACTGACAATACGATCAACGATAATGAAGCCTATTACGAATACGAAGTAGATCTGCAACCGGGCAAAATTCAGGTAGGTCAAAATAAGTACATTATCGATAAGGTGTCTGTACCAACCAAAGGAGCGCCGGGTGGCGTTGTAAACTGGTATCAGTTCCGGATTCCGGTACGTGAGTATCTGCGAAAAGTGGGCAGTATCAATGGATTCAAATCCATCCGGTTTTTGCGAATGTATCTGACCGGATTTGCCAATCCTGTAGTACTTCGATTTGCCGAATTACAAATGGAAGCCAACCAGTACCGCAAATATACCGGCGACCTGAATCAGCATGGTTTACAGGAAGTTCCTGAACCTTACGACGCCAATTTTACCGTATCGACGGTTAATATCGAAGAGAACAGCAGTACTCAGGTAACCGCTCAGGGTGGCGATAAATACATTTATTCTGTCCCACCAGGCTACGTTCGTGACCGCGATTATACCCAGCCAAACGTAGTTGAACTGAACGAGCAGTCGATGCGCCTGAGCGTAACGAATCTGCGGGATGGCGATTCGCGGGGGGCGTTCAAAAACACGAATTTCAACCTGCTTTTCCGCGAACGACTCAAAATGTTCGTACACATGCACAACCCTGATAATGAAAGTGGTCAGGTATCGGCATTTGTGCGGTTGGGTACGGATTATACCGATAACTATTACGAAATTGAAATTCCCCGACTGGTCGCTACGCTTCCAAATACGACGGATGCTGAGGCTGTCTGGCCAACGGCGAACCAACTGGATATTGCGCTTGCCGAACTGATTAACCTCAAAGCCAATCGCAACCGACAGTTTGGTCGCCAAACGTCGCTGCCCTATACAGAAACGGCCTCAAATGGTATTTATCAGATAACTGTGGTGGGTAACCCAGATTTAAGTTCGGTGCAATCTATAATGATTGGGATGCGAAATCCCAAAATACCGGGTGATGGCGAACGACCGAAAACGTTTACCATTTGGGTCGATGAGTTGCGGGCGAATGGATACGATCAGCATGCCGGAACAGCAGCCATCGCGGCTTTAAGCATGAAATTGGCTGATCTCGGCACATTGACTGCCTCGGGACGTATTACGACTTTTGGATTCGGTGGTGTACAGAGTCGTATCGGAGATCGTGCGCTCGAAACCACTACAGAATTTGGGGTATCGTCGGCGCTGGCGATTGATAAATTCCTGCCCGCCAGCTGGGGCCTTAAAATTCCATTTTACGTAAACTACGACCACCGGAATGTTGATCCTCATTTCGATCCGCTAGACCCCGATATGCCGCTGGAAACGTCGCTGTCGACCAAATCGGAAGCGGATCGGGCTAGTTACAATCGGTTAGTACAGGACAATACCACCCGACGGGGCTATAATTTCTCGAATGTCAGAAAGGTAAAAACCAATCCAAATTCGAAATCGCATTTCTGGGATATTGAAAACTTTGCCTTTACGTATGCGTTCAACGACATGAAGCGTACGAACATCCTGACGCAGGAATACCTACAGGCCCAGCATCGGGGAGGCATCTCCTATACCTATAGTGCGCAACCTAAACCGTTTGAGCCGTTCCGGAATGTACAATCGTTTGAAGCACCTTACCTACGCTGGTTGAAAGACTTTAACATAACGCTATTGCCGTCGCTGGTATCTATCCGTACCGATATGGATCGGAGTTTTATCAAGACCCAACTCCGCTCATCCGATCTGACGACGAACGGTATTCTACCCCAGTTTGAAAAATATTTCCTGTTCAATCGCTATTACGACCTGACCTGGAATCTGACCCGAAGCCTGGTACTGACCTACCATTCTCAGGCGAATGCAGTGATTGACGAACCCGCAGGTGATATCAATACTCAGGCTAAGAAAGACTCAATCTGGTCAAGCATTAAGCATCTGGGTCGGATGAAAAATTTTGTGCAGGATATCCGGGCCACGTATCGACTTCCGCTTGACAAAATCCCTTTGCTCGACTGGATAGCCGCTGATGCGGTTTATGGCGTTGGCTATCAGTTCCAGGCAAATTCGTACGGAATTGTCGATTCTCTTGGTGTTCCGTTTGGCAATATTATCAGAAATAATCGTGAGCAGGGCATTACGGGGCGGGTCGATTTAATTCGACTGTACAACAAAATACGCTACCTGCGTTTTGCCAATACCCCCGCTCCTATTCGGAAAAACTTCGCCCGTAACCCTGGCGATATCGAAGAAATTGAACGGGGGGAAAGTAAAGTGCTCAAAAACTTCACACGGGCTTTATTGACTGTACGTGGAATTAATTTCTCCTATACACTCCAGGAATCGACCATTCTGCCTGGCTTCCTGCCAACACCGAAATTCTTTGGTTTAAGTCCTGAAAATGCACCGGGTCTGAACTTCGTATTGGGCGGTCAGGATCGTAATATCGCCTATAAAGCTGCTCAGAAAGGCTGGCTTTCGCCAAGTACGATCCAGAATACAGCTTTCCAGCAAAACATTACGAAGAAATTTACAGCGAGTACTACCCTGGAACCGTTCAAAGATTTCCGGATGATTATCAACTGGAAACTGGATCGGACGGATGCGTATCAGGAATATTTCCGTCCGGGTTCGCAGGGCGGGGCGTTTGAAACCCAATCACCCGTTCGAAGTGGTCAATTCAGTATGTCGTTCTGGTCGTTCCGAACGGCTTTCAAGGGGCTTCGTGATGATAATACGTCTGTTTTATTTGACAGTCTGGAGAGCTATCGAACTTATTTCGCGAAGGTGCTCAACGACAAAGCTCGGGAAGGGAATCGGGCCGGTACGTATGACCTGAATGCGCAGGATGTATTGATCCCGTCGTTCTTTGCGGCTTATAGTGGTCAGCAGAAAGAGAAAGCGAAATTCTCGCCCTTCTATAATTTCCCGCTTCCGAACTGGACGATCACCTATAACGGTATGTCGGGACTGGGCTTTATTCGGAAAGCATTTAGTGCATTCACGATCAATCATAGCTACACATCGACGTACAGCGTAGGTAATTACATTTCGAATCTGGATTACACAGCCGCCTACGTGAATCTGGCCGTTCAGGATTTTGGCGTCGGAACGCTGACCAACCAGTTAGGCCAATTTATGCCGGTTGTCGCGATGAGTACGATTACCATGTCGGAGAAGTTTGCCCCAATGATTGGCGTTCAGGTTCAGACGAAAAGTCGGATTAATGGTCAGCTATCGTATAACCAGAGTCGTGATGTAGCCTTGAGTTTATCGAATGCGCAGGTAGCGGAACTGAGCAACAAAGATCTGACAGCCTCGCTTGGCTTCACTCGGCAAAATGTCCGGATTCCATTCCGGATCAATGGAGCCTATAAGCGACTGAAAAATGATTTGACGTTCTCCTGTGCACTAACCTTCCGCGACACACGAACCATCCAACGAAAACTGGATGCTGAACAGACCGTTACGGCGGGTAATGTGAACTTCCAATTACGTCCGCAGATCAGTTATATCGTTAATCGCCGGTTGAATTTCAACCTCTATTTCGACCGTACGTTCAACGATCCTCTCGTTTCGAACTCCTTCAAGCGGGCAACTACGGCTGGCGGTGTTCAGTTGAAGTTTAATCTGGCTGAGTAATCGGACTTGCCTTTTTAGTGTTTCCTGAAATAATAAACCTAGTGAGAGGGTGAACGATTGCCCTGAATGAAAGTTCTATAGTAATAGAACATACTTTTTAGAACACGGATGAGATGGTCTGGCTTTCTGACAATTCTGTTGTGTGCGCCCTTATTCGTAATGGCACAAAAGCCAGTCCCTAAAGTATTTCAGCGCGGCCTTGGACGATTTATCTACCAAACCCTGAATGATACCTCATCGGCCGAGTCGTCCAAGATTTTAGTTTTTCCAACGTTAGGCTATGCTCCTGAAACCAGTCTGGAGGTTGGCCTACGCACCTTCTCGCTCTATTACGCCAAAGATGATACGACCGTCAACCGGCTGAGTGAGATAACTTTATATACTTTTCTTACGCTACGCGGCCAATTTGGCGCCCAACTCGAAAACGCGGTTTACTCCGATCAAAACAAGTATTTTTTATTAGGTCGAGTTCGTTACCAGCAATTTCCGTTGCTCTATTATGGCATTGGCCATGAAACGCAACCCCATAATCCGGCGCTGGTCAATTCCAATCAGATACAGTTTCGTCAGCGCGTATTGCGAAAAGTTTACGCGAGCTGGTATGCCGGTCTCGAAGTCGATTATCAGAATATTCATCGTGTCTCCTTTGAGCATTCTGATTCTTCAGCCTTCATACGGCCCGTCGGCAGCGAAGGCTCGTCGAGTGTTGGGGTTGGCGTGGCTATCGTAAATGACACCCGTAAAAACGTGCTCAATGTTCGGAATGGGCAGTTTCTTGAAGCAGGATTTCTGGCGTATCGACAAGCCGTCGGTAGTGATTTTGATTACCAGAGTATTGTCATTGACGGTCGTATCTATCGGCCTTTGGGAAAACCAAACCGAATTATTGCAGCGCAGCTTTCGGGCGTATTAATGTCTGGCACAGTTCCTTTTAATAACATGGCTTTGTTGGGCGGAGAAAACCTGATGCGCGGCTATTACTTAGGTCGTTATCGTGATAAAAACCTGATCGCCATGCAAACCGAAATACGCTGGTTGCCGTTTAGTTTCAGCAAGCGCTGGGGCGGAACGGTATTCGCCGGACTAGGAACGGTTGCGCCAACACTCGATAAAATCCAATTTAACCAATTTCGTTGGGCGGTTGGAGGAGGTCTTCGGTTTCTCTTTTTTCAGCGAAAAGATGTATTCCTTCGGGCCGATGTGGGCGTAACACGTGAAGGAACGGGGCTATATTTTTCTCTCGGCGAAGCATTTTAAACCAAATCTGTAACCAAAACCTGTTTAATCTAACACATGAAATACAACCCGCTTGGCAATACCGGCGTATTGGTCTCTGAGATTTGCCTTGGTACAATGACGTTTGGTGGGAATGGCTATTGGAAAGCCATCGGCGAACTCCAGCTCGACACCGTAAATGACATCCTGAAAACGGCAGTGGATATCGGCATTAATTTTATCGACACCGCCAATGTGTATTCCTTTGGTGAGTCGGAAGAGTTATTAGGTGCGTCGATAAAATCGCTCGGATTGTCGCGCGACGAATTGATCATTGCTACCAAAGTTCGTGGACGAATGGGCGAAGGGAAAAATCAGGTTGGGCTCGGTCGACTGCAAATTATGCAGCAGATCGAAGGTAGCCTGAAACGACTTCAAACCGACCATGTTGATCTCTATCAAATTCACGGATTCGACCCTATCACGCCACTAGAAGAAACGATGCGTGGTCTGGAAGATGTGGTGCGGAGTGGAAAAGTGCGCTACATCGGTTGCTCGAATCTGGCGGCCTGGCAGATGATGAAAGCCAACGGAATCGCCGAAAAGAATGGCTGGACGAAGTTTATTTCGACCCAGAATTACTACTCTATTGCTGGTCGCGATCTCGAAAACGAAATCGTGCCGATGGTACAGGATCAGCAAATGGCGATTCTACCCTGGAGTCCGCTGGCCGGTGGTTTTTTATCAGGAAAATATACTCGGGACAATAAACCCGAAGGCGATTCGCGCCGACTTGGCTTTGATTTTCCCCCTGTCAATCAGGAGCGCGCTTACGACATTATTGATGTAATGGAAAAAATTGCAGAAGCGCATGGCGTTTCGGTCGCCCGTATTGCCCTGGCCTGGGTGTTGGCGAAACCAGCCATTACAAGCGTTATTATCGGCGCAAAAAATACGGATCAATTAGTCGATAATATCAAAGCGGTAGAGATTAGCCTAACATCCGAACAACTCGACCAACTGGATCAGGTAAGTGCGAATCCGAAGCCGTATCCGCAATGGATGATTCAACGGCAAAGTGGTGACCGATTTGGTGCCTATAATTTTTCACCCAATCAATCGACTGTAGCTTCTAAATAAAGTAGATTATAACAATATTTATTAGCTCACCACTGATTGAGTTGAATTAACTAACCGCCGAACTCCCCAGGTCTGTGTCCTCACAGACGCCTGTGCGTCAGCCAACGCGATTCTCCGATAAGGGATCTGTGAGGACACAGACCTGGAAACGGTAGCAGCCAAGTAATCAATCAATAAAGTTGTACAGACCAGCAAAGAGTCTGTGCAACTTATTGTAACTATAGACAGGCATCTGGATTATGGTTTGCAAATTCGGCATCGGATACCGAATTTTGTGGATATTCTAGATAAACACCCCTACAATGAATTTTCCTGCAGAGCTGAGTTATACGGAGGATCACGAGTGGATTCGGATAGAGGATGACGGCACCGCCGTAATTGGAATTACCGATCACGCACAGCACGAATTGGGCGATATCATTTTCGTTGATATCAATACTGTTGGACAAACCTTAGGCAAAGGTGAGGTATTCGGTGCTGTAGAAGCCGTTAAAACCGTATCGGATCTGTTTTTACCGATTGAAGGCGAAGTACTTGAGTTAAATCCAGCGATTGAGAAAAGTCCCGAATTACTGAACAGCGACCCCTATGGCGAAGGCTGGATTATCCGGCTAAAACCTGCTGATGCTAGTCAGAAAGATAGTCTCCTAACGGTCGATGCTTATAAGAGTCTGGTAGGTGCCTGATTCACGGAATAAATTAGTAAAAGGCTCCGCAAGGAGCTTTTTTTTGATAATCACTTATCCATAGCCCCGTTTTGTCGAACCAAATCGGGAGTTTTCTATGCAATTATTAATCCGTTCTGCCCGCGTTGTTGATACTGCTTCGTCGTTCGACGGACAGGTGGTTGATATTCTGGTTGAAAACGGCCTGATTCGCCAAATTGGTGAAAATCTGTCGGCCCCCTCCGAAGTTCCTATTATTGAATCCAAAAATCTACACGTATCATCGGGTTGGTTCGATATGCGCGTATTGGCGCAGGACCCCGGTTATGAACATAAAGAAGATCTAGCCAGTGTATGTCAGGCGGCTGCGGCTGGGGGTTTTACGGATATTGCTGTACTACCTAATACCTATCCTGTAGTCGACGATAAGGGGACGCTCGGTTATATCAAACGCATGGCCGAAGGGCAACCGGTCAGCGTGCATACCATTGCGGCTGTGACGAAAAAAGCGGCTGGTGAAGATTTCACCGAAATGCTCGATCTGCATCGGGCGGGAGCCGTTGCGTTTTCTGATGGCACTCACCCGCTCCAGAACCCAGATCTACTTCTCAAAACGCTTCAGTATCTCCAACCCATTAACGGACTACTGATCAATCGGCCCGAAGAACAATTACTTACCCGTTTTGGGCAAATGCATGAGGGCGTTCAAAGTACCTTATTGGGTCTGAAAGGAATGCCTGCCCTTGCCGAAGAACTGATCATCGAACGTGATTTACGATTGCTGGACTACGTGCATGGAGCAAAAGATCCCTCTGCCCATAGTCCTCTGCCTTCTGCCTTGCATTTCTCCACGATTTCATCTGCTCGGTCGGTTGATTTGATTCGTCGGGCGAAAGCGGCCGGGCTGCCAGTAAGTTGCGATGTTGCTGCGCATCAATTAGTTTTCGATGATTCGGCTTTAGCGGGTTTTGATACAAACCTGAAAGTAAATCCACCCTTCCGCTCTCCAGAGGATGTAGCCGCATTGTGGCAAGGGCTGGCAGACGATACAATTGATGTAATTGTATCGGATCATTCGCCCCAGGATGCTGAAAGTAAAAACGTAGAATTTGATCAGGCTGAATTCGGCATGATTGGTCTCGAAACCGCGTTTGCGGCTGTTTTAACGCATAATAAGCAGTTATCGTTAGCACAAATCATCGAGAAGATAAACACAAATCCCCGACGTATTCTGCATTTACCCAATTTAGGTATCGGAGAAGGCAATACAGCCAGCCTGACACTCTTTGACCCAACTCGCGAGTGGGTATATAGTCGCACGTTCTCCAAGTCGAAAAACTCACCGTTTCTAGGGCAAACACTTACGGGCGCTGTGATCGGAACCGTACATCAGGGCCAGTTTAACCGTACTTCATGAAAAACATTATCAATTATTTTAATCACCCGTTACTGAAGATTCCACTGCTGGCAGGCTTCACAACGGGTATTTTGTGCTTCCTGTACTTTCTGGGTTTGTACGCGCTGGATATACCAGCATTAGGCAACATTCGCGTACTGGATTACGGCATTCATATCATTGTAATCTTGGCTACAGTCTGGTATTATCGGAAATATATCGGTCATGGGCGACTGCATTTGTGGGAAGGTCTGGCAATTGGTTACGTGCTCAATACGGTAGCCGCTTTAGTAACAGGCTGGCTTATTTATTTCTTTGTTACTCAGATTGATCCGGGAGTTTTTGCTGAATATATAACGAATTCAAAAAAGCTCCTGTTGGAAGGCAAAAAGCAGATCACCGATCAGTTTGGCCCCGAAACGTTTACCGAACAATGGCAGAAAGTGTCCACAATGCAGCCTTCTATATTGCTCCCCGATGAGCTGACGAAGAAAACCGCGTTGGCGGTAATACCTGTGCTCATTATTTCGCTTATTTTCCGAAAGCAGGATTATAGTGTTATGCAATGATTTGTCCTAAGACCATTCTACGATGAACGAACCAATTTCAACATCCCGTCTTGCGATTAAATGGGGGCTTATCTTAGCCGTTGCGTCCATCATCTACTCGATCATTCTATTTGTTACCGATAGCATTGGAAATAGAGGACTGGGTTTGGTAGCGTACGCCCTCACCATCACTGGGCTTGTTTTAGCGATGCAAGAGTTTAAGAAACTCAATGGTGGTTACATGACGTATAGCCAGGGGCTTAGCTTAGGTACGCTAACGGCAGCAATTTCCGGTCTAATCTCCAGCGTATTTTCCGTATTCTACATGACGTTCATCAACACTAATATGATGGAGCGGGCAGCTGAAAAGGCGCGTGAGCAGATGGAAGATCAGGGAAAGATGTCGGATGAGCAAATTGACCAGACTATTGAAATCATGGAAAAATTTCAGAGCCCAGGCATTTTGTTTGCCTTTGGTGTTATTGGGTCTGTGCTATTAGGGCTGGTTTTTTCACTGATTATTGCGGCATTTATACGTCGAAACAAAGACAATCCGTTTGAATAGAATCATTATTACATACTGACTACGTGCTGGCTATTTTTCGGAAAGAAATCAATCAGTTTTTTTCGTCGCCCATTGCCTATATTATTATGGGCGTATTCCTGACCGCTATGGGTTTGTTGCTCTGGGTATTTCCCGATACAAGCCTGCTGGAGAACGGATATGCCGATATGGGTACGTTTTTTAATCTAACGCCCTATCTGATGCTATTTTTGGTACCTGCCATCACCATGCGTTCGATTGCCGATGAAGTGCGTTTGGGTACACTAGAATGGCTGTTGACAAAACCCGTCAGTCGTTGGGGAATCGTCTTGGGGAAATTTCTGGCGAGCTGGTTATTAGTCATTATTACACTGGTGCCTACCCTTCTCTATTATCTTTCGCTCTATCAGCTTGGCTCACCAGCGGGCAATATAGATTCAGCCGGTGTATTTGGCTCCTACATTGGTCTGGTTTTACTAGCCTGCGTATTTGTTGCCATTGGTTTATGGTCGTCCTCGTTCAACGACAATCAGGTAGTGGCTTTCGTGCTGGGCGTATTTATTTGTTTTCTGCTTTACATCGGCCTGAATGCGCTGGCAGGCTTATCGGCTTTAGGCGGCCTATCGTATTACCTTTCTTTATTTGCCCTGGATGAACAATACAGAGCTCTTGGCCGAGGAGTCATTGATAGTCGAAATGTTGTTTACCTGGTTAGTGTAACTGCCTTCTTCTTACTTCTGACAACCAATCGATTAAAATCGACTTTATGAAAATTCCCCCTGCGCTGGTTCGCTGGTTAGCCATCATCTGGACAATCATTATGCTAATCGGCTGCCTGACTCCTCACGAGGAAATTCCTGGCGAGTTAGCAACCTGGAATGATAAAGTGCTGCATATACTCATTTTCGCACCTTTTACACTGCTATGGGCGCTAACCGGCTTTCAGGTAGGCCGCGTACTCATTGCTGGAATTTTGTTTGGTGCCCTCATCGAAGTTCTTCAATACATACTACCCATCAATCGAAGCGCCGACTGGATGGACTTAGCTGCCGATAGCCTTGGCGCTGTGGCCGGTATTCTGATCGTTTGGTTACTACCCAAAAAGTTGAGACTTATGATTTCTTAAACCGAAGGATTATACTCAGTTTGAGGGTGTAATAAAGTATAGAGTCTGATTCTTAATCAAATTCTAACGAATTATCTGAACGCTGATCAGGAAAAAAATCGCCAATTTGCTTCTTTCAAACCATAGAAAGTTATGCATATTGGATTCATTGGCTTAGGGAAGATGGGATTTAATCTCGTCAGCAACTTAATAAAGCATGGCCATACGGTTGTCGGCTACGACATCAATGCAACGTTGGTAGAGGCTGTTAAGGAAGAAGGTGCTCAAGGGGCAAATACGCTGGAAGCCATGTACAATGCGCTTCCCGAAAAACGGGTGTTATGGCTGATGATTCCAGCTGGTCCACTGGTTGATAAGGTTATCGAGCAATTGCTACCACTTCTGCAACCGGGCGATACACTTATCGATGGCGGAAATTCGCAGTATAAGGATTCCATGCGACGCCATGATTATCTGAAAGAAAAAGGTATCGGTTTTCTGGATTGCGGTACCAGTGGGGGAATCAGTGGTGCACTGAATGGGGCCTGTACCATGGTTGGCGGAGATCCCGACGTGATTGAACCATTACACAAAGTATTTCAGGACATTTCCGTAGAAGATGGTTACCTCTACACTGGTTCAGCCGGTAGCGGCCACTTTACCAAAATGGTACATAACGGTATCGAATACGGCATGATGCAGTCCATTGCAGAAGGTTTTGAAGTGCTGGAAAAGGGTCCGTTTCCGATTGATTTTGAAGCAGTGGCTAAAATGTGGAATCATGGCTCCGTTATTCGCAGCTGGCTGATGGAACTGACGGAAGACGCGTTCAGCAAAGACCCAAAACTTGATGGCATTAAAGGCAAGATGTTTTCATCGGGCGAAGGCAAATGGACGCTCGAAACGGCACTTGATCTGGGCGTTCCAACACCGGTTATTGCCCTCTCGCTGATCATGCGTTATCGCTCTTTACAGGATGACACATTCACAGGAAAAGTCGTCGCTGCGTTGCGGAATGAGTTCGGTGGTCACGCGGTTGAAAAAAAATAAATTTCGCATTAACGAAAAAAAGTTCAATTCTGTTCGGTTTTTTTCGTTAGTATTACACGGAGGTTCGGACAGTTTCGATTGTCGTCCATAGCGAAATCGAGACTATCCGAATTTTTTTGTCTATTTCTAACCACCGTACTCATTTCCATGAAGGTACTGAGCACCCTCCAGGACCCCACCTTTACGGGGAAAGATTATTCGCGAGTTGATCGCTTTTTTCTCCAGTATATTAAAGACGAGCGGGACCTCCCCTTCATTTATCTTACCCTTAAGCTCACCTTTATTCTTATTCCACTGAGCGTTTTGCTATTCATGCCTTTCGTGTCAGGCTGGTTATGGTGGACTATAGCTGCGGTACATTTCTACATTAGCAATTTTGTGTTCAAAGGGCCATTTGGGCTCATGTTGCATTGCACTAGCCACCGGCAGTTTTTCAAGTCAGAATATGACTGGATGAATAAATACCTGCCCTGGATAATTGCTCCTTTCTTTGGTCATACGCCCGAAACCTATTACAGCCATCACATTGGTATGCACCATCCCGAGAATAATCTCGAAGATGACGATAGCAGCACGATGACGTTCCAGCGGGATAGCTTCCGGAGTTTTCTGGCTTATTTTGGTCGCTTTTTTGTCGTCGGTGTTCGTAATCTACTGTCGTACCTTCGTCAGAAAAATCGCCCTAAATTAGCCACTCGTGCCTTAACGGGTGAGATTGTCTTTGGTATAGTGTGTATCGGGCTATGTTTCGTTAGCTGGCCTGCTGTAGTTCTTGTTTTTCTGGTCCCACTAGTTATTTACCGCCTGATTGCTATGCTGGGTAACTGGACGCAACACGCGTTTGTGGATAGCGAAGATCCAGGCAATGCATACAAAAACAGCATCACTTGTATTAATGTGAAGTACAACAAAAAATGCTGGAACGATGGTTATCATATTAGCCACCACATTCGCCCAGGCATGCACTGGACGGAGCACCCAACATTTTTCCTAAAAACAATCGATAAATACGCGACGAATCAGGCCATCATTTTCGACGGATTGGATTTCTTACAAATCTTTTTCTACCTGATGCGCGGTCGATATGATGTACTGGCGAAAAATATGGTGAATGTAAATGGAGCCTTTGCCAATGATGATGAAGCCATCGCTCTATTACGCCGACGCACACGACGAATTATTGCAGAGCCTGTTGTTCAGGAAATGCAGCAAGTAGCCGTCGTAACGGCTTAGTAGATAACCTATACAACTAAAAAGCCACAAAGAACATAAAATCTTTGTGGCTTTTTAGTTGATAACAACTCATGTCTAGTTAGCCCCTACTTCCATCCGAGCTTCGATAATTCGCTGAATATCAACAGAGACGTTCGACAAAAAATCATAACCCGTCAATTTCTCTATTTCGTCGATGCTAGTAATGTACGCTTGCCAGGGTTTATCGGCGGCTGATTGCTGATTCGGGATATTTACCGCAATAATTCGTGTATTTTCCGTAACCTGAAACATAGCGTCATAGCCTGTTGGAATAACGATCAGGATTTTCCAGAGCGTGGCCGGAACGGTGAGTTTTCCGTCTGCAATTGAGGTTGCGTAACCATTCTGGCCTGTGCCGCCCGTGCCATTTACACCAGCAATAATATAGACATCGTTACCGTTGCTCATCAGTTGACGTTCATAGTCTTCTAAATTTTTCCAGGTCTCCCGGTTATGTCGCGGGGCTTGTGGCACGATGTTGGTTAGGAGGAATGTGGCTGCGTTATCTTCGGGTGTCGCATCCCGATCATCGGAAGGACAGAGGTGACCTCGATCAAAACCGGTGTTTGTGTAATCAGACGGGCGGGCCGCATACCAGCCTTTAGGTAAAGCCGGATCGGGCTTGAAAGCATCGGTTCGCTTGCTATCACCTTTTGACGCTGCGTTCAGGTGCCAGCTAACCCAATTAGCGATGCCACGACTACGATTATAAGAGAGTATATATTGAGGTCGAGATAGTAAATAATTGTCCGGATCGCTGATGGAAGCTCCGCTTGGATTACCAAGGGCCATGTTATCCGAACGATTGAGTTGAGAGGAGGACGTGCCCGTTGTTGGCGATGTTGGACGTACCGTCGCACAACTGCTAATCAGGGCCATCAGGCCAATGCCTAAAACAAGTATTTTCAGTTGATTATGCATCTGAATTGATTTTGCTGACATTCTTACGGAACTTTACAATCAATCCATAAATGTAGTGATTCTCCAGGTAGCCTATTTACAAATCTGAACAGAGAATCAATACACCCAAAAATAGACGAGTACCCGCTGTTATGGCTAAACGAAAGCAACCGCCTGTTTACGAAAACCCTCGTTCAGGCTCTCCCAAACCTGTTCCAACTCCCGCAAAAAGTACTACCCGACCTAATACGGTTAACGAAACGGCACAACGCCCTCCGGTTCGTACGGCGCCGGCAAAACCGGTTAGTACACCATCAACATCCGATTTACCAATTAAAAAACGCCCTGTTGTCTGGTGGCCGGTTGCCGTTCTGACTTTATTAGGATTCAGCTTGTATATCAATACGTTTGGGCACCAGTATGCGCTGGATGATATTGCTGCTGTCGGTCAAAATTTATTCGTTAAAAAAGGATTTGCGGGTATTCCCGACTTGCTGCGGACTGAATTCTGGCACTTTAGTAATATATCGCTGGGTTATTATCGCCCCCTTTCACTGATCACCTTCGCGCTGGAGCAGGAGTATTTTAAAGATAATCCGAACATCAGCCACATGATTAACGCTGGCCTGTATGGCCTGACGGGTTTATCGGTTGGCGTACTCCTCCAGAAATGGTTGCCTGGCCAGACAATTATGGCTTTTTTGATTGGGCTGGTATTTATTGCCCATCCGATTCATACCGAAATCGTAGCGAACATTAAAGGGCGCGACGAAATTCTGAGCTTCCTGTTCATCTCGCTTATGTTGCTTTCCTATTGGAAGCATCTGGAATCGTCTTCGCCGTTCTGGTTCAAAGGTCCAGCAGTTGACTGGATTTTTGGTGGGTTAGTTGGTCTTTTTGCCGTTATAGGCGGTTATGTAATTGGTAGCAGCTTGACAGGAAGTGCGGCAGGCGGTGTAATAGGTGCACTGATCCTGGGTTCCATGTCTGCAAGTTGGTTAGGACTTGCCTGCGTATCGCTCTATTTTGCCTTTCTTTCCAAAGAATCGTCTATTGTTAGCTTGGCCCTGATTCCAGCAATGCAATATTGGTTTGCCCGTCGGAATGTCTGGCAATCATTGATAAGTTTGTGGCCATTCCTGGTCGTTGCGGCCGTTTTCTTCTATCAGAAACAGAAAATGATTGGCACCCTAAGCGGAACGCCACCGATCGACTGGGCGAATTACCCCTATGCTATCGAGAAAACGCAGAAATCGACGATGTTCAAGTTCCTGGAATACTACATTCGATTGCTGATACTACCTCATCCATTGGTCTACGACTATTCGTACAACGTAATTCCATCGGGTGGCAAAGGCGATTTATTGACGTGGGCTGGCTTCTTCACCTTTGTAGGATTGCTCGTACTGGCCTGGAAAGGGTTTGTAAAACGGACGCTTTGGGGCTTTGGTATCTTCTGGTTCTTCGTGACCATGGCGCCAGGTTTAGGCTTTATCTGGTTCCGGGGTGGTATTTTCGCCGAACGATTTGCCTATGCGGCCGTTATGGGTTTCGGATTTATCTTAATCTGGGCATTACAGCAATTGCTTGTACGCTCGTCAGCTGACTCAAAACCTGTGCTAGTACGTTATGCACCACTGCTGGTGCTGATGGTTGTCGTTGCTGGATTATATTCCTTCAAAACAGTTGAACGCAACCGCGACTGGAAGAATAACTTTATTCTCTTTAATTCAGCCTTACCGTATGCACCGAACAGTTGTCAGGTACAGCGGCACGTCGCGAACGAGTGGATCGAAAAGGGGCTGAAAGATCGCGCGAAAGCCGATTCTATTGCAAATGCTACCAACGCGATTAAGCCAAAGCCATCCGTTGATCAGATCAAGAAAGCGCAGACATTGATTGATACCAACATTGCGCATGCCAATAAACATGGTCGCTGGGCGCTGGATCATTTGCAGGAATCGACCCGGATTTACCCAAACTTTGGAGAAGCCTATTTCTCAATGGCGTACGTTTTCCAAAAAATTACGCCCAATGTCGATTCAGCTAAATACTATTACAAGCAAACGATTCGGGCGGCTAATGCCTACGCTCCCGCTTACAATAACCTTGGTGTAATTTATCAGGGCGAAGGTCAGGTGGAGAACAATCGACAAAAGCTAGAATTAGCTTCGTACTATTATAACCGCTCGATGGTCGTGAATCCGGCTTACGTCGATGGCCAAAACAACCGGGCTAATTTATTAAAAGCGTTCGGCATCGACGTAAAAGTGCTGCCAGATTCGGTTATTAATAAGTACTAGGTAGTTAGTTTGAAGTTGTTTTGAACCTCTGACAAAATGCGGGCAAACGTTTTTGTCATGCTGACCGGTCCGCCGGTGCGGAAGGAAGCATCTTGAAGTTCCCTAACTCACTTGTTCAGGTATTTTAAGATGCTTCCTTCCGTACCGGCGGACCGGTCAGCATGACAAAAAACGGAAGGTTTAGACAATTCCTGGTTTCAAACTATTTTTATTCCTCCGCCAGCGTACGGGAGATGTTCATGCGGTAGACGCCTAAGGCAGGAAGGGCAGCGGCTAGAATGCCAATTAGAAGAGCGATTCCCAGTAGGCCCCACTCTTCAGGAAGAATCCCAAAGGCAGCCAGATTGTAATGATATTCATCGGATACACTGCTGGAAAATAGCCAAAGTCCAATACGGCTTAATAAAATTCCCAGCACGAAACCAATTAGGGCTAATACAATACCTTCCAGCAATAGCATACCAAACAGTTGCGCTCGCGTAGCGCCCATCGATAGCATCAAGGCCATTTCGTATCGCCGTTCTTTCAGCGAGTTATAGAGCGACACAAATACGCTGATACCCGAAATAAGCATAATCACAATCGCTAATCCGCGCAAAGTCTCGACGCCCACACCCAGCAGCGAAAACAGCCGATTCACTTCAATATTCGGTAAAGCCGCCTGGAGTTTGGAATTGTTGTTAATGCCGCGAGCGAGCATCATACCCAGTGGATTCCGAAACTTAATGAGCATACTCGTGATCTCGCGTGGCGCTTCTTCATCATGGTCTTCGTGTGCCTCTCCAGCTTCGTGATGCTCTTCATCATGGTGATCTTCGTCATGATGCCCATGAACGGCCCACACACTCGATACAGGTGTAAGAATCAGTTGATCGGTGACCGTATTAGTCGCATTTAGAATTCCGACAACTTTATATTTTGAGTCGCCGTGCTCTTCACCGTCTTTATCCAATCCGTGCGAACTGGCAAACGAATCACCAATTTTCAATCCCGTAACGGCAGCTACGCGTGGGCCGATGACCACTTCCAGATTTTGCTGGAATAGTTTTCCCTGTCCGACTGTCGCGCCAAAATGATCGAGGTAGCTTTTGTTGGTTCCGACAATCCGAAACGAATGATAATTATCCCCCATCGCCAGCGGAATTGCCGTTTTGATCATCGGATTACGCGTCAGCCGTTCAGCTTCTTCGAGTGGAATATTGCCCGTCGGCGAGTCGATCTGATAAATGCTGGATAGAATTAATTGCAGCGGACTTCCTTTAGCACCCAGCACCATGTCGATGCCTTTGATATTTTTCCGAAACTGATCGTCTAATTGTTTATTCAGTAAGAGCAGTAAGGAAATAATCGTGATGCCAAAAGTCATTAACAGTCCACTCAGGAAGCTGCTAAGCGGTTTATCCCGAAGATTACTCCAACTAATTCGAAAAAGATTCATAGCCGCAGGTCAATAGCCGTCTCAACTTAGTATAGTATTGCAAATTACTGAATAGCAGCGCGATTACAAATCCAGTTTGAAATGGTGGCTGGCAATATTAAACCGCTTGTTTAGGTACAATCGATGGGCGTCATAACGCGCTGGATTCTGTCCCGAATCAAGCGAAACACACTGACAATTCGTCTGCCGGGCCTGATCGATCACGAAGTCCACTAAAGCACCAGCGTATCCTTTTCCGCGCGCTTCGGGCAAAGTTGACAGATCATCAATGTATAAAGTCTTTCCGCTGTACAGTAAATTCATATACCGGTAACCTGTTACGGCCGGAGCGATTTCGCTGCCATCGTCAACAAAGGCGAGCACAAATCCATCGGTTTCCTGCTGAGAGCGAATCCGCTCAAATGCCTCTTCAGGTGTGAGGTGAGTCCGAAGCGCGATCATAGCCGGTATACATCGCCGGATATCGGCATCCGATGTGGCAATTTTAATGGTCATAATTGTTGGCGAATTTGGATTAATAATTCGTCGCCACCGCGTTCCAGAATCGCTTCAGCCAGCGAATGTCCTAACAACGGAGCCTCGATAGGCGGCCCACTAAACGTTTCGCGTAATAACTGAATGCCGTCTAAACTGACCAGCCCACCAGTCAGGCTAATCGTTTCTTCGGTTGTCCAGTGAGCGAGTGCAAACGATGGAATACTGCAACCACCTTCTAACCGGGCTAGAAAAGCACGTTCGGCCCGTAAACAGGCTTCCGTTGGTAAATGATTGACCAGTCGTTTAATCGTTTCGCTAACCTCATTATCCAGTGAAGTAGCGACTTCGATGGCAACGCTTCCTTGCCCTACAGCGGGCGTAAAATCGGCCATCGGGAGATGTTCGACGATTAAATCGTCATAGCCCATTCGGTGAACCCCTGCGTAAGCCAGCAACAACGCATCGCATTGGCCCTCATCCAGTTTGCGAATACGAGTTTGCAGATTCCCTCGCATGTCAACCGTGGTCAGATGGGGACAATAATGCTTAAGCATCGCTACCCGACGTGTCGATGACGTTCCTACCCGAAAGGCTTCGCCACTTTTTAATGACAGAGATTTATTACGGCTAACGAGTACATCATTGGCTAATTCGCGCTCGGTAAACGCTATGATAGCTAAATCGGACGGTAAATTAGACGGGAGGTCTTTGGCGCTATGAACAGCAATATCAATGCTGCCATCGCGAAGTTGGTCTTCCAACTCCTGCGTAAATACGCCTTTACTACCAATTTTCGACAAGGAACGATCTAATACCAGATCGCCTTTCGTTTCGATTAATACTAATTCGGAGCTTACGCCACCTTGCTGGAGCAACGTTTGAATATACTCCGCTTGCCAGACCGCCAATCGGCTACTTCGCGTTCCAATCTTAATATGCATGGTTCTACAAAGATACGCCACGAATCCCATCTTTCGGTAGCGACAATTGGGTAATGGGTGTGGTTGTCTTTCCACATAAAGCCCATAAATCGCAACAATGGCAAAATTGCGTATGTGCTATAGAAACTAGCTTAATTGTGCCAAAACGGCATTATAGGCCCGAAATAAGGCAAATTTTACCTGACATCATGTCTGAAAAATACTGATTAATCCTTTAGGCACGAGGTTTGTCTATAGTATAGAAGTTGAACAGTAAACAACATCCACTATGAAAGCGATAGAAAACGTGTTTCAGGGAACAGCCGGACAGATCGACTTGCTGAATACCCTTTATGGTGGGTCGACGCAGACCACCATGAACGTCGAGCGGGAAGATGAACGGTTGGTCATCACCATATCGGCCCCCGGTGTGAAAGCCAACTCGTTTAATGTATTAGTTGAGGGCAGCAAACTCGTTCTCTATACTTTGCTGGTTGGCACATCAGAACATCAGGAGAATGGCGTCAGCCAACGGCTGGCCGTACCGATGTTCCTTCGAGTTTTAGACATTCCGTCCTTTGTTGACGCCGATCAAATAGAAGCTATTCACGAACAAGGTCGGGTTATGGTTATGCTGCCCTTTAAAGACGAAGAACAGCTTCACCGAAGGATCGACATTAAAAATTTGTTTTAAGTCCGATCATGAATCTCTCCCGGAACCAACGATTAGGTTCTGTTTCCTATAGATGCGTTCGAAGCCGCTTTCACGAAAGCGGCTTTTTGATTTTTACGTGTAGAATTGACTTAGTCAAACACTGATCATTTTTGTCATCCTGACCGAAGGGAAGGATCTTAACATACCCTATTTGAGTATTATGGAATCCTAAGATCCTTCCCTTCGGTCAGGATGACAAAAAATTAGTTTACTTGCTTACAGTAATGGTCCAGTCGGGGCCACTGAATACTTTATATTTCTCTGAAAAATTTCCCATATTAACCGCAATGGAGAAATTGAGTAAGCTGTTCATATACGCTGCATCGTCGCCAGTAGAAACTTCGCCAAAGGTATTAACCAGCCGAACTGATTTGTCGTATAGAACCGCGTCGGCATGATAAATCTGAACGTGTACGTTATCACCCGCCTTTACGCCAAGCTGATCGATCAGCGTTTTCGGAATATTGCTCCAGACATTGCCATATTGAATATCCAGAACCGGAATGTTTCCCTTGACAATTCCCTTCGCTAATTCCGGTTTCTGATACGGTAAACGCACTACCTCATTTGGCAATATAGGACCGACTTGGTCAAAACGGATGGTACGCGAAGCCAATCGGGCAGCGGTATACGCATATACATCACGACCATGAAAGGTATACGATTGGCCAGAATTTTTCCGGCGGTTAATCGCTTCATTAATCTGACGAATTTGCCGAATGCCCAACTGTTCAGCTACTAAGGTAAGCGTACCATTATCAGGCGTTACAATATAATGTCCAGAATTAGTTAATAAAACGACAGAACGACGTCCGGTCCCAACTCCCGGATCGCAAACCGACACAAAAACGGTTCCTTTTGGATAGTATGTTACGGTTTGATACAACCGATAAGCGGCCTCCCAGATGTTATACGCCGGAATTTCGTGGGTCAGATCGAACAATTTCAGCGTTGGCGATACGTCTAAAGCTACGCCTTTCATGGCTGATACAGCTCCATCTTTCAACCCAAAATCAGACTGAAAAACAACAATTCCATTCTGAGCAAAAATGGGTCGACTAGCTATCAGAAGAAGTAAAAGAACAAATCTGTAAACGACACGCATAGTGAATAGGTGTTTGTATTCAATTATTTTCCAACCGGTTGGCACTGGCAGTCGATTCTGTTTGAGAATAGCTAACGTAAGCAACTAAGCCTATGCCAATAATACTAATCAGATCGGCCAGCGTAAAAAGGATGTGAATCCAGTTGAAATCGATTGGTAGAAGGGTCAGAAAAAAACCAAGTAAATAAACACCCCAGATCGTTAGAATGGGCAAGGCCTTAAAGCGAAACTGAGGTTGATGATTCAGCGGAGTTGAGTCATCGGTTTGCTTCCAAAGCTTATTCAGCGTAAACAGAATAAATACGTAGTCAATCAAGGCAATAAGCCCCCAGATAGCTTTTGGGCCAACCTGAATTTCGTTATCAAACGATACTTGTTGATGACCAATATAACTAGCCAGCACCATGAATAAGGTGGACACTACTAAAGCGGCTATAGGTCGTTTGGTCGTATCGAATTGAATCTTGAATATAGCTACTATGTGAATCAATAGCAGAGGTGTCGTAATAAACCAGCCCATATACCGATATTGTCCGACTGCATTATAGGATTCACGCAGTAACGTTTGACGATCGGCCAAGTCGCCAACAGTGGCCAATTCGGCCAACATATCGTGGTAATAACTTTGAAGAAAATAATAAACCCAGCCTGTTATCGCGCTGCAAATCAGTACTATTATAGGCATCTGTCGATAAGGAGATGCGGCTGGCTCAGGAGCGATTCTCGTATACGAGGTCAGTATAAAAATAAAATTGCCTAAAAAGGCAAGCATGGCTACGACAAGCAAAAAGTACGTAATCATGGGCAGAATCCCACTAGTACCTGCCGTCGGAATAAATGTTTGAGCTACTTCCATATACACAAAAACGGGAAGCATGAAGATACTTCCCGTTTTTAAAAGCCAAACGTGATCGTCTTTTTTATTTTTGTACCGCCTTAATTTGCGCCATTTCCTTCTTCGATTTATCGATCAGACCCTGAGCATAATTCCGTAGGGTTTCGTTTTTACCGTATTGCAGGTATGTCGTAGCCATATCAATCGCATCCTGACGCTGATCAAGCAAAAGAGTCGCAAAATTTTTATCAAGATTGCTCGTCAATTTGTCGCTAGAACCCGTTTGCTGCAATTTTAAACTCATTGCCTCGACGTTGCGACTTTGCTGCTGCGTATAGGCCTGATTGGGACGCGTTGGTTTCAATTGGCGCATCGTACCATCTACCAGTGTAATCTCGGATTCGGTAGCAGGCAACAACGTTTTAGCTATTTTTAGTAAGGCTGTGTCTTTCCCACTCTGAATTTCCTGTTTCAGCAAGTCCTGAGCGCCCTGCGCATGCAATTTAGCCTGAAATGCATAGTCGAAATCGGGGTCTCCCGTAGCAACCAGTTTTTTGATCTTGGTAACGGTTTGCTGTAAGGGAGTTAATAAGGCAGTTTTAGCGGGATCATTAGCCGATTGACTGGCCGTAGCTGCACCAGTAGTCGCCTGGCCACAAGCAGCTAATGAAATACCTGCTAACGAGAAGGTTAACGCCCAGATAAATAGATTGGATTGTGATGTTTTCATTCGTCGTAACATGATTTAACAATCAATTTTTGTCGCTAAGTAAACGAACTATATACTAAAGACAAAAATCAAGTCAGAAGGTTTAGGCGAGTTACTTCGGTTTAAGTAGAGAACCAAAAAAGGGCTTTCATATAGCCCTTCTTTGTAAAAACGATTAGCAAGAAATTACAACCGAATAATCTCAGCACCAATGGCGTTCAGGCGCGTATCAATATGCTGATAGCCACGATCAATCTGCTCAATACTGTCAATAATACTGGTTCCTTTGGCCGACATGGCGGCAATCAATAACGCAACGCCAGCCCGAATATCGGGCGATGACATCCGAATACCTTTCAACGGAATCTGACGGTTTAGCCCTACGACGGTAGCCCGGTGCGGATCGCAGAGGATAATTTGAGCGCCCATATCGATCAGTTTATCCACAAAAAACAGCCGGCTTTCGAACATTTTCTGGTGGATTAGTAGTGTTCCCTGGGCCTGTACAGCTGTTACCAGAACAATACTGAGTAAGTCGGGGGTAAAGCCTGGCCAGGGAGCATCCGCCACGGTCATCATACCGCCATCCAAAAATGAATCAATCTGATAATGCTCCTGAGCGGGAATATAAATGTCATCGCCCCGAAATTCCATCTGAATACCAAGCCGTTTGAACTGATCAGGAATAATCCCTAGTTCCGGAATGCGGCAATTTTTGATCGTAATTTCGGATTGCGTCATAGCGGCCAGGCCAATAAACGATCCGATTTCGATCATATCGGGCAGCATGGTGTGCTCGGTGCCATGTAGTTCCGAAACGCCTTCAATCGTGAGCAGGTTAGACCCGACACCCGTAATCTTTGCCCCCATCGAATTGAGCATCTTGCTGAGTTGCTGCAAATAAGGCTCACAGGCGGCATTATAAATGGTTGTTGTTCCCTCGGCCATAACGGCAGCCATCAGTACATTAGCTGTACCCGTTACTGACGCTTCATCAAGAAGCATATAGGTTCCGCGCAAATTGCTGGCATCTACCTGATAATATCCACCATCGTTGGCATCGTAATTGAACTGTGCGCCCAATTTTTCGAAACCCAGAAAGTGCGTATCCAGTCGGCGACGGCCAATTTTATCACCACCTGGACGCGGAATACGACCTTTTTTGAAACGAGCCAGCATCGGCCCAAGCAACATAACCGACCCACGGAGGGCAGCTGCTTTTCGCTTATAGGTTTCGGTTTCCAGATAATCCAGATTTACATCGCTGGCCTGGAAACGGTATGAACTTTCACCCATTTTGGTTACCCAAACACCTAAATCCCCCAGTAAATCAATCAGTTGGTTGACATCGCGGATGCTTGGAATATTGTGGATAACAATGGGTTCTTTGGTAAGTAATACGGCACAAAGAATCTGTAACGCTTCGTTTTTTGCGCCTTGCGGAATAAGGTCGCCTTTCAGTTTGCGCCCGCCCGTAATTTGAAAAGATGCCATTCTTGGAGTGATGAGTTATGAGTGATAAGTGATGAACGATGAATAAAGCCATCAAGCCATTTTATTCATCGTTCATCACTTATCACTCATCGTTAAAAAGTTATCGTCTTCGGCGGTCGTTGTTTCGGTTTTGACCACCTGGGCCGTTGTTTCGATTGCCGAAATTACGTTGGCCATTATTATCACGGTTTGGACGCCCCTGATTCGATCCACCATCGCGGTCATTACGGTTGCGGTTTCCGAAGTTCCGCTGTTGACCACCATCGCGATTAGAGCGTCCTTGATTCATGCCCGATCCATTATCCCGATTTCGGTCATTTCGGTATTGATTGCCACCTACGCGCTGAGGTTGGTCGCCCGTTCGCTCGCGTGGAGTCGATTCAACAAGGCCTTCTTCCCGAATGAGTTTAATATCGTCGTAGAGTTGACCATTCGAAAGCTCAATCAAACTTTGATAAATGGTTTCGTCTTCAACGGATTCTTTATTCCAGGCCTGATAAAAAGTACGCATCAAGCGCGTCAGATACGAAACGAATGCTCGGCGTTCCTCCTGATCTTCCAGAGCAACTGCTTTGGCAACTAGCAAATCCACATTACGGCCAAAGTGCTTGAATTTCAAATGATGTGTATTGTAGGGAACCGTCTGAGGCTTTTTACCCAGGGCTTCTTCAGACGGTGGCGGATAGGGGCTATCGACGTCCAGCGTAAACCCAGACATGATGTACAGATCATCCCACAACTTGTTGTAGTAATCCTGCCCATCTTTCATGTTCGGGTGAATTTGCCGCATTAACTCGATCAGAATATGTGCGTACCGGGTACGCTTTTCTCGATCGTCGATGTTGACCATATTGTCAACGAGCTTTTGTATGCTGCTGCCGTATTCTTTCAAAGGCTTTTCCTGATTTATGATAAGGAAAACAAAAGTACAAAGAAAGGATGGTAGGGCAAGACGTATTCTGCAAGCAGATTATCCTTTCGCTGGCTAGTAACAGCGATACGTTATAGATGAGATGTGATTAATTACTGCCTGCTGATAAACAAGTCTATATAAACGCCTTTTTAGCCTTAGTTCAGTTGGTAATTATTCGCAGATTTAGGTACATCTATCAGTAAATCAACAATTTCGTTCCAGAAACGGTCCAGATACCAACGAAGATGCTGGGGGGAATAGGCAAACGATTCAAATTCACGAATCAAGTTTTCTCGCGAATAGGCGTCGGCCTGCTTTATAACGAGTGTTAAAGCCGTATAAATTTGTTGTAATTCGGCATCGCTGAATTGCTCACCCCACTTACGAGGCAGAACTCCCGGAAATACCGGTCGGGATGCATGAAAAGTCTTAATATATTGTTTCAGAAGATTGGTTTGAGGCATCTGACTGGTCATGTTCAGCAAAGTTACATGCCAGACAGATTACCAAAATCTTGCCAATATACAGTGATCTCAAACAAATGAAGGAAATAACAAAAAGTTGTCGATTTATTAGCAAAACAGGGTTTCAGGACAGCCCAAGGGATACCGTCTACTAGATTTTTGCTATCCGTTGAAAAATGCGTAGCTTAAATTGGCCGATAAGCAAACCGTTAACCAAACCATAAAAAATGCAAAAAATTATTTTCTACACGGCAGCATTTCTCCTCTTTACATCGCTGGGATTTGCCAAACCGAAGCCAGGCGCGGCAGAAACCGAAATTCGTCAGGCTCTTGATTCCACATCAGCAGGCTGGAATCGGGGGAACCTACAACAGTACTTAGGAGCCTATACGCCCGATGCGCAGGAGATGGGACCTAATGGACCGCGCGGGGGAGTAGAAGTTATTGAGAATACGATGAAGAATGGGTTCTGGAAAACCGGGCGGCCTCTTCAGATATTACGGTACGAACACGTCAACGTACGTATGTTGGGAAAATCCAATGCACTAGTAACGGGCCAATATGTGCTTAGCGGTGGGGATAAGCCTAATCGAACCGGCTGGTTTACGACGGTCTGGGAAAAAACGAAAGGCGGCTGGCGAATGATTTTCGACCATTCGTAAACGCAGAACGTTTATCAAATTATACCCCATGAAGACGTTTTCTATACAGCTTCTTTTGTTGCTCCTTTCAATTTTTCTTTTGGTTGTTGATAGCAGTTACGCCCAAAAAGAGAAAGAAACGCTCCCTCCCTGGAAAGCGGGAAATCTGGATATTCACCACATTAATACAGGCCGGGGCAATGCAACGTTTTTTATCCTGCCTGATGGCACAACGCTGCTGATTGATGCGGGTGCCCTCGATCCGACTTCGCCCAGAACATTAAGCCCTCGAAATACATCTGCCGTGCCCAATGCAGACAAACAGCCGGGCGAGTGGATTGCCCGGTACATCATCAGCATGATGACGATGAGCCAGCTTACGCCAAAGTTGGATTATGCTCAACTCACTCACTTTCATAACGATCATATGGGTAGTCCCTCGTCGATTTCGCCCAAATCGAAAGAGGGCAATTTCGTGCTAACAGGAATTACGCAGGTAGCTGCCTATCTGCCCATCGACAAGATTATGGACCGGGGTTGGCCGGATTATACATACCCGACTCCACAGGTTAGCCTAATGATGACCAACTACAAAGCGTTCGTGGACTGGCAAGGCAAAAACAAGGGAACCGTTTTTGAGCGAAGCAAACCGGGGCGTAATGATCAGATTGTCTTAAAGAAGGCTCCCGCTCAATTCACGAATACATTCGAAATCAGGAATATTATTGCTAATGGCGAAGTATGGACGGGTGCTGGTACAGAAACACGTAAACTCTTCCCCGATCTGGCGGGGCTGAACCTGAGTCAGTTACCGTCCGAAAATATGTGCAGCATTGCGATTCGGCTACGTTACGGTAAGTTCGATTATTTCTCTGGTGGCGATCTACCGGGGATACTTCGCTTCGGAGCGCCAGCCTGGAATGATGTTGAAACGCCGGTATCAAAAGTAGTTGGGCCTGTAGATGCGCATATTCTTGATCATCACGGCAACCGGGATTCGCAAAACGATCATTTGCTAGGTGCGCTTCGGCCTCGGGTTTTTGTTATACCTGTCTGGTCGTCGGATCACCCAGGTCACGATGTGCTGGACCGAATTTATTCGCAGGAAATTTATCCGGGCGAACGGGATGTTTTTGCTACGGATATGCTGGAAGCCAACAAATTAGTTATTGGCGAGTTATTGAACCGACTCAAAAGTAGTAAAGGACATATCGTGTTGCGGGTTGCGCCGGGCGGAGAAACGTATCAGGTCATTATCGTTGACGACAGTACCGAAAAGTTTACGGTTAAGTCTGTCTTTGGACCTTATCAATCGCGCTGACCGAATCGTTATACTTCAACTTCTACGGTAGTACCTTCTTCAGCGAACACCCGGAACGTACCGCCCAGTTCTTTCGCCCGGGTTTGCATATTTTGCAGACCGTAATGCTGCCCCGAACGCGCTTCACTGGTCCAGGTAAATCCTCGGCCATTATCGTGGATACGCAAATTAATATGTCCACTCGAACTGACTTTTAGCAGAACCCGCGCCGACGTCGCCTGTGCGTGTTTGACCACATTATTAAGCGCTTCCTGAACAATGCGGAACAGATTCAAAACCTGCGTTGAACTCAATCGCTGGGTTTGCGAGCCCGTCACCTGTACGTCGACATTCAGGCCATTCGTTTCGTGGAAATACCGATTGATGTATTGATTCAATCGCTCATCAAATTCCTCGACAGTAAAGCTTTCCTGATGAATGGCCCAAATAGTTTCGCGTAATAATTTGACAGCCTCTCGTGTATGAGTTACGATGTTACGCAATCGGCCAGCCCATTGCTTTCCATCCTGAATCGGCTGTTTTTCGACCTGATCACTGATATGCGTCAGGTTGGTGACAATAAACGCCAGATGCGCGCCAACATTATCGTGCAGATCGCGGGCAATACGCTCTTTTTCAACCAGTAAGCCATTTTTCAATGCTAATGTCTGCACTTCGGCTTCGTACGCTCGTTGTTGCTGAACGGTACTTTCTTTGATAAGTCGCTCGGTTTGGTCGCGCTCTAATTTATAGCGATAGGCCAGGCCAATGGTCAGAGCCAGTACCTCAAATAGAGCAGCCACGGCATAATACGTAAAATTCGCAACGGGTTCGTAGGTAGGAATCAAGCCGAAATTGGCAAAGACCTGGCCGAGATTGAGGGTATAAAATGGCGAAACGGCAACAAGGTACAGCCAGCCTTCGCGTACATGATATCCTCGGATAATGCTGATTACGATATAGGCTACAATAACCGGCATGGGTAGCCAGTAAAAAACTGAGAATATCCGTATAATAATCAGTTCGACAGTTGGTGTGAGGGGCGTAACTAATTCAAAGGTCAGACAAAACAGGCAAACGAGTCCGCACCAAAGAACGACCGTTCCGATCGTATGCCAGCGGTATGATGGGGTATCCTCAAGGGATAAAAATGTACGAACGAAGGTTAGTTGGGAATAGAACAGAATGAGCGGAAACAGAAAGTAAACATTCTGGCGGGGCAACCAGAATTGCGATTCGGAAGCGAACTGGTTCATAAACCCATCGTTGATGAAAAAGAAACCAGCCAGACCCAGTACGCAGAAAATATATTTCGAATAAATGCGGTCGAAGGTGGTCAGGAAGAGGATAAAACTCAGCATTGCCACAAACGTCAGCGAGAACAGGACTCCTCCCCAAAATAAGTACCCTTTCTGCACAATCGACTCATAAGCCGATTCGCGTAGCAAACTGATTGGTACGAGCTGAGTTCCTCGTTGTTTAAAGACGCGGAAATAGGCCGTAACCTGCTGATTGGCTGGCACGGTGAATGGAAACCAGTAATGCCGGTGATATCGAATTCGCTGCTCGGCGGGTGTTTTCCAGCCAACTACCCGTGACGTAGATAGAAGCCGATTGTTTGCATCGACAATAAACAGTTGTAGTTCGTCAAATGCCCAAAAATCAACTTCAGCCAGCCAATCTTGCGCCGTGTTTTTAGGATTCTCCAGTCGAAACCGCAGCCAGACAGGTCTTGCTGCCTTTAGACCGGATATATAGCCGAAATTTGGAACGGGGGTCGTTATAGGCTGAAAGGCTGATTCAGCCGTCAGACTTAGTACATCAGTAATAGTTCGCGTGTCGAGCGAATCGCGAAAGTAGGCCAATCCTCCTTGCAATGATACCTGATATTCATTTGTCGGCAACTGGATAACAGGCTGATTCATCAGCGGTTGCGCCAGCAAGCGAACAGCCAGTAAACAGCCTATCAACAGGCACAACAGGTGACGAAAACGTATCATCAGTGGTTGGGAGCAGCACTAATGTAGAGGCTGAATGGCGAATAAACAAAGAATAACTATTATCTATAAGACTGTCTACCTCCTATTGAGAAGATGATTTTTTTCATTCTGACGCAGGAAGAATCTTATTCTATCCTCACTCACAGGTAAGAAAATTTTAAGATTCTTCCCTGTGAGTGAGGACAGAATAACAAGAATATTCAATCAAGTACAGTTTAAACAGGCTCTACAACGTATACCCGCCATTGTACTGCCGCCTTACGAACTGATTGGCGTAATCGTAGTTTGTAATTTTCATAGTATCGCCATCCCATAAGAGTTTTTTACGGCCTGTAAATTTGCCATTTTCCCGAGCCAGATACGAGCGAGTCGCCAGATTACCCATCAGTACGGTTTCGGTAAGCGGCCCAGATTGGTCGAACGATGAGGATGTGTAAGCACCGTAGCCCTGTTTGCAGGCTTTTACCCACTGTTGTTGGTGGCCTTCCGTTTTACCTTCAATCAGCGGTTTTTCGGGGGTAGGTAAGGTTTTATTGGCAAATTTATCGGCAGGTAATAATTTGGGGTCGTTCCCGAATAATCCGCCCGTCAACATGCCTTTGGTGCCGATAAACAAAATGCCTCCATTATTATCCCGGAATACATCTTCGTAAGCAACGCCTTCCGGTAGTTGCGGACGAATACCACCATCGAACCATGAAAATTTGATCTCTTTAACTTTCTTATCGTCAGATGGAAACGTCAAATGAATAGCTGAAGATGGCGGGCAACTATCATCGTAAAAGGCTTCTTTAAAAAAGTCGGCATAAACCGAACCAACGCTACATTCTACAGACGTTGGGTATTTGAGTTTCAGCGCCCGGAACGGTACGTCCATAAAATGGCAACCCATATCGCCTAAAGCACCCGTGCCGAAATCCCAGTAGCCACGCCAACGAGTTGGCATATAAGCCTCGTGATAATCGCGGAAAGGTGCTGTGCCAAGCCATAATGGCCAGTTTACTTCTGGCGGAATTGGCTGCGATTCGCCTTTATCTTTTGGAGATCGAACGCCTTGTGGCCATACCGGGCGATCCGTCCAGCAATAAACAGTATGGACATGGCCAATCATCTTTTTTTGAATCGCCGTTTCGATAATGCGGGTTGCATCGCCCGAACTACCCTGATTCCCCATCTGAGTCACGACCTTATATTTTTCAGCCGCTTGCGTGAGCATCCGAGCTTCATAGATATCGTGTGTTAGGGGTTTTTCAACGTATACGTGTTTCCCCATCTGCATAGCCGCCATCGCAATGGGTGCATGCATGTGATCGGGCGTACTGACGATGACTGCGTCAAACGTTTTTCCCGCTTTATCAAAAAGTTCGCGATAGTCCTGAAAATAAGGCGCATTGGGAAATTGAGTGCGGTATTTCTTGGCCTGACGATCATCGACATCGCACAGGGCTACGATATTATCGGAACCCTTATTATAGGCCAACCGAATGTTCACATCAGCTTTACCACCACAGCCGACAGCCGCGATGTTGAGCTTATCGGACGGCGCAATAATTCGTGAGCCACTAACGGATGTCCCACCTAACACATGGCGTGGAACAATAAAAAAGCTAGCCGCAGCCAATGTGCTGTTTTCCAAAAATTTACGACGTGAGGGCTTAGACATGTTCAATGATTGAATGATAGAATTTCGAATGATTGAATAAGACGACAGAATAAGCAAACGGTCCCAATCTATTTACCTATTCAATCATTCGAAATTCTATCGTTCAGTCATTAAACTAGCCCATTATCTGGCCCATTTTCATCGCAAGGCCCATATCGCCTTTAATCTTAATCTTACCCGTCATAACAGCCATCATCGGATTCAGATCGCCGTTGTTCAGTTTGACAAGATTATCGATACTGATTTGCAGGTCCGTATCGGCAGGCTTGTCATCGTTCGAAACCACGACTGGCGATTGAGTACCATCAATGTAAACAACGCCCAGGTCAGTTACGAGCTTCATGGTAGCGTTGATATTATCGGCGTGTGTAACTTTGTTCCGAACTTGTTCGGTTAGTTCTTGCAGCGTCATCGGATTTGGATTTAGTTGTCAAGTAGAAAACTCAGCCGCGAAAATAAGGTTTGTCCCGTACGTATGCGTTCTCAATTTTTGACCCTACTCTGTATTCTCACATTTCTTAGCTGCGCCTGGGGTTTGTTCGATTCTATTGTCTCCTTTTCTCAAACAGACGCCGTATCCGAAACGTCATCTATTGAACGTAAACCTGAGCAAACGAAAAAAGAGCAGAAACAGTATTACGAAGACCGCTCATCGGGCAACGTGCCGCTTCCCAGCGATCCAGAGCTGGTTCGGTCCTTGGCTGTTGGTCAATTTATTTATTCAGCCATTACGTTGATTGGGGCAATCCTGATGTTTCGACTTCGAAAGATTGGCTTCTGGGTTTATGTAGCGGGCGTTATCGTCGGTTTTGTCTTGCCAGTTATGCTAGCCGGATTTGAAGCCCTAAACGTCTCCTTCGGGGTATTTTTCAGCCTACTATTTACTGGATTGTATTGGCTCACTCTGAAAGAGATGCACTGACGACCGATCAGGAAAAGGCCTACTTTACACGCCAGGGTGGATCTTTCCGGTTATTACCTCCATAAAAAAGGACTAATTGATTCCCATCTGGATCTTTAAGCTTGGCTTCTTTCCAGAGCCAGCTTTTGTATTCTGGAAATTCTTCAAACTCAATACCGGCATCTAGTAATCGACCGACGTATTGATCCAGATCACCACACTCGAAATACACTATAATACCCTCACCCGATGGCCGTTTCTTTACCTGATGGACAGAGAATGTAGACCCTCCATCGGGGCATTCAAACCGGACGTATTGCGGCCGGGCATCAACGATCAGTGTTAGGCCAAGCGTTTCGTAGAATGAGACTGAAACTGTTAAATCAATTGCTGGAACAGAAACCTGGTTTAGATTCATAGTGGTGTGATTTGCAGGTTCGTTCGTTTATAGAATGGAATAGGACATGTTGACTAAAGCTTAAAAATCAGCTCATATTATATACTTCCCTTGAAATATATGTTGCTACAGATACATAGAATGAAACTAACAGTAACAACTGCCGAGTGTCAATTTTTGTAAATGGCAAGTAGGGACAAATTAAGATTTTCTCATGGGAAATCAAAAATATTCACCACCGAAAATCTAGCAATAAGTGGCTTTACAGGAACGCTAAGCCACAAATCACCCCCATTTGCACTGGGTTACTAACTCCTGCTATTCACTGACCAGCAAGTTATTTTCCAATCGTCTTATCAGGATTTTTTCTCTTCCTCATCGACAAACGCACACTTCATTCGTTATATATCAAAAAACCTTGATATTGATAGTGTATGCATCCGTTTCGCCCGTTCATATTTGCCTTGCTAACGCTTGTCTCGCTGACATCGTTAGCGCCTAAAGCCGACGATCCTGACGGTGTGGTGGGTAAATGGCTCAGTGCTAAAAAGAGAAACCAGGTCCAGATTTATAAGCAGGGAAATAAATATTTTGGGAAATTGGTCTGGATGATAGATCCAAACGATCCTGCTACTAACAAACCGAAAACAGACCGGGAGAACCCAGACGAGAAGCTGCGTGCCCGCCCGTTGATTAATATGGTATTGCTAACCAATCTGACCTACAAGGGAAATAACGTATGGGCAGATGGTGAAATTTATAACCCGGAAGACGGGAAAACGTACAATTGCGACCTAACCCTCAAAGACCCGAACACCCTCGATTTCCACGGGTATATTATGGGTATCGGTTTTCTAGGAAAAACGCGCACCTGGACGCGTGTGAAGTAAAGAAGTTTTTAAAACTTCGTGCGCTTTTGTTATTCTGACTGCTGGGAAGAATCTCGAAGCCTCCTATTATGAAAGTTTAAGATGCTTCCCTGTAGTCAGAATGACAAAAAACCATCGTCAATAGGTAAAGCTAAAAACCAATCGAATTGCCTCCATCGACCGGCAGCGATACGCCTGTAACATAGCCAGCCGCATCGGAAGCTAAGAAAACAGCCGCCCAGCCAATGTCGGAGGGTTTGCCAAACGCACCCATCGGTGTTCGGCGCATGGCTCGTGCAAACCGGTCAGGATCGCCACTCATAGCCGTTTTACTCATAGCGGTTTCGATAAATCCTGGTGCGATCGAATTAACCCGAACACCATTCCCGGAAAATTCGGACGCCAGCACTTTTACCATACCTTCTACACCTGATTTAGAAGCTGCATAGGCTGCAACCCGGTCAATCCCGTAATAGGCCGCCATCGACGAAATCATGATGATGGAACCGCTTTTACGGGCCATCATCCGTTGTGCACAAGCACGTGTCAGGCTGAAAACGGAATTTAAATTCGTGTGTACAATCCGGTCAAAATCTTCGTCAGTAACTTCCAGAGCTGGTTTTTTCATGTTGATACCCGCGTTGTTCACCAAAATATCAATCGCTCCGTAGTCCGACTCAATACGCTCGACTAGCCCTTCTAATGATTCGCGGGCTGTTACGTCGTTCACTTGGTAATAAGCGCATTCACCCAGGGAGTTGACAGCTTCTTTAAGCGGTTCTTCCCGTCGTCCGGTGATCACGACTTTGGCTCCAGCCTCAACCATGCAACGGGCAATGTCGAAACCGATTCCGCTGCCGCCACCCGTAATGAGGGCTAGTTTACCTTCCAATGAAAAAACGGCGGGATAGGTTAATTTTTCGGTGGAGTTATTCTCTATTTGAGTCATTTCAATCGCGGTAAAAAATTCAAAGATGGTAAAGCAACTACCAGATTCATATCTGACCCCGTCGGGGTCAGATGTTTATAGGTATAATTGTTTTCTTGATATCCAAGGGCTGTGTCTTCACAGCCTCTCATGCGCCAGCCATCCGGAACGTGGCCTGTGAGGACACAGTCCGAGGAGGTTCACAACATTATCATTCAGTCCACTTATTCGCCAAATTATATTCAATGCCCATTTCTAACCCTCTCAATTCAGCCAATCCGCGCAAACGACCAATGGCTGAATAACCGGGATACGTTTTTTTGTGTAAATCATCGAGCATCTGGTGCCCATGATCAGGGCGCATGGGGATAGACGTTTCGCCAATACCAGACTCAGCACGCCGTTTTTGCTCCAGAACGATCTCTTTCACTACGGCATACATATCGACATCGCCCGCTAAATGATCGGCTTCGTGGAAATTACGCGGATCGGCTTCACGCTTCGTTGTTCGCAAATGAATGAAGTGAATTCGGCTACCAAACCGCCGGATCATAGCAGGCAAATTATTATCTGGCCGGATGCCTAAAGAACCAGTACAGAATGTAATGCCGTTGGCGGTTACATCGCAGGTATTCATCAACTGCGCCAAATCAGATTCTGTACTGACAACGCGGGGCAAGCCTAATAAAGGCCTTGGCGGATCGTCGGGGTGAATGCACAAATTGACGCCGACTTCCTGCGCTACGGGTGCTACTTGCTGGATGAAGTAATACAGATTCTGCCGCAACTGCTGATCGCCAATGGTTGCATATTCATTCAGCAATCCCTGAAACGTCGTTAGCGAAAACGCTTCTTCTGAACCGGGGAGACCTAACAGAACTGTATTTGTTAATTCAGCCAATTGTTCAGAAGTCATTTGGCTGAATTTCTGCCGAGCCGATTCGATTATTTCAGGTTCGTAATCGGCGGGGGCAGCGGGGCGTTTCAGGATATACAGGTCAAATAAGGCAAAGTCTTCCCAGACAAATCGAAGCGCTTTTGAGCCGTCTGGCATTTCATAACTCAGATTCGTCCGCGACCAGTCGAGTACGGGCATGAAATTGTAGCAAACCGTTTTGATGCCACAAGCTGCCAGATTTCGAATCGACTGCTTGTAATTTTCAATATAATGGGCACGAGTAGGTCGCCCTTTTTTAATATCCTCATGTACGGGCAAGCTTTCCACAACAGCCCATTCCAGCGGTGAATAGCGGTGATTGTCCGCTTCAACGAGCTGCTGCCGATGCTTTATTTCGTCGATTGACCATAGTTCTCCAACCGGAATTTGATGTAACGCGGTAACAACTCCCGTACAACCTGCCTGCCGAATATCCATGAGCGAAACGGGATCATTCGGCCCGAACCAGCGCATGGTTTGTAACATACCCATACAATAATTACAATTTACGGTGTGCGATTTACGATTTTATTCTGTTCGAATTCCTGGCTTATCCTTTCATCAAAAGCTTTTTGTCATGCTGACGCAGGAAGCATCTTAAAGTATCCTAGCAAATGAGTAATGACACTTTAAGATGCTTCGTTCCTCAGCATGACAAAATCAATAGTTACCGCTTATTTATCATACAAAGAACGGAACATCTTTCGGCGCGTATTTCTTCATACCCTCTTCGTTGATTTCGACACCAATACCCGGCTTTTCAGAGAGCGGAATAAAACCTTTTTCCACCATTGGGCCGTCGAACGTCACGATTTCCTTGAACATCGGTTCCTCGTGGAAATAAATCTGCCACTCCAGAATCAGGAAGTTTGGTACGGATGCACACACGTGGCTCGATGCCATTGCCCCGAGATACGACGCGACCATGTGCGGGGCGAACGGTACATAGTAAAGATTGGCTAAGTTGGCAATACGCTGTGCTTCGCCCAAACCACCTGCTTTCTGTAAATCGGGCATGATGATATCAACGGCACCGATTTCAAGCAGTTTCCGGAAGCCATGCGCCAGATAATGATTCTCACCGGCACAGATTGGCGTATTGGAAGCCTCGCGGATTTGCCGATATGCTTCTGGATTTTCGGCTGGAATAGGCTCTTCCAAAAACAAGAGGTTCAGCGGCTCCATCATTTTCGCCACTCGCCGACCCGTCGTTACGTCATATCGACCGTGCATATCGACGCAAATGTCAATCTTCGGCCCAACGGCTTTTCGGACTCCCGCAATCTGATTATACATCCGTTCGAGTTCGCCAGGGCTGGCCGTCCAGTTATAGGCATCGTACTTATTCGGATCGTTGCGCTCGTCGATGTCGTATTTCACCGCCGTAAAACCCATATCGACAGCTTTTTTGGCACTCTTGCCAAAAGACTCCGGACTCGTATCTGTCTCGCGGTAAGCACCCGTGTCGCAATAAACCCGAATTTTATCCCGGAATTTTCCGCCCAATAATTGATAAACAGGCATACCGAGTGCTTTTCCGGTCAAATCCCAAAGCGCGGTTTCAATCGCCGATAAAACCGAGATGTAAATACCCGCCTGCGCCCCTTCGAAAAAGCCCGATTTCCGCACATCTTCAAACAATCGATTGACGTTTAGCGGACTTCTGCCCTTGATCCGTTGGCCCATCATTTTGACTAAATGATATGTACCCACCGACGCATCGACGGCTTCGCCACAACCCCAAATACCTTGGTTAGTATGAACCTTTACAAACAAGCTGTGTCCACCACGCGTATAGCCGCACTTGATATCCGTAATTTTCAGATCTGATGGGGCAGACGAGAGTGGTGCGTTGTGAACAGCGGTTTCCAGCCCTTCGCCAAAACTAGATAATGCATTGGCGCTGAATACGCTGGCTAAAGCGCTTTTGGTCAAAAAAGAACGTCTTGAAGTTTTCATGAGAGGAAAAGGTTTGTGGTTTACCAGGTGCGGGTTTTCAGCAGTTCCTGTATTTGCTCTTTAGGAACGGGTAGCTCATTGATGTGGGCATTGAGCCACTGCGAAAAGTCTTTTTCAATGTCGGCTGACCAGCGTGTATCAATCTGCCCCGAGGTGTATTTCTGTTCGCGCAGCCGCTGGTGGCTGAACATATCGCGTAGCCGAACAATCTCCGATGTTTTAACTACCTTCTCGGCTAGATGGGGTGGAATAAATATTACCCCGCCGTCGCGGCCCAGCACAACGTCGCCGGGCATAACCATCACCCGACCAATACGGGTTGGGTGATTCATGCCTACCAGTGTGGTGTTGAGCGCTCCATTAGGATCATTAAGGTGGTGGGAGGGGTGATACGAACGGAAAAATGACGTAAAGCCGCCCAATTCTTTTAAGCCGTTTATATCTCGTATAGCGCCTTCGTACACGATTCCGTTACCAGTTCTGGTATAAATATCGTTGCCTAAGTTGTCTCCAACGGTGGGACCATCTTCGTGCATACCAAACTGATCGACTACGTACACATCTCCTTTGGTCAATAATTCAATGGGCCAGGTATTCTGCGGCTTCACCTTCCCCGTTTGCTCCTGGCCCCGTTTACTCGTTATTCGCTGCACATCAGGACGCCCAGGCATAAACGTAGCCGTAACGGCCCGCCCTACCAGCACGCTGTCGGGATTGATAACTTGCCAACCGTCGGCATACTGATATTTATAATTCTCATTGCGGAGAACGGCCCAGGCTTCTTCGTGGGTTACCAGTTTCATTCGTTTCAGCAGCGCATCCGGTACTTTCGGGCGGCCATCGGGGAATCGTTCGCCTTTCCATTCTGGCGTCAGGAAGATCAATTCTTCTTTGGAAATCTGTTGTGCAACCGATTGCATAGCATGACCTGACAGGATCAGCATGGTCAGCCAAAGGAATCCACGTTTCATATAAAGGAGATGCTTAAGGAGGTTTAAAAGGGACTGTCGAATAAGAAATTTGGGCTTATAATCTACCCTTCTGAGGATCAATTCGGCGATTTACCCGCGCTGGATAAGTAAAGGTTCTCTACCTTTGAGTTTAACGTATGAGTATTTTTCCTCTCAAACATTGCTCGACTAATGCGCAACAACCCATTTTATTACCTCTCACCATCTCTGATTTCAACCTTAATTATGGGATGGGTTCACGCCCAAACGCTACGTCCACCGGCCTACCCTTTAATTACACATGACCCTTATTTTAGCGTCTGGAGCACGACGGATAAATTGACCGATTCACCCACGCGCCACTGGACAGGCAAACCGCAATCTCTGGAGGGAATCATCCGGGTCGATGGAAAGCCCTATCAGTTTTTGGGCGCAGTACCAACCACCTATGAACCGATTGTACCGACCGGCGAAACGAAGCCCTATACAGCCAAATACACGACCGAAAAACCGGGTCGTAACTGGGAGGAATACAATTTTGATGATAGCAAATGGGTATCAGCACCGGGGCCTTTTGGCGATACGCCCGAAGCCCGGACTCGATGGGTAAATAGTGAGACGATGAAGGAAGGTATCTACATCCGTCGGGAATTTAATTATGATGGCAAAGCCGATCCGAGCAAATTACTGCTGGCTCTAAATCACGACGACGATGTAGAAATTTACCTGAACGGTAAAAAAATTCTGGATAAGCCGAATTACATTCACGAGTATATTTATTTGCCGCTGTCGGAAGCCGGTCAGAAAGCCTTGCAAACGGGCAAAAATATTCTGGCAATCCATTGCGTAAGTCCGCGCGGAGGTTCGTTCATCGATGTCGGAATTGTTAATCCAGTAACGACCTCGCCAATCGAAACGGCTACGCAAACCGACGTAGTTGTATCGGCTACCCAAACGCGCTATTCGTTTACCGCTGGCCCAGTGAATTTGGCGCTTAATTTCCTGTCGCCTTTATTGCTGGATGAATTGGAAGTGGCTGCCCGGCCGATTACGTATGTGACGTTTGACGTTCGTTCGCAGGATGGGAAACCGCACTCGGTACAAGTGTATTTCAGTGAATCAGGTACGATTGCGACAAATACGATTGGGCAGGAAGTCGTTACGAAAAATGCGCAAACAGGTGGGCTGGCGTATCAGGTAATTGGCACCGAAGCACAACCCATTCTGGCTCGCAAAGGCGATAACGTTCGTATTGACTGGGGCTATGCGTATCTGGCCGCTCCGCAACAAGCTGGTAACCAAACAGCTTCTGGGCTGGCCGATGGGCTAAAGCAAGGCTTTCTGGCAAAAGGGCAACTCTCTCCTACGGCTGGCGGTAAACCGGGAGCACGCGCTGCGGTCGATATGGCGATGGCGGCCGTTCTGGATTTCCAGAATGTAACAGGACCTGCTACGAAACATCTGTTGCTCGGCTACGACGATTTCTATTCGGTTCAGTATTTCAAGCAGAATCTACGTCCGTGGTGGCGTCGGGATGGGAAAACGGCTATGTCGAATCTGCTTCAAATAGCGGAAGGTGATTACAATCGGCTTCGCCAGAAATGCACAACCTTTGATGCTAAACTCCGTGCTGATGCACAGAAAGCGGGTGGCAAAGAGTACGCGGATTTATGCGTTCTGGCGTATCGTCAGACGATTGCGGCTCACAAAATTGTTGCCGGTCCGAAAGGGGAAACGTTATTTTTCTCGAAAGAGAATTTTTCTAATGGCTCCATCGGTACAGTTGACATTACCTATCCATCGGCACCACTCTTTCTGCTGTATAATACAACGCTGCTGAAAGGCATGATGGAACCCATTTTCCAATATTCCGAAAGTGGTCGCTGGACAAAGCCGTTTGCCGCTCACGATGTCGGTACATATCCATTGGCAAACGGACAGACCTATGGCGAAGATATGCCCGTTGAAGAGTGCGGTAACATGCTGATTCTAATGGGCGCCATTGCCAAAGCAGAAGGTAACGCCAATTATGCCAAACAGCACTGGAAAACGCTGACAACCTGGGTTGAGTACTTGAAGAAAGATGGTTTCGACCCGGCAAATCAGCTTTGTACGGATGATTTTGCCGGCCACATTGCTCGTAATGCAAACTTATCCATAAAAGCGATTATGGGCATTGCCGCGTACGGAAAACTGGCGACACAACTTGGCGATAAAGCGACTGGCGAAGCTTACCTGAAAACAGCTAAGGAAATGGCCGCAAAATGGCAGCCCTTAGCTCTCGATAAAACAGCATCGGAAAAAACGCACTATGATCTGACGTTCGAAAATCCCGGTGATACGTGGAGTCAGAAATACAATCTGGTTTGGGATAAGCTGTTGGGAATAAACATCTTCCCAAAGGAAATTGCGCAGAAGGAAATCGCGTATTATTTAACCAAACAAGAGCCATACGGCCTTCCCTTAGACAGTCGTAAGACCTACACAAAATCAGACTGGATTATGTGGACAGCAACAATGGCTACCTCGGATAAGGATTTCCGCGCCTTTATAGCACCTGTCTGGAAATACGCAAACGAAACCCCTTCGCGGGTCCCTCTCTCTGACTGGCACGAAACCACGAACGCGAAACAAGTTGGTTTTCAAGCCCGATCCGTTATAGGCGGCTACTACATTAAATTATTAGAAGGCAAACTGGTCAAGTAAATTACGATCTGCGATGTACAAATTACGATTTAACAGACAGTTCATTTATACAGGCTTATTGATCCTGACTCTGGGAGCAGGTTCAGTGCTTGCCCAGCAGTCGCTCACGATTAGCCAGCTTCAGACAGCGCCAATTATGAGTAAGTGGGAGAAACAGGTTACGCCCGAAAACGCCTGGCGCGAATACCCACGTCCGCAATTTGTGCGTAAGCAGTGGCAAAACCTGAACGGTATGTGGGATTATGCTATCGCCCCCAAAACGGCTCCGCAACCGAGCCAGTATGAGAGTGGCAAAATTCTGGTCCCGTTTGCCCTTGAATCCACCTTATCGAAAGTAACGAAAACGCTCACCGCCGACCAACGATTGTGGTATCGCCGATCGATTAGCATACCAGCCGACTGGGCAAATCAACGCGTGTTACTGAACTTCGGAGCCGTTGATTATGAGTGCAGTTTATGGATCAATGGCGGCTTGGTTGGTTCGCATACGGGTGGTTCCGACGCGTTTAGCTTCGATATTACTGATTATCTAAAAAGCGGCTCTAACGAGCTTGTGTTAGGCGTCACCGATCCGACTTCAACGGGTGAACAACCCCGTGGAAAGCAGTTGTTGAATCCAAACGGCATCTGGTATACGCCCGTGTCCGGCATTTGGCAGACGGTCTGGATGGAAACCGTACCGAAACAAACCTATATCGAGGAAGTAAAAATTACCCCTGAACTTGATTCCAATCGCGTTCGGGTGGATGCGCTACTCGATAAACCAGCAAATAATTACACGACAGCTATTCGTGTAACGGCTATGGATGGGACGCAAACGATAGCAACAACGCTGGTTCGGGCAGGACGAACGGCTTATTTGCCGATGAAAAATCCTAAACTATGGTCACCCGACAGTCCGTTTCTGTACAATTATAAAGTCGAATTAGTGACTGTAACGGACCCGTTTGGCGATACACCCCGCAACCGACGGCCCCGTCAGGACGAACCGCTGCGTACGGCCTATGCTGGCGCAACAGTAACGGGAAATCCCTTGGACGAGGTTACGGGTTATTTCGCGATGCGTAAGATTTCGGTCGGTCCGGGACCAGTGGCGAATCAGCCGGTTTTGTTGCTGAATAATAAGTTCGTATTCCAAAATGGACCGCTCGATCAGGGTTGGTGGCCAGCTGGATTGCTAACGCCACCATCGGATGAAGCGATGACATTTGAGATCGATTTCCTCAAAAAATCAGGTTTCAATATGCTTCGCAAACACATCAAAGTAGAACCCGACCGCTATTATTATCTCTGCGATAAGCTGGGCATACTAGTTTGGCAGGATATGCCATCAGGCTTTATCGAAGGTCAAAACGAATATCCCGGCGATCAAACCGAGCCTATTCGACGCTCAAAAGGGAAAGAGCAATTTGAACTGGAACTTCGCCGGATGATGAATCGACTGCACAATCACCCGAGTATTGTAACGTGGGTTGTGCATAACGAAGGTTGGGGGCAATACGACAACAATCGACTGGCCAATTGGGTAAAAGCCATGGACCCAAGCCGTACGGTCAACGCGGCCAGTGGCTGGAATGATTTGGGCGCAGGAGAATTTTACGACATTCATACGTACGAAGAAGAACCCAGGGCGCCAGCGCCAAAGTCTAATCGGGTTGTCGTTATTGGTGAATTTGGCGGAATAGGCTGGCCCATTCAGGGACACCTCTGGAATCCCGGTATGCGCAACTGGGGTTATCAGACCTATCAATCGGCTGATGTCGTTTTGAAAGCTTATCAGAAGAAATACGCCAAAATAATCGAATATTACCAGAAACAAGCCTTATCCGCAGCCGTCTATACCCAGACAACCGATGTCGAAGGCGAAGTGAATGGACTACTCACCTACGACCGGGAAGTCATCAAAATTCCCGTCGAAACGCTGAAGCAGATCCACGCACCGTTGTTTAAGTGATATTTGTCATGCTGACGAAGGAAGCATCTTTAACCATCCTAATGAACTAATATGGGAACTTAAAGATGCTTCCTTCGTCAGCATGACAAACGTTTTACCTATCTCTAAACGATATAGCATTACAGTCAGCCTGTTATCAACGCTTACATTGAAACAGTTAATCATCTTATTTTCACTGACCCTAGTTTTACTGTGGATTGGCTTTTCCAACCCCACACGAGCGCAAGCGCCACGGCGAAAAATGTTTTTTGGCGATACGACGCATCGGAAGCCGGGTTATGCCAAAGATCCGCACGTTGTCTGGTTCAAGAATCGCTATCTGCTGTATTATTCGGTGCCACTCTACAAAGATTCGGCTGGCGTCGATCATTGGGGTATTGGGATTGCCGAGAGTCGGGATTTGATGAACTGGCTGAAAGCGGGCGAAATCACCCCTACGACGGAGTACGAGAAAAAAGGCTTATGTGCTCCAGGCGCACTCATTCGCGATGGGAAGGTGCATTTGTTTTACCAGACGTACGGAAATGGGCGCAACGACGCAATCTGTCATGCCGTCTCGAACGATGGCATCCATTTCGAGCGAAATCCGACCAATCCCATTTTTCACCCCGCCATCAGTGACTGGTCTTGTGGACGAGCTATTGATGCAGAGGTTATCCAATTTAAAAATCAATATTTCCTTTATTTCGCCACACGAGATCCATCGTATAAGATTCAGCAATTGGGCATAGCGGTAGCCCCTGCCAACACCAATTTCAATCGTAGCGATTGGGTTCAACAGGCCACTAGCGGGTCGATTTTAAAACCAGAATTGCCCTGGGAGGGTGAATGTATTGAAGCGCCATCGGTAATCGAGCGAAATGGGGTACTCTATATGTTTTATGCAGGTGCTTATAATAATTGGCCTCAGCAAATTGGTGTCGCTAAGAGTCAGGATGGATTGCATTGGGAACGCGTTCAGAATGAACCTTTTCTGAAAAATGGCCAACCCGGCTCCTGGAATGCCAGCGAATCGGGTCATCCGCACATTTTCAGCGATCCGAAAGGGCAAACCTATCTTTTCTATCAGGGAAATAACGACAAAGGCAAAAGTTGGTATCTGTCAAACGTACCCGTCAGCTGGACCGCTTCTGGACCAGTTTTGCAGAAATAAATTCCAAATATGGATCTTCGTTTTGGGCTTAAAAACGAAGATCCATATTTTTTTAAACATAATAACTAATAGATTAGTTGTAAAACTAATTCATTAGTCATACCTTTCATCGTCATTTAATAATTCTCTTAAAAAATTATGCCGATACGCGATCTCACAAAAGCCGAAGAAGAAATTATGCGGGTTCTCTGGCAACTTAAGAAAGGCTTTGTCAAAGACGTATTAGCCGAACTGCCTGAGCCTAAACCTGCCTACAATACAGTTTCGACCATTATCCGCATTCTGGAAAAGAAAGAATTAGTGGGTTATACCGCATACGGAAAAACGCACGAGTACTACCCGCTGATTACGGAGGAAGAATACAGACGTTTCCAGACCGACCAATTGATGGCGAACTACTTCGATAATTCGCTCAAAAAGCTGGTGTCGTTTTTCGTAAAGGATAAAAACATCAGCCTGAATGAAGCCGATGAAATCATCAAACTCCTAAACCAACAGAAAGACCAATGAGCACGCTCGACTATTTCCTAAAAGCCAACTTATACGGCTTACTGTTCGTAAGCTGCTACTGGCTCCTCCTTCGCCGACATACGTTTTTTAACCTCAATCGGGCATATCTGCTTCTCTCAGCCGTTGCGTCGCTGGTGCTTCCGCTCGTCAGTTTATCTACGCAGACCGTTGAGACACTTCCAGTGCCCGTAGGAGTTATTGCACTCCCCGCTTCAGTAATCGTTTCTCCAGTTGAAACAGGCCCCGACTGGGAACAGATTGGTTTACTAACCTACGGTGCGATTGCGCTTTTACTCAGCGTGTATTTATTCATTCGCACCACGAAACTGCTACGTTTCATTAAGAAATCGCCCAGGCAGCAGAATAGCGACCATGTGCTCGTTCAGCCAGATAATTCGCAGGTTCCCACCTTTTCCTTTTTTCAGTATCTGGTACTTAACCCCGACGACCGAAATGCCAACTCGATTATCGAGCACGAGTTGGTGCATATTCGGCAGTATCACAGCATTGATGTAGTCGGATTATCTCTGTTACGAGCCATTTTCTGGGCCTGTCCGGCGCTGTGGCTCATCGACAGAATGCTACGTCAGGTTCACGAATTTCTGGCTGATAAAGTCGTCTCCAAACCAGCTAATTATGCACATTTTCTGGTCAATTATGCTTTTGGCACACAGGCTAATACGCTGGTGAATAGCTTCTTCAATCCGTCATTACTTAAGCAGCGGATTATCATGCTCCAGCAAAAATCAACAACTCGTTGGGCGCTAGGCAAATACATACTGGTACTTCCACTCGCGCTTGGATTATTAGCCATGACTACAGCGCGGGAAGAAATTACGGAAATAGTTGGCCAAGTCACTGAAGATACAATTACGGTTTCAGGTAAGGTGACGAGCGCAGAAGATGGGAAGCCACTGCCGGGCGTAGCAGTTATTCTAAAAAACGGCAATATGGGAACAACAACTGACGCAAATGGATCTTATAAATTAGCTAACGTCCCAAAAACCGCTTCATTAGTTTTCAGCTTTGTTGGATTTGAATCGAGTGTAGTGGACGTGCACGGGCGTACTTCGATTTATGTAACCTTAGCTGCTAAAAGTAGTCAACTGAACGAAGTGGTAGTGGCACCCAATTCGAAACCACAGGCTACACATTCAACTGATGATCAGGGGGAAGTTTTTTTAGTCGTTGAACAAGTACCTGAGTTTCCCGGTGGTATGCAGGCATTGAGTCAGTACCTAGCTCGTAATTTACGTTACCCTAAAGAAGCACAACAAAATCGGATACAGGGCCGAGTATTTGTAAAATTTGTTGTTTCCCAACAGGGAGATATTCAGGATTTGCATATCCTAAAGGGAATAGGTAGCGGTTGCGATGAAGAAGCCGTCCGGGTAATAAGCCAGATGCCTAAATGGAAACCGGGTAGGCAACAAGGGAGAGCGGTGGCAGTTCAATACAATCTGCCTATCAATTTCCAATTAGAGAAAAGCACAGATAAACGTACCGGTCAGCTAACTCCGCAAAGCAATCCATCTGAACAAGTTGGAGCAACTGCTGATAATTTCCTGAAGCAACCGTTTGATTCGACGAAACAGTCAAGTACATCCATTCGGTTTCGAGGCAATCGGTTTAGTGAGGGCGATCCACTTTACATCATTGATGGCGTTGAAGTACCCAAAGGTACGTTTCCCAAAGACGGCTTAACGGAGAAGAATAATCTGAACTTAAGCCCTAATGATATCGAAAGTGTCACTGTTTTAAAAGATGGGTCGGCTGCGGCTACGTATGGCGAGAAGGGGAAAAATGGTGTCATTCTGATAACGACGAAGAAAAAATGAACACGTTCACCTACCTCCTGACAGTTAGCTTATACCTGCTCCTGTTCTACGGCTGCTATGCGTTGCTTTTTCGCCGAAATACATTTTTCGGGCTGAACCGGATGTATTTAGTCGGGTCGGTTTTACTTTCTCTGCTTCTCCCCTTTGTCGAATTACCACAGGAAACGACTCAATTACTGTCTATCGATGCCATTACGCTGCCTACGTTTGTTGTTGGTGGGGCTACAGCTGAAAACAATAGCTGGTCACTATCTCAGTGGTTCTGGCTGGCATACGCTCTGGGTATTCTAATCATGAGTATTCGTCTGGTGGTCAATCTTCGAGGTGTTCTTTTGTGCATCCGACGAGGTACAGCCGAAAAACGATCTAGTTATACCCTTATCAGACTTCCCGATAATTCGACCCCGTCCTTTTCATTTGGAAAGTATATGGTTCTGAATCAGGCAGATGTTCTCACAGAACCAGATGCGTTAGTACGTCACGAAGAAGCACACATTCGCCAACGGCATACCGCAGACATTCTCTTTCTCGAATTCGTACAGTTGATTTTCTGGTTCAATCCAGTTGTGCTTTTTTACAAACGAGCCTTACAGGAAGTTCACGAGTTTCTAGCGGATCGGGCTGTTCTGAAAACTCCCCAGCCCGATTATCCTCATCAATTAGTGGCCTATGCACTGAATGTATCGCCATCAGCTCTCATTACCCCTTTTGTCTCTAAATCAACCCTTAAACAACGTATCATTATGTTACAAAAACCCGCATCTCGCCCTCGGGCGTTGTTTGGCTACGCGCTGGTTCTGCCACTAGCCGCTTGCCTGATTATGTGTACGCAATCAGAAAAAGATCAACCGCAAACATCGGCACAAAGAACTCCTGTGGTAGGTGAAGTATATACTGTGGTAGAACATCAGCCTGAGTTTCCAGGGGGAATGGTCAAATTAGGTGAATACCTCGGCCAGAATTTAAAATATCCCGAAACAGCTCAGAAAGCAAATGTAGAGGGTAAGGTTTTTGTTAGTTTCATTGTCACAACAAAGGGAGAAATCGCTGATGTTCAACTACTCAAAGGTATTGGTGGCGGCTGCGATGAAGAAGCTATACGCGTTGTTAAGGCAATGCCACGCTGGCTTCCAGGTCGTCAAAGCGGAGAAATAGTAAACGTAAAGTATAATCTACCCATTCGTTTTGTGATGGAAGAAGATACAAAAGAATCAAACAGCCAACGTATTCCTCCTCCACCGCCACCAGTTCCGGCTTCCGAAAAGTCAGCGTTTTTCTCTATACCGACTGACGATGCTGAGATTCTTTCGTCGTTTAAACACTTCTTCGTTGATGGAAAAGAAGTCGCCTTCAATGAATTTATAAAGCACAATAAAGCCAATATTGTTGAAGCCAGTGATAGCGATCAATCGATTCGCATGAAAACGAATTGAGTTGGTTTTTCGTAAAAAACCAACTCAATATCAGCACATTTAGGGGAAGAATGATATGGTTCAAACCTAACAGGTATTAGAGACCTGTCAGGTTTGAACCATTTTTATTTCTTTGTAAGCAATTGCTTCATTATCAGCTGCTTCAGCTCATCCAGTTGTGCCTGGAGTTGCTGATTGATCTGCTGTTGTTGCTTATCGCTGTTCTGCAACTGCTGGTTCTTTTTCTCCAACTCAATTGCGTAGAGCGTTAGCTCTTCTACTTTCTTAAGCAACAGCGAATTCATTTTAGCCACATCAACTCCTTCTCTAACAACTTCCGCGGCCGATGGTATTTCTGGCAAATGCTTGTACTGACGAACGTAGTTTTCAACAGCTCCCAGGGAACGAAGTGAATAGGTTGGCTCAAAAACAATATCACTCCAATCATTAGTCGTATTGATACGAAGCTTATAGCGAGCTTTTACTACATCACCTCGTTCATTAACCGTTAAAAACTGGTCGGTTGAAGCACTCGCAGGGCTACTTTCTGTCAGACTGGTCAGCCGAAGGCCACTTGCATCTGGTACATCGTTCACCACCTCAAGCCGGGCTGTAGGCGACGATGTTCCAACGCCGACATTGGCATTATGACCCAACACTACAGCGTTACTTATGCCTACGGTAGCATCGGCACCAATAGCCGTAGAATTGGTCACGGCCTTTCCGTTATCAGCCAGAACTCCAGCGTTTGTCCCCAAAAATGTGTTTCGGGAGCCTTTATCGAATTGTCCTGTGTTGAAGCCGATGTAAACATTCTCATCCGTATTGACGGAGGCTGGGCCGGATTTCGTACCAATGATTGTATTATTCGAACCAGTACTGATATTACGCCCCGCATTCACGCCAAAAAACGTGTTACCCCGCCCTGTCGTGACCTGTACACCAGACTGATACCCTATGAATGTGTTGGAGTCAGCCAAAGCGTTTAATCCTGACTGATAGCCGATATACGTGCTTTTTTTACCATTCTGGTTCGCGAATCCTGCCTTAGACCCCAGCATCACACACGCATCCCCAAGAGAATTAAAACCAGCACTATCACCAATAACGACGTTTTTATTTCCGACTTGATTCTTATTGGCCGCCCGAAGCCCAACAGACACATTATTCGAACCGGTTGTATTACCAAGGCCATTTGCGATTCCGAGAAATGTATTCCCAGAGCCAGTCGTATTAAACGATCCGGTGTTGCTACCGAGAAACGCATTACTACCGCCTGTCGTATTTACATAGCCTGCCGAATTCCCCAGGAATGTGTTGGCCGACCCCGTTGTATTACTGTAGCCAGCATTGTTACCGATGAACGCATTTTGCGAACCGGTAGTGTTACTAAGTCCGGCATACGAACCGGTGAATACATTAAAACTACCCGAAACGGTACTATAACCAGCATTAATTCCGACCAGGGTATTATTAAGCCCCGTCGTGTTCGAATAACCGGCGTTGCTTCCTAAAAAGGTACTGCCTCTGCCCGTGTTATTGCTATAGCCGGCCATACTTCCAATAAAGGTATTCCCAAAGCCTGTTGTCGTACTAAAACCACTATTATATCCTACAAATACATTCTGGTAACCTGTTGTATTCAAACTACCAGCAGAAGCGCCCAGGAAAGCATTCTGATAACCTGTGGTGTTCAGACTACCCGAAGCGCCACCCAAAAACGTATTGCTTGAGCCAGTCGTGTTTGCCTGCCCGGCTGTGCTTCCCATGAATGTATTGTTCGAGCCATTGGTATTGTTATACCCTGCCTGAAAGCCGATATACGCATTACTCAATCCACCCGCATTCGAATAACCCGCATCGCTGCCGATAAAGGTGTTATAATAGCCCCCTTCATTGGAGAATCCGGCATTATTGCCTAAGAAAACGTTGTTAAAACCAATCGTATTCGACCGACCAGCTCCGTTGCCAATAAACGAGTTGTTACTGGATGTGTTGGCAGACAAGCCAGCCTCATACCCAATAAATGTGTTTCGGTTGCCAGATACATGGGATTGACCAGCCGAAGACCCTAAAAATGTATTGTAATTTCCTGTCGTGTTCGATGTTCCGGCCGAAGCCCCCAGAAATGTATTGTCGTTTCCAAGCGTGTTATACTTACCGGTTCCGTATCCTACGAATGTATTCTCGTAACCCGTTGTGTTCGATTGACCTGATTGAAAACCAAAGAACGAATTATTGTACCCTGTCATGGCGCCATTCCCAGCCGAAGGCCCTACAATTGTATTGTATAATCCAGGTGAAGATGCATTCGCAGAGTTGTTTACGTAGTTGTTTTGGGCAAGTAGAAATTTCGTTGACCAGATAAGTAGAAATACAGATAAAACTATACGCATGTAAAGTTTAATTAATAGTTAACGATGAGTTAAAATGAGAGCGAAGAAGTTGGAAAAGAAGCACTTCTAGTTCTGAAGCAAACATCTGGCCAAAACTATAGCGGGTTGCTATACTAATTAGATAAGCAGGTAATTATCAGAATAATCTATTAAACGGTAGCCTGTTCTACAGCTCAAATGAGAGAAAAAAACAGCTACATGAAGCCATCCAGATAGCTGGCGCTATTGGCTATACGAAATCACAGATATAGTTCGTTTTGGCTCGGTTTTTGAAAGCCCAAAATGCGCAACTTCAAGGGCTCATCCGTACAGGTTCCCTACATCAACCCGCCAAAGATGGTAGCTACGCATCGAGTAAACATCCGTCGGTAAAAAACAGGTAAACGTCACAGCAGGTACTCATTAATGGTCGACTGTATGAAGTTGAAAAGTTTACCAGAAGTTTGGTTACTTTACAGGTAAATCATCACCCGGTATCGATGACACCCCTTTCGCAGGAAATTCAACCCGACGCAGACCTGAACCCGATTCAGGCGAATCATCAATCAGACAGCAAACCTGGTAAAAAGGAAAAGAAAGAAAAGAAAAAGAAGGTTAGTAAAGGCGTCGAGACGCTGTTTCGGACAACGATGTCGAACCATATGCGACTAAGTGAAATGGCCGATCGGAAAGCGAATCTGATGATTTCGATCAATACCATCGTCATATCCATAACTCTATCCGCCTTTACTCGTTCGGTCGATATTCCTTCTTCCTTTATTGTGCCCAGCCTTTTGCTGGTGGGCGTAAGTTTAGTTACGATTGTCGTATCACTTATTGCGACGAATCCAACGATTTCGCCTATTCTCAGAAAACCACCCAAGAGTGCTACTCCTCCCGTTGACCTATTATTTTTTGGCTATTATAGCCGACTTACTGCCGACGAATATCGTACAGATCTACGCAAGTTACTTACTCAGGACGATGACCTTTATAATAGTCTGATCGACAATATTTACGCGCAGGGACAGGTATTGGCGAGAAAGTATCGACTATTGAAATTTGCTTATCAATTTTTCATGATTGGGTTCTCGACGGTTGTCGTAATTGCTGCGATAACGTTAGTACGTATGCGCTGATTTATTTCAATCCCTTTACCACAACCCCTGATTTGGCCCCTTTGCCAAAAACCTCCTGTACCAAAGCAGGATTATTGATGAGGGCATAAAACTCGTCCAGGTACCGTAGCGTATTTTTTACATAGCCTTTGTTTAACCGGCTATCATTCTGGTATAGTGCATAGAATTGAGGCTTCGTGGCATTGAATTTATCGAATACCTTCTGAAAAATCGGTTTTGAATAAATAAGGCCACGATACATTCGCTCCCGAACGGTTTTAATGCCAAGCTGCTCAGCGGGCAGGGCATATCGGGTATCGACAATACCAGCGTGATCAAAGTCGTAAGGCACTGGCAGTGAACCCGTTTCATCATTAGCGAACAGCCGAATGTTATGCAGATACGGCACTGACCAGTCGGTATTGCCAATCATATACTCAAAAACGGCAACGGTAGCCATCTGGAGCGAATCGGCATACCCCATGTTGGTTTGCTTTATATTGTTAACCTTTACTTTGTTTCGTTTAGCCACATCGTCTTCATCTTCCAGCAGAAATCCCCAGTGCGTTTCCGGATCACGCTTGCCTAGCGAATCCGCATACGTAACCTGTGCCAGTTGAGCGCGGAAACTCAAATCCGTAAGCAGGTTATACATTCTATACACCAGATACTCCCGAACGACCCATTCATCAACCTGGCAGTGCGTGACTAGTTTTAACTTATTCTGCTTGGCAAACAGGCTGTTTTTGGCTTTCTTTTTGGGTAAGTCGATCAACAGGGGTGGAAAGAGACAATTGGCACGATTACGCCGGAAATTTCCCCGTACTTTCATTTGCAGGGGTAAACGAACCGTTTGTTTCTCCGCGTCGGTATAGGTCAGCACAGCTGCATGATTGATCGGTTTTTCTCCGCGATCTTTCAATAGCGTTCGCATGTTAGCTGTCAGCGTGAATTGCAGGGTACTATCGTTTGTAAACAAAAATCGTGGAGCGCCCTTACTTTTTGTCGAATCGGAGAGAGTGCTCGTTTTCTGTGCATACAAAGCCGTTTCTGATAACAGAATAAAAGCCAGTATAACGAGTACGCCCAACAAAGAATGGTATTTCATGAACTAAAAAAAGATTGACTAATTATTTTACAGCGCCGGGCGGAGTCAGGTAGCGAGCCAGAAATCGATAAATTTCCTCCCGCGACTCATGGGCTAGTTTGGTATCGAGCCGGTTAAAACTATGACCTCCCGGCGCATCCTGATAGATTTTGTACTCAAATTTTTTCTCATGTGCTTTCAGGGCATTGATCAACGATTCGACCTCCAGTACATTTACGTCTTCATCGTTCGTATTGGTATGAATCAGCAAAGGCGTTTTTAACTTCTGCGCATTCCAAACCGGCGACCGACGACGGTATTCAGCGACATTATCCGACGGATCTTTACCAATATGCGTAGCGGCCGAAAATATAGCCCGGTAGCTCGCTGGCTTATACCCCAACCGAGCAATAATATCCGTTACCGGAACACCTGCATAGGCCACTTTATAATCTTCCGGATGGTCGAAAATATTCATCAGCGAAATCATTCCTCCGTGGCTCCAGCCAATGATACCAATTCTGTCTGCATCAACCTGCGGCATGTTTTCAACGGCCCAACGCTTGCCAGCCAGCACATCATCATTCTCGTAATCGCCGTAGTCGATCTGATTATAGAACGTACCGCCATACCCAACGCTACCCCGATATTCTGGCGCAAGGATCATATATCCCTGCTCCACTAACTCCCGGACGATGTGCGCATAAAGCGTACTAAAATCGCCATGAATCCCATCATGCACGAAAACCAGTAAAGGCAGCTTTTTAGCCGAAGCGTATTTCTTTGAGACAAACGTATAGGCCGGAATAACAACTGGATTATTAGCACCCTGCCCAGTCGGATTACGAATTATGTGCGGGGGCTTACTGGCATAGCGAACTTTGTCGATAATGGCCACATCGCCCAATTTCTGATACCAGAGTAAATCATCGACTGTTTTAGCCAGCCCCTGATTAGCGAACCGCATAGTTTCTTCAAGTTGCCGAACTCGTTCAGCTAAATCGTTGGCTGTTGCAGTGGATTGGCTAGGTGGTGCAGACTGTCCATACGTGCTGATGTGACTAAGAAATAAGACAATTACGAGATACAGCTTGTACATAAGTAAGTTGATTAAGTAGGTTGTTATTCAATCCGTAAGATATTGATATTCACGAATAAAATAATCACCTGACTTATACAGCTAAATCTGAGTCTGAACCCAGAAATTTTTCCTACTAATTGTAGAACGTAAAAAGATTATGTGCTGCCCACCTTAGTATTGGGTGTTCTTAGCCTATGTGAGCTATAAACATAGATCGGATTATCTCCCAGCTTGCAACAGTAAACAACAATCATGTCGCTACGAAAATTAATTACCAACAAAGATTTTGACGCTATAAAGGAAGCGCTTGACCAAAATCCACAACTCGCTAACGAAGAGCTGCCATACGATGAACACAACCCTGCAAAAGCGCATCCACTCCACCGGATTTGCGACGACGTTATGAGCGGTACCTGTTCTGATGACGAAGCCGTACTGATGGCAACGGTTTTCCTGGATCATGGTGCCAATGTCGATGGTAATTCACTGGTTGATTTGCACGATACACCACTCGTGGCAGCCGCAAGTTTACACGCAGAAAAAGTAGGCATTTTATATGTCGACAAGGGCGCAACGATCAATCATCCGGGTTGTTATGGCGGAACAGCTTTGCACTGGGCAGCCTGGGTCGGTCGCGACAAGCTGGTTGAGCGTTTGATCGCTGCTAATGCTGATATCCATAAACGATGCGTAGAATTTCAGAGTACACCTTTGTTATGGGCTGTTCACGGCCTAAAATTTGGCGGTTCTGAAAACAGACATAATCAGGCAGAATGTGTGCGATTACTCCTAGCCGCTGGCGCCGATAAAACCGTTCCGAATAAAGAAGGGACAACGCCGATTGAGTTTCTGGATGATAAGGACGAAGAATTACGGCAACTCCTGATCTAACGCTATGAAATTAATTCCTTTGTTCAAATGCCGGAACATGGCCCAAGCCATTACGTTTTACACTACCGTTCTCGATTTTGAGCTGAAATATTCACAAACTTCCTCCGACGATTGGGTGGTTGATCTGATAAATGGAGAGATCGAGCTTCAATTGACTGTACTGGAATCTGATAGGCTTTTTGGAAGCATAGTCAATGTTTGGATCGAGAACGTAGATAGCCAATTCCAGAAATACCTAAAAAGGGGTTTAGTTGTAACAGGAAAAGAAAATTCGCCCGTTCATCAGGGACCCACTGATCAAAGCTGGGGAACGCCGGAGTTCTACATAACCGACTCCGATGGAAATACTCTCCGATTTGTCCAACCGAACTAATAAATCTCTTGCATTGAATGAAAGCAGTACTAAAAAACGCCTGGCCTTATCAGCAGGACAAAATGAACTTACCAGTCAATGATGTGGCGGAAGCGATTCCATTTTACGAAACCATACTGGGCTTTCAAGTCGTTTCCCGAAACGATACACCCTATAAATCAGCTACTCTTGAACGGGATGGCCTTCAAATCGGATTGGCTGAAAATGGTGGCGACCCGACGCAGGACGGTTGCTTTTTCGAAGTTGACAACGTAGAAACCGCTTTCGCCGAGTTGCGGGCGAATGGGCTTGAGAAAGAACTATCCAAATTTGATTATCAGAAACATGGAGAGACAAATTGGAACGTATTTTTTGTCGTCGCTCCCGACGGGCTTTGCTATTGCTACGGCGAAAAGATTAGCTAAACGTGTTAGCTATTTACAGAGCCTTTTACTACAACCTGATTATCTATCTGTTTAGGACTTGGTAAAATAAAACTGAACAACAGGCCAAAGACAATGCAGCCGATAATGCCAACGCCGGGATACAGAAAGAAGTGAACCCATCCGTTAGCTTGCACAAAATAAAGTAGAATAGCACTCAGCAAGAAGCCAATTAAAATACCCTGGCTGTTAATTTGTTTGAAGAAAATACCCGCGATAAACATACCCGCCAGGCATCCACCGAACATACCGGTGAGCTTTAAATATTGATCCCAGATGGATGCATTTTGCAGGTAAACCAATCCAATAGCGATGCCAATACCCGCTACGCCCAGCCCTAACGTGGCTAATCGAGCAAACCGGAATCGTTGGCTATCAGACGATTCCGGTTTGACATATCGGTAAAAATCGGTCGTCATAACCGTAGCAATCGAGTTCATACTTGATGAAATAGTCGACATCGTTGCGGCAAATAAACCGGCAATTACAAGGCCGCGCAAACCAACCGGAAGTTGCGTAGAGATATACCAGGGGAATACGTCGTCGGTACGTCCCATCGGATTCAGGTCGCTCGGATTATGCCGAAAAAAGACCCAGAGTGCAGTGCCAACGCTGAAAAAAATGAGTGTTGCCGGAATCACCAGTAACGCATTGGTCCAGATGGATTGTCGCGCTTCGGCTTCGGTGGGTGTAGTCAGATACCGCTGCACAACCACCTGATCGGATGAATACGTAGTGAGCTGCGACAGAAAGTTACCGACCAGTACCACCCACAATACAGGTTCGGTAATCGCCCATCCCTGATTGATGAGATGCAGTTTACCCGCATCGGCAGCTTCGCGAAACATTGAGCCGAAACCACCCGTAGCGTTAGCGATAAAAAATAAACTGGCGAATGCCCCACCCAACAAAATCCCTACCTGCGCAACTTCGGTCCAGACAACGGCTTCGATACCCCCTGAAATTGTGTATAGCACCGTAATCGCGCTCATCACCACAATACACGCCATCAAATTGAGGCCCGTAACCGTACTCAGCACCAGTGCAGGCAGATACGTAACGATGCCCAATCGCCCGACTTGAAATAGTACGAACGTAAGGCTGCCGAGCAGTTTAACCCGTTGATTAAAACGGATTGCCAGAAATTCGTAGACGCTGGTAATCTTGATCTTACGGAAATACGGCAGAAACCAATACGCTACGATGGGTGCTACGACCACAATCATAACATTGGCAAACAGATACGTCCAATCGGTCGCGAAGGTTTTAGCCGGAATGGCGATGAACGTCAGCGCGCTCAGTTTTGACCCGAAAATGCTCAGCCCTGCCGCCCACCAGGGAATGTTCTGCCCACCCAGAAAAAAATCATCTGTAGAAGCGCCCATTTTGCGCGCTACGTAGGTACTGATTCCGATGACCAGCATAAAATAAATAGCTACTACGCCCCAATCCCATCCACCAAACGTACCCGCCTGCTGTACTGGTGAAGCTGTCAAAACGCGATTGGTGCGAACACCTGGTCGTACTTCACCACCTGGTAACACGAGCTGATTATTCCAAACGATCAACGGCGTTGTAACGGGTGCCCACGTACTAGCCATCGGATTCGTAGCTGCATCCGACTTTTTCTCTGTACTGACTAAACCTGAAGTAGTCCAGGTATTCGTAAGCGTATGATAAGCCAGAATGTCCGTTCGGAATCCGGAGTGATTCTCTTTCAGAATTGCGTTTTTGTCAGCATTAGCACCGTCGTCTCCGCCCAATACGAGTAAATGCGTTTGCCCAGCCGTGAAAGCTGGTGATGGAGCGGCTACAGTCGGATGAGGAAGATCGGCTATTCGTAACCAACTTTTTTGCGATGGATTATAGGCGTAGGCGTCTGATAGATAGCGTCGTTTGATGGATTTCGTTTGGGCATCCCGATAAACTTCTGTTCCGCTGAATAGGAAGAATTTACCATCCTGTGCACCGGCAACGGCTAACATTCGTCCCGGTCCCGGCCAGCCAGAAAGCTTTTCCCATTGTGCATCGGGTTTCGTCAAATCCAAACTCAAAAACAGGTTTTCAGCCGTTGTGTCAGTTGGCGATTCGATACCGCCTGCTACGTATACCGTATTGTTGAGAACGGCCCCGGACGCGTTGGCCAATGGCACAGGAAGCGGCCTTAGTGGTTTGGTTGACACACTACCATTTTGATAACTCAGTACAAATACGTCGGTATAGTGTCGTTCACCGTCAGCACCACCGATGCATAAGACACCTTCAGGAATGGGCAGCGAAATAGCGTAGCCCATTTTTCGAGGCAATTTGCCTGCTTTTTTCCAGGAGCCCTCTTTGTTTTCCAGCACAAAAACATCGTCATACCAGGTTTTAGGCGTTTTGCCCCAGGGGCCGACATTATCCGGGAAGTTCGCTCCTCCACCAACCAGCAAAGCGCCATTACTGACACCAGCTAAAGAACCCGCAAAACCGACAGGATCAGGCACAGGCGGCAACTGCCCCCAGGAAAACGATTGAGCAAACGCAAACTGACTCATCAGACTTAGCCATAAAAACTGTATGACGGAATATTTCATACTCGGGAAGAATGAACAACTACTTCGACAGGCCGTTTGAATTGATACTTACGTTTGCAGGTTGCTTTCCAGACGCTGCCTGAAGCCGTTCCCAGAAGCCGATGGTCTCCAGTTCGGTATAAAGCAGATCATACTGAGCTGATGTAAGTTTGGTCAATGGTAAACGGCAGGGGCCAACGTCGTAGCCCAGCATGTGCATAATGGCTTTTTGCGCCGGAATCGGTGGATATTTCACAAAAGCACGTACCATATCCACCAGATGCGCCATACAATCACGAGCTTCTTCCTGATTGCCCGCTACGTAATGACGCTGTACTTCCAGATAAAGTGGTGCTGCGAAATTATACGTACTGCCAATAGCGGCCTGAGCACCTAAACTCAGCGCTGGTAGTAGCATTTCATCATAACCAAACAGTACGTCGTAACGGCTATTTTCGTAGCGAAGACAGGTTTGATACTCCCAAAGTGTGTTGGCTGTGTATTTGATTCCGCGCAGGTTTGGAATTTGTGTTTCGCTCAGCCGGAGAAACTCAACCATGTCCATACCAATACCCGTCAAAACCGGAATGTGGTAGTAATAAAATGGCATGTTCGGCTCCGCAGACGCAATCTCAGCCATGCTATCGACCAGGTTCTGCACCGATGACGGTTTGAAATAAAAAGCAGCCACGGACGATGCGGCATCAGCGCCAATCGCATACGCATGACGCATCAATTCCTGCGATTCGCGGATACTGGAATGACCTACATGTACCCAAATCGGCAATCGCCCTGCCGAAGCTTTCACAAAGGCTTCGGCCACGGTCATGCGCTCCTGCGTAGTCATGTTGGGTCCTTCGCCGTTGCTGCCACAGATGAATGCTCCGCTGAGCCCATCAGCCACTAACTTATCGACAAGTTTTGGAATCAGGGAAAGGTTGAGCGAACCATCTTCGTGAAACGGTGTGAATGGGGCCGCTAACAGCCCTTCGGTTTTCTGAAATTTTAGCATGCGTTCAGGTTATTTATTTCGTGAGTGTCGCTACGTTGCCAGTGTCTTTTTGATCGGTAAGCCAGGCCAGATTAAATCGTTTCAGCACGACTTTATATCGCCAGGATTGCTTTTCGGCTTCGTTGGTTTCGTATAAGCAGTAAATCATACCATCGGGGCCAACAGCCAGATCGGAATAGCCCGCTTTGCCGGGATCAATCACTTTTTTTACAGGCCAGCTCTGACCGTCATCGTAACTCAGTTTGACTGTAAGATTTTGCCGTTTACGGTTGCCTCGATTATTCATCGGCTCCGGGTCATTTTCGCTATCGGGATTGACAAAAACGATCCGGGTTTTACCCCCTTTATCCGGGCTGCTCACCCGAACCAAACTTGCCATACAAACCGGATCGAACAGTTCATCATCGAAAACGGGTTTTGTCCAGCCGGTTGCCCCATCAGCACTGTAAGCAACCATCCGATGGTGCGGGTCCGATTCGGTACGTATGTTGAGCATTACGCGGCCATCGGTCGTTTCAATCGCTACGTGTTCGCTGGGATTTTTGATTTCGGCAGTTGTATTTGTGATAATGTCGCCCCGTTTCCAGGTTTTGCCGAAATCATCGCTGTACACTGTAGCAATACAGGACGGACGGTGATCACCACCAGGAATTTTGGGATTCGGTTCGCAAAGCCACACCGGAACGACTAATCGACCAGCGTGCGAGCCTTTTTGCAACTGAATCGCATGACCGGGGCCGGGAGCCAGTACTTTCCAATTATACTCAGGACGGAACTGTTCAAAGGCATTCGTAATATCCGTTGGCGCCGACCAGGTTTTCCCGTCATCCGTCGAGAGGACGTAGTAGCAGTTGCTGTAATTACGCTGATAAAGTACATGAATCGTTTTCCCATCGCGATCAACAATGGGCGTACAGTTGGACGTAGGTCGTTTGTTTTCACGGGCCGCAATTACGATGTTATCACCCCAGGTTTTTCCAGCGTCCGTACTTCGTCGCATCACGATGTCAATGTCAGCCCAGTCGCCGGTATTATTGACACGTGCTTCGCAGAATGCTAATAATGTTCCTTTTGTTGTCATGACTAGTGCCGGAATCCGGGTTGTCGCGTACGTAGTGCCAGGATCGAAAACAGTAGCGGTTGTTTCGAAAATAGGCTCCTGATTATTGCTAGTCGTGTTTTTGGCTGTACGACAACTGCTTATGAGAAGTGTACTAGCAATAAGAAACGAAAGGAAGTATTTCATACGGTTTTACGGTTTAGGGAAAGAGCGCTTTCTGTTATTATTTCTGTTATTAATCGTTTTTTACCCCTAAATCCCCTGAAGGGGACTTGATTTAAGTGTAAGCAAAGTCCCTTTCAGGGGATTTAGGGGTATTATAGCATCCTCATTTTATCAACTCATCCAACTTGATCTTCTGGAAAACCAGATCGGCCTGACTACTTTCATAGACAATGCCAATCGTTTTTTCGTCTACTGATGTAATGCACGAGTAGCCGCGACCTTTCAATTCATCCAGTAAAATCCAGTTTTTCTCAGGCCAGGTCATACCATCATCGAAGCTCACTTTCAGCGTAATATGATCGCGATCGGTTTTGCTGTTCGGATTGACGAACAGAAGTAAGCTACGTTTTTTGCCACCTATCGTGTAATCGTGTCGGTGGATACTACCCATGCAGGTTGGTTCGGGAAGCGCACCAGATGAGCTGGGGTGCTCCCGCCAGGTTTTGCCTAAATCATTCGTTACGGCAATAATCCGACCGTTGCTGGCTGACAGATTTCCTCGATTCTTGTTAGCACGCATGTTCAGCATAATTGAACCGTCGGTCAGTTGAACGGCCATGTTTTCGGTGGTACTCTCGGCGCTGGCTTTAGTACTGGTCACCCAGGTTTTACCACCGTCTTTGCTGTATGTAATGTTCGAGAAAGGGCGTCCGTCAGGTTCGCGGCCTTGTGTTGGGATAACTAGCGTACCATCTTTTAATGTAATGCCCGCTCCTGGCGCGGGTGCCCAGAGCCACCAGTCTTCTTTTTTGCATAGTTGAGTCAGATTGACGGGTTCGCTCCAGGTTTTACCATCGTCGGTACTTTTTGTCAGGAGAAATTGAGCCGTTTGCTTTACGTCGAAACCTGGCTGCGAACCTCTATTGCGCCATTGGTGATTCCAGTCGGTGCTGGCTTCGTTCAATCCTTCGATCCATTTTCCCTGATCGTCCAAAACACCATACATCCACAGGCCCGCTACGTAAATGGTCTTCGAGTTTTTATCAACCAGAATGCAGGGGTCTGATACGCCGTTGAATTTCTGCGGCAGATTTCCCCAAGTGCCTTTATCAAGCGCAATACGCATCGGTTCCCACGATTGGCCACCATCAGTACTGCGACTGACACCAATATCAATATCACCCTGCAAATCACGCGCACTTCCTCGACGGGCGTCATAGACGGCAAGCAATGTTCCCTGATTGGTCGTAACTAATCCCGGAATGCGGAACGTATGTACGTTCTCATCGTTGTGCTGACGTAGCGCGACACCGATACGCTGCTTTACTGCATTCGGCGATTGCTGAAGTTTGATACGCTCCGACGATACGCGTAACGATTCGCAAGTTGCATCGACATAACCCATCAAATCAGCGCTCTTTTTGAGTTCGTACGAAAGCCAGAAATAGTTCTTTCCCGGCTTTAATGGTTGTTTTCCTTTGATAGAGAATTGACTACCTATTTTGTCAACGTCTCCGAAAAGGACTGCGGTTTTCCTGGTAAGTGCAGTAGTTAAAACCGAGTCGTTGCCGCAGTAATACACCCGAGCATGGGCGATGTCGGTTACGCGGGTAGTTCCTTTCGTATCGAACTCGAACGTCGTGGTTTCTTGATCAGAAACCCCTTCGGGTACATTGATAGTCAATCGCAAAACCGGGTTATCGGTTTTGCCAGTCAATACGGGTGTAGTAAACTGTTTCTCACTGACCATTATACCCGTTTCGGCTGGGAAACGACCTGCTATGAGAATGGCAGTAAACAGGATAGCTAGCGGAAATAGTCGATTCATATGGTTTTTCCTGTAGAGACGCAAAGGATTGCGTCTCTACATATTTAATACCCTTCTGTCTGTTTGATCTTGCTATTCAGCGCCATTACCCGCGTGGCAATGGGCCAATATAACGGCGTTGTTTTGCCCTTTAGATTAGGCACTACGTCGTATATATTGATCGTACCGCCTTTGTGAAAACGGACCAGATCCCACCAGCGCTTGTTTTCGTTAAATAACTCCCGACCGCGTTCGTCCAGAATTTCTTTTTCCAATACTTTTTTATCAGTGGCGGTGAAATCAGCGATGCCCGCCCGCTTGCGCACTTTGTTCAGTTCGACCAGTGCGTCCGCCGAACGACCGAGTGCGGCTAATGCTTCGGCTTTCAGGAGGATAATATCGGCTAAACGGTAGATAATTACGTCATCGTCGGCGATACGATCTTCGGCATAGAGCGTACCCCGGAATTTGTTGGGCCAGGCAACCAGTTGTTTAGTTCCCTGCAACTCCCAGATATAGCTGACATCCTTGCGCGTATCGCCTAGGTATTTATCGATAATGGCCCGAATTTCCGGACTGGCAGCATAGGCCGCCTGCGCATTGCCGGGTTCTTTCACCAGTGCTAAATCGGCTGCGTTGGTAGCTGTTCCTGAATAATTGATGAGCGGCAACCCGTTTCGACCGTACATATCCGAGCCGGTTTCGTTGCGATTGAAATACAGCGAGAAAATAATTTCTGCGTTTTTCTTGTTGGTAGAAAGGAAAATATTCCGGAACGATGGCAGCAAGCTCACGCCCGATTTTTCGACTTCGGCAATGGATGCTAAGGCATCGTTGAAATCGGCATCACCGCCGTTGAGCACTTTGGCCGTCCATAGTTTAGCGTCGGCTTTAGTGGCGTATGCGGCAGGTTTGGAAAAGCGATTTTTATCGACGTAACCCGCTTCTGGGAAAGCTGCGATGGCCGCATCGAGATCCGTAAATACCTGTTTGAATACGTCGGCAACGGGCTTGCGTTCCAACAGTGGTACGTTCTCATCAACAATGGCATCCAACGTAAGCGGTACATCGCCCCATATTTTAGCCATGTAGAAATACATACTCGCCCGCAGACAAAGGGCTTCAGCTCGCGTCCGGTTCTTCACCGTCTGGTTCGTGAAGTTGAAACCGTCCATTTGCTTGAGGAGCAAATTAACGTGACCAATTACCGAATAATAGGGCGTCCAGTCTTTGGAATTTCCCGCGTTGATGACCTGCGACCAGTAGGCTGAGAATCGTGGCAAACTTCCCTGGACGTAGCTATCACTTCGGTCGTCGCCAAAGGACAGATCATTCATCTGGGTTCGGTAGAGCTGGTAAATACCTGTTAGGTATGCGGAGAAATCGTCTTCGTTTTGCCAGTAAACCTGGTTCGTAATCTGCGAAGCGGGTTTGACCTCCAGAATGCTATTGCAGGAAAAGCAACTCAGGGCAGCAATCCAGCTAACAATAGTGAGTATTTTTTTCATGGATAATGTCAGAGAAAAGTTAGAAACGAATGGTTGCGCCGAGCGTGAATTGGCGAGGCCGTGGGTAGCCCCCTTCATCGAAGCCTTTGTAAACTTCCGGGTTCAAGCCTGTGTAGCCGGTCAGGTAGCCAAGGTTATACACACCCGCATTCAGCTGAATAGAGCCCGTTTTAATGCGATTCGTAACGGCTTTCGGAACCTGGTACGAAATCGACACTTCGCGGAAGGCTAGCCAGTCGCCTTTGGAAATGTAGATGGAATTGTCGGTGCTATAGCCTTCCAATCCTACTTGTGTGTAGCCAACGGCTGATGCTCCCCGCAAGTGGTTTCGGTAGCCAAAATCAGCATCACCAAAGCTGAATCGAGGATATTTCTTGCCTACATCCCCCGGATTTTGCCAAACATCGTCGTTGAGTGCCTGACTCGGTGCGCCTTCGTTGGATGCCCGCGCTTGCCCCATCGAGCGAGCCAGCGCCCCGTTGCTGATGATGTGGCCCAATGCGTAGTCCATCGTGAAACGTACCGTAATCCCTTTCCAGCTGAACGTGTTTTGCATACCGCCAATCTTGTCGGGAACACGCCAGCCCATAAAGACAAGGTCTTTGCCATCAATCTGACCGTCGCCGTTGAGATCGGCCCAGTTTACGTCACCACCATGCTTGGGTTTCCCTAAGGCTACGCTTGTCGTAATCAGATCTTTGGGCGCACTTTTTGCCTCCTCGTCGGTGGAGTAAATCCCATTCGACTGCCAGGCCCATACACCGCCCGGGCGCTCCCCTTCCGCATAACCACCAACTTCAACATCCCGACCAAGTGCAGGGTTGTAAACGGCACCGCCATTGATACGATTCTTGTCCCGACCATTCGGGGGCAACTTCACAACAGTAGTTCGGTTGAAGGCAAAGGAGAAGTTTGTGTTCCAGGTAAAGGCACCCGCTTTCACTACGGTAGCGCCTAATTCAACTTCGATACCCCGATTGCGCAGTTGGCCAACGTTGTAGGGAATGCTGGTAAAGCCAGATTCAGTCGGCAATTGCAAATTATCCAAGCGGTTCTTTGTCAGCTTGTTATAAACGTCCACCGTCAATGTAACACGATTAAACAGGCCTAGATCAATACCCGCATCAACGGTTTCGGTGGTTTCCCAGAGAAGATTGGGGTTGGCCAGCGTAGTACGTAAAATACCGCCATTTCCACCATACGGACGTGCTCCATAGCCACCGTATGTATCGGTATAGCTCAGATTCGATAACCCCGTCTGGCCGTAGCTACTTCGAATTTTGAGCTGATTCATGAACGGCACTTTCCAGAACGATTCCCGGTGAATGTTCCATCCTGCCGAAACGGACGGGAAGAGTGCGTACTGATTATTGGGAGCAAAACTTGAAAAGCCATCGTACCGTAATGATGCGCCAAACAAGTATTTACCGTCGTAATCGTAGTTCAATTGCCCGAAGAAGCTGGCTGTTTTGCTCACATTCAACGTAGAACTAGCTGTGAAGTTCGGCTGCTGTACACCATTCACCGATGTCGTTTGTGGATCACCAGAAATAGTGGTCGTGTAATCATTTGTTGACCGCTGACCCGTTGCTCCGAGATTAAAAGCAGATAGGCGAGTGAAGTTGAAACCGGCCAGCGCCGTCAGATTATGCTGCGTACCAAACGTGTAGTCGTATTGCAAAATCTGGTCAGTCATAATCTGCCGAGATTGATTCGATTGCTCCACTTTTTGCCGTTGAATTTGCTGGCCGGGGAAATATCGCTCGAAGAAAATGTACTGGTAATTGTTGATGTAGATCGAAGCAGAAGGCCGATAATGTAATCCTTTTACGATTTCCAGATCGCCAGCTAGCCTGAACGTCGTTTGCTCCGTATTAGCCTTTAAATCCTGATAATATAATTCGTGTAAGCGGTTTCGAACCGTTACACTTTCGCCCAGATAAGGCTTGCCATCATCGCTATAGATGCGGTTGAGTGGAGTAATCCTGACTCCGCGAACCAATTGATTCAGTGTATTATCGACGTATTTGTTGTCATTCCAGAGATACGACAGATTGGCATCCAGTTTGAATTTATCACTCACTCTAAAGCCGGCATTTGTCAGCGAACTGAATCGTTTGTAACCCGTTCCTAAAAACACCCCGCCCTGATCGACGTAGCCCAGCGATACGTTATAATTGCTACGGTCATTTCCGCCATCAACTGCTACGTTATAGTTATTGGTATGAGCCGTTTGCCAGATAATATCCTGATAATGATTGTCTTTGAAAATAATCGTTTTGCCCGGATTGAGCGGATCGTCGATGGTTTCCCAGCCGTTTGCCAGCAAATTATCGACATACGGCTGGCCTTCTACCGATACCAGATTAGCGAGGTAGGCCGTCGTGTAATAAGCCGCTCCATATTGCCCTTTTTGCGTATACGTTGGCGTAGTAGCGGAGTTACCGGCCGAGTAGAGTTTGGTGTTAATATCAAATACGTCCAGTCCACGCGCCCAGGTTTTTCGGGCCAGCGTCAGGTAATCGCGACCGCCCAGATATTGGTAGTTACGCGCCTGGGTCTCAACGCCGTGCTGATACCGAAACGTTACGTTGCCGCGCCCGGCATTGTTTTTCCCAGACTTCGTTTTGATAATGATTACCCCATTGGCACCCCGTGCGCCATAAGCCGCTGTAGAAGCGGCATCTTTTAGTACCTGTAAGGATTCAATATCATCGGAATTTACATCGTTGAAATTCCGGAAAACACCATCAATAATAACCAGCGGATTGCTCGATTGAATAGCCCCGATCAAATCACCTCCGCCTGTTCCGGTGCTGGTTCCGTACGGATTTAATGTAGTACCACCCCGGATCACAATATTGGCCGCTGCCCCCGGCTGACCGGATAAAACCGGAACAGTAACGCCCGCCATTTTCCCCTGCAATGCCTGTACAGGACTAACGGATGGAATATTCTGTAACTCTTTGTTATCGAGTTTCGAGACCGATGCACTTGTTTTTGCCCGCGATTGCTCGGCATACCCAACTACCACTACTTCATTGAGTGCTTTAACGTCTTCCTTGAGGGATACGTTTAATTGAGAACGCCCATTGAGCGGAATTTCCTGGGTAACGTAGCCAATAAACGAAATGACCAACGTAGCATTGGGATCGGGGACACCAAGTGTGTAAGCGCCCTTGATATCAGTGACCGTACCGGTTGTAGTCCCTTTTATCACTACGCTTACGCCGGGTAGACCTTCATTGTCTCCGCCCGTAACCTGCCCTTGAACCTGCAATCGGGTTTGGGCCAGGCTATCGACGGCACCCAACCCGATGACGAGCCCAATTATCCAGCTACAAACATGAATTATAGAACACTTTACCATAACAAATGAGGTTAATTAGGAATAGAGGTGTTTATCTTGTTGTTATGTAAATAAGTAGGACATAATAACACAATGTTCTGACTATTTTCGAAAAGATCAAAGACTTTCAGGCAAATTTTTGTATTCCTTAGAGAAATAATAACATTTAACTACTGTAGCCCTACAGTCAATTAGCTAGAGACGATAACGCGGTTAAAAGCTGGAATCATCTGTTTTGCTGCCTCTCGTACCAATTCAGCATCTTCGGACGGAATCGAGCGATAGGGCCAGCGCATCCGACAACCTACTTTTGACCAACTCCCAACTACCGACATAAACTTGTCGCACGCGGGATTAGCGTATCCTTTTTCGGTGATGTAGGGAGCAATATACTCGCGCATCCACTGCTGAATTCCTATTTCCCATTCCAGCGCCTGAGTCAGATCGGTTTGCATCAAATTATACCAATCCTGCGCCAGTTTCGGATGCAGACACGCTACATTCGAATAAGCTCCATGAGCTCCTTCCTTTATTCCAGTTGCCAGAAAATGACCCGGTATAAATACCGATAGCCCTTGCATGTACTGCCGCATCTGACCATACCAGTCTGAATCACCACCCGGTACTTTGACACCAACTAATTGAGGGATTTCGTCTTTTAACTGACCGAATTGAATAGGTGATAATCGAACTTTAGCATGTGGTGGATTGTAAAGTACAAGCCGCACATCAGCGGAAACAGCGGCCATTCGACGTAAAAAGGAACTGATTTCAGAGTCAGTTGGCGGAAACCAATCGGGTAGGATAACCTGCATCGCCCCCGGCTGCCAGCGTAACGAACGTTTCAATCGCTCCAGCGATACAATCGGACTCATGTGGCTAACACCAATCTGAAACGGCATATCGGCTGCGTGGCATTTCTGCGCCAGTAATTCGTGAATCTGATCGAATTCAGCTTCGGTTTGGTTGTAGAATTCCCCTGCCGTTCCGTTGGAGTAAATGCCATTGACGCCGACGTCGATCAGCGTATCGATTTCGTTGCTCAATTCCTCAAAGTCAATTGACTCATCTTCCCGGATCGGAAGCATTAACGTCGCCCAGTTGCCCCAAATGTCATCGGCTTCTAATGGTCGATTTGTTGATGGATAGGTACGTACACGCATATAGTGAGTAGATATCAATAGGTACTACCCCGGATAATTTCAACCGTGTGATTATCCAGCCAATCCCAATTCAGTTCAACGCCCAAACCCGGCCCCGTTGGACAATACTGGCAGCCATCTTCCCGAATTTCGAGCGGATCGTTTGCCAACCCAAAGCGGAACATAGGATGATGACTTTCCAGAAATCGCGACAAATGCGTTGCGCAACCAACGTGCAGATTAGCGACATCCAGCAGAGGAGCACCAGCGGTATGAATTTCCAGTCCATAGCCCATCATCTCGCACATTCCCAAGGCTTTCATAATGCCTGTTATGCCACTTTTATGATGCACATCAGCCCGAACGAGGTCGATGGCGCCATTCACCATATAATTAGGCAGCTCAAATAATCCGACCGTTTCGGCGGCCAGAACCGGTGTTCGAATCGCATCTGATAGCTTTTTTAATTGACCGATATGCGCATCTGGAAATGGTTCCTCAAACCACTCATAGCGAAGTTCATCGAGTTCACACCCAATCACTAAGGCATCATCGAAGGTCAGTACAGCCGACGAATCCAACATCAGTGGAAAATCTGGTCCGACTAGTTCACGTGCTTTCCGCAACCGGGGAATATCCAATGCCGAGCCGCCTGACAATTGAAGTTTTATCCCACGAAATCCCTGCTTTACTTTTTTGATTACTTCCTGCTCGACTTCTTCAATTGTCGTGATGGTTTGGGGAGGACAAGTAGCGTAGGTAGGCACTTTTTCGCGATATTGGCCGAGCAACTTTGCAATTGACATTCCGGCTGCTTTTCCTTTTATATCCCACAACGCAACATCCAGATTGCCCCAGATCGTTTCTCGCAAATTGTAGAGATGCCGTTGTTTTTGACGGAACGCCTGCCAGATCGCTTCGTGATTGAGTGGGTCTTTTCCAACTAGATCATGGTAATATACATCGTGAACTGCATAAGCGGATGCTCGTCCCTGACCGAGTGGTCCATAATCCATCGTGTAGCCTTCGATGCCTTCATTGGTGTGTACCGTCGTAAGCGGAAAATCCCAATACGGTACGTGGCCGGGCGGAATCGGACGCGGATGAAACCAGGCTTCGGCACCCACACGGATTAGTCGAGTAGTAATAGTTGTGATTACCATTTACTATTTGCACTTATGTACTACATATAAAAGCAAATATAAAAGCACACAAGTATAATCTCCTAATTTCTGTACTACTTATTTGAAAGATAATTAAATTTTAGCCTAAGCGTAGTAGATGAGGTTCTAAGTGCCTGAGCATACCACTGGCAAATTCTTCCCGTGTGCCGTTCTTCAAAATGTTCACCAAATCGCGGTGAGTAACTGAGCCGACGGTGTGAAAGTCGTGATCGGTTTCATATTCAACTACGTATTCAAATACGGGCATGAGCATTGCTTGAAACCGTTTAATTGTCTCATTACCAGCCATTTCATATAACGCTGAGTGGAAAGCAATTTCGCATTCAACCTTTTCCTGAATCGTTTGCACCTGCGCTTCCCGACTCACTATTTCTTCTAGTTTCTGAATCCCCTCTTCCGTTTTTCGAGCAAACAACAAAGCGGCCTGCCCTACTTCAAGTACTAGTCGAAACTCGAAAATCTGTTTGCGCGTATCGGTACCCAGAATATGGGGATGCATCATTCGCTCCAAACCACTCAGAATATCGGGTTGCGACAAGATCATCCCCCGGCGCTTCTTCGTTTCAACCATACCCAGCATCCGTAAGCGACTTAAGGCTTCTCGCACTACATTTCGACTAACGCCCAGTGCTTCAGCCAGTTCTACTTCTTTCGGAATAGCATCGCCTGGTTTAAAAGCTTTGTGTGTGATGTATTCTCGTAATCGTTCCTCCACCTGATCAGCCATAGTGGTCGAAATGATTGGTTCTATTTTAGGTGTCGCTTCCATTGGTTTTGCTAGTCTATAAAAGCTGGATATCGCTTATAGGTACGCTAAAGTAGTGAATTGATAAATAAGTAGTACATTTATACAAATCCTGTTCGGAAAGAGTACGATTAAGGTAAACAACTGCTAACGGAAATGAAAGTAGTCGTTCGTTGGATATTACTTGGAGCGATTAGTGTGGTTGGTTCGGGAACGCAGTATGTTACCCAAAAACCTGATCGGCGGAACGTACTGTTCATCATTATTGACGATTTACGCACTAATCTTGGTTGTTATGGAGATTCACTCGCCCATACGCCAACCATTGACCGATTAGCGCATACTGGATTAGTTTTTAATCGGGCGTATTGTCAACAGGCCGTATGCGCTCCGTCGCGGGCATCGATGCTGACAGGTTTGCGTCCCGATTCGATTCGGGTTTGGGATCTGAATACGCCCGTTCGGACGCATTTGCCAAACGTCGTGACGTTACCACAGTACTTTAAGCAACGGGGATACGTAACGCAGTGCATCGGGAAAATCTTTCATGATCCGGCCGATCATCAGGATGCCCAATCCTGGTCGGTGCCCGAGCAATTGCACATTACCGACGAGACTGGTGGGAAATACGTTCTGCCCGAAAATATTCGCAATGGCGGCAAAGGCTTCTGGAAAGCGGCTCCTACCGAACGCGGTGATGTACCAGATTCGGCTTATGTCGATGGCCGAGTGGCTCTAGCGGCTATGCATGCGTTGGATAAGCTTAAAGGAAAGCCTTTTTTTCTGGCAGTTGGCTTTCGGCGTCCTCATTTGCCGTTTTCAGCGCCTGAACGTTATTGGAAATTTCATCGATCCGAGCAATTCGCCAGCCGAACTAATAGCCAATTACCAATGGATGCTCCCACCTATGCCAGTCATGAATCGCCTGAGCTTCGTGGCTATACAGGCATACCCAATAAAGGCGAATTGGCAGAAGAAACAAAGCAGCAACTTCGACACGGCTATTATGCCAGCACCAGTTTTGTGGATGCGCAGGTAGGTCTTGTACTTCAGAAATTGAAGCAATTAAGACTAACCCAAAATACGATTGTGGTGCTGGTCAGCGATCATGGCTTCCATCTGGGCGAGCAGGGCCTCTGGACCAAAACGTCTAACTATGAATTGGATGTTCGAGTGCCGCTTATTATATCGGTTCCGAATCAAAAAGCCAAAGGCAAGCACACCAATGCGCTGGTTGAATTGATTGACTTGTTTCCTACGCTTACAGATTTGTGCCAGCTTCCTGTACCGAAACAAACCCAAGGCATATCTTTCAAAAAGCTGCTCGATACCCCAGATCTGCCGCACCGATCTATCGCTATAAGCCAGTTTCCCCGACCGTGGACGTACAAAACGACTCCGGAACTGATTGGTTATTCCATCCGAAATAATCGTTACCGTTACACTGAATGGCGACGATACAAAGATGGCTCTGCGGCTAGTCGTGAATTATACGATCTGAACCACGAACCGATTGAGCGTACCAATTTAAGTGGTCAGTCAGAGCATAGCAGTATCTTGAACGAAATGGCTCAAGCGTTACGTAACGAAATTCCTCCGAAAGCGTCTGCACTCGAGCGGCCAATTCGATAGATTGATTTACAGACATTAACCGCTAAACTCCCCGTGTCTGTGCGTCAGCCAGTCCTGCTCTCTGATAAGGGTTCCACTTCCTGGGTCTGTGAGGACACAGACCCAGGAAGTGGTTCTGCGATTAATTTCCCTACGTTCGTTGCTTGCTGACGGATTCCATCAAACCGCGCATATAGCCGATGGCATATAACGTACCAATCGTGCTATAGCCGGGATGTTCATTGCTATCGCCAGCCATCGTCGGAACGTGGTCGGGGCGGATGGGCCCTTTGAAGCCGATTGCATAATAGGCTTTCATCGCCTGATACATATCGATAATGCCTTCGTCGTGAAAAGTTTCTTCGAAGCTGAACTTGCCACCCCGCACATTGCGGAAATGCACAAAGTGAATTTTCTGACGCTTACCAAAATAATCGATCAACGTAGGGATGTCTTCACCCATTAAGGCAAAATTGCCCTGACACATGGTAATGCCGTTGCTTGGACTTGGGTATAACTCCAGCAATCGCTTGAATGAATCAACGGTGTTCATAATTCGGGCAATGCCACGAATACTATCTACTTGCGGATCGTCGGGATGCATGGCGAGTTTCATGCCGACTTTCTCTGCTTCTGGAATAACGGCTTTTAGAAAATACGCCAGATTTTTCCAGAGCGTTTCCTTCGACACTTCGCCATATTGGGTTAACGGCAAATTTTTGATTGCGTTATTGTCAAAAGCCGTTACCAGAGCACCACCGCGCCCCGGGCGATCATTCTGGGTTCGGTACCAACCAATTACGGGCATCCAGTTGTAGCAAATTGTATCGATTCCTACGCTGGTCAGGTTTTTCATCAGCGTGATGAAATTCGCGATTTCTTCATCCCGACCAGCCAAACCGAGCTTCGTTTTTTCGCTCAGTGCCGGAGGGCCCTCAATGACCCGTAGCGTTAGTCCAACTTTCTCCCAGGCTTCTTTTACGGCCAGAACAGCTTTGGCTTCCCACGGTTTTACATCCGCCAAACCAACCATCGCCGGACTGATACCACCAACCGCCCCCAACACATCCATTTGTTTTGTTAGGGCAATCTTTCGCTCGTCCATACCACTGAAATAGGCTTCGCAGAATTGCATGCCCGCATCCTTCACCAGCGATGCCGTGCTTCTCGGAGTGGGTTGTTCTACTGAACGAGTAGGATTAGCAGCTATTCCACCTACGGTCAGGACTGTAAGCGACGTACTCTTTTTGATAAAGTCTCTACGAGAATTTTCCATGTCTTTGATTGGCCAGGCCTAACTGAAATACTATTCTATACGTCAACTACTCATATCCAATATTAATTTATTGATAATCAGCGTTTTAATGAAAGATTAACAGTAAATAAAGAGCAGATAGTAAGTCACAGTGTGGTTACATTTTGGAAGTGATTTCCGCTTATGGAGAAAAACAACCTTTCATCTGAATACAGATCAATTTGTTTTTTGGCCTCTGTCTTTCGGCAAACAGTTCACAACAACAGTTTCTACTATACTCCTAACAACAATGAACGCGTTTGCTAAACCCCTCCTCTTTCTGATGCTATGCGTCAGTGTATCCGTTCTCGCTGATCCCGGAAAAAAACTCGGGAAAAACGATCACCCAACGAAACTGGCTTATTATCAAATCGGTACGTATATCGACAAGGCAGAAAAGCTGCATGTTAATGTCAACAAACAATTAGGTGGTGATGTATCTGTCCATCTGATTGATCCCAATGGTAACCAGTGTTATCATTATGTAATGGGCTCCGAAGAAACGATGATAAGGCTCAAAATGGACTTATCTGAACTCCCTGATGGCAATTATCAGCTGCGGGTATCGAATGGCCTCGAATTAGAAGTCCGTGACGTGAAAATTTCGACACGGACACCAGCAGTTGTTTCAACCCGCCAGCTGACCGTGCTGTAAATAGAATCTGATTGATTTGAATTAACTAATCATCTAGACGAATAGGGCGCATTTCCTAGGTCTGTGCGGCCGGTGTCCCGGTCCGCATAGACACGGGAATTCGGCGATTGATTGCTTCAAATCAATTTATCCAAACACTTCCCATTCAGATCGTTCGCTTACTCAATCTGCATATCTATTAATTGTACCATCCATGATGAACGAGCCTAATCTTGATCAATGGACCACAGCGTTTGCTGTAATTGCTTTTTTGGGCCTATTTCTGGCTCCGTTTTTATCCAGTCAGGCCGGACAGCGTAAAAATCAGGTGCGCTATATTGTTGCTATCGTTGTCCTGTTTTCACTTACCCTGATTTATTATGTACTATTCTGGAGTGGTTACATTCGCTATTTCCCTTATCTGATCGGAACCGTCGATTTATTCTTTTTCCTGTTCGGGCCATTATTCTATCTGTACCTTAAAGATCTGGCAAATCAGCCCGTTTCGGCTCGACAACGAACGATGCACTTTTTACCTTTCCTGACCAGTGTAGTCGTTAGTATTATTGTTCTGATCGCGCGAACGCAGTACCCGGAGTTATGGAGTAAACCGGCCAAAATACCGTATTGGGGTATCTATTTTAAACTGTTACCCTGGCTCTATCTGTCGCAGCTTTCTCTATACGCACTGGCCGTTATGCGGCTGCAGCGGCTGTTTGGGAATCTGCAAAAAGTAGCGAGCTGGGCCTTCTGGGTTAGCCTGTGTTACATGGGATTCGTATTGGCGAACTGGTCGTATTATTTGCTGGTCCAATTCCCTTTTTTCAATCGGGCCTGGGATTATGCGATTTCATTCAGTATGGCAAGTTTCGTTGGACTGGTTGCCGTGCTGGCGTATGTGCAACCGCATATTTTCCAAACCAATGAATTTCCCGGTTTCGAAAATTCGAAGAAAGAAGAGGGGGAAAGCCGGTATCGTAATTCAGGCCTACCCTCGCACTTAGCAAGTCGTTTTGCGGAACAACTTCAGCTATTGATGCTTACGGAAAAGCTCTATCATCATAACGATTTGCGGTTAGATACCTTAGCGGATCGACTGGCGATCAGTCGCCATCATTTGTCGCAGGTACTCAATGAACAGTTGGGAATGAGCTTTTTCGAGTACATTAACTCATTGCGCGTAGAAGAAGCGAAAGCGCTGCTGAGTCAGGTATCACGGCAGGAATTGAACGTAATTGAGGTAGCGTATCAAGTTGGCTTTAACAACAAAGTATCATTCAATAAAGCGTTTAAACGCGCTACGGGGCACACACCCAGCCAATTCCGACAAACCATGCAGGCGTCTTCAACCTGCGATCACGCAACCAGTTTGAAGACGTCTGAAAAACGGTAATGTTTATCAGGATTACCATTTTTTAGGATTTACGCTGTTTCATTTGGTAAAATCAGCCGTATATACATACCCTTTTTGTCATGCTGACGCAGGAAGCATCTTAAAATCGCCTAACGAGTTATAAAGGAAACGTTAAGATGCTTCCTGCGTCAGCATGACAAAAACTCTATCAGATCAATCATTCTTAACTTAACAACCTCAAAATCAGACACTATATGAATCGTTCTATACCGTAAAAAGCATGATTAAATCATTCTACATGGCCGGAAAACTGCTTTCTCAGGTAGACGATTTTAAAGACTATTTCCGACCCTGGGCGAATCCATTTCCAAATTGGCAAGGATTAGCCAATGTTGTTATAGCAGAAGTGGTCAATGGTTGTCTTGAACCAAAATTGACAATTGAATCCTTCAGCGTTGACAAGGTCGATAAATACCTTTTCCGGGAAGCGAGAGCCAACGCAACCAATCTAGTACCCACCTTTTACCTGCATACCCAAACTTCGGTCGAGAAACAGAATGAGAGCATCCGAACGATGGTTAAAAAGATCCGGCAGTCGGTTAAAAACTACCAGCACGATTTTCTGACAGATGCCCAAATCGACGAGATCGAACTAAAATTACGGCAGCTCTCGCTTGATCAGGGTACGAAATATTTGTTCACGATTCGAATTGATGGATTGTATTTCGGTGATTATGAGCCTTATCGGTCGCTATTTCTGAATGATAAAACCCCATACGCTACCTATTGGCGGAAATCGTGGGCAACGGGCAAAGTGTGTGCTGTTCAGTATGAGCAGGTACCCGAAGTGTGGGGGCGTGTCAACACGCTTGGGTTTACGGTTGAGAAGCCAGCTTTTTCCCTGAATGGATTCAACGGGGCAGATTCCTATAAAATGTTTCCCGTTTCGCCCGATGCTGTAAAAACGCTGGAAGGAGCCAAACGGCTGATGCTGGAGCGATTATCCCGGTCATTTTTCGGGCTGAATTATCTGATTATGCCCCGCTTTATTCAAGCCGTTTCATCTGAAACGGCTACACAATTCTGGAACGATTATTTGACTTCTACTTCTGAGGACGGCGAAACACGAGACTGCGCCATCCGAGCTTTTATCGAAGGGAATTCTCCGACTTGTGCGCAGCAAATCAATAAATTAGACAACTGCCAATCAGTAGCTTACACGTTATTCTTCTATGAAGAAAATCAGGCACAGTTCGCCATTAAATTGTCGGTAGCTGATATTTTACCAGTTCGTTTTCACCAATTATTTCAACTTAAAAACGCAGTTGACTCGGCCTACGAAGCGCTGACGGACAGTCAATTTACAGCTACAGGAAAGTCGCAGAAGTTCGGCATTTCGCTGGCTGCAATAAAGGATTATTTCGCGGATGAGATAATACTTCAAGGCAAAACAAAATGGCGATTTCACCCTTCGTTTTACCGCGTCATCGAAGCTATTTTCTACAACCAGCCACTCGACCAAGAGCAACTTCTACGCGCTTTTGTGACAACCATTCGAGCGTCGTTTCGAGATAGAAACCAGGACCCTTACCAAGCCAATCGACATACACGGCACACATTTGTGCTGCTACAGTTCTTCTATCAACTCAATCTTTTTTCGTATTCCAATATGAAACCCACTCCTCCTCAACCACTTGCGCTGATGCCCGAAGCGTTTGAGAAACAACATCCCGATATGCTGACCCATCCGTTGCGCCGGGCAGCTTTTTATCTGGGTTGCGAGGTAGAAATATTGCTGGCAAAGCAAAAAAGCTTTTACCGGAGTCAGCCCTTTCGCCAATGCCTTAACGGACTAAATCTGGACGTCGATCAGTTACGAAAAATTCACCTGAAACTAACGGCGAAAATTGGCGAGTATACGGATACTAGCCTGCAGGATAAACGGCATTTTTACTCGTCTGAACTGGCTCGAATTGCTGAACTGGATGCACACATTGGCCCTGCACTTTTACTGGCTGACAACAGCCTCTCGAAAGCGGATATTTCCTACGCCTTTGCCGTCGGCATGGCCATGCAAAAAGCCTTTACCAATGAACAAATTCGGCAAATTCGCTCAAAGCGGATGGCGGCTACCAATTCAGCGACAGCAGATTAATATATGCCAGTAATCCAAAACCGAAGCGAGATTTTGTTTTTATACGACGCCAAACGATGCAATCCCAACGGCGATCCGTTAGATGCCAATCGCCCTCGAATCGATGAAGATTCGGGTTGTTGTCTGGTAACCGACGTCCGGCTGAAGCGTACTATTCGCGATTATCTGGTCGATCAGGGGTTCAATGGCGAAGCGGGTAGCAAAGGCGATGTATTCATTCGGGAAATCGGCGGCAAACCAGTAACGGGAATCGAGCGGGCAAAGGCATACGCCAATCGGGAAGAGTATTTGCAAAAATTCATTGATGTGCGGTTGTTTGGTGGCGTATCGGCCCCGAAAGCTGCACCCAGGGCGAGTAAGCAGCCTAAAGAAACCGTATTTGTTCCTGCTGATTCAGAGACTGATAGTGTGGACATCGACGAACCTCTTGATACGAACAAATTATTTCACTTCACAGGTCCGGTACAGTTTGGCATGGGTCGGTCGCTGAACCGGGTTCAGGAAAATTTCATCAAAGGCACGGGTGCGTTTACGACGAAAGAAGAATCGATTCAGAAAACGTTTCGGGAAGAATACGCCATCACGTATGGGCTGATTGCCTTTCACGGGGTAATTAATGAGCAAGCCGCTAAATATGTAGGCACCACGAGCGACGACGTCGATCACTTGGTTGATGCCATCTGGAACGGGACGAAAAGTTTGCTCACACGCTCTAAAAAAGGACACATGCCCCGATTGCTGATCAAAATTGATTACAAAAACGGGTTCTTTATCGGCGATCTCATTGAGCGGCTAATCCTGATTCCGAAGCCGGGAAAACGCGAAGATTCGTACGAAGATGTGGAAGATTTTACAGTCGATACGTCGCGTTTGGTAGCTGTGCTAGCGAAGTATACGGATCGCATTGAGCGTATAACTGTTGAGCAGGACGACCGAATTCAACTCTCGGAACCGATTCCAATTAAGCCCTAATGCGTCGCAATATCCTGATTTTTGACATCTGGGGAGACTATGCACATTTTAAGAAAATTTACGCTACCACAACCGCGCTCTCCTACGCTATTCCGCCCAAAACGGCCTTGTACGGCTATCTAGGCGCTATTCTGGGGTTGTCCAAAATTGATAGTGATTATTTGAATCACTTTGCCAATAAACAATGCCTGATCGGTTTATCAGTCTTGAATCCAATTGTTATGAAGCGGCTGGGGGCTAATTTAAGACCTACGCTAAAGCGAACTGCGGACTCTTCGAAACCAACATTGATCGAATACATATATCGACCTCGTTATCGTGTGTATGTCTGGCATCAGGATGTTGATTTTCAGGCGAAACTTCGACAGGCATTGCAAACGCATACCACTATCTATACGCCCTCACTAGGTTTAGCTGGACTTGTATCAAACTTTGAATGGGTTGGCGAAGTAATTACTGATACCATTCAATCTGGCCAGGTGATTCCTATTCATTCCGTCATTCCTCGCAAATATTTGGTCAGTTTAGATGAAGAAGCGCTGCTAACTGGCCAAACCGAATTGATTGAACAAAGTCTATTCGCCATCGAAATGAACACCGACCGCGACGTGACCGAGCGTGACGACATACTCCTGGAACGAAAAGGGCGACCAATTTGGGCGTGTGTTACTTCATATTACTCCATCCATCAGGCCAACATCATCCTTTTCTAACGAGCAATAACGTTTAGTCATACCGTATGCCCACTCAGGTTCTGATTCCACTTACGACGGTCACATTTCCCGAAATAGCCCTTCATACACGGGATGCTCATAAGCTGCGGGGGTATTTTGGCGAACTGTTTCGCGAGTATTCTCCACTATTGCATAACCACCTACAAAGTGATGATACTGGGCAGCCCCAGTATCGGTATGCGTATCCATTGGTGCAGTATAAAGTGTTGCATCAAGTACCCACACTAGTTGGCGTGGGCGAAGGCGCCGGTTTATTGACCCGGTTATGTCTAGATGTATCAGAGTTGAAAATTGATGGGCAACGCTTTCCGATTCTATCCAAACACATTCACCATACACAGGCACCTCTTGGCATCACCAACGACCTGATTGAGTATCGTTTCGCGACGCTATGGATGGCCCTCAACCAGACTAACTATCAGGATTATCGGCGCCACTCATTATCCGATCAATCGGCCCAACTGAAACGTGTATTAACAAGTCAGTTGTTAGCCACTTTCCGGGCATTTTCGATCTGGCTGGAACCGCACGAACGCATGTTGCTGAAATTAATGCTAACCGAACGATGCACCCAATTTAAGAACCAGCGAATGGTAGCGTTTGCCGGTAGTTTTCTGGCGAATGTAGTCTTGCCCGATGGTATCGGTTTGGGCAAAGGTGTGTCGAGAGGGTTTGGTACAATTGAGCGAGTGTGAGTCCACCTCACCCCCGGCCCCTCTCCTAAAACAGGAGAGGGGAGCAGAACTACATTTTTAGCCCCTCTCCTGTTTTAGGAGAGGGGTTGGGGTGAGGTGAATTCCATCAAGTATAAGCAGGATTGAAGTATATCTATTTACTCTCTTAGAAACAGAGAATTTTTCAAGGGTCATCCACTTTAAGCAGGATTGAACGACCTAGAGTTTGTTGGGATTTTGGAAACCCATTTTTGTCATGCTGAGGCACGAAGCATCTTAAAGCGTCCCAATTCTTTTGTTAGGATAGTTTAAGATGCTTCGTGCCTCAGCATGACAAAAATGGGTTTTAAAAACGCCTTGCGTGACTAGTCAGGAGACGGCTGGAAACGCAGGGCTTTTTTCATGAATTGAGGTACTGGCCAAACGTAAATCTTTATCGGCTTACAAAAGCGATAATCTTTATCGGGATTACCCTTACTCCGTCTGCTGACCTATTCTTTTGAGAAGATTGTCGCTCTGCTGTCCAGAAAAAAGGCTGTAACAAGGCCAATTTCTGGGGTGAGTTTCATTCAAATAGCTGACCATTTTTCAGGTTTCTATGTATTCAATCTTTACTCAAAACATGAAGTACACATTCATCACAAGCTGGCTGGTGCTGTTTCTGCTATTCTGTAGATCGGTATCGGCGCAGGACGTAACCGTCAGCGGTCGCGTCACCTCATCCGATGATGGCCAGGCTTTGCCGGGCGTAAGCATCCAGGTAAAAGGAACAACCCGTGGCACCACAACCGATGCCAACGGCCAGTATCAAATCAGCGCACCGGCCACCGGGCGATTAATTTTCAGCTTCATTGGGTATGCTAACCAGGATGTCGCGGTTGGCAATCAATCTACCCTTAATATCGCTTTAGTCACTGGCTCGCAAAGTCTGGACGAAATCGTGGTTACGGCTCAGGGGATCGAGCGCGATAAACGATCATTGGGCTATGCTACACAGGAAGTTAGCGGCAATACGCTGGCACAACGTTCGGAACCTAACCTACTAAATGCGTTGCAGGGGAAATTGGCCGGTGTGAATATAACAGGTTCTAGTGGGGCACCAGGGGCTTCGACCAACATCAACATTCGCGGAATTACCTCATTTACAGGAAGTAACCAACCGTTGATCGTGGTCGATGGGATTATTTTCAGCAATGATGTCAACCTGAGCCAAAATACCCTTTTCGGTACGCAGCCATCGAACCGCCTGGCCGATATTAACCCCGAAAGTATTGAATCCGTAAACGTCCTGAAAGGACCAGCGGCTGCCGTATTGTACGGTTCTCGTGCGTCGGCAGGGGCTATTGTGATTACGACCAAGACCGGCCGAAACAATAATAATAAGACCGAGGTAACTGTCAACTCGTCGTTCAACGTACAGAATGTGTATGGCATACCGAAGTTTCAGAATGATTACGGGCAGGGAGCCAATAACCTGTTTACGCCAAACTCTACCAATTCCTGGGGAGCCCCTTTTGTAGGCGGGCCTTCGTCGGTAACAAACACGCAGGGATTGGTTGTCCCGTATCAGGCTTATCCCAACAACGTAAAAGATTTCTACCGCCAGGGGAGTATCCTGCAAAACTCGGTTAACATTGCTTCCGGCGATCAGAATCGTAATTACATTATATCCATTGGTAATACCTTGCAGAACGGGATTATCCAGAACTCGAAATTCAACCGTACGAATGTGCAGTTGGGTGGCGAGTCGCGCTTGCAGAATGGATTACGAATCAGCGGAACGGGAACCTATGTACAGACCGTTTCGACGGGTATTCCGGGAGGGAATGGAGCCAGTGCCTTTGGTCAGATAACCCGGATTCCACGTAGTTACGATCTGGCCAACGAACCGTTTCAGGATGCCAATGGTAAAAGCATTTACTACTCCACGACAAATAATAACCCGCAGTGGAGTGTAAATAACGAGAAGCTCGATAGTCAGGTAGATCGCTTTTTTGGCAATTTCCAGATCGGATACGATATCACAAAGTGGTTGAACGTGGCGTATCGGGTGACGGGCGATACCTATTTTGATCGGCGGAAATTGACCCTTCCAATCGGCGCAGGACGAGCACCAGCGGGCGAAATTCAGCAGGATAACTTCTTCCGAAACGAACTCAACGGCGATCTGATCATCACGGCCCGGAAAGACAATCTATTCCTGGAAGGTCTGAATGCAAATCTGCTGTTGGGTAATAATATCAACCAGCGCAAAACGCAGCAAACCCTGATCGATGCCTCTTCCCTGACGATTCCCGGTTTTTACAACGTGGGTAACGGTACGGTGTTTACGGCTAACACAGGCACTGGTGAATTTAGCACAGCGCGTCGGCTGGTGGGGTATTACGGCCAGTTATCGCTGAATTATAACAATTACCTCTTCCTGGAGCTATCGGGCCGGGCCGACCAGTCGTCTACACTACCTAAAGCGAACAATACCTATTTTTATCCGTCAGCAGCCGTAAGCTTTGTCCCGACCGACGCGTTTAAGCTCAACTCGGATGTTGTATCGTATGCTAAAGTGCGGGCCAGTATTGCTCGGGTAGGCCGCGACGCAGATCCGTATCTCCTCTCGTCGGTATATGCCGGGGCAAGTTATGGGAACAATGTAGCCAATATTACTTTTCCCTTACAGGTAGCCGCCGGGAGTATTCCAGGCTTTGTGGTTGGCGCAAGAATTGGCAACAACAACCTGACTCCCGAGTTTGTAACCTCGTATGAAGCTGGTATTAATCTGGGTTTCTTCCGGAATCGGTTAAGCGTCGATGCTACCTATTTCGATACCCGAAGCACCAATCAGATCTTCAACGTAGCCATCGCCAATACATCTGGCTACGATACCCGAACTACCAATGTGGGTGAGCTGCGTAATCAAGGCGTCGAAGTAGTTTTGAATGCGACGCCAGTTCGAGCCAGTGGGTTCAAGTGGGACCTTACGTTGAACTATACCCTGATCCGCAACAAAGTCATCTCTATTGCACCAGGCGTTAAATCGTCAGCTATCGGTAGTTCTGCAACGAATCTGGTTGGCTCTGGAGCAAATGCCTTTACGGGTATTATCCCCTCGATTTACGAAGGATTTCCGTATGGTGTAGTGGTTGGAACGGCCAATGCCCGCGTACAAAATACGGATAAGAATGCGCAATATTATGACCCAACCGGTCAATACGTTGGGCAATACGTAATCAACGGAACATCCGGTCAATTTGCGCCAGGTGTTGCCAATTCAGTCATTTCCAATCCGCAACCAAATTATACGGCGGGGTTAACAAACACTTTTTCGTATAAAGGACTTGCCTTATCGGTACTGGTCGATACGCGCCAGGGCGGGCAGCTTTATTCGTTCTCGATGGTCGATCTTCGAGGAAATGGCTCACTGTATGTTACGGGTATTGATCGCGATCAGCCGCGTATTTTGCCGGGTGTTATCCAGAACGCTGATGGCACATTCCGACCCAATAATATCCAGTTAAGTCCACAAGCGTATTGGGGTGGAACCGGCTTTAATGGCCTTGGTGGACTAGCCTCCGAAGCCGCTGTTTTTGATGCTACCGTTTATCGTCTACGCGAAGTCGCGCTGAATTATACATTACCGAAGGGCTTACTGGGCAAAACACCGTTTGGATCTATTTCGGTGGGTGTTAGCGGTCGTAATCTGTATTTCTATGCGCCTAATTTCCCGGCCGATCCTGAGATCAACACGCAGGGGGCTGGTAATATTCAGGGAATGGACCTGAACGGTCCGCCGAACACGCGCAATTTCGGCGGCAATATCCGACTCACGTTCTAATCACTTTATTCATCAAAGAAGCTCATGAACTTATCAACGTATAGACGCTATCTGTTGCTGCCCCTGTTTGTTGGGATGGGCGCCTGTAGCAAATTTCTGGACATAAACACGACGCCGAACAACCCCACATCCGTAACACCAGCGGTGTTACTGCCAGGGGCTCAGGCGGGTACTGCTTTTGCCGATGCGAACGAGATTAATCGGTTTGCCGAAACGCTGGTTCAGCATATAGCTGGGGCCGGTAACAACCCGGCCAACTACGATGTGTTCCAGACGAATGGGGCCGACATGGAAAACCAGTGGCGGTTTGAAATCTATAACGGCGGACTCATCAATTTTCAAAAACTGATTGAACTAGGCGACGCTACCAATTCAAAAGCTTATACCGGTATCGCCAAAATCATGAAGGCCTACACCTTTTCGATTGCCACAAATGTGTGGGGCGATGTACCGTATTCGCAGGCCTTGCAAGGAGAAGCATTTACAGCTCCACGCATCGACAAGCAGGAAGATATCTACAAAGGAAATGCTTCCCAGGGTATTCAGAGCCTATTCGATCTGGTACGCGAAGGAATCAAAGATCTCGATGCGGCTTCAACCCTAAAACCGGCTGCCGATGATTTGATTTATGGTGGAGATTTGGCTAAATGGAAACGAGCCGGTAATACGCTACTACTAAAATTCGCTACGGTAATTAGTCGCAAAGAACCGGCACTGGCGACCAGCGTGATCAATGAAGTGCTGACGGGCAACAACTACATCACGGCCAACTCGGGGGATATGAACTTTACGTTCGGTTCTTCTGTGGGTAGCCAGGACCCGCGTTACTCCTATACGAATGTCAGTACATTTAAGGATGACATTATTTTAAGTACTCGGTATCTGAATATGCTCAATGGCCTAAACGATCCCCGATTGCCGATTTTCTTCACCAAACCCGCTGCTAATTACGTCACCATCGACAACGGATTCCGGGGTACGCTGCCAATCCCTGTCACCAACTGGTCACGGTATAATAAATTTATTACCGGCAATTCAGGCGAAGGTCCTGTACGGATGGCAACCAATTTTGAACGAGCGTTTATCCTGGCAGAAGCGGCTTTGCGTTTGGGTACTCCCGGCGATCCGCAAGCCCTCTACACCGAAGGTATTACCGCTGCCATGACGCTAGCTGGGCTCACCGCCGATCAGATCCAGGCCTATCTGACAGCTAATCCAACGGTGGCTACACTCAGCGGAACCAATGAACAGAAAATAGCCCAGATCATTACCCAGAAGTACATCGCCTGGACAGGTCATGGTCTGGAAGCCTGGAATGATTACCGGCGTACCGGCTATCCAGTGCTACAACCCTCGCAGAATGCCGCCGGTATCGACGGGACTCGTCCCGTACGGGCCGTGTATATCAACACTGAGATTCAACGGAACCCCAATTTTCCCAACCCCGCTCCTCAATCGAATGTACGGGTATGGTGGGATGTCGATTAAGGAACGACTAATGACTTTAAAGACTTATGAAAAATCAACTCATTTATAGTTTATTGCTGATCATATTGTCAATTAGCAGCTTCTCCTGCAAAGACGATCTGATCTACAGCGATCTGGTTCGGGATAATCGCCCAGCCGTTCCGGTGACGTTTCCGGGTACCACCACCTATGGTTTCAATCCATTTATTACGAGTTCACTGGCTGGCGGTGGCCCCATTGAATTTACGCTGTCCATTCCATCCAGCAGCGGCCGGACAATCAAGGAGATTACAAAAGTGCTAGGGGGCGCTACCGGAATTACCGTTGGTAATCTAAATACAGCAACGGCATCAACGTTGTACAACTCAGTCCCAATTGCTGGTACAGGAACGACAGCCGTATTTAAAACGACGATAGCGGATTTCAAAACGAAGTATCCAACGGTGGCTACAGCTCCGGTTGCTCTGCCCAACTACACGGAAATTCAGTTTTTATTTCTGGTTACGCTGGACGATGGTACTCAGATTGTGCCGGAACCGGTTCGCGTTCGGATTGTGAATTGAATTTCCCTCACGGCAACGGCCGACCGCCCCCGGCCCCTCTCCCAGAACGGGAGAGAGGAGAAAACTTGGAATAAGCCCCTCTCCTGTTTTAGGAGAGGGGTTGGGGTGAGGTGAAACCTCCTAACAACTAAGCCACGCAAGCCTGTTAGCCATAACTGACAGGCTTTTGCATTTACGCCATTTCAATCGAATCCCAACTCGTCTTTTTATACTGTTGAAGCATGTGCCAGAATACCCCAGCCGATGCCGGAATGGCAATCCAGACTCCGTAGGGGACAAACGTCAACCCGTAGTGCGAGAAGCCAACGAAGCCTAAAACAAGGCTTACTAAAAGACTACGAGCGGCATTACTTTGCCTGACAGCATCCTGCTCGACAGAAAATGGCATGTAGCGGGTTGATAACAAGGCCGAACTGAGAAGCATTACCAGTGAGTTACTAAAAGCCAGCAGTACATCGCTGATTTTATCGAGTCCGTAGCGATAGAGAATAAAGCCTGCCAGTAAGCAGAAAAAAGGCAACAATAACTTAATAATGATGGCCTTTAGCGAACCTGAAAGAATATTACCCGGCTCCTGAATGGGCGCACTGCCATACACCCACGAAGCACGATAATTATCGGATGCGCGCAATTGATACTGGGCGATCATAACATAGAGACCACCAAAATACAGGGCGAATAAATAGAAAAAATTACTAGCCCCAAAAACTTGACCCTGGAACGACATCGCAATGACATAAGCTAGCCCGAATCCCAACTGTGGATACGTTTTTAACTTAAACTTGCGGTCGCGACTAGTTATGTGCCACGTGAGAGCAAACGCGGCTCGTTCAAGGGAATTGCTGGTAGCCCAGTCCGCTATACGCTCCATCCAACCTGATCGACTTGATAACTTCTGCGCTGAACCAGTAGTCGTCATCGGGCGATTTTCCTGATCGATATTGCTTAATTTCTGGGTAAAATCCGTTGTCAGGAAACGATTCATGAACCAGATACCTGCAAAAGGTGTGAGTAAGGCCAGCGTGAGAAAAATCAGATGCGTTTGATCAATAATGGGTCGAATAACCGTTTCTAGCGCACCCGCCATCCACATTGGCGGTACGAAATAATGCCACCACTGATGTTCCAGCGATTGGCTTATGATGACTTGCGAACCAATTACACGGGGTAAAATCTGATAGCCACCGTAGAACAGAATCGCCATTACAATCTGTAAATAATTGATGACCTCCCGTAACTTTTCTTCGCTGGTAAAGCGCATCAATACCAGATAAAACAGATTGGTCAGAAAGACCATGAATAAGGCTGACAATAGGCTCAAGAGCAGAAATAGCAAAGCCACAAGGCTTCCAAATCGGTTCCCAAGAATGAAGATACCGACAACAGTCAGCGAGAGGGTAATGGTAAATAAGTAACTGGTAATATGGACGATCCGGGCCAGCCAGAGCGTCCGACTACTAACGGGTCTAGGCAGAATAATTTGATTATCAGATGAGTCGAGAATAACCGATGAGAAATCAGAAATAAGTGTCATGGCACAAAGAGCCATGATGTAACTGAACTCCAGCGTGAGCGGTAAAAACAATTGCTCTTTCTCGGGAATGCCTAACATAGCGAAACTAAGCAGCCCGCCAACCACCGTGTAAATGCCCAGTATACGCAGGAAACTATTATTCGTCTCGCCAGATTGTTTGCCGTACCTACCTAAACTGACAACACTTCGTCTATTATCCATCGTCAGTTTCACCTGTACAATGGCCCGCAACTGACCGTAATCTGCGCCAAGCATTCGGAATAGGCCTTGCAGACGGTCGAGAAACCAGAGAATGATCGGTGCCATACGTTAGTTTTTCAGTGTATGGATAAATTCTTCCGCAACACCCGTTTGCCCTTCGTTGCCTGTCAATTGGGAAAATAACTGTTCAAGCGATTCAGGGCGCTGATGTTGCAACTCGGCAAACGAACCGTCGGCAATTACCTGCCCCTGATTGATAATAATGATCCGATCCGAAATCTTTTCCACCACATCCATCAGGTGCGAACTGTAGAAAATAGTTTTGCCGCTATTCGCCAACTGACGAATAATTTCCTTTACCAGTACTACCGCATTGGCATCCAGTCCAGACAAAGGCTCATCCAGAAAAATAACGTCGGGATTATGTAACAACCCCGAAATGAGCAGCACTTTCTGACGCATCCCTTTCGAAAACGTCGTCATACGTGCATCGACGTGATCGCTGAGTTGAAACAACCGAAGCAATTCTAGGGCTTTTCGTTCAATTGTATGCGTATCTAATTCGTATAACTGCCCGATGAATTGGAGGTATTCCATCGGCGTCAGCGTATCGTATAAAGCCGCATTTTCAGGTACGTAACCAATCCGCCGTTTGATCTCAAGGGCAGCCGTTTTTACATCCATGCCGAGTACGGTTGCCTCGCCCGCGTAGTCGGGCAGCATACCAATCAGGATTTTGATTGTTGTGGATTTTCCGGCGCCATTCTGGCCTATATAACCGACGACCTGCCCTGCCGATACGCTGAGATTAATTCCTTTGAGAACGGGAATAGAGCCGTAGGATTTATGTAGATTCTGGAGTTCGATAACGGGAGTAGTATTCACGAAAATAGCGGTTCGTTCGGGCTGAAATTTACAGAAAAATCCCGCCCAGCCACAAGCCAGACGGGATTTACGGTCATTAATCACAAAAAACGGTTACGCCACGGTTTCTTCGGCGTCAACCAAACTATGTTTTACTAAATACTCAGCAATTTGCACGGCATTGGTAGCGGCTCCTTTACGAAGATTATCTGCTACGATCCACATGTTCAGCGTTTTTGGCTGGCTTTCATCCCGACGTAGACGACCAACGAATACTTCATCTTTTCCGTGCGCGGTGAGCGGCATTGGATAGATTTTGTTTTGTGGATCATCCTGAACGATAACACCTTCTGTATTACTCAGAATATCAACCACTTCGCTCAATTCAAACTCATTTTCGAACTCAACGTTAACCGCTTCGGAGTGGCCGCCGATGGTCGGAATCCGAACCGTAGTAGCCGTTACCTGAATTGAATTATCGCCCATGATTTTCTTGGTTTCATTCACCATTTTCATCTCCTCTTTGGTGTAGCCATTGTCGAGGAAGACGTCGATGTGGGGCAGTACGTTCAGATCGATCGGGTGTGGGTATACTTTTTTCGCTTCGTGATCGCCTTTCCGCTCCGCAAACAGTTGATCCACAGCAGCTTTACCCGTTCCGGTTACGGATTGATAGGTCGAAACTACTACGCGTTTGATTTTGTAGCGATCGTGAAGTGGTTTCAGCGCTACTACCATCTGGATGGTTGAGCAGTTTGGATTGGCGATAATTTTATCATCAGCGGTTAGCGTATCCGCATTTACTTCCGGAACAACCAGCTTTTTGGTAGGGTCCATCCGCCAGGCCGATGAATTATCGACGACAATAATACCGGCTTCGGCAAACCGGGGAGCCAATTCCAGCGAAGTTCCACCGCCAGCCGAGAAGATCGCAATAGCAGGTTTGGCAGCAATGGCATCCTCGAAGCTAACGACGGTGTACGGTTTACCCTTGAACTCAACCTGTTTACCAACCGACCGCTCGGAAGCAACGGGAATAAGTTCAGAAACCGGGAAGTTACGTTCTTCCAGTACCTTCAGGATTTCGCCACCGACCAAGCCAGTAGCCCCAACGACTGCGATTTTCATTGTAGTAATGTGGGCAATTGCCCACGGTTATTAATTAGTAATAAAAAGCAGAAATTCTCTGCTCTGTGATTTTGGACTGCAAAATTACGGCAAAACTTTGATAGACAGATGGTATCATCTAAAAAAGTAGGCTCACCGAATCATCTTTAATACCAAAGCCCAGCCAACCGTTCGCTGACTGGGCCCTGTGCGTAAATAGACTGAATTATTCTCCGCCAAACAGGAAACCAAGCGCCAGGCCAAACGCGGTATTTTTGGTTGATCCGTCAGAGCCATTGGCCAAATTACCTAAGCCCGGTGAATAGTAGCCTGAAATCGTCAGACCGCTAGTAAGCTCATAACCAGCGGATAAGCGCAGGCCATAGTCAATTCGCTTTAGCTGATCTTCGCCCGAACCAAATTCAACGGATTCGGAAGCTGATTGGCCTTGTATAGCGCCACTTACCTTGCCATTGATTGCATAGCCAACATAAGGTCCCGCTCCCAAAACAACTTTACCTGGACCTGCTTCAAGACCATACGTCAACTGAATAGGGACTTCCAGATAATTGAGGGAATAGTCTATATCACCACCACTGACCGTACCACCCGTCAAGGCACCTAGATTAAATTTTGTGCCTTTTACTGAATACAGAATCTGAGGTCTTATTGATAGATTACCAGCGATAGAGGCATCTAGTAACAGACCGGCCATAAAGCCAATCCGATTGCTGCCATTAATAGAAATACCGCCGAGATCGTTTTTTTGATTAGCCAGCTGCACTCCTCCGGTCAGCCCAACACGAACTTGTGCAAAGGATGCCAAGGTGAAGAGAAGCAAACCGACTGTGAGAAAAATAGTTTTTTTCATCCGTTAATTAAAATTTAGTTAAACGGGTACAATAATACACCCTAAGTATCTACATACCCAATTTTATGTTTACAAATAAACTATAAACCAATCAACCTGATGAGTAATAATATGATTATAAGCTCAATACGTTGTTAGACCATTATCGTATAGATAGGTCCAACAGAACATCCGTCTCTGCGACATCGTCAATCCGATCTACAGGTTCGAAGAAGGAAAGGCCTACTTTTAAACAATCGGGTCGGCAATCGGCCAGAAATCGATCATAATACCCTTTTCCGTATCCTACACGATGGCCAACCGTATCAAAAGCAAGGAGTGGAACAAGCACTAAATCAATCTGATTACTCGCAATTGGTGTATCGCGATCAACCGGTTCAGGGATTCCCCAACGGTTTTCAGCTAAGACAGTTGTCGGCTGTAATGGATAATGTGTTAGCAGATTGGTAGTCGTATCCGTAACAGAAACCACCAATTGACAATTTGGGAATTGTCTCCATAAGGACCGAATAATTAACCACGTATCAATCTCGTTTTGTCGACGAATTGGTAGAAACGTATGGATTAGGGACTGCTTGGCAGTGAGATCAGTTCCCGCCAAAAAATCGAGAAAATGCTGAGCGATTTCCTGACTTCGAGTTTGCACTTCATCAGTAGTCAGCGCCTTTCGTTTGGCCAGAAACAACCGTCGCACTTCGGATTTTGTCATCAATAGGAAAACTATTAGCGTATGGCTTATTGATACGAAGCAATTGAGCGCCGAAACGAACAGAGGCCCTTTCCAAGGTCTGTGTCCTCACAGACTCCTTACCGGAGGCTAGCGCTGGCTGACGCGCGGGTGTCTGTGAGGACACAGACACGGGAACCCAATCAATCAGCAGTGGGCTGATCGTGTTTTCCGAAAAGGCTATTCTAAACAAAGCTGCATGCGGTAGTCGAACGGATCGAAGACAGATAGCATTTTTTGCAGAAAAGTCCGGTCGTTGAGATAGAATGTCAGGAAATTTTCGGATCGTTCCTGCAAACTACCATTCGGAAAGAGCTCGTCCTTAACTGCCAGTAATTGTCGTACACCCGTTTCCTGATTGCGTTCTTCGGCTCGACGCATCTTCTTTTCGAGTCGGGTAATGGCATTGGCAAACCGTTTCGTTTCGGCTAGTACCGCTTTTTCAAGCGTTGGATCAACCATTTGTGCTTTGTGCAGAATAGCATCCAACGCTTTGTGTACGATCTTGTTCTCATTATCGAACTTCAACGTATGGCGAGCGTGGTGTTCGACGTATTCATGCTTGATTTTCAGCGTATCCTGAAATAAATCTTCGGGAGTCAGTCCCAGTTTACCAATTCGTTTTGCACTGACCGATGGAATATAGAGCGCAAAATTGCGCGGCATCAGGATAGGGAATGTTGTTTGATAATGATCAAAAACACTTTTCAACTGTAACCAGTAAGGTACTTCCGATGGGCCGCCAATGTAGGCCAGATTGGGCAGGATGGTTTCCTGGTAAAGTGGACGCAACACCACGTTTGGACTGAATTGTTCGGGATGCTCGTCGAGCAAATTCAGTAACTCATTTTCCGAAAATTTGCGTTTGGTATGAACAATCTTATAGGTTCCATCCTCTTTACGCTCAATCCGTTCACGAATCTGATCATCCAGAAAAAACAGATTGATATCACGAGGAGCAATCACGGTTTTATAGCCAAGTGCTTCTAATTGGCTTGTATTCTCCTGAACTAACTCGCCAGAGTGCTGATTCAGCAACTCATCACGCATGATCGGGGCAAAAACACGCTTTAAAGCAGCATCGTCGGCATCCAGACAAACTAGTCCCTCAGCACCAAACAATTCATTGACGTAATAACGGGCGGCATTCGCCAGCGTATCCTGTTTCAGATAAGCTTCCTCAAAAAGAGTCAGTTTCTCAGGAATCTGCTTAAAGAGCGTCGTTAGCTCCTGCGGGTTCATGCGACCAACAGCCCCACGCTGATTCGTCTCCCAAGAATAGCTTCTGCCGAACATCGAAAAATGATTGATTTCAGCAAAATCATGATCTTCCGTTGCCATCCAGTACACGGGCACGAAATTGTAATCAGGATAGGTTTCTTTCAGCTTCCGGGCCAGATTAATCGTCGTGATCAGTTTGTATATGATATACAGCGGCCCCGTAAAAATGTTGAGCTGGTGACCCGTTGTTACCGTAAATGTGTTGGGTTGAAGGAGGATTGAAAAATCGGGCTTCGTCCCAATTGATTGGTATTGTCGTTCCAGCGTATCTACCAGAATCCGTCGTTTTGATTCGTCAAATGGCTTCTCCTTAAGCTGATCGCTAAAGGCAGCGATGGTCGGAAAACGATTGTAAAAAGGAGTTAACGTATCTTTTTGGTTAATGTAATCGAGGAAGAGTGACGAAAACTGACCGGTAGAGGTAAGCGGCAGGTACTGACAGTCCATTCGGAAAAGGATTGGGATTTACTCGGCTCAACAACAGAAAAACCAGCAAGGTTCGACGCTATTGTTTAGAAGCTTCTTGTAGCTGGTTTTTTGTGATAAGCGGCCGATCGTTCGGTGCCTTTCTACGACCAAACGTTCTCCTATAGCGAATTTCCGAACTGTCTTGTAATTTAGGGGGATTGAGAACCAATAGTTCTTGCAGAAAGTCCAATATCCCCTTATTTTTGACTTATTCGTTTTTAATCCGATTTTAATGTACTCTACGTTTATGTCTCGCCCGTATTTATTGTTCGTTTGCATTCTGGTTAGCTGTATGGCGGTTACCTGCGTTCGAGATTATCCATCCGGAGATCCTAACCCTGCCCCACCCGTTGTAACGAATCCGCCGGGCGGAGGCTTACCGGGTCAGGTTCAGCAATCACCTCAAAAACGGCTTTATCTGGGAAATGATAAAATCCGGCTGGGTATCGATCTGAATGCTGGCGGAGCCATCACGTATCTTTCAGAAGCGGGAAGCAACGTAAATATGGTCAACAACAATGACCTGGGACGGCAAATTCAAACGTCGATATATGCTGGGCCGAACCCTTATAGCGTAAATGGCAAAGACCCCGTTTATCAGTGGCGAAACCTGGGCTGGAATCCTGTTCAAACCGGCGATTATTACAACCATCCGGCAAAAGTCGTCAGCTATCAGCAGGGACAAAACACGCTCTATGTCAAGACGATACCCCTAATTTGGCCACTCTTCAATGAGCCAGCCGATTGTGTTTTCGAACATTGGATTGAGATAAAAGAAAATACAGTCCATATACGCTGCAAGGTGGTCGTAAATCGAGTCGATACAACGTATCATGAATCTCGTACGCAGGAAGTTCCCTGCATGTATCTGAATGCTCCCTACTACCGAATTATAACGTATGATGGCCTGAAACCTTTCTCGAACGGTACTGTCAGCGAATATTTCAGCCAGGAAAATCTCAATAAATACTGCACTGAAAACTGGATTGCTCTACTCAACACAGATGGTAGAGGAGTGGGTCTCTACAAACCGAACGGCGAAGTACGATTTAGCTCAGCAGGCTTCGGGAATTCGCACGTGGGAACCGAGTATGATATATCAAGTGGTTATGTAACCAGCCAACCGCATGTACTCATTGATCATAACAGCGAATATGAATATGAGTGTACGCTCATTGTGGGTTCATTAAACGATATTCGGCAGTTTGTTTATAGCCAGCCACGCCCTCCGATAGGACCAAACTATACCTTCACCAAGGATCGACAGGGTTGGTATTACAGAAACACACGCGATAAAGGATGGCCCATTCAAAATGAGCTAAATGTTCGATGGCAACGAACGGATCAAACAATACCCGAATTTCGAATTTTGAGTCCGTTTGTGTTCTGGTATGCTTCTGACGTCCCAAAACTGTATCTGAATGCGGCCTTCCGCACGAAAGGAACGACGGCTCGATTTGTCTGGCAAAAATCAGACTATAGCGACATTCACGAAACGCCGGGACGCTACATCGATTTTCCAATTATTGGGGATGGGCAGTTTAGAACCTACGAGCTTAATTTAAGTCAGGTTGCTGGCTGGGACGGGGTTATTAAACAGATTTACTTCACGAGTCCACCAGCGCAATATGGCCTTGAAGAGGGATCAACTGTCCAGATACGAAGCGTAACCATGACAAAATAGAAAACGAAAATAGGTTCTATTTTTCGTAAACAATTAGGTTTTGGGTCGAGTTGTAATGTCAATAGACAACTTATCGAAATTCAACTGTTATGATTAAGAACGAAGAAATTGTTGATGATCTTAATGATCTGGTCAAAATCAATAATGACCGGATTCATGGCTACGAAGAAGCGATTAAAGAAAGCAAGGATACGCAACTGAACGACCTGTTTCGGCACATGATTATTCAAAGCGAACAGTTTCGCAGTCAGTTAGCGGATCACATTGTGCGGATTGATGGAACGGCAGTAGCTGATTTTGATTCGACAGATATTAGCAGTCAATTGCATCGTGCCTGGATTGATATTAAGTCAGCCATTACGGGTAAAGATCGGAGTACGATCCTAAGTTCGGTTGAGTTTGGTGAGAATGCAGCCGTTGAAGCCTACGAAGATGCGATCTCGAAAGATCACATTCCGGCTTATATCAAAGAGGATTTGCAAAAGCAACTTAGCGAATTACGAGGAGCCTACGATAAGGTTAAGTCGCTCGAAAGTGCCGCTTAAGTGAATACACATCTACAAAAAAGGGATGGCTTACTACCATCCCTTTTTTGTTAACCTTTTGTCATCCTGACTTCAGAATGGATGTTGATGTTTTATTACTTCGGAAGCGGCATATCCTGAAAATCTTCGTCAGTAAGCTTAATCGTTACTGCCTGCATATTCTCTTCGAGGTGTTTTACCGACGACGTTCCGGCAATGGGCAGCATAACAGGTGAAGCTGCTAATAACCAGGCCAGCGCGACTTGATAATCCGTTGCTGGTTTTCCATCAATTTGATGGCGGGCGGCTATTTTCCGGATGGCGTTTTGAGCCGATACATTGCCCGCATCGAGCGGATACCAGGGAATAAAGGCAATCCCGTTCTGCTCGCAGTATTTCAGCACGTTATTCCACTTTTGCTGACCGAAGTTGTACATATTCTGCACCGATACAACTTCGAAGTACTTTTTAGCTTCTTCAATCTGATCAATATCTACTTCCGATAAGCCAATGTGCTTGATTTTCCCCTGCTCCTGCGCTTCCTTTAAAAAGCCCAAATATTCGCTGGAAGGCACTTTCGTATCGAAACGGTGGAGCTGATACAGATCGATCTGATCTAATTTCAGCCGTTTCAGACTTCCATCTAATGCTTCTTCCAAATGCTTCCGGCTGCCATCGACCGGCCACTGATTCGGACCTGTGCGGAGTAATCCACCTTTCGTGGCAATAACCAGACCTTCTGGGTAAGGATGAAGTGCTTCGGCAATTAATTCTTCGGATACATAAGGACCGTAGCTATCGGCCGTATCAATAAAATTAATGCCTAATTCGAGAGTGCGTTTCAACACCCGGATGGCTTCGTCATGATCTTTCGGTGGCCCCCAAATGCCGTTACCTGTGATGCGCATCGCGCCATAGGCCATCCGGTTGACGGTTAGATCACCACCGATTGTAATCGTACCAGCCTGTGCGGCCAGTTGTGCTTCTGTTGCTTGCATACGTCTTGCTAATGGTTCAAGTATGGATACCCGTTTAGGTACTCAACAGGCTAAACCAACTGAATAGCCATTTTGTATTAGCAACCGTGTAAAGTTTTCATTTTTATTACCGTTTCGCTATTCTGGGTCGAAAAAGCGATCCGCCATGTTTCGTGAGCTGTGCTGTATTGTAATAACGTCTATCTGCGTGGGGCCGACGAGTTTATAAACGATACGATAGGATTGATGGATCAACTCTCGTAAGTTAGGTAGGTCAAATTCAGGGACTTTCCGACCCATCTCAGGCTGATAGCGAAGTAGATCTACTTTAGCAATGATTGAATCCTGCAAGTAATTAGCATAAGTGGGCGAATAGTGAGCATGATACTCTCCAATAGCATCCAAATCACCAACAGCGCGATTTGTGAAAGTTATACTCACCATTTGCGTAAATGTTGCCGAATATCCTCAATCGGAACCGTTTCTTTCCGGTCAGATTGAAGTAATCCTTCCTGAACTTTCTGAATAAAAAGTAGTCGTTCAATCAACTCTTCTACCGAAAATTCGTCAGGCATTTTCTCCAGCGACTCTTGTACTGCGGCTTTTGTCATAGGACTGTTTTTTATCAAATATACCATTTTACCGTTTCTCAATCCCATCCAACACGCGCCGGATTACGTTAGCACGTTGCATGAAGTCGAGTGAGGTACTAATATCTTGATTGTCAATAACCTGTTTAAATTGCTGTAAAAATTCGATGTATGCAGCCAGGGCATCCGAAACATTTGTACGGTTCTGGTCAAAAATGGGTGCCCACATTTGCGGAGAGCTTTTCGCCAGTCGAACCGTCGAACTGAAACCCGTACTGGCCATATCGAAAATGGCCTGTTCGTCTTTCTCTTTTTCCAGCACCGTCAAGCCCAGAGCAAAGGCGCTAATGTGGCTCAGGTGCGAAACATACGCCAGATGCAGATCGTGTTCCTGCGGGTTCATGTAGAATAATTTCATCCCAGCATCCCGAAAGAGGCTTTCGGCTAAGGTCAGGCTATCAGGATTGCTTTTCTCCCGGTCGCAGATAATGAGGTTTTTACCGGGTAATAACTCCCGAAAAGCGGCACCAGGGCCCGAATTTTCGGTACCTGCCATTGGGTGAGCGGCCACAAACTGAGCCCGTTTAGGATGGGCATCGGCAACAGCACAAATCGTTTCTTTGGTTGACCCCAGATCAACAACCGTTGCCCCTGGAGGCAAATGATCAAGAACGGTTGGCAGTAAATCAATGATCGTATTTACTGGCGTCGCCAGAACAACCAGCGTACTTTGCGCGACAGCTTCGACCAACGGCAACACCTCATCAACAATGCCCTTCGCCAAAGCTAATTGCCCATTTACCGCCGACGTATCGACACCAATGAACCGCATTTTGGGGTATTTCTCACGGACGGCCAATGCAAACGAACCGCCGAGTAAACCAATGCCTATAATGGAAACTTTCATGGACCGGGATTTAACGGATTACAGGATAAAGCAGATTTTGTTTGGTTGCTTTTCCGCTTTGATGAGAACTACGATTTGAGATGAAATCTTCGAAAATGAGGATTGAGTACCCGTTTGAATTCTAAGCTAGATGTGCCAAAATTTATCCACAAGCCGATTTCTAGATTGAACGCTTCAAGGTAATTAATAGCCTGTGCCAGATGGACTTCCTCTAACTTAGTTATTGCTTTTAGCTCGACTAATATTTTGTCTTCAACGAGAAAATCGACACGACGTGTTCCCATCAACACGCCTTTGTAAAAAATTGACATATCTACTTCACGAGCAAATAGGATACGATTTTGCTCAAGTTCGTAAGCTAAGGATCGTTGATAAATAGCTTCTTGAAATCCATTACCCAAAACACGATGCACCTCCATGGAGCAACCAATAATTCGATGGGTTAGCTCGCCATACTTGTAGTCTTTCTGCATTATTACTCCAGCTATTCCTAAAGACTAAATTCAGTCTCATTTTTAATCTTAATAAATTGAAAGAATAGCGAGGAATATAAATAAACAATCAAACAAAATCTGCTTTATCCTGTAATCCGTTCAATCGCGGTTCGGATACGGGCTTCGGGCATACACAACGACACACGTACATACCGGCTGCCTTTCGGTCCGAAAATGAAGCCAGGGGCGATAAAGATGTGCTTGTCTGTCAGAAGATTGTTGACGAACGCTTCTGGTGAATCCACGGTATCAGGCAATTTCGCCCAGATAAATAAACCCTCCTGATCGGTAGCATACGTACAACCAAGCGCATTCAGAAATGTATGAACCGCATCCAGTCGCCCCTGATAGACCGCATTGCGCTCCTGATGCCATTCTTTCGAATTCGACAACGCTTCAGTAGCGGCATCCATGATTGGTTTAAACTGCCCAGAATCAACATTACTTTTAATAGTCAGGACAGCATCGACGTAGGCCTTACTACCAGCCATCCAACCGACGCGCCAGCCTGCCATATTATGCGATTTACTGAGCGAGTTTAATTCAATCCCAACCTCTTTTGCGCCGTCAATACGCAAGAGACTAATCGGATCTTTTTTGTTCAGGATCAGGCTATACGGATTATCGTGGCAAATCAATATCCGATTATCATGCGCAAATCGAACTGCCCGTTCGAATAAGGCATACGTAGCTGGTGCGCCCGTCGGCATATGCGGATAATTGAGCCAGATCAGTTTAATCGGATTCGTATCGTTCGAGGAAGCGACTAAATCGGTCATAGCTTCCCAATCCGGTTGCCAGCCTTTGTTTTCCAGCAGTGGATATTCCAGCACGCGAGCCCCTACCATCTGACTAACGGCTCGGTAGGCTGGATAACCCAATTCAGGAACTAACACGCCATCCCCGTCATTCAAAAACGTCAGTGAAATATGCGTAATACCTTCCTTCGAACCAATTAATGGCAAAATTTCCGTTTCAGGATCGAGTTGTACGCCATATGTATCTGCATAAAATCGAGTGATTGCTTGGCGAAGAGCTGGTGTTCCTTTATACGATTGATAGCCATGCGACGTTGGTTGCCGCGCCGACTGAGCAAGCGCGTCAATGGTATTAGCCGACGGCATCATATCAGGATTGCCAATGCCGAGATTAATGATGTCATGACCAGCCGCCTGTAGCTGGCGAACTTCAGCTAGTTTAACAGAAAAATAATATTCCTGCGCCTGATCAGCACGATGAGCAAGAGGGATAATCACTGGAACCGGGATTTAACAGATTATTGGATAAAACAGATTATGATTAAAAACCAATCTGTTGATTTATTTTGGACGGCAAAGATACTTTTCTCAGGACAATCATAATGACTAAATCATCCGTTTACTGGAACAAACAAAATCAACCTAATCCCTAAATCAGCGCAATCCAGGTTCAGAAAGGTATTTCAACAACGGAGCCAAGTGCAATGCCTGCATCATTTCGCCCGAGTTGATAATCTCCCAAGCTCGTTCGCGCGAAACAATATGTACCGTGATTTCTTCCGTATTTTCAAGATGCTGCCCCTGTTTTAATTCGACACCTGTGGCCAGAAAAGCATGCGTCAGATTCGCGTGAGTACCCGGATTGGCGGATAAAGTCATAAGCGGTTGCCAGGTACCACCTCCAAAACCCGTTTCTTCCAATAACTCACGTTGTGCAGCCGCCAGCGGTTCTTCGCCCGGATCAACTACGCCCGCACAGAGTTCGTAATGAACTCCTTTGATGCCATGCCGGTATTGACGGATTAAGACTAATTGGCCTTCGGTCGTAACAGCGACAACGTTGATCCAGTTGGGATATTCGAAGATAAAGTAATTGGGGATGGTCCCGCCATTCTCCATCCGAATGGCATCTTTACGAACTGTAAACCAGGGCAATTGGTGAATATATTCGGAGTTTTCGACCTGCCAGGGCTGAGGATCATTATCTGGATTCATAGCCGCAAAGGTAGGGTTTTTCAGCTGAGCCATATTAACCGACCTCTCAGATTCGTTGTAGAGAGAACTTTTGCTTCTGCATTCTTCGCCCAACTCGCGACCTGATGAAAAACAGAATTGCTCTTTTCGTTTCCGCCCTAACCCTTTTTCTGTCGTCCTGCCATCGGCCAATTGCCTATTTCCAGCGACCCCCTCGTTCGGCAGCAACTCAATCGATTGTTAAAAAATCACAGGTAATAGTCGAACCAGAAAATACCGATCTTGATTCTGCTTACGCTCAGCCAATTGAGATAGAATCAGAAGAAGCGATTGGCGCTGTGGCTACGGTTCAGAATACTTTGTCATCGTCAACAAAAACAGCTCAGATTGAACGACGAATGCAGCGAGCCAAGTCCATGTTGGCTACGCCAGGCGAAACAACGGATAAACAACCTGGGCCAAAACCCAAAAAGCAACTTCGACTAGGGAATCGCATTCGGGAGAGTTTAGGGCTTCCGCTTCGGCAAGAACTGAACTGGTGGCAGCGAATCAGCTGGAAGCTAAAAGCCTCCGTTATTGTCATTCTGGTAGCCGTTGTCTTCGCTATCCTCGGCCTCACGACACTAGCTATTATTTTCGGTCTATTAGGTGCCTTCCTCCTGATTAGCGGACTCAAACGATCCTTCAAAGTCCGACGACCGTGGCTTTAATGGGAATTGGATAATTTTTTTGTCATCCTGACACCAGGAAGGATCTCAAAAAATAGCTAGCAATAGCGTTACGGAAGCTTCTGGACAGCATCGTAAATCAATTGAATATACTTCTCCCGATTGATGTCGTATACAAAATCGACGTTTGGCTCCTGCTTTAGCACGTTGAAGAAGTCGACAACCGTTGTGCCTGTTGTTAACTTACCCGCAACTTCGACATCTACGTAGCAAGGCTTGTGTTGAAACATTGCCGAATCGATTAGCCAGGCAATAGCGCAGGGATCGTGTAAAGCCGCTCCTCCATTCAGTTCGGGTCGTTCCCGGCGGTAATAAATAGAGAAGAAATCCATCAGTTCGGCAACTACCTTTCCCGATTGATTGCCTATACTTCGGAATCGCTCGATATCTTCCTGGAAAACTAGAGCTTTATGCGTTACGTCTAAGCCACACAACGTAATGGGAACGCCTGACTTAAAAACAAGAGCGGCTGCTTCGGGATCGACATAAATATTGAATTCAGCCGTAGGTGTCATATTCCCCCTAAAAGCACCACCGCCCATGATCGAAATCCGCTCAATTTTCGACTTCAGATGCGGATATGCCAGCAAAAATGTAGCAACGTTCGTTAAAGGTCCCGTAGGCACAATAGTTATCTCTTCCGAGCTATCGGTCAGAATCTGTGCAATGGCTTCTACTGCTGATAACGATTCTGGTTGAAGCGTCGGTTCGGGAAGAATTGGGCCATCCATCCCCATTTCGCCATGCACATGATCAGCAATAATCAGTTCACGAAAAAGCGGTTTGTCGCACCCTTTATAGACGGGAATAGTAGCCCCAACCAATGCCATGATTTTTAAGGCATTTTTTAGCGTTTTTGCCTGAGTCTGATTCCCAGCCGATGTAGTAATGGCTTTTATATCGAATAGCCCACTGCCAATTGCCAGCATAAGCATGACAGCATCATCGTGTCCAGGATCGCAGTCAATGAGTACAGGAATCTTCTTCATAATCAGTATTGTGTCGTATTCCCAACTTTGAGGGGGCGCAAAGATAGGCAATGAGAGCTGTCTACGTCGCAATATCAATTGATTCTACTGAATCTGTAACTTATCTTAGCTAATCAATTTTGTTTTACTTCCTCCCAATGCGCACTACATCAACGCTATTTCTGAGTTTTGGACTAAGCTTATTTTGCTTCAGTTTGTCTTTTTGCCAATCCAATACCATACCTGCTGAGGCCCAGCAAGCGGCAAAATCGGTTCGGCCTGAAGCCATAAAAACCCATATGGGTATTCTGGCAAACGATTCACTAAAAGGTCGCAAACCAGGAACGCGAGGTTTTGCGATGGCAGCCGATTACGTAACCGCGCAGTTTAAAGCATTAGGATTGAAACCTGCCGGAGAGAATAACGGCTATAGACAAAATGTGCCTTTGCGCCGGTGGCAGGTACACGAAGAAACCAGCACACTGACGCTAACGATCAACGACCAGCAAAAACCACTTACATATGGTCAGCAATTTATTCTAAGCCCAAATCCTGACCATGCGACGAGCGAGGTGAATGCTCCAGTTGTGTTCGTTGGTTTTGGGGTTACGGCTCCTGAGCTTGGCTATGATGATTATGCGTCGATCGATGTAAAAGGTAAAATTGTGGCATTTCTGAATGGTGCTCCGGCATCGTTTCCATCTAATCAGCGCGCTTATTATTCATCCTCGAAGGCGGAAAATGCGGTTGCCCACGGCGCAGTTGGTACATTGGCGTTTAATTTACCGACCGATCTGCGAAACCGGATTGAGAGTTCAGCCCCTCGCGCCCGGCAGGGAATATATCGCTGGCTGGATAAACAAGGGAAACCTCAACGAACCTTCCCGGCTATCAAAGGTGCTGCTGCTCTCAGCGATTCAACAGCTCGTTTGATCTTTACCAATGCGCCCACATCCTTGCGAGATGTAATGGCTAAAGCTCGCAAAAATGAGCCTCAGGCATTTCCATTGAATATATCGGCCCGAATCCAGACGCAGACCGATATGGTTGAGGATGTGGCTGGCTATAATGTCGTGGGTATGCTGCCCGGCTCTGATCCAGTTCTAAAAAACGAATACGTTGTTTTTGTGGCTCATATGGATCATCTGGGCATTGGGCGAGTTGTAAAAGGCGATTCTATCAACAATGGCGCTCACGACAATGCTTCAGGAGTAGCGATCAATCTGGAAACGGCACGACTATTTGCGTCGTTGCCCAAAGCACCCCGACGGTCGATTTTATTTGTGGGCGTAACGGGTGAAGAAATGGGGCTGCTTGGTTCCGATTATTTTGCCAGTAACCCGACCGTACCCAAAGATAAAATCGTCTCAAATCAGACGTTGGATATGCCGTTTTTCTTTCATCCGTTGCTGGATATTGTCCCTTATGGTGCGCAACATTCAAGTCTGGATAAAGAAGTCAGACAAGCCGCTTCCTATTTAGGTATTCAGATTAGCCCCGATCCGATTCCTGAACAAACCGTATTTATGCGAAGCGATCACTTCAGCTTCGTTCGGCAAGGAATTCCGGCGTTGTTCATCAAAAGCGGTTCGCAAACCGGCAATCCCAATCTCGACGGCACTAAACTAAATCTCGACTGGCGCGCTTCGATTTATCACACTCCTCAAGACGATATGAATCAACCGTTCGATTTCAACGCAGCCGCTAAACATGCTCAGCTGCAATTTCTAGTCGGTTACTTAACCGCCCAGGCCGATGGCCGCCCAACCTGGAACAAAGGCGACTTTTTCGGAACAAAATTTGGGAAAGAAAGACTTTGAAAGAGATGAGCGATAAACGATGAGAGATGAGTTTGCTGACGCAAAGTTTTTCACGTAAATCCCCGTGTCTGTGTCCTCACAGACACCTGTGCGTCAGCAAAGATTGACCTACCGGAAATCTGTCTGTGAGGACACAGACACGGGAAAAGGTGATGAGTTTGTTTATATCTCATCACTCACCTACGCGTTTCTCCACTTGATACCATGGCCAACAGCTCGGGCGGAAGGGGTTGTTACGGGTTTCCGGCCAGTCATTCTTTGACAGCATCGGCTACGTATTTTTTGCTGGCCGATGAACCATCACCCTGATTATTGTCGATAGCACCAATGTAGGCGACACGATATTCGTTGTCTTCTTTCTTCACAAAGAACATATGTGGTGCATTGCTGGCTCCGAACGCAATGGCCTGGCTTTCGTCGTACAGATAAGGGAAAGCGTATTTTCTGGACTTAGATCGTTGCGGCATAGCCACATACGAATCGCCGGGGGAGCGTTGTGAATCGTCCACGTAAAGTGTATCATTAGGCTGACTGAGCAATTTCTCTACCTGATCAAACTTAATCACCGAAACCGACTGGCTATGGTCCGACGAAATCCCCAATATATGCCTAGTAATACTCAAATAGCGTTCATCGATGTAACTGGTTTACAGAGCGATAAAAAATAATAAACGAAATTTCTCCGATTATGTATTGCTTAAATCAGCTACATCGATCTACTGGAAAAATCTCTACCGATACAGCTCTGTTTTCTCTTCGCTTGCTTCCTTACCTGTACGTTAACCAATTGAAAAAGACCCTTTTAGATAGTATAGAAAATTTAAGTAGATAGTACCTCTATAATTGCATGATAATAAGCGAGTTCCTATTAAAATAAGCTTAATTTTATAGTAGGAGTATATAAGTATATTTAACTATCTTTTAATTGTAAATTTTCGGTATTGGAGCCTGAGGATCGTTACTTTGCTAAGTTCTTATTAATCGAATGAGGTTAAAAATTGCATCCTATTTTCTGTTGTTTTTGGGGTTTACTTGTCTATCCGCTTCCGCTCAGGTTATACTCACGTTACGACAGACGCTCCAACAGGTTCGTACCACTAGCCCAGCGCTACGTGTTGAACGACTGAATATTAATGTAGTGCAGGCTGATCAGACTACGGCCAATTTGCGCCCGAATCCTGTATTGAACAATCAAACGCTCTTGCAATTGAATCCAATGCCCGGAGCCGAATCGGTTGGGTTGTTGAATCGGGAAAGACGACAATTCTGGCTTCAGGCCACGAAAGAATTTGATATTTACAACAAGCGTACGTATCGAAATCGATTTGCTGAAGCGAATACGAATCTGGCCGTTCGTAGTGTGGCAGAAACCGAGCGAAATTTGCTTTTTGATGCGGCCAATAAATACCTCGATGCCTGGTATGCGCGCATCCAACTGGCGCTGCTTCAACGAGCGAAATCGAATGTCGATACGCTGGTTCAATTGAATAAAGTCCGACTCAAAGACCTGGTTATCACCACTACGGATCTAACTCGAACGCAGTTGATATCCGATCAGTACGATATTCAGACACGCACCGCTCAACAGGAGCTTCGTAATCGCTTGAGCGAACTTCGTCTGATCGTTGGCAGTGCCGATAGTGTAACGGTGGCTTTGAACGATTCCATTATCAATCCAGCTTTTTCCAATCCCTTACGGCTGTATCCGACTGTCAATGCTACAGCCGATAGTTTGTTTCGACTGGCTTCGACAACACGCGCGGATGTTCAGGTTGCCCAGGCCAATATTGAAGCGGCCCGGCGAAATGTGGATTTACAGCAGGTATTAGCAAAACCGCGTAACGAAGCCGGACTGATCTGGAACCCGCAAAATGCCGTTCCGTATGCGGGGGTTTTCCTGACGATTGAACTGCCTGTATATAGTCGTAATCAAGGCGAAATTCAGAAATCAAAGGTATTGCAGGAACAGGCGGGGCAAGCTGCTGTCCTTGTTCAGGCACGCATTCGGTCGGAAGTAGAAACGGCTTATCAATCATTTATGACTAGTCGGCAAAATATGGATCGTTATGTCAGTATTCGACGTGATGCCGATCGTGTGCTGGCTTCTGTCCGATATGCCTACCTGCGCGGTGCGACTACTCTGATTGATTTACTTCAGGCTGAAAGCTCTTGGTTTGATACACAAACCGCTTATTATCAGAATCTTTATACCTACCGTCAAAATTATGTCCGGCTACTTTTCGTCACTGGGCAGATTAATTTGTATTAACCATGTCGTGTCGTCTCCTATTGATTTTACTGGCGATTCTGGCAACGGCCTGTAAAGAGAAGCCAAAGCCAGTTATCACCTCCATACCACGTCCAACTATTAGCACAGACGGAACCAAGATTACGTTTCCCGATTCGGTGATGATGCGTGCCTTTGAAACGCAACCAGCTCGCTCATCAGCCATCCGGACAGACTTCTCAGCACCGGGTCACGTAGCAGCAATGGTCGTTCGTTCGGTGGAAAATCCCTCTGAACGTCTTGTATTGTTCGATGATCCGGGTTTGTCTGATAATTACACCGCCATTCTGCAACATCGGATTAATATTCAAACCCAAAAAGGGAATCTGGAGCGTATTAAGGATTTACAGGCTCACGGGGCCGCATCGGGAAAGGAAGTCATTGAAGCTCAGACCCAATTAGCCAACGAAGAAGCGGCTATCATCTCGGACGAAGCCACGCTTAAACTCGCCGGTTTCGACCCAAAAGCGTTGCGTCAATCACGGCCCAATACGATCCTGGTCGTCTGCGAGATCCCTGAAAATCAGTTTGGCCGAATTCGGAGTGGGATAAAATGTACACTCAATTTTACGGCTTTCCCGAACGAACGATTTGAGGGTGTGATCGACAATGTCAACGATTACGTGGACAACACAACCCGCCAAATCAAACTCCGCATTTCAGTCGCCAACCCCGACGGACGACTCAAAGCGGGGATGTTTGCGACGGTTGCGTTTGGGGTTGCTGATGGCAATTTCATGACGGTCTCGCGCGATGCGGTTGTTACCGTGCAAGGTCGCGATTATGTGTTCATAAAAACGGCGCCAATGACCATTGAACGGCGGGCCGTACAACTCGGTCAGCAGCGCGATGATCGGGTGGTTATTCAGAGTGGGCTAAAGCAAGACGATCAGGTGGTTTCTGCCAATGTGCTGCAGTTGAAGGGATTGAGTTTTGGGTATTAAGGTATGATTCAGAAATTAATAACATTTTCGCTCAAAAACCGCTGGATTATCGTTGGTATAGCCATTGCAGTAATGGGCCTTGGCTTGTGGTGTTTCAAACTCCTGAAGATTGAAGCTTACCCGGATATTGCCGATACCAACGTCATTGTCATTGCGAAATACGATGGTCGGGCCGCTGAAGAAGTTGAACAACAGGTAACAATCCCGATTGAGCGGGTGCTCAATAGTGTGCCCCACGTAACAGACCGTCGTTCGCGAACAATCTTTGGCTTATCGGTCGTACAGTTGAATTTCGATGAAACGGTTACGGATTATTTCGCTCGTCAGCAGGTAATTGAGCGTCTTTCCGGGGCCGAATTGCCTGATGGTGTTTCGCCTGAATTGGCTCCATTGACAACTGCAGTTGGTGAAATATATCGGTATGTAATTGAAGCACCACCGAGCATGACGCCCATGCAACTGCGTGATTTGCAGGACTGGACGATAATTCCGCAGCTACTCCAAGTGCCCGGACTGGCCGACGTAACCACCTTTGGCGGACCAATCAAGCAATATCAGGTAATACCCGATCCGGCAAAACTGCGCAAATACGATCTGACGTTACAGGATGTTATTGATGCGGTTCAGAAAAACAACCAGAATACAGGCGGTAATGTCGTATCTCGTGGTGGACAAGGCTTTGCCGTACGCGGATTAGGTGCCCTGAAAACACCCGACGATGTGGAGCATATCGTTCTGAAAGCCAACGAAGGCGTACCGATTTTGCTCCGCGACGTGGCTAGCGTTGAGATCAATCCGCCCTCGCCATCAGGCATTTTGGGTTATCGGATTCCCGACGAACATTTAGATGTTATTGGCGCAACCGAAGGCATTGTCCTGCTCCGGCGAGGTGAGAATCCAAGCGAAGTACTTGAGCTTCTGAAAGAAAAAATTGCGGATCTCGAAGCGCGTGAATTACCGAAAGGCGTTCACTTACGTGTCCTGTACGACCGGGGCTTTCTAATCGATCACTCGCTCGAAACGGTAGCGCATACGCTGATCGAAGGAATTTCTATCGTAACCATTTTGCTGGTTTTGTTTTTGGGTAGTCTGCGGGCAGCGCTGGTGGTTACGGTTACAATTCCATTTTCGCTGCTGTTTGCGTTTATCCTCATGAAATTGGTTGGTATTCCGGCCAATCTGCTCTCGTTGGGCGCTATTGATTTCGGAATTATTGTGGATGGAGCCAGTGTCATGGCCGAGCACCTCATCCGAAAATACCGATCAGCGGGGCCTGCCGAACGCAATCAGGGAGTGGTAAATGTAACGGCCCGATCAGCGGGAGAAGTGGCGCGGGAAATTTTCTTCTCAGTCACGATTATTATCCTGGCCTACATGCCTATCCTTCTGATGCAACGTGTTGAAGGAAAGCTTTTTAGTCCGATGGCGCTAACCTTATCTTTTGCCGTTATCGGATCACTGATTTGCGCCTTAACAGTAATCCCCGTATTGATTTCGTTTGCCTTCCGGAAAGCGCTCGCTCCTGATGGAAAGCCTCTGAAAGAACATAAAAACTTCCTGCTGTCGCCACTGGAACGGGGATATCAATGGTTTTTACGTTCGGTTTTGTTTCGAATGCCCAGATTGGTGGTTAGCGTCGGGATGATTGTTGTTCTGATTATGATTGGTTTCGGATTAAAACTCGGTACCGAATTCCTGCCCGAACTTGATGAGGGGTCTATTTTTATGCGGGCCTTTATGCCATCGGGCATCACGATTCAGGAGAACGCGAAGATCTCACCCAAAATCAGGGATATTATCAGCAAGTACAAACCCGTCAGTTTTGTCATTACGCAAGCCGGTCGCAATGACGACGGTACGGACCCCTTCCCGACGGATCGAACGGAAATTCTGATTGGGCTGAAAGATTACAGCACGTGGTCGGATACGATTTCGAAGAAAGAAATTGTGCGGTCGATGCAGAACGAATTGCAGGAAGCTTTTCCAGGCGCTTTCTTTTCATCTGGTCAGCCCATCATCGACCAGGTAATGGAAATTGTAACGGGTAGCGCAGCCGATTTAGCCATTTCAGTTGTCGGTAGCGATTTGACGTTGATGCGTTCGAAAGCGGATAGCATTGCGGCTCTGGTACGCGCTATGAATGGGGCAGTATCCGTTAATATCGAACAGGAAGGCCCTCAGGATCAGCTAGCAATTCGTATTAATCGCCCGGCGGCAGCACGCTACGGCATTAACGTCGCTGAGGTCGAAAATATGATCGAAGCGGCTATTGGCGGTAAAGCCATCGGTTCCATTTACGACGAAGCCAAACGCTACGATATTGTGGTGCGCTTTACGCCCGAAAGTCGCGGTAGTATCGATGCGATTCGGCTGCTACAAGTGCCTTCAGCTACAGGGGCATTGATTCCCATGAGTGAGCTGGCCGATATTCGATACGTTCAGGGCCAAACTAATATTTACCGCATCAACGGCAAGCGGATGGTGACGGTCAGAACCAATATTCGAGGTCGCGATCAGGGTGGATTTGTGAAGGAAATCAGTCAGAAAGTGGCGCAACATATCAAGATTCCTGAAGGCTACAGCGTCATTTACGGCGGTCAGTATGAAAACCTCGAACGGGCGGGCGGCCAATTGGCGGTTTCCATCCCATTGACAATTGTCGTTGTATTTCTGTTCCTCTTTATGCTCTATGGCAACGTTCGCGATACACTTTTGACGCTAACCTGTTTGCTATTTGCGCTAGCGGGAGGTATAGGGGCATTGTTGTTACGAGGCTACAATTTTAACGTATCGGCCGGAGTAGGATTCGTATCGATTTTCGGCATTTCGGTCATGGCGGGCGTGTTGCTCGTATCTGCCCTGAATCGAAATCTGATCGACAACTCCAAATCGCTATTGGAAATCACTATTGAAACCGCTCAGGAACAATTCACGGCAATTATGGCGATCATGGTTGTTGCTATTATCGGTCTTGTACCTGCCGCCATTTCAAGCGGTATTGGCTCCGATGTGCAACGTCCATTAGCAACCGTAATTATCGGCGGATTAACCACAACGCTGTTTTTTACACCCCTTATTATCCCTCCTCTATTCTACCTTGTTAACCGACGTCGCCCTCGACCAACGCCGTTGGATTCGACGGGTCACCACATTGCCGAACCCATCGAGGAAGGAACAGAGATTTGATTTCAGAGAAGCAGTATCCGCCATTTTCCCAATACCTGCGGCTAATTGATTTGACGAAAATAACCACTGAACATCCTGGGTCTGTGTCCTCACAGACACCCGTGCGTCAGCCAGCAATCCCCTCCGGTAATGGGCCTGTGAGGACACAGACCCAGGATATGGGAAAAATATCAGTCCATAGCTTAGACTAGGACTGATACTTTTGGTGATACATCAATTAAATTTCTCCAACTGTTTAACCAACACAGTAAAATCTTTTGGGTATGGCGCTACGAACGTTTTTTCTTCGCCATCTAATAGACTAAATGTCAACGAATGTGCGTGAAGGGCAACCCGCTGAATTAGCGGAAGCTCTTCTGTGCCTTCCTTGAGGTTAAATTTGCGCTTAAGCGTTGATAAATAGACTGGCTCACCGCCGTACGTTGCGTCGTAGACAATCGGTGCTTTTAGGCACATCAGGTGAACCCGAATCTGGTGCATACGGCCCGTAATCGGCATACATTCGACCAGTGTGGTTGTCCGAAAAGCCTGCAATGTATTGAAAATCGTTTCGGCAACTTTTCCTTTTTCGCGATCAATCCGAACGGCCGTTCCGTCTTTAATTGGTGAAATAGGCAGATAAACCGAAACGCCATCAAAATTGTGAACACCATTCGTAACGGCATGATAGCGCTTCGTAACTTCCCGGTGTTCAAACTGCATCGCCAGGTGACGGTAAGCCTCTGGATTTTTGGCAATTGCCAATATACCCGACGTTTCCTTATCCAGCCGATGACCCAACTGAGCGTCCGCATGATAGTCTTTCGCCAATCGCAGAATACTCTGCCCTCCCCGATCTGTTGTGCGCTCATCGAGCGAGGCAATATGGGGTGGTTTATTGATCAGTATATACTCCTCATTCTCGAAAACAATGAGGTCTTCAAAATTTAGTTTCATTAGAGTCGTTAGTCACTAGTCGATCATTAAGCTATCAACGTAAACAAACACAAAAAGCCTCCTCCTTACCGGAAGAGGCTTACAGGCTAATATCTTTCAACAGTTAAACTGTCAGCGTACCGCGTTGAGCCGCTTTGCGGATCGTAGCTTCCAGACCGTTTTTGTTGATGGTCTTGATTGCTGATGTTGCAACTTTCAGCGTAACCCATTCGCCCGTCGATTCAACGAAGAACCGCTTCTTCTGAAGGTTCGGGAAGAATTTACGCTTTGTTTTATTATTAGCGTGAGAAACATTGTTTCCCGAGCGTGTGCGCTTTCCTGTTATTTGACAAACTCTGGCCATTACCGTACTCGTTTTCCGTATGAGGGCGCAAAATTCGCTAAATAATTCATAATCTGCAAGTCATTCCTTCTTTTTTTTGAATCCATAGGGACAATGTCGGCACCTATTCTGGCAACAATAGCCCCGTTTCAGATGGTAAGCAGCCGTGAAAACTACGTAGCCTTCCGATGTATGATAGTAATCCTCATTAGCTAAACCGGGAATTTTCTTCTTCGGTGATCCTTCAGGCATACAATTTATTGCTCTTGAATCAATTCTATGCGTAGGTTAGATTCGTTTTTATGAAGTACGTCCTGTAGCCTATTTTCGTTCGACAACAACTCATCCGTTCAGCAAAGATGGCACCGCTCACACGTCAGCAACATATCGTTTTTCGGCTTGTAGCAGTACCAATAGCTGCTTTAGCAGCCTCACATGTTGTATTCAGTCAGGTATTTCCGGGCCAATCTGGCTATCAATTTCCGTGGGCATATTTTTTTACCGTCGCAACGGTCATGCTTTCCTGCTGGGAAGTTAATCTGGCTATTTTTCGCTGGCTCGACGATCAGTTACCTTTCTGGCAGAATCCTGTTCGTCGTTTAGTCGCTCAAATTCTGATGGGCGGAATCGCTACCCTTCTGACTTTCGCCGTTCTATTTCCGTTAGCCCAACGATTCTATACGGGTCAGTGGCCACCAACGGCTACCATAGCGAAAGGGGTTGCGGTGTGCATTACAATAGCCTCGCTTGTAAATGGCGGTTATTCAGGACTTTATTTATTACAAGCCTTTCTCGTTGAACGGAAAAAAGGTATTTCAACTTTGCCAGAAAGCACTTCGGATACAGAAAAGCAACCTGATTCTTTTTCTTCACTAGTGTCTATTGAAGTAAGTAATGGACAACTCCGACTCCCAATAGATCAGATTGCCTACTTTTATTCGACAGGTGGACTGATTTTATTAGTTAAGACCGATGGCCAACAAGTACCTACCGTTTATTCGTCCGTTGCTCAACTGACGCCGGTGTTAGATAAGCACCACTTTTTTCAACTCAGCCGACAATTTATTGTGCATCAGAATGCTGTTCGGGCTGTTCAGGATGATGTGAATCGTAAACTTGTTGTAACACTCGTACCCGCTCTACACAAGCAGCAAGCAACTCAGGAAGTTGTTGTTAGTCGCTACCGGAGTCAGGAGCTAAAAAAATGGCTGCAAGCTTCCGCACCATATTGACCATTCGTCCTGATTCGGCGTACCATTCATCTACAGTTTATCTAGTTTCTTAGCATACAGCGAATTATCTCTTTTGCTTTGCTGGCACAAGCATCGTCGCTTGTATTAGCTAAGAGTCGCTATGCAACCCAATTTATCCCATTTATTCGACACCACATCAGGCTGGCTAGATGCTTTTTTCGTCATTACAACCCTTATCACGATAGGTCTATTGTATATGGCCATCCGACAGGTGTCAGCTGTAGGTGCCAACCGATGGTTAGTCGTTAGTTTAAGCTGGTCAGCCATACTAGCGTTACTGGCTGACCAGCAGTTTTTCTTCTCTTTTGATACAAGACCACCCAGGTTCGTATTCGTGATTGGGCTGCCGATATTACTCATTATTGGTTTACTGGTGACCCAAAAAGGTCGTTCATGGATAAGCCAATTACCGCTTTCTACACTTACGTTTTTGCATACAGTCCGCATACCTGTTGAGCTAACCTTGTATTGGCTTTATGTACACCATCAAATCCCGGAATTGATGACATTTGCCGGACGGAATTACGATATTCTGGCGGGACTGACGGCACCTGTTATTGCCTATTTTGTTTTTCAACGGGGTCAGCTATCCACTCGTTGGTTGTTAGTATGGAATTTGATTTCCCTTGGATTAGTCCTGAATATCGTTACGATTGCTATTCTGTCGGCTCCATTTCCTTTTCAAGAGTTCGGCTTTGAACAACCGAATGTAGGTGTTCTGAAGATTCCTTATATATGGCTGCCGGGAGTCATTGTTCCAGCCGTCCTTTTCGCCCACGCCATAGCTATTCTGAGGTTATTAAAAACGGGTATCAGATGAGCTTCCCAACTGGCTCGTTATTATACCTCCTTAGTCTACAAATCAACTCACTGATTAAACAAGACTATTTTTAAATTAACTCACTAAGTAAACAAGACTATTTGGATTACAGTTATATCGCAAGTTTTACACTAATTCACTCAAATAGTTATGAAAAATTGTTTTGCAGGGTTACTCATGTTAGTTGCCTTTTCAGCCACTGCTCAGCAGTACAAACCGTTTAAAGTAAACGTATCTGTTGGTTATGCCAAGCCACTTAATGCAGGTGTATCGGGCGGATTCCTGGCCGCAGTAGAACCTAAGTATGGCGTTTCTGATCATTTCGACTTAGGTTTCCGGCTAGAACTAGCTTCCGTCGCACGGGGTGTTCAAAATAACGGTACAACCACAACGGGTGACGTTGGTGCCTTTTTATCTTATTTGATAACTGGCAATTATTTGTTTGGAGACGGCAATGTTCGTCCTTTTCTAGGTGCTGGTCTTGGTTTGTATACAATTGGCGCGGGTGGTACGGTTGTTATTAGCAGCAATGGGCAACCAAATCAAAACATTAACCTTGTGAGCGATACCAAATTTGGCGGTCTGATTCGGGGTGGTATAAAAGCGGGCCATTTTGTGGCCGCCGTTGAATACAACGCAGCTCCAACCACCAAAAGTAGTACGTCAACACTGGAAGTTACCAGTGAAAACGCCTACCTGGGTATCAAAATCGGCGTAGATCTTGGAGGTGGCCGTCGTTAAATCTGCCCCTTCCAGACACTGATTATCGATCCGCTTAGGCTTTCTGAGCGGATCGTTTTTTTAACTAGTAGTGAAATACAGGCCAACTTCACTACAGATTATAATAAGATAATTTTAACAAACTATTAGACACGGTTAACAAGCTACTCATTTAACTCTACTAATTACTCAATGACAGTAGGAAATCAGGCATTTAGGCATAAATTTTACGTAAACTGCCTGCTTTCAATACTTGTAACTCATGCGTACGTTTTTAATTCTCTTTTTATTGGCTGGAGCGTTAACCCTCGGTAAAATCTTCTTCTTCCCTAAACCCAGTAGCAAAGTACCAGGAGCCGCCGTGGGAGCATCCGGCAAATCAGATGAGAAAGGCAAATCAGCTGACAAAAACTCGACAATTCCGGTCGATGTGTATCTGGCCCGATCCGAAAAACTCGCTAATTTCCTATCCGTTTCCGGAACGGTCTTACCCAACGAAATTGTCGAACTGAAGGCCGAATTGTCGGGTCGACTCATGCAGCTCAACGGGAAAGAAGGGGCGTATGTAAACAAAGGGGAGCTAATCGCCAAAATCAACGACGAGGAACTGAAAGCCCAACTAACCAAACTTGGGTATCTTGAAAAACGAGCCAAAGATGTGGAAGCTCGTCAGAAACGCCTGCTTGCTGTTGAAGGAATCAGTCGGGAAGAATACGATATTGCCGAGAGCAACGTCAATACGGCGAAAGCGGATCAGGTTTTGCTCATGGCTCAACTAGCGAAAACCGAAATTCGGGCACCCTTCAGTGGAAAACTCGGCTTGCGGGCCATCAGCCAGGGAGCTTTTCTAACACCTGGCACACTCGTTACCACGCTGGTACAAACCAATCCGGTAAAAATTGACTTCTCGGTACCCGAAAAATACGCCAACCAGATTCGAATTGGCAGCCCGGTGCGCTTTACGGCCGACGGCTTGACCGGTTCGCTGACGGCTCGTGTAACAGCCATCAGCCCACTAGTTGACGAATCGCTTCGTACGCTGAAGGTAAGAGCATATACCGCAAATCCGTCCGGAAATTTGGTACCGGGTATGTTTGTCCGGCTTGAGATGCCACTGAAAGGTGAGAATCAAGCGATTCAGATTCCAACCCAGGCGATCGTACCCGTGCTAAAGGGTAAAAAAGTGTATGTGGTTCGGCAAGGCAAAGCACAGGAAACCTTTATCAAAACCGGCGTTCGCACCGATCAGCAGGTACAGGTAACGGAAGGGCTGGCCCCTGGCGACTCGGTCATTATCAGCAGCATTATGTCGCTGAAAAATGGGGCCTCGGTGATAATCAAAACCAAATCTTAATTCTCAAGATCAAGCTATATGAGTTTATCAACGCTCTCGATCAAGCGTCCGGTGCTGGCCATTGTGATGAACCTGCTCATCATCTTTTTTGGCGCACTGGGGTTCCGCTATCTGGGTGTACGCGAGTTCCCATCCATTGATCCACCCGTTATTTCTATCCGAACTAACTACGCCGGGGCCAATGCCGATATCATTGAATCGCAGATCACCGAACCCCTTGAAAAACAACTGAATAGCATCGAGGGGATAAAATCCATCAATTCGTCGAGCAGTCAGGGAAGAAGTGAAATATCCGTGGAGTTCGATATTGAAGTCGATATGGAGCGAGCTGCGAATGATGTACGCGACAAAGTTTCGGCTTCCGCCCGAACGCTGCCGCTCGACATCGACGGGCCACCCATTGTGAGCAAGGCCGATGCAAACTCGGATCAAATTATGATTCTGACGCTGCAAAGCAATACCCGCTCGCACCTCGAGGTCAATGAATTCGCCGAAAATGTGATTGCTCAGCGACTGCAAACCATTACGGGCGTAAGTGAAGTATCTATCATGGGTCAGAAAAAATATGCGATGCGTATCTGGATGGACCCGGATAAAATGGCCGCTTATAACATCACGGCACAAGACGTAAAAGTTGCTCTCGATCGCGAAAACGTCGAACTGCCTAGTGGTAAGGTCGTTGGTAGTAATACGGAGCTGACCGTAAAGACAATTGGTCGTTTTCGTACTGAAGAGGATTTTAATAATATGATTGTGAAAACGCTCGGTGATAACGTCATTCACCTGAGCGATATTGGTCAGGCCGAACTTGGTCCTGAAAATGAAGAAAGTACACTCCGGCTGAATGGGATTCCCATGATCGGTCTGGGTATTGTGCCACAACCGGGTTCAAATCACCTTGATATTGCGGCCGAAGTGAACAAACGGCTGGTTGAAATTCGGAAAGATTTGCCAGCCGATTATAAGCTGGATATTATGTTCGACGCAACCGTATTTGTGAAGCGATCCGTTGAGGAAGTGGCCGAAACGTTGCTGATTGCTATTGCCCTGGTTGTGATGATCATCTTCCTGTTTTTCAGAGACTGGCTGGTGGCTTTCCGCCCCTTGATCGATATTCCGGTATCGCTGATTGGTACGTTCTTTATCATGTATTTGATGGGCTATTCCATCAATGTACTGACGTTGCTGGCTATTGTAATGGCGACGGGGTTGGTGGTGGATGATGGAATTGTCGTAACGGAGAATATTTTCAAGAAAATTGAACAGGGCATGAACCCCATTGAAGCCGCCATCAAAGGTTCCAATGAGATCATTTTCGCGGTTCTTTCAACATCCATTACGCTAGCAGCCGTGTTTTTGCCGGTTATTTTCATGGAAGGATTCATTGGGAAGCTGTTCCGTGAATTTGGGGTTGTGATTTCGGTTGCGGTACTGATTTCAGCCTTCGTGTCGCTCACGCTGACGCCCATGCTGAACGCGTACCTAAACCGGAAGACGCACAAGAAAACCTGGTTTTACGACGTTACCGAACCTTATTTCGAAGCCATGACTGCTGGCTACCACGCCCAGTTGGCAAGTTTCTTCAAGATTCGGTGGGTGGCCCTACCTATTATTCTGGCCACCCTCGGAATGGTTTGGTTTTTCGGGAGAGAGCTACCCTCAGAACTGGCTCCACTCGACGATCGGAACTGGTTTCGGCTTAACATGACCGCGCCCGAAGGTACGTCATTCGAGTCTATGGACGATTACATGCAAAGGGTAGACCAGATGCTGGAGGATTCGATGCCTGGAAAACAGGGAATTATGCTCGTTACAGCGCCAAATCGTTCTGGTTCCGGCAGTCCCAATTCAGGAAGCGGCCGTATCTTTCTGCTCGACAAAATGGAGCGTAAGGGACTCTCTCAGCAAACGATTGCCGATAAAACAACCAAACTACTGAAGAAACTACCCGACGCTAAATCGGTGGTTGTGCAGCAGCAAACTATTTCTGTAGATACCCGAGGGGGCCTACCCGTTCAGTATGTCATTCAGGCTCCAGATTTTGAGAAACTGCGTGAATACCTGCCCCGTTTTCTGGAAGAAGCCCAGAAAGACCCCACGTTTACGTCGGTTGATGCCAATTTGAAATTCAACAAGCCGGAAGTGAACATCTTCATTGATAGGGAAAAAGCCAAAGCCATTGGCGTATCGGTAGCGGATGTAGCACAAACCGTTCAGTTGGCCTTAGCTGGCCAGCGATTTGGTTATTTTACGATGTCGGGTCGGCAATATCAGGTAATTGGCCAATTCGATCGCGCAAACCGAAACGAACCACTCGATGTGTCGAAAATGTACGTAAAGACCAATCAGGGACAGGTGGCGCAACTGGATAATATTGTCCGGATGGATGAGCAAAGCAGCCCTCCCCAATTATTCCACTTCAATCGCTACATGAGCGCAACTGTACAGGCGGCTCTGGCTCCCGGCAAAACCATTGGCGATGGTATCGCGGCCATGGACGCCGTTCGTAATCAACTTAATGACCCGATTATTCGGACTGGTCTGAGTGGAGCTTCCCGCGATTACGCCGAAAGTCAGTCAAATACCCTGTTTTCGTTCCTGCTGGCGCTGATACTCGTCTATTTTATCCTGGCCGCTCAGTTTGAAAGTTTTGTCGATCCGTTTATTATCATGCTCACTGTGCCATTAGCTATTGGTGGGGCAGTTTTTTCGCTCTGGTACTTCAACCAGACGTTTAATATTTTCAGCCAGATCGGTATTATCATGCTGATTGGTCTGGTTACGAAAAACGGGATTCTGATTGTCGAATTTGCCAATCAGCTCCGCGAAGAAGGCATGTCGATTCGAGAAGCGGCTCTGGAAGCGGCCTCGCTCCGCCTTCGCCCTATTCTAATGACGAGCTTAGCGACTACTCTCGGCGCTCTGCCGATTGCGATGGCTTTAGGATCAGCGGGTCAGAGTCGGATGTCGATGGGTATTGTGATTATTGGTGGTTTGATGTTTTCGCTGGTGTTGACACTGTTTGTGATTCCGGCCATGTATACCTTCCTATCCCGTAAAAAGAAAAGCGATCATCCGGAAAAGGCGCCGTCATTTTTAGAAGAAGAAATGTCGGCCAAACCCATTGCCACGCTGTAAGCGCGAGTCCACACTTCTTTACTTCTTCAAATGGTCGTCATTCACCCCAGTATTTAGCGTATCAGCCACATTTATTTAGGCCAGCCAGGGTGTTGTTGTAAGTTTGTAACTTATCGCAGCAATGAATGGCGACCTGGTTAAAGACACACCGTACACAGGTATTTATCGGCATTGCCTTAGCAGTGCTACCGCTCGTTTATTTCTGGTATACCGGCGTAAGCTGGAAACCGTTAAACCCGCATGATCACCTGATTCAGAATGGGTTTGCCTATCTATTTCTGCTGTTATTCTCGTATTTTAATCACACGATATTCGTCCCGCGCTGGTTTCTAACCAAACAATACGTACCCTATGCCCTGATTGCATTGGTTTGCGTCATAAGCGCGGCCTACCTTCCCCATCGAATCGAACAATGGGCGTTTTTTAAACCACCGAAGCAGAATACACCGCTAGCCTGGGCACGGCAAATTTTTGTGGAAGAGATGATGCTAAAGCCTTCCAGCGACCATCTTTCCCGTTTACCAGAGTCTGATCCGTTCCATTCAGATAGACCACCTCATTTTGGAGAAAGGCCACCATTCCCCGACGACCCACCTCCCCACCACAGGCAACGAGATGCTTTTCTGAATAACCCACCCGGCGGTCTACCCTTCACACTAACAGCCAAGCTGATTATATTTTTCCTGCTGGGCAGTGTGAGTACCTTGCTGTCTATTTCCGTGCTGACGGCCAATCGACTGCACCGCGTGGAGAATGATCAATTGCACGCTGAATTGCGGCAATTAAAAGCGCAGATACAGCCGCACTTTCTGTTTAATACGCTCAATAGTATTTATGCACTGGCCATCCGGAACGATGACCGCACGGCAGATACGATTGTCAAACTATCTGAGTTTATGCGCTATATCATTCGGGATGCGCATCGGGATCGGGTATCGCTGCTGAACGAGATCACTTACATTGCCAACTACATCGATTTACAGAAAGCCCGTCTCCGGGATGCAGTTCAGATAGACTATCGACTGGAAGGTGAGGAAAGTCATTTACAAATTGCCCCTTTGTTGCTGTTTTCGTTTATCGAAAATGCATTCAAGTATGGCGTAAGCCCCGATGAAGAATCGCCAATTGTTATCCATTTGCGGATTCAGGGAAATGAATTGAACCTCTATGTCACGAATAATAAAGTTGACGTTAGCCAACTGGAGAAATCAACAGGTATTGGTTTACAGAATACCCGAGAGCGATTAAGGCTACTTTATCCAGACGCCCATACATTGACCATTGACGATACACCTACGCACTTTCGCGTTACTTTACTACTCGTACTAGCATGATGAAAGCCATTGCGTTGGATGATGAACGCCCAGCTCTGGATATCATTGAGTCCTTCTGTAGCCGTGTTGATCAGGTCGAATTGCTGAAAACATTTACCCGTACCGGCGAAGCCCGACTCTATCTGGAAGCCAATCCCGTCGATTTAATTTTTTTGGATATCAACATGCCCAAAGAGTCGGGCCTGGACTTTTTCCGATCGATCGCCCAACAAACATTAGTTGTTTTCACAACGGCGTATAGCGAATTCGCACTGGAGAGCTACGACCTTGAGGCTGTTGACTATTTATTAAAACCTTACACATTTGATCGGTTTGTTAAAGCTATTGGCCGAGCCCATACGCGCTGGCGGGCACTGCGGCAAACCGTGGGCGATGAAGGAACAGAACTAACACAACTCTTTTTTCGAGCGGATTACGGATTGGTCAAGGTTACAGTAGCGGATATTCTCTTTATTGAGGGACTGGATAATTATCTCAAAGTTCATCTGCATAAAGGGCACCCTTTGGTCTTACGGCTTACCCTGAAAGCCATGTTGGAAAAATTACCCACCGATAAATTCATTCGTGTTCATCGGTCATTCATTGTCGCTATCGATAAAATCCAGGCAATTCGTGGCAAAATGATTTTGATTGATGACGAAGAAATTCCCATTGGCAGCAGCTACGAGAAAGACTTTTTCAGTTTGTTTATGAAGTGAAGCCGCCCCATTCGCCCTTGGCTTAGTTAGCAATTTTCAACCCCGGAATTTCCCTCATTCACCACAAAATCAGGGTGAATACCCCCAAACTTTCGGGGTTAACCACATTTTCTCCTACGGCACGTTTTTACACTCCACCTTTATCCAGTCAATAAGGAACGTCCAATTATAAGGCACCAGATCTGGTGGGCAAATCCGGCTGTTAATAAACCATTCGCCACAACATTTCAGCTCTTTACCCCAACAATACATCGGCTATGCAACAACTATTACTAGTTATAAGTACTCACAAGTAATCTATTAGACGCTGAGTTGAACTTATTCAGCATACATCATGAAGCGAAATACCCTAACAACCAGTCTGCTGTTACTATTGAGTTTCAGCATCCTTTTCGGAGCCTGCAAATCAACGGATGTTGACGCCACCAATTCAACGGGTTCGACATCAACTGGCTCCAGTTCCGGTAGCACGAGTGCCAGCTCAATCACAACGGCTTTATCAGCCACCGTCACTACAACGACTTGCGGTTCAGCAGGCATTGCCCAGATTGTTTGTCTGGCTGAAGCGTTTAAAACGACCTTATCCAGTACACAACTGGCGGCTACCCAGCTTACTTATTCCAAAACAAACGCTCAGAAATGGTCGAACCTGCCCGCCGGGATGTCTGCTCGATTAGGAATCAAATTGGGCTCGCTTAGTGATACTCAACTAGCTGCTTTCCGTAATCTTATGGTAGCCGTGTTGGCTCTGAATGCCACCAATGAGGGATACAATGAACTGGTAGGCAATCTAGCAGCGGATGATTATCTGTATACGATCGGTGGTGGTTCTGATTACGGCGCCGGCAACTATTACATTTCGTTTTTAGGCACACCCAGCACTAGCAGTTTATGGGCTATTCTATTCACCGGTCACCACTACACTCAGCCTTTTACCTTTAACGGAGGAGCGAGCACGGGAGTTACACCCGCTTTCCGCGGAACGGAGCCGCAGGCATCTGTTACGGCTGGTAGCCGTACCTACCAGGCTTTCGAGCAGGAGCGAGTTGCCTTTGCGGCTCTATTAACGGGATTGAGTACCACTGAGCAAACAACCGCTAAACTATCCGGATCATACAATGACCTGGTATTAGGTCCGGGTCAGGATGGGAAGTTTCCGGCGACTAAAGTTGGTTTACAGGTAGGTAGTCTGAGCAGTGACAAGCAGGCACTCGTATTAAATGCGATCAGGCTCTACGTCAATGATATGGATGCAAACACGGCGGCCTCCATTATCACTAAATACACGTCAGAATTAGCGAATACCTACGTGGCCTATGCCGGTACGACAGCCATGGGTTCTCAGGGCGATTATGTTCGTATTGACGGGCCCAGCGTGTGGATCGAGTTTTCGTATCAGGGTGGCGTCATTATCAAAAACACACCCCATTCGCACTCGGTCTGGCGGGATCATACAACCGACTACGGCGGCAATTAGGATTTCCTCCTCGAAACAAGCGTGTAGCGACGAACACAAAAATGATGATAATGTTTTTCCCAGTGAGCCAGATATGCCTGATCAACAATCGTCTAAATAGACGACTGTTGATGATCATCCTGTTCGTTGTGGCTGGTTTATTGCCAGCCACAACCTCGGCTCACCCCATGCCTAATTCGGTGGTATTACTAACCATTCACGCCAACCGAATTGACGCCGAACTCCAAATCCCTTTAGTCGAATTACAATCGGCCTGGGGGCACGCTGTCAACGATTCATCAGCGGGGTTAGTAACGCGTCTAGGTCCTCAACTGAGGGATTACTTAAAAACGCACATCCGCCCACAAAGCCCCGACGGTCGTTTCTGGACTGTATCGGTCGGTGGATTGATCGTTCATGAAAGTCAGAACCCAATTAATGGCGTGTATCGTGAACTAACGGCTCAGGTGCAGATGGTTCCACCAGTAGGCCAGGACGTACGGCAGTTCTCATTCCATTACGATGTTGTGTTGCATCAGTTGATGACCCACAAAATTCTGGTGTCGATCCGGCAGGATTGGGAGCGCGGACAACTAGCTGAAGCCGACCCCGTACAGGTTGGCACAATTAGTTTAGATTTCGTTAACAATCGGATTCCGCCTTTATCCATCAGTCTGTCGTCGGGTAATCGGTGGACGGGCTTTTCGGCCATGGTGAAGCTAGGCACTCAACACATAGCGGAAGGTACCGATCATTTGCTGTTTTTATTAGTGCTGCTGTTGCCTGCTCCTCTGCTGGTGTCTGGTGGCCCAGGACGACGATTCGGCTGGGGCCCGTTCGGTGGAATTCGATACAGCTTGAAACGGTTACTACTTATCGTTACGGCCTTTACCATCGGCCATTCCATTACGCTGCTGCTAGGTTCGCTGGGCTGGGTTCAGTTGCCCTCGCAGCCGGTTGAACTATTGATTGCTCTATCGATTCTGGTATCGGCTATTCATGCCATACGGCCAATTTTTCCGGGTCGCGAAACCTGGATCGCAGCCAGTTTCGGACTGATTCATGGGCTGGCGTTTGCGGATACGTTAGCCAATCTGCAACTCGACGCAGGCCCCATGGTGCTCAGTATTCTGGGTTTCAATCTGGGCATCGAACTGATGCAATTGCTGGTCATCGCCTTAACGATTCCTTGGTTCATGCTGCTCAGTCGAACCCCCACTTATCGAACCATACGCCTGACAGGCGCTGGCCTGGCCATTATTGCAGCCATTGGCTGGGTAGCGGAACGGATTACGGGCCATGGTAATCCACTGTCAAATGGTGTGGAGCAGGTCGCCGGTTATGCGCCTTATGTGCTTGTATTCCTGGTCGTATTGGCAATAGTTTTCGGCCGTAGAATAAAGCTAGCCGATTTCAAAAATGAAATACACTAATTCGTTCTTCCTAAATGAACAGTTGCTGTTCGATTTATTGGAACGGATCTCACTTATGCCGTTGAATAGATAATCACTTTTGCTCTAAGCAACTTCACGATAATCAAAAGAAAACGGTAGCCGTTATCGTTAATGGGTTTAGTAAGAACCTATTCGCGTTCACACATGGCAGATCAGCCCAACTGGCTTCATAAATTAGGGAATCTACTCGTGCCCCCCAGCCAGAGCCAAACTACCTCTATTACTACCGTAACGAACAAACGGATTTTGGCTGAGTTAGTAGCTTCGTTCGAGGACTCCATAGGCCGGGAGTCCGTCGGGGCAAGTATGCTGTTCAATGCGCACTTTCTGATTATTCTGCATCCAGACACCTATGAGGAGCGACAGAATGCGTTTCCAGTCATCGTCGATGAAGCGGTCAAGTCCTTTAAAGCCATCATTGAGTCTCACAAAGGGGAGTATGAACGGGTAGCACCGGTAGCCTCCAGTTGGTTTTTCAAATTTGGGGGTGGCCGGGAGTTTGGTGGCGAAACGATCTCGCCATCAGATGTCTACGTTGTCGGTGCACTAACGGGTATTTTGCCTGGCAATGAAAGTCGTCAATCATCCGATAAGCTGCACGTAACGCGCCGGGTCAAACAAACTAACCGCTACGAAAAAGTAGATGTGGACCTGAATACGTTTCAGCATATCGACTTTCGCGAGCCGGGTGCTTTCGTCGTAAAATTCAAATTTGACACATCGCCCGCTACAAACGAACGGTCACCAATAGCGGGATCTGCCACCCGAAATGCGGCTAACTTGCCACGTAGCCTTGCCGCTGGCTTGGCCGAGATTACGTATTACGTTGCCGAGTTGAACAAAGAGGATTCGTACCTGATGCGCGACCGGGAGATTGTAGTGGCCCGTAAGGAACCTGATAATCAGCATTTCCCGAATTATCTGCTTCTGGAATCAGCCTATGTATCGAACCCGCACGCCCGCATTCGGTATGACGACGCAACCCAAACGTTTCAATTGGCCTCCTTCAGCCGAAACGAAACCCGCGTGAATGAACAGTTGATTCCCCGTAGCGAACCCGCTAATCCGCAGTGGTACTCCCTGCCCGACAAGGCCCAAATTCTGCTTAATAGTATGGTTACGCTCAACTTCCAACGGACTACGTAAGCATGATTGATGCACTACTTGTTTTCGTATTACTCCTGTTCGTTGTATTTCTGGTCTTGAAACATTTTCAGGATTTACCTCGATAAATAAACAACACTATTTCTGACAGGCTGATCAGTCAGACCGTTAGTGCGGATTTTCGGCAGAAACAATTCGCCACATCGATCCGACTGATCAGCCTGCAAGACGCTACTGAATGAATGCATTGGAATTGACCGGCCGGACCGACGTAGGCCAGCGCCGAAACGATAATCAGGATGCCTTTATCTGCGCAACGATCTGGGCAGAAACCAGTGCATTGCTGACGGTTATCGACGGTGTCGGCGGCTATGCTGGTGGCGACCGGGCTGCGGCTATTGCGAAGGAATCAATAGAACAATACATGGCCACGCCAAACGGCAACCCGTTGTCGATGTTGCGCGAAGCAGTCGTGTTTGCCAATAATCAGATCAATAACCAACGGATGCAGGAGCCTCGGCTTTCGCAAATGTGTTGTGTGCTGACTACCGCTGTAGCTGATAGTCAGTCGGGTAAGGTATACTACGTTCATGTGGGCGACACGCGTTTGTACCGATACCGTCAGGGTGTTCTCGAAAAACTGACCTACGATCACTCGCTGGTTGGCGTTCGGGAAGATGCCAATGAACTTACCGAAGCTGAAGCCATGGAACACCCTCGCCGGAATGAAATTTTGCGGGACGTTGGCTCAATGGCACATCGGGTCGATGATCCTGATTTTCTGGAGTCTGGAGAAACCGATTTTCTGCCAGGTGATCAGTTGTTGCTCTGTAGCGACGGCCTGACGGACATGATTACGCAGGCACAAATAAAGGCGATTCTGAACCAGAATCGCACTCTTGATGAGCAGACGACCGAATTGATTCGATTAGCCAATCAGCAGGGTGGAAAGGATAATATTACGGTCGTTCTGGCTAAAAATAATACAGTCGCTGCCGGGCCTTCGACAAGTTCAACCAAGCCTATCGACCTACCAACGCCGAAATCTCCGCCCGTAACTGTTCTTCCTGTTCATAATGAGGCTACATCTGTTGAGCCAAAGGCCGCTAAAAAACGTTCAACAGGTTTAGTGGCTCTGCTGGGTTTGTTAGCACTAGGGCTGATTGCGGCAATTGTGTGGTATCAATACCAACCACCAAGCCAATCTGATATAATAGCGGATAGTGTGGGAACAGTTACCAGTCAACCGAATGCGATATCAATGACAGCATTTTCCACATTTGATTCATTACTACAAACCGCCTATCGCAGTAAAGAGCATCGACTGGTTTTGCCTCCTGACACGTTCCGACTCAGCCAGCCATTGTTGCTGACCGATTCACTGCAAACCATAGTAGGTAATAATCGACTGACCGTTCTGATGCCCGCCGACTCAACGCAGGCACGGGTCGCATTACAAATTAGCCGATCAGGAACCGTACACGTGGAAAATATTGTGTTCAGTGGATTTAAGACGGGCATTGAGACAACTCGCGATGCGAAGCTGCAGCTCTCAAACGTATTTTTTAATAATGTGGGTTTGCCCATTAGCGCGGCTGTTCGGCAGGATACTTTCCGTAAAGCTGTTGTCATCCTATCAGTACAAAATGACCCTGATTCAACCAAAACAAAACGCCGTTAATGTCCACGATTCGATTTGATACGCGGTTTCCGGGATACGAAGTGCTAAGTGAATTAGGCCGTAGTAACGCGCGTATCCTGAAAGCGCGTCACCTGGCAACGGGTGATCTGGTGGCCATAAAGCACTTTGCGCTCAATACCGATGCCGAAACGCTACGTCGATTTGAGCGGGAATCGGCTATTATGACCAGCCTTGCTCACCCCAACATTGTAAAAGTGCGGGAGGTTCGACTGGAGGCTGAGCTGCCTTACCTGGTCATGGAACTGATCGAGGGGGGAAGTCTAAAGCAACTCATTGACAATCAGGGCGCGCTTGACGTACCCACGGTCAGTCGGTTAGGGTTACAAATGGCTAGTGCATTTAAGGCAATTCACCCACAGAGCATCGTTCACCGCGATATCAAGCCGGAAAATATTCTGTATCGCCCTCTACCCAGTGGCGAACTCCATTTTCTGCTGACTGATTTCGGCGTGGCAAGGCTGCACGAACAGTCGAATACACTGACGGGTCAGTCACTAATGACCTATGAATATGCATCGCCGGAGCAGTTCAATGATCCGCGAGGAGTTGGCGTTGCAACGGATTACTACTCATTAGGGGTGGTTCTGTATGAGTGCCTTCATGGAAGTGTACCATTTGCGTTAGATGACCATACGGGTATTGTGACCTTCATGAATAAAGTGCTGACGGAAGCACCACCCGCCCTGACGGTTTCGGCGAGTGATCAGACATTTAGCCCATTTACGGACTTACTTCGGGGATTACTGCAAAAGAAAGCGGCTGATCGACTGAGCGATCCTGATGAGTTAACCTGGTTGATCAAACAGGCCGAACTAGCTTATTTACAAGCGAATCGCAGCTCCACACGGCAATCAATTGCTGAGCCGGTAAAGCCTGAAGTTGTTAGTGAACCGGCCAATGCGGCTGAAGTCGTAAAGGCTGTACCAGTAGAAGCTAAGCCTGTGCAGGCGCTACCAGCTCATAAGTCACAGACAGCTGGCTTAAAATGGGCAGCCTTGGCGCTTGCCATTTTTTTAGGTATCGCTGGGTTTTACTATGTCATGATTAAACCCAAAACTGATACTCGCGCAACGCTTCATACACCGGCTACCAACACAGATACATTGGGAAGGCCTAACCTGAAAGAGGAAGCAGCGCGGAATCAACGAGAAGCGGAAGAGGCCATACGGCAGGAGCAGCTCAGACAGGAAGCTCTGGCTGCGGTTGAAGGACTGACAATTAAAGTGAATGATTATCGAGTAGGCTTATTCGGGGGGATCAAAAACGTACAACTTCAACTAACAAATCCGAGTCAGGTTACCTTTTCGTCGGTTGGTGTTAAAGTGAATTATGTTAAAGATAACGGCGGGCTGTATAAATCCGAAAAGGTGTATTTCAGCAATGTCGGCCCCAATTCGTCGCTAATTCAAACTGCGCCCAATAGCGATCGGGGTACCAAGGTTACCTACAAAATTGTTGAGCATCAGTTTGCTCAACCACTGGACTCGCTGATGCATACGGCTTCATCAGACTCGCTAAACTAGTTGACCTATGCCAACTGTAAGTGTCAATACGTATTTTCCGGGTTACGAAATCATAGGCGAACTGGGCCGCTCAAACGCCCGTGTGCTGAAGGCGCGTCATCTGGCAACGGGCGATTTAGTCGCGATCAAACACTTCACGGTTCATACGGATGCCGATACATTACGACGGTTTCGACTCGAATCGCAGTTAATGACCGACATTCAGCATCCAAACGTAGTACGTGTGCGGGAAGTACAGTTGGATATGCCGATGCCCTTTATTGTGATGGAATGGGTGGAGGGCGGCAACCTGCGCACACTTCTCGGCGAACAGGGTTATCTGGACGTATCAAATACAATTCGACTAGGTCTCCAAATGGCCGAAGCCTTTAGGGCAATTCATAGTCGCGGCATTATTCACCGCGATATCAAACCCGAAAACATTCTCTTCCGCCCATTACCCAGTGGCGAACTTCATTTTCTGCTGACTGATTTTGGCGTGGCCCGTCTGCGCGAGCAAACACAAACAATGACGGGTCAATCGTTGATGACCTACGAATACGCGTCGCCAGAGCAGTTCGACAATCCACGAGGTGTTGATGAGGCCACGGATTACTATTCACTCGGCGTGGTTTTGTATGAATGCTTGTCCGGAAAGGTACCGTTTTCAATGAATGATAGCGGAATCGCTACGTTTATGGGCCATGTCCTGCGAACACCACCACCCGATTTGTCGCTGCCTTCGGGGCAGAACGTTCCCCCGAGTCTGGATGCAATTCTGGAATGTACATTAGCCAAAAATCCCGTCGAACGACTTCGTGACGTTGGTGAACTCGTATTTCTGCTGCGACAAGCCAATGTTGAACAGTTGCACGGCCACCGCCCGGCAGATCGTCGGATACACACGTCTTCGCGCACAATGGCGGCTCCAACACAGAAGCCTCAGCCAGAAACGCCAATCATCCAACTGCCTGATGATGAACCCGAAAGTCGTTCGAATGGATGGGCTATTGGATTCGCCTGTTTTATCGTGACATTATTGATTGGCCTGGCTATCCTATACAAAAACCATCTGGATAAGGCCAATAACAACAAGGCTCAGATTGTAGCCGATTCAACGGTGATGGCGCCTGATTCATCGTATACCGACAAAATGGCGGAGGATACAACCGAGGCCTCATCAGGTTATCTAATTGAACAGCCAGCGGATTCCACCGCAAAAGAAAGCAATCAGGAGACAGTACCCGAACCACCAGCAGCCATACCCGATTCATCGCATACGGTCGTTGATTCAACGCAGACAAATTAAATAGGTAAAGTTTTTTTACCCCTAAATCCCCTGAAGGGGACTTCACTCGTACTTAGAAAAGTCCCCTTCAGGGGATTTAGGGGTTGACCACCAAAATATGAATGTATCCTCTAGCCCTTCCGGGCGGCCGTATTTGCTGGGAGCAACAATTATGTTATTGCTGCTCTTTGGACGGCTCTATATGAACCTGTCTCCCGCGCTGAACCAGGCAAAAAAAGCCCTGGGAAACAGACAGGCATTAACACTCGAATCAGGGTTAAAATCAATAGCAATCCAGCGAATCCTAAATACAGGTAATTATTACAGCGACCCGAAAGACAGATCTTTACTTGCCGATTCGTTGGCAGCTAAGCTTCGGAAGAACGGTTCTCCAGATAATCTGGGAGCTTTAAACAAACGGCTGTTTTCAATACTGGCGCCTGTGGCCTGGCGTAGTCGGGTTGGGGGTACTGATTTTCAGAGTCGGTTGCAGGTATCCCGCCAGCAAATGGGCTTCGATTCGATTCTGTACGTCCGCGAACTGAACAGTCCTAAATCGTATCCGGCTACTGTTAACGTGGGACCTGGAACAGAGTCAATAGCAGGTCTGGTTACGCACGACGAAGTCCCGATGGCGAATGTATTGGTTCAACTGAAGCGCCATCCTGCCACCGCCCAACCCGATACGTTACCAGATCGGTTTACTTATGCCCGAACAGGTGCCGATGGCCAGTTTTCCTTTGCAGGTTTGGTGAAAGGTTCTGGATATAGTGTTGTTCCACTAAAGCCTGGGTTTGAGTTTGGTAGCCGCCGGGGTACGAGTCATCTGACCAGCGATCAGTCGTATAATTTCACTGCTCGTCGGCATCAGCTGCGGCTGATTGGTTCTACGGTTTATGGCCAACTCAAGAACGACCATGCGTTTACGGTTCGTACGCCAACTGGATTTACGCGGCAATTCTGGGCAATAGTTGTGCTATTTGTGCTGGTTTTCTGGATAGTACAAGGCTTTTGGGATTTTCGACGATTTCACCCCGATTCGTTGTTACTGCCTGTACTGATGCTGTTAACGGGCCTATCGTTGCTGACACTTCTGGCCATTCAGGACCCTTTGCAGGATATACTTTACGCCTGGCAAACCTTGCAGGGAGTTGCAATTGGTCTGGCTGGCATGACGATTTTATCACAACTGAACATCGGACGATTTTACGCAGATTGGCGCTACGATTGGCTGTTCACGTTCCGAAATCGGGCTTCTGTACGTCTCTCAGGCTGGACATGGCTGGCACTTGCAATTGGTTTGGCAACAGCCACTTTGCTCATCGGTTCGGGACCAGAAGGCAGTGGCGTGCGAGTTAATCTGTCTATACTAGGGTTAACATTTCAACCTAGTGAAATTACCAAATACCTGCTCCTGATCTTCTTTGCTGGTTTCTTTGCCGCCAACGAACAGCAGATTCGACAACTACCCGATCTGCGCTGGCGATTCCGGGTGAGTTTGGGCGCGTTGGCTGGCGCAGGATTTCTTATGCTGCTCTACCTCCTGCTGGGCGACATGGGACCAGCTCTGGTTGTTTGCTTTACGTTCCTGTTGTTTTACAGCATTGCTCGCGGAAACCTTCCCCTGACATTAGCAACGGGCCTCGGTTATGGCGTAGCACTCTGGCTACTACCCGGTTGGGCTGCAACGTTGCTCAGTATGGTTGCCCTGATTGGATATATGTACTGGCAGGGTGAAGCGCGTTCGAGAACAAACTGGGGGTGGGTCGCTTTGCTTACTGAAGCCCCTGTGTTACTGCTTCTGGTCATGGCGATGTTCGCGTTTGGCGATCAGCTGCCGTTTGTGGGAAGCCGACTAGCCGACCGGAAAGCGATGTGGCTTAATCCCTGGAATAACGATGTGTACGGGGGCGATCATCTGGCGCACAGTTTCTGGGCATTGTCGGCTGGAGGCTGGACAGGGCAGGGATTAGGAAAGGGGTTTGCGAGCGCCATGCCAGCCGCCCATACCGATATGATTCTGCCTAGTGTTGGTGAAGAACTAGGTGGATTAGGGGTAGTGGCTGTGTTTCTGCTGATGGGCATAGTACTGCACCGTATCTTACTGCACGCCCGACGAGCCGGTCAGCCCTTTAGCTTCTTTCTGGTGGCCGGTATTGCTATTGCTACTGGGGTTCAATTTTTAATCATTGCTGGCGGTTCAATTGGATTACTTCCCCTAACAGGAATTAGCGTACCGTTTCTGAGTTATGGCAAAATTTCGCTCATTATCAACTTAATGGCAATGGGCGTTGTGTTTAGCGTGGCCCATCGACCAGGGCAGCCAGAGCAACGTCAATACCTGGAGAAGCATTACGATGTTGTGCTGATGACGGGGATCGCTGGATTTCTGATCGGCGTACTGATTCTGATTGGTCGCTTAGTACCGATTGTCGGATGGCGGGGTAATGAGTACATTGTGCGACCTGCTCGCGTAGTGACCCGCAATAGTGATCCGGTGTATAGCTACAATCCCCGAATCGAGCGATTGACCCGTGTACTGGCGGCAGGCACCGTCTACGATCGCAATGGACTGGTACTAGCAACCAGCTCGCCAGAACAGATCATGCACCAATCGACGCGGCTTCGGCAGAGCGGCCTGAAATCGGATCTGCTTCAAACGCTCACGCAAAAACGATTGCAACGCTATTACCCTTTTGGTGAACACCTGTTTTTCTGGACGGGTGATTTAAATACGCAACTTTTCTGGGGGCAAAGTAATGGGTATTATGCCGAGGCTACTCATTTCAGCGAATTGCGTGGATTCAACAGTCGCCCGAAAAAAACGACGCTGATTGCTACCGACTACCAGGCCGACCGATTCAGTCCGACGGTTCAGCAAACACGTACACTCACCGCTTATGATTACAGCGAGCTGGCTCCTGCCTTACGAGCCGGAATCGACAGCCGCGAAGTGGCCGAACGCAAAGCCAAAAACCGGGATATTCACTTGAGCATCAATGCTGAATTACAGGTTGCATTACAGAAAGCGTTGGCCCAATCTGACTACAGCAACAAACGTCTTTCGGTAGTCGTATTAGATGCGGCATCGGGCGATGTGCTGGCGTCAGCAGTTCACCCATTGCCCAATATCAAAACGCCCGAAGTTATGCTGTTGTCAGATCGCGATCGATTGAAACTACCGTACCTGATCACCGAGCGCGATTTAGGAATGACGTACGCAACGGCGCCTGGTTCAACGGCTAAAATCCTGACGGCGATGGCTGCCTTTAACAAACTGGGGGCGTCGGCATCGTCCGTTCGCTATTCGATTTCGTGTCAGGAAATTATCCGACGCGGCACACGGGAATCGGAACCCTGTGGAGAGCTGGTCGATATGCGAAAGGCAATTGTTCGGTCGAGCAACGTTTATTTTATCCGAACGGCAAATGATAATACATTGGATAATGAACTGGCCGATCTCTATTTAGCTACGGGTATGAACGTCGACCTAATTGGTGGCTACTCTTTTTCGGATACGCATACCGACGACGAACGCGTTCAGATTCGGCAGCACTGGCGCGACTCATCCTTTGTTGTACGTCGAAAATTGTATCAAAGCACGCAATACCCAAGACGTTACCGAAGTGAGTTTTCGGGCCTGGCCTGGGGACAAGGGCAATTGACAGCGACTCCCGCATCGATGGCACGGATGGCGGGCGCCATTGCCAATCAGGGCATCTTGCAGCCATCACGCTACGTATTGGATAAGGCCGGAAAATCACAGCCTGTCAGCGTCGGGAAGCCTATCGGACGTCGGCCGGATTATGCCGAGCAATTAGAAGAGTTTATGATCGAACAATCGAATCCAGCAGCGGGACGTAGTAAGATTAGTACAGCACGAGTAGCTGGTAAAACCGGGACACCCGAACGCATTGTGCAGGGTGTACAACGGAATGATGGCTGGTACGTGTTTTTCGCACCTACTCCCGACGGTCGGTCGCATACGGTTGTTACGGTTCGGATCGAATTAGGGGAATCCTCCGCTGATGCAGTTAGTTTAGCGAATACCGTAGTAGCCCCAATTTTAAAACAGCGCAGTTATTTGGGAAGCTTTTAACCGTGTAACAACTACCATGAGCCTATTAGAAAAGGTCAAAAAGATATTTGGATTTACTGAGGCTGACCAGCAGCCACACAACTCCTCAACAGAACCGTCTGAATCCGTTCCCGTTATACCAAAATCAACACCCACCGGTCTTCCACCAGCCGCTCAGTTACGCGAGCAGATCATGCGATTTATCGTCAGTAAACTTCGGGCTTACCAGAACGAACCGGACACGGCTCCTGTCGGACTTCGGTTGTCTGTTTTATGCACAAATCCAGAAGATGAAGAGTTGTATCGAGTCGCTTTGTGGACGAATCAGCCAGAAAAATTTTCGGCTGAACTGGCTCGTCAGCTAGCGGATAATTACATTACACTGCCCAAAAACTGGCAGTTTGAATATGCTTTTTTTACAGATACGCTGCCCGATACTACCTATCGGGAAGGGAACCTGGGACTGGTTGTTGTCGATAAATCAAAGCCCGATAGCTCACCGCTTCTGGCCAGAGTGGTTGCCTTGGTCGGTCAGACGGAACGGGCGGAGTACCTTCTCGATTCTGCTCAAAAGACTACGTTCTGTATCGGGCGTGGGCATACGACCCAAACGGCATCAGGCCGGGTTCGGACCAATGACATTGTTATTTTAAACGACGGTGATCCCGGCTTCGATTCGGAGAAAGGTTCTGGAAATGGGGCGGTTAGCCGAGCGCATGCCACCATTCGCTATGATATGGTCCAAAGACGATATGCCCTTCTGGTCGATCCGGGCGGGCTGCCTTCCGGAGGCAACAAAACGAAAATCATCCACCCAAATGATTCGATAGAAAGGGCTGATATTGCAGGAATGAGTTACCCTCTTCAGAGCGGAGATCAAATTGAGCTAGGTGGTGAAGTCACGCTCCTGTTTGCGCTTCTGTAGTGGTTCACTTTACATTTAGGTAGCCCACGGAGGGCATCTCTACAAGCGCGAATAAGCCGTCTTTATCATCGCTTATTTCAGGTCATAACAATGCTTATCTGGATTTATCCGTGAAACTGACCATATTCTAAAACATTTTAGAAGTGGATTTCTTTATAGATTAAAATAAGATTAAAAACGACGAATCAACTTGATTTCGACAGCTCGTGGAGTGCGTTGAAATCAACTTGATAGTTTCTGATCCAATAAAGAATTCATGAGTTTCGCTGACAATCTGGTTCCATTACTTACGCTCATTGTATTGGAAATTATCCTGGGCATTGATAACATTATTTTCATTTCCATTCTAGCCGACAAATTGCCGCCAGAACAGCGAGATCGGTTGCGATACTGGGGGTTAGGCCTAGCGATGGTGATGCGACTGGGACTGCTCGCGCTCTTATCCTGGATTCTGCAACTAGACCAAACCCTGTTTTCGCTGGGTACGATTGATTTTAGCGGTAAAGGACTGATTCTGCTGGCAGGTGGGCTCTTTCTGATCTATAAGAGCACCAAAGAAATTTACCACAAGGCCGAATTGAACCAGGAAGCCAGCGAACCCGATATAAAGAAAGCAACCTTTCGGGATTTGCTGATTCAGGTGCTCATTCTGGATATGGTGTTTTCCATCGACTCCATTATCACCGCCGTTGGCATGGTCAACCAACTCTGGGTTATGTATACAGCGGTCGTTATTACGGTGGGCGTTATGCTGGTGGCCTCTAAACCAATCGCTTCATTTATTAATCAACATCCTTCGTTTAAGATTTTAGCACTGTGTTTTCTGCTCATTATTGGAATGTCGCTCGTTGCGGAAGGGCTCCATTTTGAGATACCTAAAGGCTACATCTACTTCTCAATGGCCTTCGCTTTTCTGGTGGATTTCATTCAGTTAAAAACCGTACCTCCAGCCAAAGGAAATAAATGAGGATTTCAACCCTGAAATAAGCCTTCAACCGATCAGGATTCTGGTAGCCTGGACGGTGATCAATCACATCATCCTTAAACGACAGTTACGATGAGAACGATGGATTTTATTATCGAAACGCAGGATGTAATCAGTATGCTCATGGCTATCCTATGTGGGGGTATCATTGGTTTTGAGCGGGAGTATAAAAGCAAATCAGCCGGGTTTAGAACCATTATTCTGATTACGCTTGGCTCCACCATTTTCACGATTGTTTCCCGACACGGAGCGGGTGCCGATGATCGCATCTCAGCCAATATTATTACCGGCATTGGTTTTATTGGGGCAGGGGTCATTTTCAAAGATCAGCTTTCGGTGTATGGGCTAACGACCGCAGCCGTCATCTGGACATCAGCGGCCATCGGTATGACAACCGGTATTGGATACCATGCCCTGGCCTTTGTATTTACGCTGATCACGCTATTTATCTTGCTGATGGTCAGCCGGGTCGAGCGGCTAATCGATAGGCTTCAACGACAAAAATTGTTGAGTGTTACGTTCCGAAACGCGGAATTCGCTCAGGTCCGCTTATTGGAAGAGCAATTACGAGCCCGGCAATTGGCTATTACCCAAATGCAGTTAAGTAAGGATCAGGATACGCTCACGGTTGTCTGGCAGGTTTCAGGTAAAAAGGACTTTTTACAGCAGTTAAACGAATTGTTGGTGAACTCTCCGGCCATACTGAGCTTTAACTAGCCCCCAGAATCGACATGAACGCACTCTTCTTAACTCTGGCCTTTGTTGGCCTGATTTTACCTTGCCGGGGCCAGCAAAAATATGAACGGGAATACAGAATTAAATCAAGTGCTGTTCCCAAAAAAGCGGCCCAGTTCATCAACGATGTATTCAGCAAAACGACCGTTCATTGGTATGGCGAAGAAAGCCTGACCGGCACAACCATCGAAGCCAAACTGAAGAAGGGAGGGAACCGATACAGTATTGAATTCGACCCATCTGGCAAAATTCAGGACGTTGAAATACAACGTAGTTTCAATCAAATTCCAGCGCAAACCCGGAAGGTTCTGAACGATCGGTTAAGCCAGCAATTCGACAAGTTTACCGTCGTTAAAACGCAACTTCAGTGGACGGCTAGCCAGGCCGATTTAAAAACGGCCATCTTAACCAATAATCCTCCCGCTTCGGTCCAAATCCGGTATGAACTGATTCTGAAAGCCCAAAAGGACGGTGCTGCTAACTATTATGAAGTTCTCTGTGAACAGAGTGGAGCAATCGTCAGCACTCACCAGTTGGTACAACGCAATGTGAATAATATGATTTACTGATGGGGAAAGCTTTTGTCGTTGCTTCGGTATGGATTTGCAGTATTATACCTGCCTTTTCTCAGGAGAAGTACGTAGCAGGCACGCTCCCACAGGTAAATATTAACTTTTCATTACCGAAAAAATTTAAGCTAAATACCAAACTTGAATCCCGTCAGATTTTCAGGGAGCGAACGCTGAACGAGAGCGTCAAAAACCAATTACGATACGAGCGAACCGATCTGGCCCTGGTGCTTACCAAAAAAATGTCGCTCAATTCCACGCTGGGCGGTGGGTATTTGATCCGGCTTGAAGATAATCAACTCGTCCATCGGTTGATTCAGCAAGTTAACCTGGTCAATGACCTAAACTTAATTACCGTTGCCCACCGGTTTGTCCTCGACGAAACATTCCGGCAAACGGAGCCCGTAGAAATTAGAGGCCGATACCGACTTAGTCTGGAAAAACCCTTAAATGGAATGCAGATCGATCCCAACGAACTGTACGTAAAATTGAACAATGAGTACCTGGGCATTTGGTCGCCTGATAGAACGGATTTGGAAATTCGTGGACTATTAGCATTGGGCTATAATATGGTAAAGGATACTAAACTTGAGCTAGGTTTTGAGTATCGGGTGAATGAGTTTGACCAGCCCAGCCAGGCACACCAATATTGGGCAACCCTTAGCTGGTTTATCAATATCTGACGGGATAACTCCCATTCCATGAACTACACCAGGGCCATTTTTTTAGGAAACAGTAGTTTGAGGAGGTTGAAACTGATTTTTCCTTTACCATACTTTAGGCAGATTTACCTCTATGCAACTACTTATCACAGGTGGAGCTGGCTTTCTGGGTCAGCAATTGGCGAAAGCGCTTCTGACTAGCTCATTTGTCTTTGATGAACTCGTACTGGTCGATCTGGTGATGCCGGCCAATCCAGGAAACGACGCCAGGGTCATCTGCAAACAGGCAGATCTTTCCGAAGAAGGAGCCGCAAAAGCAATCATTACCGCCAATACAAGGGTCGTTTTTCATTTGGCCGCCGTCGTAAGTAGCCAGGCGGAAAACGAATTTGATCTGGGCTGGAAAGTGAATCTGGATATGACCCGTGCCTTATTGGAAGCCTGTCGTCATCAGGGGCCAGGCATCCGATTTGTGTTTGCGGGCGCTCTGGCCGTATATGGTGGAGATTTACCCGCTGTGGTTACCGATACAACCGCGGTTACTCCGCAGTCCTCTTACGGAACTCAAAAGGCCATAGCTGATTTGCTGGTCAATGACTACAGCCGAAAGGCCTTTATCGATGGGCGCGTATTGCGATTACCAACCATTTGCGTTCGTCCGGGTCGACCTAATCAGGCCGCTTCGTCCTTTGTCAGTAGCATTATTCGTGAACCGATCAACGGCCAACAAGCTATTTGCCCGGTATCATCCGAACTCGCCGTATGGGTATCTAGTCCGGATACAGTGATTCAAAATATACTGAAAGGAGCCGCTCTGGACGGCACAGTTTTTGGAAAATGGCGTACAGTAAACTTACCCGGTATTCGTGTTACGGTCCAGGAAATGCTCGATTCACTGGAACGTATCGCTGGAAAAGAGACCCTGGCCAAGGTACTCTTTCAACCAGATCCAGCCATTGATAAGATCGTGACCAGTTGGCCCAGTATAGTCGATAATACGAGAGCGCTTCAGCTAGGGTTCAAGGTTGATACGCATTTTGATGAGTTTATTACCCAATTCATCCGCAACAATCAACCGTAATGTTGCCTTCCCTTGACTCGTATCATAGGCGCGTCAAGGGACGGATGGAAATCATCGGCATTATCCTTGTATTCGCTTTTAGCGGATACTTTTCCGGATACGACTTAAGTGACGGGGTGTAATACCAAGCATGGAAGCCAGGTGTTGCAACGGAATTTGTTGTAAAAGATAAGGTTCCTTTTGTAAGAGTTTGGCGTAACGCTGCTCGGCCGATAACACAATCAGATCGTGCCGACTCTCATCGATGCCACAAATAGACTGTTCTAAAAGGGCAATGTAGAAATCTTTAAAATCGGGTAAATCCTTGACCAGTACTCTCAGATCCGGTTTACTGATCATAAAGACGGCTCCGCTGGTCAATGCCCGTATATTTTCAAGGGCTGGTTTTTCGCTGACAAAACTCATTACGGAAGCTAGCCAGGTGTTAGGCACAGAAACGTAACTGGTTATCTCCAGCCCATCCTTGAGTACGTAGTACTGGAATAAGCCACTATCGACCAAACCGATATAGCGGCTTGTTCTTCCCTCCATAACGACTAAATCATTTTTTTCAAAAGCTTGTCGTTTGAACGAGTTAACGATTTTCGTTAGATCATCACCTTTAAAACCGATGCGCTCAAAATAAGTCTGCAACTTCTCCATACAGGAACCGTGTGACGGATTAGAATTTGTACTACTTGGCGATTAGTGGCATCTGTCCGCGTTTCTCCAGATTTTTCAGCACTTCTTCCCGCGTGAGCAGCGCCGTTCTTAGTTTTTCTGAGACAATAAAGGTAACTGATCACCAACGTGTTTGCTATCCGGTTGAGTAGAATTGCCCTGGCTCAATAGTCTGGTAGCTAGAATCGAGTTGGGATAGCGATTTGAGGCAACTCTACGCTTCGGATCATGTAAGTCGTAGCAACAAGTACAATCAGACTAACGATCAGAACCAAAGCGGTCATCGCCAGAATCAGGGTGGTTTTAGCAGGACGTATCATGGTGAAAGAAGATGTAAGTGATTGATTTTGACTAGGTCAAAAGTAGACCACCCTTCACAATTCTACCTATCCCATTTGGGACAAAAGCTGACACATTTGAGACAAGCCTGTCCAAACAATTCACCTTCGTTAGCGGCATTTTATAGCCAGTCGCCTGATTTCCATTTTGCGGATTTAGCGACATGGGGTAGCGTATGGTTTGCAGTAGCTATCGCCAAGCCGTTACTCGTGTCAGTTACTACAAACCATACGCTGAACCATTTCACACGCCTACATACACAATTCCCTGCTCTACTTTAATCGGGAAGGTATTAATCTGATAAGCATCGTCGTTGAGGCACTTACCCGTCTGGAGAGAAAATGTTCGCTTATGGAACGGACAGGCTACTTTCGGCTCCTCGCCCTGGCTACCAATCATCCCCCGACCCAGGGCCATTTGCTGCCGATGGGGACATTCGTTATCTGTAGCGTACCATTCGCCCCGGCGTGTAAAATTAAAAATAGCAATCTGACGCCCGCCTATTAAAGCGCAGGCACCCCCATCCTGGGGAATATCCTCGACCCGACAAGCTACATGCCAGGTGATTTTATGTGTAGTAATATCAAGAGTTTCCATTGATTTGATACGTTTTAAGCCCATTCCTTCGCCCGAATCTGGTCGCGCAGGGGTTCGAACTGGACAGTTGGATCTTTTACTTCAGGCGCATTTACGAAGTGTGTGAACCGTTTGCGGAGTTCGGGGTTGTCAACTACCTCTTTCCACTCGCAGGCGTAGGTATCAATGATCAATTGCATCTCCCGTTCCAATTCGGCGCCAATGCCCAGCACATCGTCGACAACAACGGCTTTGAGATAGGTTATCCCTCCTTCCATTTTGGTTAGCCAGGTCGACGTTCGCGTAAGCGGATCAGCCGTTTTAACGTAGAACATCAGGAAACGATCGAGCAGCTTAACGCAGGTTTCCTTATCGACATCGGAGGCTAATAATTGGGCGTGCTGCGGTTTGGTACCCCCATTGCCACATACGTATACGTTCCAGCCTTTTTCAGTAGCAATTACGCCGAAATCTTTGCTCTGGGCTTCCGCGCATTCCCGCGTACAACCCGATACGCCCGATTTGAGTTTATGGGGTGATCGGAGTCCTTTGTAACGATTTTCCAGTTCGATGGCGAACGTAACCGAATCCTGAACCCCAAAACGGCACCAGGTTGTACCTACACAGCTTTTCACGGTTCGCAAAGATTTGCCATACGCATGTCCACTCTCGAAACCGGCCGCTACCAACTCTTCCCAAATGCTGGGCAAATCGCCGACGTGTGCGCCGAACATATCGATGCGCTGACCACCCGTAATTTTGGTGTAGAGACCGTATTTCTGAGCAACCTGCCCAATGACAATCAATTTCTCAGGAGATATTTCGCCCCCTGCCACCCGAGGCACCACCGAATAGGTTCCACCCCGTTGAATATTGGCTAAGAATCGATCGTTCGAATCCTGGATGGGTGCTCGGTCTTTGGTCAGGATATTTTCATTCCAGAGACTGGCCAGAATTGAAGCCGCAACGGGCTTGCAGACTTCGCATCCATCCCCCTGACCGAACGTATTCAGCACTTCGGTATAGGTTTTCAGACCGTTTATTTTAACCAGATCGAATAGCTCCTGACGGGAATAGTTGAAATGTTCGCAGATTACATTCCGAACATAAACGCCTTTCTCCTTCAGGACTCCCTGAATGATGTCTTTCACCATCGGCGTACAACCACCGCAACCCGTACAGGCTTTCGTTGCTTTCTTAAGGGCCTCGACCGTTGTATGCCCATTTTCGCCGATTTCATGGCAAAGCATGGCTTTGGTGATGGCTTCACAGGAACAGATTAACGCATCGTCGGGCAGGCTCATCACACCGGCGCTCGCTTCTTCCCCACCCCGCGAGCCTAAAATGACATCTTCAGGATCGGGAGGCAGAATGGTTTTGTTCTTGCAGGCCTGCAACAGCATGTTATACTGCTCGGCATCGCCCACCAAAATGCCCCCCAGTAAGTACTTGCCATCGGCCGATACATTGATCCGTTTGTAAACGCCTTTTGCCTTGTTTTCATAGACGATTGTTCGGCATCCGTCCGACTCGGAAGCAAATGGATTGCCAAAACTCCCTACGTCGGTACCAATGAGTTTGAGCTTGGTCGACATGTCGAAAGGCTTGAATTCTTTGATTTCGCCTGCCAGTTGAGAAGCGACTACCTCAGCCATCTCGTAGCCCGGAGCTACCAGACCATAAATCATATGGTGGGCTACAGCACATTCGCCAATAGCAAAAATGGAAGGGTCCGACGTTTTCAGCGAATTGTCGACCAGGATACCGCCATGAGGATGCGTATCCAGGCCAGATGCTTTTGCCAGTTCATCGCGCGGACGAATACCTGCCGATATCACCAGCATGTCGACGTCGATACGCGAGCCATCAGAAAACAGTAAACCCGTAATGGCATCGTCGCCAGTAATTTCCTGTGTGCTTTTAGACAGATGGATGTTCAGTCCGAGCGCTTCAAGTTGACGCTGGAGAATACCCGAACCTGCATCATCAATTTGCCGAGGCATCAGACGCGGGGCAAACTCAACGACATGCGCTTCGTCCATGCCTAGATCAAGTAATGCTTTGGCCGCTTCCAGACCTAAAAGCCCCCCTCCTAACACGGCTCCTTTACGCGCTTTGCGTGCATACGATTGAATGAGTTCAAGGTCTTCAATCGTACGATACACAAAGACGCCATCTTTCTCAACCCCAGCTACGGGTGGTACAAATGCTCCCGATCCTGTCGCCAGTATCAGATAGTCATAAGGCACTATAACACCATGATGAGATCGTACTTCTTTTCGGCCCCGATCAATGTCGACGACTGGATCGGTCAGGTAAAGCGAAATAGCATTTTCGGCATACCAGCTCTGCGGTGCAAGAGTTAAATCATCGGCCGTTTTACCGTCAAAATAGGCGCTCAGGTGCACCCGGTCGTAGGCTACACGCGGTTCTTCCCCAAAAACCGTCAATGTAAATCGTTTGCTACTCGCTTCTTTAGCTACCAATTTTTCGCAGAATTTGTAGCCCACCATGCCATTGCCAATGACGACAATACGCTTGATTGTGTTTGTGTTCATAGTTGAATCTAACTATAATATTGTGAAAAACCCGTTTAACTATTGTACTATTTTCATAAAATAGCCTTATTCCCCCAAACAAGGCTAGGTCAAAATTAAAAGGCTATATTGGTAATTCCTATATTTATATTCCGCAATTGGATAAAATATAAAGATATTTTTCTGAAAAAGGTTTGTTTTTAAGAATATCACCTCTACTTTTGAAGCAGAATCACAAATAGTTATAAATAACTATAAATAGTATTTTTTTACTATTTACTTCGGATAATAAACACGACAATGCAGCCAAAGCTAACACTCGTGGGGGCGGGTCCCGGCGACGGCGAATTGATCACCTTGAAAGGGATCAGAGCGCTTCAACAGGCAGACGTTGTTCTATATGATGATCTTGCCAATCATGGTTTACTGGAGTTTGCGCCCGAGCAGGCGCTAAAAATGTATGTCGGGAAACGAGCCGGTAAATCGTCGCTCACTCAGTCGGAAATAAATAGCCTGATTGTTCGGCTAGCGCAGGAACATGGTCAGGTGGTTCGACTCAAAGGCGGAGATCCGTATGTCTTTGGGCGGGGGTTTGAAGAGTATGAATTTGCCAGGCAACATGGAATTCCGTGTGAGGTAGTTTCTGGTGTGTCGAGTAGTATAGCCGTAGCCGCTTCGCAGGGAATTCCGGTCACAAGCCGGGGAGTTAGTGAAAGTTTCTGGGTTATTACGGGCACAACACGCAATGGCGAACTCGCTGAAGATTTGCGATTAGCCGTTCAGTCGAATGCTACGGTTGTGATTCTGATGGGCCTTAGTAAAGTGGCTGAAATATGTGCCCTGTATTGTCAGGCCGGACGCGGTCATTTACCGATGGCAGTGGTACAAAACGGTACACGTACGGATGAAAAGTGCGTGATTGGTCAGGTCTGGAACATTCCGCAATTGGTGGCAGAGCAAGGCGTGGGGGCGCCCGCTGTGCTGATCATTGGGGAAGTTGTTTCGTTGCATCCGTCCTATTTGGTGGAGTGCAGGCAGAGTTGGAGTGTTGTTGAGTTCTAAAGTTGTAGAGTTAAACGTTTTATGGTTTTGAGGTAAGTTAACGAATAGGTAAACACGTCAACTTTACAACGCTGTAACGCTACAACTTTAGAACTAAAAAAGCCGATCCGGTGTGGGGGCACCTTTGGATCGGCTAAACGGGATTTGTCTATGCGAAAAACACAAACGCTTCAAAGGAAATGAAAAAAGCTACGTAAAGCAAATTAGCGTCGTCACGCTTCCGAGGGGTTAATTACCCGCTGGTCTTCACTGTCTCCTCTTCAGAGCCATTGCTTTCGGTCTGTTCTACAAGTACTTACCCTCAATGGGTAGGGCTAATCGCTAGTGCCGTTATCGTTCACTTTCTTCATTCTCTACCTATGCATTGTATCGTTAAACGGGCATCAATGGCAGGTGTTATTCTGCTGATTGCTCACTCAACTATAATCGCACAAGTTTCGCTGGTCGGGCAATTACGCACACGCACTGAGTTGCGAAACGGCGTGGGTAATCTGGCGTCGAAAGATGCTCCCGCTGCTTTTTTTACATCACAACGCACCCGCCTGACGTTCGGCTACAAGTGGGATCGGGTGCAGTTTCAAACATCTGTTCAGGATATTCGCGTGTGGGGCCAGGATGCCGCTACCATTAATAATGCTGACGGAAACCGACTAATGGTTCATGAGGCATGGGCTGACATTACCCTCGCCAACAGTGCCGACACAACCATCAAATTCAGACCTATTCAGAATTTATCGCTGAAAATTGGTCGTCAGGAGATGATATATGATGATTCCCGACTGATTGGGAATCTGGACTGGTTGCAACAGGGTCGCCGGTTCGATGCTGCCATTCTGAAAGCGCAGCACAAAGGCTGGGCATTTGATCTAGGCGTTGGTTTTAATCAGAATACAGATGCCTTCGGCGTGGTGGGCGATTATTACACGCCTGCTAACGCGCCAACATCGGCCCTGTCGACGCAAAACATAACACTGGCTATTCCGGCTGGTTTTCTGCCAACTACCGGTAAAGGAGGGGCACCGATATTATTGACTCCACTGAGTACGAACGGCCAGAATCAGCAATTCAAATCGTTTCAGATGGCGTACCTGACCCGCGTGTTTAGCAGTCCGGTATTTGGCAAGACGAAATTCTCAACTCTGGTCTTTAAAGACGATTTTCAGAAGTATCGAATCGATAGCCTCGGCAGTGCAGCACAGGGTTACGTATATGGGAGACGTTATGACGTTGCGGGTGTGAATTCGCGGGTAACGTACGGAGCTATGCTCACGGGTCAGGTAGGCAAAGCATCCTCTCATTTAGGTACTGTTCAGTGGCAGGCGTTTGCGTATGGCCAAAGCGGTAAAGATCGCGATGGATTGACACTTAAACATGCGTATCACTACGGTGCCAACGTCATGATTCAGAAAGGCTTGCTGAGTTTCGGGCCTGGGTACGAAGTCTTATCGGGCAATAACACAACGACTATTCAGGCTGGCGAAACCAGCCGATTCGATCCGCTCTACGGCACTCCGCACAAATTTCGGGGCTCAATGGATTACTTCTACGCGGGAACGGGTTCGCCAGCGGGTGGGCTACAGGATGCCTTTCTGAAATTCAAATACACCACCAATCGGCTGACGACTGGGCTGGACATACACTACTTAGCACTGGCTTCGGCTACGTATAATAAAATGGCTGATGTACCGGCAGGAACGCTATTATCGGCTAAGCTCGGTATAGAATACGACTTTCTGGCCAACTACGCGCTTAACAAGTACACCAACGTTGAGTTCGGCTATTCGATCATGAGTGGCACCAACAGTCTGGAGTATGTTAAGCAAGGCACGATGGATCAGAAAAGCAAGATTGGCACCTGGGCTTATCTGATGATCAACATCCGACCAGATTTCTTCGCCATCAAAAAGTAACGAATGACGCTGATTTACAATTAATTGAAACTCTTCAATCACGCCTTTCAATTTGTTTTCAACTATGAACACTTACTCGAATAAACCACTCAAAACTCTGAATATCTTCAGCATTAAAGGCATTCAAATGCGTACGTTCCATATTACGTGGCTAACTTTTTTTGTCTGCTTTTTCGGCTGGTTTGGTTTGGCTCCGCTGATGCCTGCCGTGCGTGCCGATTTAGGGTTGACAAAACCTCAGGTTGGGAATATCATCATTGCGGCCGTTTCGGCAACGATATTTGCCCGGCTTATCGTTGGCAAACTGTGCGATACGTGGGGACCTCGAAAAACCTATACGACCTTGCTTGTGCTGGGTTCATTGCCCGTTATGCTCGTCGGTTTGGCACATGACTACACAACGTTTCTATTGTTCCGTCTGGCGATTGGCACCATCGGCGCGTCGTTCGTGATTACGCAGTTTCACACGTCTATGATGTTTGCCCCGAAAATCAAAGGAACGGCTAATGCTGTTGCTGGCGGCTGGGGGAATCTGGGTGGTGGTATTACCCAACTGGCGATGCCGCTCATCATGGCTGCTATTGTCGGATTTGGCTATACAAAGCCCGAAGCGTGGCGGTTGGCAATGATTGTACCGGGCGTGATGATGCTGATTATGGCATTTTTGTATTACCGCTTCACAACCGACACACCCAATGGCAACTATGAAAACCTCGACCGGACAATAGCTACAACAGAAAAAGTAAGCTTCTGGAAAGCCTGCGCTGACATCCGCGTATGGGCTTTAGCATTAGCCTATGCCTGCTGCTTCGGGATGGAAATTACCTTCGATGGCGTTGCCGCCCTGTATTTCTTCGACAACTTCAAGATGGCCGAAACCGAAGCCGGTTTCTGGGCGATGCTCTTTGGCTTCATGAACATTTTTGCCCGCGCTCTGGGCGGTATTGTTGCCGACAAAGTAGGGAATAAATACGGCATGCGGGGCAAAGGGGTTCTACTGGCAGGTATGCTTCTGCTGGAAGGAGCTGGCATCATGCTGTTCGCCCTGTCGGGTAACCTGCCGATGGCAATTATCACGATGATCACCTTTGCCCTGTTTTTGAAAATGTCGAATGGTGCTACGTATGCAATCGTGCCCTTTGTGAATCCGAAAGCCGTGGGTACCATTTCAGGAGTTGTGGGCGCTGGCGGAAATCTCGGCGGCATGCTGATGGGATTCCTGTTCAAATCGCAGTCCATTTCCTACAATCAGGCTTTTCTATACATTGGTTGCCTGGTCGCCATCTTCGGACTAAGCCTATTTCTGGTCAATTTCGGAAAAACCATCGTAGTCGAGCCCGCAGAAACCGAATTACAAGCAGCGTAAACGAATAATTTAACCTCTAAATCCCCTGAAGGGGACTTTGTCTAAATGCGAGCTAAGTCCCCTTCAGGGGATTTAGGGGTTTATAAGCTTATAATCATGTCTCATCAAACTACCTGTTGCTACTGTGGTGTTGGCTGTGGAATCGTAGTCAAACAGGAGCAGAATGGGCGATTGAGCCTGGAAGGCGATACACAACACCCATCGAATAAGGGGATGTTATGCTCAAAAGGGATGAATCTGCATTACACAGTTATGGATCAGTCGGATCGGCTGCTATATCCCCAGATGCGGTTCAATCGAGACATGCCCATGCAACGGGTGAGTTGGGATTCGGCGCTGGAGCGGACAGCGGCTGTGTTTAAGACGTTCATCCAGAAATACGGTCCCGATTCCGTCGCCTTTTATGTATCGGGGCAGTGCCTGACAGAAGAATATTATCTGATCAATAAGCTGATTAAAGGGTTTATTGGCTCCAATAATATCGATACGAATTCACGGTTGTGCATGAGTTCGGCGGTAGTTGGCTACAAGCTGTCACTGGGCGAAGATTCGGTGCCGGTTTGTTACGATGACATCGAAGAAGCCGATCTCTTTTTCGTCGAAGGGGCGAATCCGGCCTGGTGCCACCCGATTTTATGGCGTCGGATTGAAGCGCACAAAGCGGCTAATCCGAATGTTAAACTTATTTGTGTCGATCCGCGCCGAACCGATACAGCCCGCTCATCGGACCTACATTTGCCCCTCCGCCCTGGCACCGATATCGTGCTCAACAACGCTATTGGCCGGTTACTGATCGAAAATGGGTTTATTGATAATGAGTTCATTACCAATCACGCTGACGGATTCCTGGCCTATCGGGAACAGGTAATGCAGCGTTCGATTGAAGAAGCGGCCGACATTTGTGGAATTTCTGTCGAAAGTATTCAAACAGCTGCCAAATGGATTGGCCGTTCGAAAGGATTTCTGTCGCTTTGGACAATGGGGCTGAACCAATCGGTAATTGGAGTAAACAAAAATCTCTCGCTCATTAATCTACACTTGATTACAGGGCGCATTGGCAAGCCCGGAAACGGTCCTTTTTCACTTACCGGCCAGCCCAACGCAATGGGTGGTCGCGAAACCGGCGGATTAGCTAATATATTACCTGCTCACCGCGAGGTAACGAACGCTGCTCATCGCGCGGAGGTTGAAGCGTTCTGGAATAGTCCCGTCAAGATTGCGGCTAAGCCGGGCCTGACCGCTACCGAAATGTTCGAAGCCCTGGCTGATGACAAATTGAAAGCCATCTGGATTATCAATACGAATCCGTTGGTGAGTATGCCCGACCTCAATGCGGCCGAAAAAGCCTTGAGGAATGCCCGTTTCGTTGTGGTGCAGGACGTATCGAACCGGGCCGACACCGTGCAGTTTGCCGATGTAGTACTGCCTGCGGCTGCCTGGCTTGAAAAAGAAGGGACCATGACGAACGCTGAGCGTCGAATCGCTTACCTGCCTAAAGTACTCGATGCGCCCGGTGAAGCTTTACCGGACTCGGAAATCATCTGGCGATTTGCGCAAAAAATGGGCTTTGGCGATGCTTTCACTTACACGAATACCGCTACCGTTTATGACGAATACGCCCGACTCACGGCTGGAACAAACGTTGATAGTACGGGCGTAAATTACGACTTGCTAAAGAAACAGCGAACCATTCAGTGGCCATATTCAGCCGGCCACAAAGAGCAGGGGATTAGAGGAACGAAGCGATTATTTACAGATCATCAGTTTTATACACCGAATGGTCGGGCTCAAATCCATGCCGTACCCGACGAAAACACGTCGGAGCCAACGGATGAGAACTTTCCGCTCGTCTTAACGACGGGCCGTATCCGCGACCAGTGGCATACGATGACCAAGACGGGACGAGTGGCTAAATTGAATCAACATATTCCACAGCCATTCCTGCAAATCCATCCCGATGATGCTAAAGAACGCGGCATTCAGGATGGCCAATTGGTCGAAGTGCGCGGCCGACGCGGTGAGGTTCGGGTGAAAGCACAGCTCACTGACGATGTACGACCTGGCCTGTGTTTCTTGCCGATGCACTGGGGCAAAATGCTCAATAGTAACCTCAATCGAGCTAATAACCTGACCAATTCGCTCTTTGATCCGCGCTCGAAAGAACCTGATTTTAAGTTTTCGGCGGTTGAAGTCATACCGTATCGAAAGCCGATCGAGAAAATCATTATCATCGGCGCCGGTTCAGCCAGTCTGGGTTTTATTAACCAGTACAGAACTCTCAAGCCAAACGCAACTCCGGTCGAGGACGAAGTACACGTCTTTTCCAAAGAGATTTATACGTTTTATAATCGAGTTTTGTTGCCCGATTATATTAGCGGAGAGCAGACATGGGAGCAACTCGTCAAGCTACGGGAAGATCAATTTGCCGATGCCAACGTTATTGTTCACAAAGGGGTTGGCATTGTCCATATCGACCGAAAAGCAAAAGTCGTAACTGATAGCAATGGTGTTGAACATCAATATGATAAACTGCTGCTAGCCACTGGTAGCCGGGCGTTTATGCCCAAAGGTGTACCTCGTTTACCCGGCATTTTCAATATGCGTTCGCGGCTCGATGCCGATTCACTCTTACCTTTTCTACACAACGATTCTCCGCAGGCCGTAGTGATTGGTGGCGGTTTACTTGGTCTGGAATTGGCGGCTTCCCTGCGCCAGCTTGGTGTTCGAGTAGCATTGATTCACCGATCAGGGCGTTTTATGGAGCGCCAGCTTGACTCACTTGCCAGTGAACTCCTCTATCTTGAATTACTGGATCGGGGTATTGATGTGTATTTCAACGAAGAAGTTCAAACCTTTGCCGGAACGGATCGACTGGAAGGGGTTACGTTAAAATCGGGTCGTAAGTTAGCGTGTCAGGTTGTCGTAATGGCTATTGGAACCGAGCCGAATAGTGAACTGGCTCGTGCCGCCGGACTTGCCTGCAATCGGGGAGTGATTGTTAATGATTATCTACAAACTTCAGATCCAGACATTTTTGCCGCCGGTGAAGTTGCCCAATGGAACGGTCAGACATGGGGCATTACGCTAGCCGCCGAACAGCAGGCCGAAACGGCCGCCCGCTTTCTGGCAGGAGATATTTCGCAACCCTATCGCGGGAGTTTATCGATGAATATTCTCAAAATGGAAGGCTTGCATTTATGCAGTATTGGTATCAGTGAAGTACCCGCCGGACAAGGAGCCAATTTTGAAGAAATCGTCTTTATCGACAAATCGAAACGGTATTACAAAAAATGCATTGTTCACAACGATAAACTAGTTGGAGCGATTCTGGTCGGCGATAAAAATGAGTTTGCGGAATTCCGCGATCTGATTGTTACTGGTGTCGAACTATCGGATAAGCGATTGCAGCTATTAAGGGCCAGCAAAAAAGTGGACCCGGTAGAGGGCAAACTGGTGTGCTCCTGCAACACCGTTGGTCAGGGAAATCTGGAGCGGGTCATTCAGGCGGGATGCACCAATTTTCAACAGCTCTGTCAGCAAACTGGTGCCGGTACAGGCTGTGGCTCATGCAGGCCCGAAGTGCGGAATATTTTGGAGAAAATGAACGAAGCAATGCTGGTGAGTTAGGGCAATAGCACCCGAATTTTATAACCCGTAAAACCCATGCGCGATTATTATACCCTGAAAGTCAATATGCCCGCTGGCATTGTTTCGCCGGGTAGATTGCAAACCATATTGTCGCTGGCCTATGACGCTAAAGTTCGGCAGGTTCGCTTTGGCGCGCGTCAGCAGTTGTTGATGACAGTTCATTATGAAGACGTGCGCTTTCTGGAAAAGGATTTGAAACGACACCAGATTTCGTATGAATTGAATTCAGAGCAGTACCCCAACATTATCAGTTCGTATTGTGGTGAAGATGTGTTTCGAACAGGGGCCTGGCTGCACGAAAGTGAATACCATACCGTTCTGGATCAGTTTGATTATCAGCCCCGACTGAAAGTCAATCTATCCGATTCTAACCAGAGTTTTACGCCATTCTTTACCGGAAATCTTAATTTCATTGCTTCTCCTGAACCGCATTTCTGGTATTTGTATGTCCGACCGAAACAAAGTAATGCCCTGTTTCGGTGGCCGGAATTAATTTATACCAATGACCTGGGCCGACTGGCCAAAGCCGTTGAAGAGGGCATGCTTGAGGGCTATCAGAACGAAGATGCACTGTATAAAGCCGTTACGCGAGCGCAATCGTTTATCACTCAACCGGCGACAAAAGAGGTTGATTTGACGGATTTTTCGCTGCCTTATTACGAAGGATTTAACCGATATGGAGAGCGCTCCTGGCTGGGATTATATCGTCGCGATGAGCAGTTTTCAATTGCTTTTCTACTCGATGTATGTTCGCTCTGCCTGAAAACACGCATTGGCGAATTATGTATTACTCCCTGGAAATCACTTATTATCAAGGGGATCGCCGAAAAAGACCGAATAACCTGGTCGCATGTTTTGGGTAAACACAACATCAATGTACGGCATGCCGCCAACGAATTAGCCTGGCAAACGGAAGACCATACCGATGAAGGCACCTCACTGAAAAATTATGTGCTACGATACTTTGAAAAGAACGATACGCGCACATTTGGCTTATGCTTCGGTATTCAAACGCGCCCAAAATCAGAAGTATTTGGCTCCGTGCTGGTGCGCAAACGTCCACTGGTTCAACTTGGGCAACTGGCGTTGCTTAGTCTATATGACATCTATTTTACTGAAAATTTCAACCCGAATAGTCGAACGTACCATCTGTTTGAAAGGGGTTTATTTAAACTTCACGTACCCAATCAATTGAATCGGTTGTGTCGAAAATTCAATGCCCGCCGATTGCTGGAAAACGGTGAAACGATTCGACACGACGTAGAAAAAGCTGATCCAGCTCTGAGTACAGGGGTTTATGTGCATCAGTGCCCGCATTGTCGTACCATTTACGACAGTAAATACGGCGATCTACGGCGTAACATACCCGCCGGTACTCTTTTTGACAATCTGCCCAATGACTACACTTGCTCAACCTGCGACACTCCGAAAGTTGAAATGCGTGAACTGGCAGTAGAGTTTATAAACCTGCATTAACTCCTTTTAAATTAGGCGTGCGCTTTGTCCTTAACAAACCAAACAGCCTAACTTTTGAGTCGTGCGATATGTCACACGAGAGGCCCAAACACGCTTTTCTGCTCTGCATATCACCCAACGCCAACAATGGCTAATGAATGAGTAAGAGCTGAGACAACTGCTTGAGGTGGATCTCTCAAAACAAGAACGATTAGAACGCGTTAGAGATCTGTTTGTCGTGGGATGCTACACAGGTCTGCGGTTTTCGGATTTAACCAACCTCCGTCCTGAATATATAAAGAATGGTCTTATTCGTATAGAGCAACAAAAAACGGCTGATAAAGTAGTCATTCCGTGCCATGAGGTCGTAACATCAATGTTAAAAAAATACAATGGCTCGCTACCACGCAGTATTTCTAATCAGAAGATGAATGATTATTTAAAAGAGGTTTGCCAGCTTGCCGGACTCAATAGTAAAGAGAATAAAGCTAAGACCAAAGGTGGGAAGCGAATAACGAAAGTATTTGAGAAATGGCAGATGGTTAGCACATACACTGCCAGACGTTCATTTGCTACCAATATGTATCTATTGGGAATTCCAGCAATGACAATTATGCAGATCACTGGCTATCGTACAGAAAAAGCATTCATGCATTATATCAAACTCGACCGAGAACAACATGCTAAGGTTATGGCCTCTCATTGGCAAAAGCAGTTAGAGGGTACGTCATTTATCACTAATTAGTAAAGACAGCTGATGTCGTCATTTAAAGTTAGCAGTAGATTATTGCTCAAGCATGCCCATTAAATGAGCATTTTCTGAGATAAAGACAGCATGGTTTAGTTTGAACTTAAAACGCTCACATATAATTGAATAAAACAAAACAAGCCTCTTGATTGAGACTTGTCTTATAAAGTTTATACGCTTTACTATTAAAGTTTATACGCTTTACTATTGGTTCGACATAGTGGCCAATAATTCCTCCAAGTTGTCCATAGTCATTGCCGTTCCTTCCTTGAATCCCATTGCAAGCATCTTCTCTAAGCGCTCAAGCGATTCATTATAGATGCTGATCATTACGGTTGTCTTCCCAGTTTGTTCGCTGAAGGTTAAATCCCATTCAGAACCGGGTAATTCAGGGTTTTCATCTTTGTCAGCAAACGCATTCAATAACTTGAAATTGGTTTTGGGACTAATGGAGGTGTATTGTTGGATGGCCCATCGCTCATCTCCTTCAGGGCTTACCATCGCATAAAACCGTCGGCCACCCACTTCAAAATCCATAACTTTTGTTTTTGATCTCCAGGGTTTTGGGGCCCACCATTGATCCAGAAGTTCCGGCTTGGTGTAAGCATCCCATACTAAGGAAAGGTCGGCATTAAATTCTCTAGAGAAGCTTACCGTTTTTGTTGTTTTATTAATGGTGAAATCGTTCATGTTTAGCCTTTTTTGAGGGTTGATAATACGTCGTCAAGTTGATTAAACCGAGTTTCCCAACTTTGTCTGAATTGGGCCACCCACTGATCAACCTCTTTTATTTTGTCCACTTCGAGGGAGTAATAGATCTCCCGGCCCTGCTGTTGGGGTTTAACCAATTCGCATTCAGTGAGTATGCGCAGGTGTTTGGAAACCGCTTGTCGGGTGGTGTTGAAATTGTCGGCAATGGCGTTGGGCGTCATTGCTTGGAAGGCAATCAAGGTGATGATTGCCCGCCTAGTGGGGTCGGCAATTGCCTGAAAAATATCTCGTCTCATATTGATCAAACTCTACTTTGTGAAACCGAATGATTGCAAATATATGCGCAACCATTCGGTTTCACAAATTTCTATTAGCTTGAACGAAAATCAGTTGATTTTGTCGGCAATCGGCGGGCAGTAGCAATTTTATACTTACCCGGCGATTGACTAACTAAACGCCTGAATTATTGAAACTCAAATCTCGCTTCGTCTCAGGGAGGAGCGTATTTTGAGAATGACTGAACGGTCAATCAAATGCTATATCTCATAAAGGGGCTCTGACTTATGGAGTAGAAGGGCTTAGCCTATAATACTGACTTCTTGACTTAAACCGGCGATTTACTCTATTCAGCATCATTTTTATCCAGTTCAGCTTATCCCCTTGCTAAGAACAAGATTCGCCATGCTTATTTTTGATGGTGAGATATAAACTTGTAGTTGATTGTGAGAGAAGTCAATGATCGCTGGATTCGCGTGGTAGGCATTGGTCTACTGTGGCTGCGGGATTCGTATACCAATAAGGTCTTTATTCTGACGCCCAGTTTAGTGACGCTTAAACATGCCATCGAACTGCTGATTCTGACGACGCTGACCTGGGAGTTGAACCGCTGGATCCTGTTATGGTTTCAACGGCGATACCCGCTTCTTTCTCAAACCCGAAGGCGTATTCTAACGGCTTTGCCCATATGCTGGCTGGTTTGTCTGCTGATCGACTGTGCCGATATGGCATTGGTAAATTATACTAATTACCACGTTAAGTATTCGACAAATTCCTTTTTGAACGCCATACCTGGTGCTTTGCTGTTTAGCGGGCTCATCATTGGTATTCAGGAAGCGGTGTTCCATTTCCACCGCCTGATTCAATCTGAACGGCAAGCCGAAGCACTCAAGAAAGAATTCCTGCAAACCCAACTCGACAGTTTGAAGCAGCAGGTGAATCCCCATTTTCTCTTCAACAGTCTAAATACCTTATCGTATCTGATTGAAGATGATTCAGAGCGGGCGGAGCTTTTCCTGAATGAACTCTGCAAGGTATACCGGTATTTATTACGCGCGAACGAGCATGATCTGGCAGAATTGAGCACAGAAATTCAGTTTATTCGGTCGTATTATCACCTGCTCAAAACGCGTTACGGGGATAGTCTTCACCTGACCATTGCCGTAGACCCATCCTATCAGACCTATTTACTGCCCTCTCTGACGCTGCAACTGCTGCTTGAAAACGCGGTGAAGCATAATGTGATTGACAAGACCCAACCCCTACGGGTAGTTATTTCGACGGGCCCGGAAGGAATGCTGACGGTGACAAATAATTTGCAAAAGAAGCCCCATCAGTTGCCTTCCACCCAGGTCGGTCTGCGCAACATCGCTACCAAATTTCAACTGCTCGGTCAGGGCGATGTCCAGATTCAGGAGACTACCGATCAGTTTGTCGTTCGCTTTCCCCTGATCGCGGCTGATCAGGTTTTTGCCCATTCACAACCCGCATAATAGCTTGATTAATGAATATTCTACTTGTTGAAGACGAGGACATTGCAGCCAAGAAACTGACCAAAACCCTGGCGAGCGTTGAGCCCGACGCACGGATCGTAGCCGTCACCACCAGTGTCCGTGAAACGGTTGGATGGCTGCGTGCTTACGGTTCCGACCATCCGCTCTCGCCCGAGCTGATTCTGATGGACATTGAACTGGCCGATGGACAAAGCTTCCAGATTTTTGAGCAAATTACCGTCAACATCCCGGTTATCTTCACCACCTCCTACGACGAATTCGCCATTAAAGCCTTCCGGGTCAACAGCATCGATTACCTCCTTAAGCCGGTGCAAAAAGAGGAGCTGCGGACCGCGCTTGACAAATATGTAAACCAGCGGGCTCCTAAGAAACCAACCAGCCCCGCTACCTCGGAGACGATGCGGCACCTGGTGCAGGCCTTGCAGGAACAGCTTCAACCGAAAGCGTACCGGCAACGGTTTCTGGTCCAGTACACCAATCAACTGCTATCGATCGACACTCACCAGATTGCCTATTTCTTTACCGAAAATCGACTGAATCTGATTCAAACCTTCGACGGCAAAAAGATGGTTGTCGATTACAGCCTTGATGAACTGGAAGCCATGCTCAACCCCGCTACCTTTTTTCGAGTAAGCCGCTCGTTCCTGATTTCGATTGGCAGCGTTGATCGGGTGCAGACCTACTTTGGCAATCGGTTGGCGCTGAAGCTCAAACCGACTATCGACAAAGAAGTAGTGGTAAGCCGGGAGAAGTTGACGCCGTTCAAGGAATGGATGGGTAAGTAATACTAAAAACGTTGTCTACTTCGTTTCTGAGCGCATTCAGCGTGTATTGTACATAGACGAGCAGGTCCGGGAGACTATGCTCGTTTTTTTGTTTGCGCCCTCGCTCAGCCACACCCAGGTTTCAGTCAATGGAGCATCTCGACGCTCGGCACCTGATTTTATCACTTCGTAGTAAGCAATCCTCAACTCAGCTCGATTCAGCTTCTGCCCCCGGCCAGGACGGGCTACGTTTGTGCTGTCAAACAACAAACAACTACTCAAGAACAATCAATGAACCGAGTCATGCGTTGCCCAAAATTAGTCCTGGCCGCCAGTTTGCTTATTAGTCTGCTGGGAGCCTGTAACCAATCAACTCAATCAGGGGAGGCTATCCCAACGGGAAGCTACCTTAAGGTCAACTTCAACGGGCAGACCAAAACCTACACTGAGGTAAATATAACTCAGGCAGGGAACACCCTAGGCGAAATCAAGGGCAGTTTACCAGACGCCGATAATCTGAGCGTAGCCTTTTTCGGGTCAACTGCGGGTACGTATCCCTACAAGCAAAAGATGAGCGAGTACAGCGGGGTCAGCCAGATCGAATATAGCCTTGGCGGTAGGGTTTACAACAACTACAAAGCGCGGGTATGCCCGGCTACCTCGGGTTACTACTCAACCCAGGGTGTTGTTAAACTGACCGAATACATACCCGGAAAACTAGCTAAGGGCACCTTTACCGGCGAACTGCTCGACGCAAACGATCCCGACCAATGCTCTACCAATAGCGTGCCCTTCAGTGGTGAGTTCTCAATCACTAAGTAATCCGGCTCCTCACGCATAGCCTTCTTTTTTTAATCAATCATTTAGAAACTTTCCTGCTTTTTATGAAAACAAGTACGAATGCAACCACAAAAATCACCGCGCTGCGATGGCTTGGTGCGAATCAAGTTCACTGGCGATGTCAACAGATTCTGGCCGCTATACTAGTCCTGTTTGTAACTGCCTGTCAGAACCCAATCACCGACCCGATTCCCACGGAGCCAACCAAGCCCGATAGCTCGACGATTACCCAGCCGGGCAATACAACCACAGCTCCCGGTAACACGACGGCTACACAGCCTATCGACTCAACGAAGGCCACCCAACGCGTAAAAATTAGTTGGTCGGATAACGATTTTCAGGAAATCCTGTATGATGCCACGGCGCTTCCAGTACAGTATACCAGTCAATATGTTGATAATCAGGGTACGGGACATGTTCGGCGTTACGTCTACAAGCTACGGTATAATCCGGATAAACACCTGACCCGAATGGATGTCATTGGTGAAGCCGGCAGCAGCTATACGACGTACCAATACACAGGCAATCAGGTATCTCAAACCAGCCAATACGCAGCTGATGGGCGGCTAGTGAGCACCTGCACCTACCAGTATGCGGCCCCTAATCGGCTGAGCCAGGTCGATGAAACGAGTGTCTTCAACCAAGCGGCTGAGCGCCGAACGTACCAGTACGACGCAACGGGAAACCTGAGTCTGCTGTCTACTTACACCAAAGAAGCGACCTCGGATACGTATGTTCTCCAGCATACGCTCGCCTTTACCGAGTACGATTCGCAGCGCGATGTAGAAAATCTATTGGTTCATATGCCCCTGTTACCCGGCGTTTCGTTTCGGACCAATAATTACGGCCTGAAAATTCTTCGCGACAAGTCAGGTCGAGAGTTAAGCCGCGAACGGTACACCTATGCGTATAATGAGCAGGGTTACCCGATCAAACAGATCCGGACCGGCCCAGGCGGTTCGCTGACCGCTACCTACACCTACTAAACGTATTACATCTTACTATTTTCCTATTTTTTATGAAAACCATCATCACCTTCATCGGTCAGACAACGGCCTTGTTTTTAACCCGTCTAAGAGCGAGTCGCCATCGGGTTGTTTTCGGCCTCTTACTCCTGACTCAGCTCGTTTCCGCCTGTGGCAAACCAGTCGACGTTATCGACTCCGCCACGCAGTCGCCCCCACCAGCGGGCGTGGGCGGCAAGTGGCTCTACGGCACGTTCTCGCTCGGCAGTTTCTGGGGTACCAATGGTAGTTACCAGGGGGCTGGCTACGAGCAGAGCAAAGCCATCGAATTCGGAGCTAACGGTACGTACGACATGTACGTCGTCAACGTAACGACCTATTACAGTTGCCGCACAGGCGCATACACGCATGTTAAGGGCAAAGCCAAATTCAACGAAGCCGACCGCTCGGTCACGTTTACCCCCACTGAGGCTACGTACCGGGGTGAGTACAGCTGCTACCCAGGCAAAAACTTTCAGCGCCCGGCCACATCGACTGAGCTAACCCAATTCCAGCAGACGTACTACTACCAACCCGAAACCGATACCAAAGGCGGGCAAGCATTACGCATTTATTTTGGTAGCACCGATAATCAGGGTACTCAGTTTGAACGCGGAAACTGGTAAGTTCTCTACACACCCATTCGTCCCAGCATTAACGGCTGGTAATCAATAAAATAGCACTATGCATTCATCCCGTCTTTTTTTTAATAGCTCACTTAGTCTACTTATTTCTGGCCTGCTCCTCAGTGGACTGTGGGCCTGTCAAACACCAACCGATGCGGTCAATCCGAACAATCCTGCAAAACCTGAGCAACCAACGACAACACCGGTACAATCAGGGGTTGTTTACGACAAAGGAACCCCCATCGGGCAACCTGTTCAGAAAGCAATTGGCCCTGAAGGGGGGACGATAACCTCGGCTGACGGTGCTCTGAGTATGACGGTGCCCGCCGGAGCCGTTTCCAAAACAACGACCTTTAGTGTCCAGCCCGTAACACCGACCCTGCCTAACCTGCTTGGTCGGCAGGCCTATCGGCTGCTGCCGGAAGGACAAACCTTCGCCCAAGCCGTCACGCTTCGCTTTCAGTATCAGGCTGATAGCTTAGACGGTACCTCAGCTCAACTGCTTTTTATGGCTTATCAGGGGAATGATGGATACTGGAAAGCCCTGCCTGATACCGAACTCGACGAAACCGCCCATACGTTGACGGTTCGCACCAAGCATTTTAGTGACTGGGGGGCCTTTGCTGAATTTGTGTTGAAGTCGAATGTAGATGTGCTTGCCCCCGGCGAGTCCACTCAACTCAAGTTGCTAGGCTTTACGCATCTTCCGTCCGACTTATCGAATGAAGACATTGATATTGCTTTGGGCCGAGTGGCCTTCCTGGAGGATCCCAAAAACATTAAAAACTGGCAGGTAAAAGGCAAAGGCAATCTTACGGTAGAGAACTCCCAAACAGTGGCCACCTATTTCGCTCCGGAGAACGCAGCCGGTAGTTCAGCAATCATATCGGTCGATGTTTACAATTTTATCCCTACCAATCGGCGTCCCCGTCCGGGTGCATCGGGCAAGGCGGTGATTCTAAAGAAGATCCGAGTTGAAGGCACTTATTTTGAAGCGACTATTGATGGAAAAACCTATGAGTTTATGCCCTTCGCACTCGCTGACCGACATGGTATTCAGTTTTGGGGATCCTATAGTAGCGGTAAGTCGTTCACGGTTCAGATTCGCAGTGGAAGTATAAAGCCGTTATCGACAATTCCCTATGGTGTCCCCTCTGGCGAATTGGATGGAAATGCCGTAGTGAGTATAACTGACGGCAGCCCCTGGCCCTGGCTTACCTGGGCGCCCACCTGCGGAGTGGATTACCTGAAATCCGAAGGAGGTATTCACATCGATTCGTATGAGCTGGTGAATGGAAAATATTATGTACGAGGTTCGCTAACGGCTACGGTATACGGAAGTCCTGATAATTGCCTTAATATACAATCGAAAAAAGTCAGTGCTAAATTCAACTTTCCCTTCACAGAACTCTAAAAGGGGGGTAAAGGAATAGGTAAAAATGGAGCAGTGCCGTCATCTGCTACTACTCCATTTTACCTACTCCTTCTATAGTTTGTAATTCAGGGATTTGCGAGATTCATTAACTGCCCGCGATAGCGCTTTTAAAACCGCAATGACTTTACCAGACTTTTATCCGGTCCACTTCCGGTTTATAGAGTCGTTAACCCCGTTTTACCTCAAAGGCTCGATAGAAGGGAGTGAAGTTGGTCAGCGGGCCGTTCACCCGATGTTTGTCCGGTGAATGCGGGTTGGTGGTTAACCAGGCCCGTTCCGTGGCCGCTCGCATTTTACTGCGCCACATTTGGGCATACCCCAGAAAAAAGCGCCGATCGGGGGTGAAGCCGTTAATCTTGACGCTGCGTTGCCCCTGTTTGGTCCGTTTAAACGCTTGATAAGCCAGGGCATGCCCGCCTAAATCGGCCAGGTCCTCACCTAAGGTCAGCCGCCCATTTACATGCAAGCTATCCAATACGGTAAACTCGTTGTACTGGATAACCAGTACCTGTGCTTTGGTCGTAAAGCGCTCGGCATCCTGAGGAGTCCACCAGTCCCGCAGATTGCCATTGGCATCGTATTTACGGCCCTGATCATCGAACAGATGCGTCATCTCGTGACCGATCACCGTGTTTATGGCTCCATAGTTGATGGTATCATCAGCCTCGAGGTCGAAGTAGGGGTACTGGAGTATTCCGGCTGGAAAGACAATTTCGTTATTGGTGTAATTGGCATAGGCATTGACCGTCGGAGTCGTTTCCGGCGAGCGGCCAGTTGCGGTTAACTATATAGAGTTTTACTATAGAAATCCGAGCGGTATGACGTATTGGTGCCTTCGCTACAGCATAACATCAGCAGAAAGAATATTTTACGCAAAAATAGCCGTCAGATTTTCAGGGGAAAATCAACCGCACAGTAGACCTTAACGAGCAAGAGAACATTCGCAACCTGCTCAGCCACTTTCGGTAACTTGAGGAGTTCCTATAGATATACATTCCGAAAATAGATGTTTCGATTGGCTCTCCTGCCTAATATCGGCTTGAACCAGCATTGCCTACTCGCCCCGAATCTAACTGGCCGTTTCTTCACCTTCAATCGGTTTGCCAAGGTAATTGATAGTGCCCTTTCCCTCGCTACCTGATTTTCATTATGGCATAGCTGGCGGATTTTACTTCAGCACTGGCATATTCTCTACCTCATCAGCCGCAAAAATAACCACCTGGGTGTGCCCTATATGACTATGCGGGAAGCGTTGGCGATTTATCGACGTATTCAAGCATACAGCAAATCAACGCATACCGCATGAACATCCTGATCAGTACATTTTTCGCCGTGCTGATTACTCAGATTGTAGTACAAAACCGCATCGTCAACTACCTGACCGACGGGCTCACTGTTGCCGTTCTGTTGGGATGGGCGTGTATTATCTCCGAAAACCAATTTCTCTCCCAACCGATAGCCAGCAGGAGACTAACCCCTTTAAACTGGGGTTTCTATTGAGTTTACTCAACCTGGCGGCTTTCCCGTTCTGGACGATCTACACTATCCTTCTCCTCCAGAAAGGGTGGGTGAATCTGATGAGTTCGTCGGGTATGCTGATTTACGTAACAGAAATTTCACTGGGTACGCTGCTTGGGTTATGGGTATTTGTGTCTGGCTGAGTAGCCTGCTCAGGCAGTTACTAACCAATTATTACCACCGAATCGACCAACTCACGGGATTGCTATTAGCGGTTTATCCGTCGTTCAATGCCTGTTCTGGTTGATTGATCCGCTATGAAAGTGCCGTAAATGAAACCGAGAACTTATCTGCTGGTCGGCTTGTCGATGATCGTCTGGCTGGTGGTGGCACAAGGATGTATGCGCTTTCGGACAACTGACACCAAAGCAGTGGCTGAGTTTGCGAAACTTGGGCTTACTCTTGTTCCTGAACAAATGAGCGTTGCAAACCGGACGCTACGTATCTATTGGGGCTGCGGATAAGCCAACGCTCGTTTTCGTCCATGGCTCGCCAGGGAGCTGGAATGCGTTTGCAAGTTATTTAAAAGACAGCCTTTTTCTCGAACACTATCGAATGGTGAGTCTGGATCGGCCGGGCTTTGAGGATAGCGAGATAATCTAGGAAACTGTATTCGAAGTTGACAAACCTTTTATACCTAACGCAGATCGTCGTTGGTTGATTTATTCGCACGAACGACCTAAGCAAATTCTAAGGAGTCTTTAAGTCTTCTGTAACGACTCAGTATCAGCTTTGTCGCATTCCTTCACATATACAAACCAACGGTCTTATGGAAACTGTGGAACGTTCTTCTACGAACATGGCCTGGATATTGGCCACCCTGATTGGGCTGGGCTTAGCGGGCGGTATTTACTGGAAAAATAATCAGGCGTTAACGCATCGGTATGACCTAGCCGAACAGCGAGCCGATTCCTTACTGTCAGTTAAATTTCTACTTGAGGGCGACAACCGTGAACTGAAAAGGGAATTGAAAACGGCCACTGATGATAACGCTTATCTGGACAGACGTAACAAAAAATCACATAGCCAATTAACCCAAAGTGACCGCATTGTAACGGATCTCAGCCAATCCCACATAGAGCAGACACGCATTATTCGAAATGTAGCCGATAGCCTTAGTCAATTACGAATAATTCGCGATAGCCTTGAGAATCAGCTGGTAGCCATGCGCGATAAACTGAACTGGCAGAGCGAATCGAATGCCTTACTTGCCCATGATGCGGGAACTGCTAACACTACGGGATGAAGGCAAACTCAATGCCACCCAAATGATGTGGTTCCGTCCAACGAAACCTACTGAAGAATTGTGTGATACACAGACTGATCCGAACAAATTTACCAATCTCGCTGACAATCCGAAATACAAGGCCAAACTTCAAGAATTACGGAGGCAGCTGGATGCCTGGTTGAAAAAAGTGGGCGATAAAGGGGCTATTCCCGAAGCTGAGATACTGAAGCAGATGTGGAACGGTGGTTTGGAACCACCCAAAACGGCTGATCCAGTATTGATTACGTCAGGAAATACAGTCAGCATTCGGTGCGCTACTCCGGGTGCTTCAGTTGGTTATATTCTTAAACATAGTTCTGATCAGGCTACTGGTTGGCAGGTGTATAACGGGCAGAAGTTAACCCTTCAGCCGGGCGATTTGCTACGGGTAGTTGCCCAGCGAATCGGCTATTTGCCGAGTATAGAGGTGCGATTTACCCAGTAAGTGTTAAAGTCAATAGTTAAAAACAGGGCCGTTCATAAAAACGTCCTATTACAATGGGGTATATTGCCCGGGAAAAAGTTGGCCAGTACTTGAAATTGATTAGTGAATTAAACTCTAACCTGCCATTGGGGAAAAAATAAACAAAATTGAAGAGCAGGAAAGAGTTAATGAAGCGTACCGGTTGAGTGTTTAATGGAATCAGGTCGTTACCGGCTCCTGCATTTTCTGAGCAATAATATTGTAGAGGTTGACCCAAGCCTGGGCGATAGCCTCGTCCCAGTCGCGGCCCAGACCGGATTGTAGTGTCCAAAGCAGCGCTTCGCCAACGGCGTCATACTGGTCAGCTTTGACGCCGTATTGCCTGTGCCGTTGACCCAATAGCTCAACCTCATGAGTAAATTCGTCGAGCCGGTGAAGCTGACTAACCAGAAAGCTTAACGTGTCGATAAATTTTTTATACTGGACATCAAGAGGTCCCTTAAAGAGCGGTCTTAGTTCTGGGTGGGCCATAAACAACCGACTGTAGAAGACATCGCCCAACAGAGCCGGATCAATGTCACGCAGCAATCGCCAGGATTTTTTAATAATGGATAATTGATTCTCGCTTAGCATCGGCTATGTCCATCTAATGAGTAAAATCTCTCTCCTATTGAGAGAAGGGAGGTTATTTTTTGTGTGCTTTTAGCCAAGTATCCACTCTATCGGTTACTGCAAAGCGGACGCCGTTGAAGCGTTCGGGAGGAGATATGCTGAGAGCCTGCTTCAGCTTGATCACGCTTGGATAAAACGTGACAATTTGCTCGTTAAATTGCCTATCAATGGCCTGCAACATATGGTCTATCCCATAGGAATCAAAACTCCAGTCCTGGAGGTTGTTGCTGGTTTCAATGTCTGTTTTTATATCGGCTGACAGCTGCGCAAGGCTCTGATTTAATGGCTGGATAAACGCGTCGGGATGAGCTACCGAATTGCTGCCCAGGAATGAGTAGACTTCCCGGTAATAGTATGGATTGGCCAACAGGTCCAGCAATAAGGCTTCCCAGTCGGGGTGGGCTTTAATTTTGGCCAGGGCCGCCTGTCGGACATCATCAGCTTGATACTGCGTTGTAAAGGGTAATAAACTCAGGATCGAATCGCCCGGTTTATGAGCATTAATCTCGGCTAGATGCTGTTGATGGTAACGCGTTTCATCGTCGATTCGGGTAGCCACTTCGGCTTCGGCCCGCTGCGCGGAATCGCGCACATAACCAACGACTAATCCTGCGGCAAAAAGAGTGCTGACACTTAATCCTATCCAAAACGGGATGCTAAACGCCCGGACTGAAATGGCTGATTGCCATTCCGGACGGAGGGATAGCCAACTTACGACCAGCCATAGCAAGGGTACCCAGAGTTGGCCATACCCCAGGGCTAACCAACGCAAAAACTGGGGATAGCTACTCGCTGGATGCCATTCCAGTTTAAATATGGCTCCAAAAAAAGTTGTTAGTGCCATACAAAACCAGAACGTAAAAACAAGTACTGTGCGCGTGCCCGTTTCCTGTGCCACCCAGTCAAATCCACCTTTAGCCCGGATAAAGATCGTTACGGCTAAGCTACTCAGGGCAAAGCCCACCGACAAACCGACCAGTCCTAACCCGTAGCCCATGCTACTATCGCCACCCACCATGGGTTTAGTCGGCGTAAGTAGGGCTAAACTTATGTAGAGTAAGGCGGTGATGACAAAGAAACTATACGTAAGTACTTGCATGGCATTTGTTTGTTGGCTAGTCCACGTCCTGCGTTTAGCCGAATGGGTGAACAAAAATGAAAGGCTAACCGGAGTTACTAAATTATTTGTGGACGAAGCGTACAAAAGAGCGAACAAAGGGTATGTAGACCGATTTAACGGGTAGTTCAGCAGGAGACTTTGATTTGCGTTGGCCGTAGCGCCAGTTTACCGGAGTTTCTGGCCGTCTTGTTCACACATTTCATTCCGTTTTTCCCACCATTCAACTGCTTTTTTTTGTCTATCTTACATCTTTCCCCAACCTTTGGACAGCCGTTCACGCTTCTCTTTTTTACGCCGATGAATGCCATTATTATTGAAGATGTTAAGCTAGTCGCCAAAGAGTTAGCCTTCAAGATCGGGGAAATTGATCCCGCTATCCGCATCCTGGAAACATTACCGTCCGTGAAGACGGCACTGACCTGGTTTGGCCGAAATGAAGAACCTGATTTAGTATTTGCCGATATCGAATTAGCCGATGGGATGAGCTTCGACATTTTCAAGCACTTCCAACTGAGTTGTCCAGTCATTTTTGTGACAGCTTATAATGAGTACGCGATCCAGGCGTTTAAAGCCAATGGCATCGATTACCTGCTGAAGCCCGTTGAGCCGACTGAATTAAAAATAGCCATCGAGAAGGCTCGTAGTATTTACAAAAACAAGACGAATATACCGGTTGATTTGCAGCAATTAATGGCCCTGTTTGGTCAGCCGGGCCTGTCCCTGAAACCGACCCACAAAGAAACATTTCTGGGGAATTCGCGGGCGGGCTGGGTACCCGTCAAAACGACGGATATTGCTTATTTTCAGTACGATTCGATCAATTTCATCGTCACCCTTGCGAATGAACGCTATCCGGTTGATTATGACACGCTGGAACAGATCGAAGAACTGCTGGACCCGGCCCGGTTTTTTCGAGCCAACCGTCAACTGATCATTAACTGCGATATAGTGCAGTCGGTCAAGAGCGTCGAAAATGATAAGCTGGTCGTTCGGTTACGGCCACCTCACCATACGGTCGATGTGCAGATCAGCCGACATAAAGCACCGGCGTTCAAGCGCTGGCTGAACCGCTAATGATGACCTTTTTTATCCGCATTGGCTATGTCAGTTGGCTGCTAATGATGTTGAGCTATGTAGCCTTGTGGGCGCAACAGCCGCCCCTGGTGCCGTATGAATTTAATCACATCCAACAGGCCGATGGCTTATCCTTTAATTATGTCAGGTGCTTCTTTAAAGACCGGGATGGGTTTTTATGGATTGGCACCACCAACGGCCTCAACCGGTTTGATGGGGCTCAGTTCACCATCTTCCGACACGACCCGGCCAATCCACACTCGCTGGGCAATAATGCCGTTCATGCCATTTGTCAGGACAAACGCGGGCACTTATGGCTGGCTACCGATACGGGTATTAGTGAATTCAATCCGGAGACGGCTCAGTTCCGAACGATGTCGACGGGGCTTGGACGCGTGTTGGGCAATTGCCTGAGTATCCTTTGCGACAGGGCAGGGACAATCTGGTTCTCGACGATTCACCACGGCTTGTTTCGCTATGATATCCGCACGGACCACCTAACCCTCTACACCCATAACCCCCAGAATCCGCGTTCCCTGTCCGAAAACTATATTTCCGGAAATGGGCTGCTGGAAGATCCCTTTCGGGCTGGTATCTGGATCGGAACCCGGCGGGATGGCGGCTTAAATTATCTGGATATAGCTACGGGTGAATGTCAGAATTACCGCAACAACCCGGAAGCCTTACCCATTTTTGCGCCCCATTTTACGGGAGCGCTGACGCTCGATGGCACGCAGATGCTGTACGCCGACAATAATGACGAGCAGATTGTCATCTTCGATCTGAAAAACCGTAAACTGATTCGAACCATCAAACCCATCAGCCAAACAGGTCGCCGGGTCGATGAATTGAATGCGATTTTCGTGGATCGCCAGCATAATCTCTGGATCAGTAGCCTGAGTTACCTGATGTTTTATGTGAAGGCAGGCACGGATCAGGTTCGTGAACTGATGCATAAAGACACCCGACGCACTTCCATTGCGGGGAGTTGTTTCTGGGCGGGCTGGCAGGATGACGACGGCACCATCTGGCTGGGCACCGTCAATGGCATTTCCTACACCAATCCAAGCCGGGCTTTATACGAAGCGAATCCCCTAAGCCGCTGGTATCCAGGCCTGAAAACAGGGGCGCTGATCAATAACTTTTATGAGGATTCCGATGGGTCCTGGTGGGGTAGCGAAGTACATACGCCAGCGACGCTACTGCACTACGTAGCCGAGACTGATCGGCTGGAACGGTACCCGGCGCCGGGGGCTTTCTTCGCCTATGGCATTGGTGCCTACGGCTCTGATTTGTACGTGGCCAGCCAAACCCATTTGCTCCGATTCAGCAAAAAGACTCGTCAATTTATCGCCATTCCGCTACCGGCCTATGGTCAAACCGAAACGATTCGGAACGGTCGGTATCGGCTGCTTCAGCAGAACGAGTTAATCTGGCTTTTTTACCAGAATAAACAGACGCTTTGCTATCAGATTACGACGGGTCAGTGGCACCAGTATCCGATTCTGTCCAGCTCAGATCACCCTAAATTCTGGGTTCGGAATGCCCTGGTTGATCGCCACAATGCGGTATGGCTGGAGCTCTATCCGGAAGGATTTGCCAAATTCTCCCCGCAGACCGGGCAATTCAGTCTGCAAAAAGGCCCCGCTGAAGCGGAGTTCGAGAATACGATTTCGTCGTTTACCGAAGATAAAAACGGCTATTTCTGGCTGGCGACCAATGGCTACGGACTGGCCCGCTACGATCCCCGCAGCCGGCAGTATCGATTCTGGGGCGTACACGACGGCTTAGGGGATGATCACTGTCTGGCGGCTTTACCCGATCGATATGGACATATCTGGGTAGGGTCTTATAACTTGTTTTCCATCTTTACGCCCGCACGCAATCAGTTTTTGACCATTAGCCTGCCCTACAGCGAAGATAACCAGGAGTATTTTAATTTTCTGTGGCCGCTCCGGAATGGTCATATCCTGGCGGCCATTAAGGGGTATCTGATCGAGTTTAAACCAGAAGTCCTATCACGGTTTTCCGTTAAGCCAGCTCAGGTGTTACTCAGTGGCCTGGTTGCCAGCGATTCAACGTATTGGCTGACCAGTGCGACACCGACGGTGCACCTGAAGGCATCCGACAATTCGTTTTCCGTTCAATATTCGGTGCTGGGGCCGCTCCACGAAAAGCCCTATCTGTTTCGCTATAAACTGGAAGGCTACGATACGGAGTGGAGCAAAGCCCGTTCACAAACGAGTGCCAGCTATACAAAACTGCCGGGTGGCGATTATGTATTTGCTGTGAAGGGTGTGTCGATCAACAACATGGAGACGCCCATCCGTCGGCTTACCATTCATATCGACACGGTGTATTACCAAACAGTTACCTTCAAGGCGTTTCTGCTATTGACCCTACTGGCCATCGCCATTGGGCTGATTCGTTACCGGGTGGCCCAAACCGCCCGGCTGCACCATCTTCAGGTGCAGGCCACGCGGCTCGAACGCGACAAAACCGAAATCCAGTACCAGAACCTGATCAATCACCTCAATCCCCACTTTCTGTTTAACAGCCTCACCTCGCTCAACAGTCTGATCATCATCGATCCTAAACAGGCCTCTGGTTTTTTGCAAAAATTATCGGCGATCTACCGCTACATTTTACAGAACAAGGAGAAAGAAACCATTAGCCTGGCCAGCGAACTAGCGTTTGTGCAACAATACATTGAGTTGCAACAAGCGCAGCTGGAAGATGGGTTGCAGATCACAATCGACATAGCCGCTGACTACTTAGCCTACGAAATCGTACCCGTTACGCTTCAGAACCTGTTTGAGAACGCCATCAAACATAACACCACCGATGAGGATAGTCCGCTTCAAATCCAGGTGTTTGTGAAGGATATGTATCTATGGGTGGTGAATAACCGGCAGAAAAAGCCGCAGGTCAAAACCTCGAACAAACAGGGTCTGGATAGTCTGAAAAAACTGTATGCCTACCTGAGCGACCAGCCGCTGCTAATTGAGGAGACCGACACTACGTTCACTGTGAAAGTGCCCTTGCTTTGACCGTCAAGCTGTTTCGACAGGGATTTTTGTCAGTGACATTCAGTTTCCTGAACACTATCTGCATCTATGGTTTATAAATCCCTGGCCATTCGCTAACGTATCGCCTAAATGGATTTTACACTTTCTAAAATAATGCTCCAAAGCACCTGAGCAGGCATCGCCTGAGCCTGTGAAGCATAAATCGTGCAGGACCTATACGTTAGGTGAGCAGCTGCCAGACTAGCTTGATCGCAGGTAATAACAAAGTCGCCGTTACGCTGACGAATAATGATAAACTTTAACGATCTACCGGGTCGTACCTCCACCCACTTATGGCCAACAATCGAGTCCCCGTTTTTGTCAGGCTGGGAAGGCCTGGAGGCTTCGTACCAAGCGGTGTCTTTCATAATCTATCTGTTTTAATCATTCGGTTGCTTTTGTTAAACAGGAATCAATAGTTGGCTTCTCGTCGATCACTGATTTTTCATTTGCAATGCCAATAAATTTATCCGAAATCTTACCTGCTTGATTGTTAGCCTCTGACAAGTCACCCCAAAGCCCTCCAGCACGAATGACGGAGGGCTTTGGGATAGATCGATTTGTAGCTCACTAGTTACCGCTTGAGTACCTTGAGTGTCCGCATCTGAGTGGGCGTACTGACCTGTAGCAAGTACATTCCTGCCGACTGACGGTCCATCTCAAACCGGTACTGCCCAGTCAAGTCAGCCGGCGTTACCCTCTGGCTATCAATAATCTGTCCGCGCAAATCGGTTAGACGTAACGCTAAAGGCTGGCCTGCTGCTGACTGGACTTCGACTTCCAGTATGCCATTCTCTACGGGATTACCCAGCAATCGAACCCGTAGACCGTTCTCAGCAGATTCACCAGCTCCTTTGCGAGCGCCATTTCCGTTGCAAACTGCCAGCCAGTTGTAAGTAAAACTGGCTTCACCCGCCGTGCCGATTTGGGTCGCTTTCAGGGTGATCGTCGGATTATCGATGTACATCGTCAGTGGGTAAGGGCCTGGGTTGGTGGTCGGTAGCATCTCATTAACCACCGAGAAGCTCACCGACTGACCCGTCAAACCCGAGTACTGGGGAGTTAAGCTAAGCAGCCGCTCGGTAGCGGAGACAGTCTGACAGCTTACCAGATTGACGCCGGTGATGGCAAATGATCCATTCATCGACTCCGGGTTTACCGTCAGGGTGAACTGGGTGCTGACGCTTAAGTTACCCCCGTCGGTGGCGGTGACCGTCACGATCGATTCCCCTGGGAAAAGCGGTACACCACTGATGGTGGCGGGCGCGGTGAAGAGCAAGCCCGCTGGCAAACCGCCTACTGATACCGTTAACGCATCGCCATTCGGGTCGGCGAAGGTGGCCGCCGGGATAGCATAGTTGAAGGGTTGATTCTGGGTGACAGCCTGAGCGGGAATGGTGTGAACGACAGTCGGTGCTTGGTTACCTGGTGGCACAACCCCACAGGCGGCTAACCAGTTATAGGTATAGCTAGCTTCACCCGCGCTGCCGGTTTGCGTCGCCTTCAGGGTGATGGTCGGATTATCAATGTACATACGTAGCGAATACGGGCCAGATTTAGTAGTCGGTAGCATTTCGTTGACCACCGAGAAGCTGATCGGTTGCCCGTTCAGCCCGGTGTACTGGGGACTAAAATTGAGGTGTCGTTCGGTGGCGGAGACGGTCTGACAATTCACCGTCGTTACGCCCGTAATAGCAAAAGCGCCGGGATTACCCGCTGGATTGATCGTTAGTGTATAGGTAGCGTTGGCACTTAGTCCCCCCGTATCCGTAGCGGTGACGGTAATGGAGTACACGCCAGCCGTAGAGGGTGGCCCGACGATATTACCCCCGTCGATAACCAGCAGTCCAGGGGGCAACCCGATTATACTGTAGGTTAAGGGTTGATTTTCGGGATCGCTGAACGCAGGGATGGTTTGCGAATAGACCTGACCGACCGTGCCTGTGGCATCGGCAATGAACGGCGCGACGGGTGGCTGATTGACGGGCGGTACCACGCTATCATCCGGCGACGTGACGATGGTTGCTTCCTCGCCAACGGCTACGAACAAGCCATTGCCATGCCCGATGCCATTGAGCGTCACACCGTTGCTATTGAAACTACGAGCCGTCCAGGTAACGCCATCGGGCGAGGTGAAGATGCTGCCATTCTTGCCCACGGTTACAAATTGACTATTGGCAAATAGTACCCGATTAAGGTCATTCCCCGTAAACGTGGCCACCGTTGTCCAGACACTGGCATCGGTCGAGCGGAGTGTCTTACCACCAGTCCCAACCGCCACATAGATGCCATTCCCATAGGCGACACTGTTTAGCATATTGGTAGTACCTGAGGTTCGGGGCGTCCAAATGGACCCGTCTGTTGAGGTGCCGATAGCTCCGTTAAATCCAACGGCCACAAATTGCCCATTGGTGTACGTGATTCCGTGGTAAAACGTATTGGCTCCGGCAGCACTCTTTATCCAGGTAATGCCATCCGACGACCGGAGAAAGCTCCCGCCTACATCCAGCCCTGATCCAACAGCTACATACTGACCACCCCCATACGCGACGCCATAGAGCGATGCCCCGGAGGTTGAGTGGCGCAGGGTCCATACGTTACCATCAGTCGACGTTTGAATAATACCTTCTCCCCCAACAGCCACAAACTGGCCATTCCCAAACGCGACATCGTTAAACCCTTCACCCGCGCCGGAAAAATGTTGGGTTGTACCCAGCGTGTAATTAATGCCATTGGTCGAAGTAACGGCAACGGTGCCCGTGGCTGGCGAGATACTGACTGGATATTTACCTACAGCTATATAATGACCGTTACCATAAGCGGTTGCGTTAAATTGTATGTCAATACTTATCGTCCGTGGGTACCAGTTGATTCCATTTTGTGAGGTAAGTATGATGTCCAATTGCCCGACAGCAATTAACAGACTGTTCACATACCGAACCCTGTATAAACTCAATCGGGTATCCGATGAGCCCGACGTCCAGTTTATCCCATCTGTTGACCGGAGCAATTGATGAAGAATTGTTTCCGCAACGGCTACATAGAGTCCTTGTGCCGGGTCGTACGTTACAGAAGTTAGAAGTAGTGAGGTACCACCTGCTGCCTCCTGCGCCGTCCACCCTATACCATTAGGGGAACTAACGACAGTACTATTGGTGCCAACAGCCACAAATTGCCCATTGACACCAATCGTCACTCCTTTTAGGTCATTGGCGGTGCCTGACACTCTCGCTGTCCAGATGATACCATTGGGAGTCGTTCTTATCATACCTCCATCTCCAACAGCCACAAACTGGCCGTCCCCGTAGGTAATGTCATTAAAACCCTTGCTCGTGCCGGTTGTCAGGCTTGTCCAGGCTATACCATCCGCCGACGTAATAGCGGTGCCATCGTCCCCAACGGCTATGAATCGCCCAGCCCCATAAGCAATGCTCCATAAAAACTTGGTCGTTCCCGAAACCTGACTCGCCCAGGTTATGCCATCAGGCGATGTAATGACGCGACCTGAAGATCCCACCGCTACGAACTGACTGTTTGCGTAAACGATACCGAGTAAGGCACCAGCCGATTGAGAAGGAGCCACCTGCGTCGTCCAACCAACACCATCTGTAGAAATCTGGATCAGGCCACTGTTGCCAACCGCTACATATTTGCCCCCTCCATATGCCACATCAAATACTATTTGCCCAGGCACTTGGAACTGGCTTGTCCAATTTGTTTGCGCATTTGCGACTAAAAAAGGTAGCAGCAACAGAATGCTGCTAAACAGTACCCGACGTAGCCAGGCGGGCGTATTGAAATAGGTGGAGACTACATTCGTTTGAGAACGTAAACATCGTCTTTTCATAATCGTGTTCTAGATGAACTAAAGGGTGAACATAAAGGAACCGTACCTGACTTTGGCTCACTGGACTAGCGCGTGGCTTCGGATCAGGCATCTGGATGTAAATCTGGCTCCGGTTAGCCTTGTCTCTCAAACATTTCAGGTTGAGTGGGTGCCTCAGCCGTTAAGTAGTAGGCAAAACGCGTTTAATTGTTTTTCGGGTTTTACCAGGTTACTCAGACTGTTAAGGCTATTTTTCGTCGCAGTTGACAGGGACCTATAAACCAAAACTGGCTCCGACGCAAACGCCAGAGCCAGTTTAAATGCATAAATACACGTGCAGTTTCTGCATTTATCAGGAGTATGGAGAAGATTGAACGCGCACCTATATACGTACTAAAGCTGTAGGGGTATATTGGTTAGTACGTATCCATAGAGAAACGTTTTAGGCAACGTACCGCTTTGACCGTTGTATTCTATTTTTTTCGTCACATAGCCTTCCGAATCAAGCGTGTATACGTAAAACAAATCGCTAGGAACATAAAAGAAGGAACTACCCGGCGACCGCTCGTACGATATATGTTTGGGCAAGTGCTTACTGGGCTTACCGAAAATGCGCAGGTAGGTATCATGAGCAGTCATCTTGGGGACAGTCATGTTCAACGGGTAGGCATCATTCAGCAAGGGGGCACCCACTGGCTCATTGTAACCAACTTTGATGTCCACTCCCTCTGAAAAACCCGTAGCAACCCTTACCATAACCATATCGCCATCTGTGTTGTAGTTGTAGGTGATTCCGCCAACACAACTGTTTTTATTCATACAAGACCATAATTGGCCTTTGTCTGTATACGTATAGACCCAGTGAATATCACTATAGGTCCCAGCTTCGACAGATTCCGTGCAACGACCGCTGGCGTCGAGGCTAAACGTTTCGTCATGAAGCACAATCTTTCCCTGATGGGTAAACGCCCTGATCTGTCCAGGACCATACGTGTAGTCGGTCTGAATAGGCATACTGCCCCGAACGGGCGTCGTCACCGCCAGTAGCTGGCCATTATCAGCGTAGGTCAGCTTAGCCTCGCCATATTGGGTAAGCTTGTGCACTTGGGGAATGCCGACTTCGATACCATCCGGCGGGGCTGCCGACCGGGCGCTACCAGTTGGGTTTGGAGTGAGGAAGCTGTCTTTCTCGCAGGCCGTCAGACCAATCGACAAGACGATACTCGTCAGTAGGTTACTCTGTTTAACGAAGGTTTTCATTGGTACTTTGTTGTTTTGATATAGCATGAAGCTACCCGATGTGGGTGCCCTTATTGTTTATTGTTGAGCAAAGGTGGGGCCGACAGGGTCGGTCATCAAACGTTTTAACGCCGTTGGTTCTGTTCGCCAATTAAATAGTGGGCAATTCAAGCTGAAGTGTTTTAGGGGCATTAGGTGCCTGTTTACGTCAATCTTATCGAAAAGATGGGCTATTCGTTCTCGTCGGAGGACTTTTGTGTAGTCTATAACGGCAGTAAGGTACAGCCAACCCTCAACAAACCGACTAAATCAACTTAGGCTCGATTGCCTACCCCTCAAGTGCTCAATAGAACCAATAAGGGTTCTATTTTTGATTGACCAGCCCGCTCAGCCCCACCTTTGTTGCGTTCAACCACACCAGGTGATTGGACAGCATTCACAAAACAAGTTCAAACAACAACTACCATGAAGTCTTTTTTGAAAATTACTACCAGTGCCCTGAGTTTCGCTTTTTGTATCGGGTTGGCGTCTTGTGAAAAAGATGCCTTACTAACACCGACAGCACCAAATCCCAAGTCGGCTGACATAGTCCCTGAGACCGCCTTGCAGACAATCAACCCAACGATACCCAAAAAATATACGCTGGTTAAACAGGGCGAGTACGTACTGACGTATCATGCGGATGGAAGACTGAAAAAGGTGCTGAAGGGCAACGTAACCACCGGATTCAATTATGACAATCCCAGCCAAATTGTTTGCCAAAGCTCAACGCACGACGCGTATGGGTTTGTTGTAATTAAATACACAACACTTTACCTAAATAACGATAATATGGCCGTCCGGAGTGAGGTGGAGACATTCGCAAATGGTAATACTACGGTCCAGAAATTTGGGTACGTCTATGAGAATAAGCGCCTGGTCAAATGCTATAATGTGGAGGATACCGATGCAGAAACGACCGTATTTGGTTACGACACGAATGGAGACGTATCTTCGATGAAGGTAGAAACGAATGGAAGGCTGGTTTATTCGGATCAGTATACTTACGGAAACCGAGGTATCCCGCAAGCAGATCTTTATCCGCTTAATCCTACGTTTTCGTTTTTTGGCCAGGATAAGTCCGATGGGACGGCATTGATGTTTTTACCGGTATTCGGGAAGTTCAACAAACACCTGGTCCAGACGATCACCCGCACCCAGACCGGCCCCTCCAAGGTCTTATTTAACTACGCGTACAAATACAACCTCAACGCGGATGGATACGTAACGGATCGCGAACGCTGGGACCAGACCACTAATCAGAAAATCGAAACGGAAACGAGCGACTATAAGGTAGAATCGATTGCCACTAAGCTATAGGAAACGCTGTTTTAGAAGTTGTAGGGTTGGTCAACATCCGTACGGATGTTGACCAACCCTACAGTACGTACATTATCCGGACGAGACATTATGAAATCGTCCATTTAAAAGAAGTATTAATTATAATGATTTAGATGTTAACCTGTTATTGAAGCTGTTTAAACTTCAATGAAAATCCCCAAAGCTGCGTGAATTTTGAGGTGCGAACTTTCAATAAATACAGCAATGGGGATCATCAGCAAAGCTATGATTGAAACATGCATTTTACCACAGTTAACCATTGGACAAAGAGCCTTTCCAACAACAGTATCTCTGACTGAGATCGTAGAATGCATTTTTCATCGCTTGAAAACCGGTTGTCAATGGCGCGAATTGCCTACCAAACAGTTCTTTAGCGACAAAGCACTTCACCGCCCGGCGGAATTCTGTTTTTTATTACTACAACAAGTGGAGTAAAGCCGACTGCTGGAAGAAAATCTGGGTAAATTTATTGGCCCAAAACCTCAAGCATTTGGACTTGTCGAGTGTCGAATTTGATGGTAGCCATACCCTAGCCAAAAATGGGGGCGACGCAGTAGGCTATCAGGGTCGCAAAGCCTGCAATACCACGAATGCGCTATTTCTGTCGGACAATCAGGGGGTTATGTTAGCGATGTCTACCCCGCAAGCGGACCAGCATCATGGTTTGTTTGAGATTCAAGGGCTCTTTGAGGAGATCTGTACTCTCTTGAAAGCGGCTGGTATTAACCGCCAAGACTTGTTCTTGAATGCGGATCCGGGCTTTGACTCAGTGGGCTTTCGCTTGGCCTGCGCTAAGCAGGAAATTATTGCCAATGTCAAGCCTAATCCACGTAATGAGCCGGCGGAGTCAGGGAAAGTCTATTAAAGTGGTGACCATATAGTTGCCGAAGAACTTTATAAAGACCGTTCAGCGATTGAGCATGCCAATGTTTGGATTGACGGTTTCAAAGCCTTGTTAGTGCGATTCGAGTATTCGGTGAGAAATTGGATGAGCCTCCATTTTATCGCCTTCTCTGTCATTTTACTACGGAAAATCAGGCGTAAACTCAAAGTTTAAACAGCTTCAAAGAATACTATCGTAACTATTTTTATAAATTATCGATACTAAATCAATATAGTGGCAATAGTGTGATAGGGATATTAACCAAATGTATTTCTTAATTCATATATAAGAGTTTTTTACTGATATTATCTATAAATACTAACAGTTTTCGCCCCCCAAACCGTCTCCTAGGGGAAACGAAAAAGGTCTAATCAACTGTTTATCAGCTAATTAGACCTTTTCAGAGTAGCGGGAGCTGGACTCGAACCAGCGACCTTTGGGTTATGAGCCCAACGAGCTACCAACTGCTCCATCCCGCGATGTTGGGAGTGCAAAAGTACAACAACTTTCTGATTAAACAACTAATCTCGTCAAAAAAAGTTTACTGTTGCTCTGAAACGTTTTTTGTGAATCGGGGGTTGTTAACCAAAGCTACTGGTAATCAGCCAGTGGGATCACCTCCTATGAATACAGAGATTATCCAAAATTTCCCGGCCGATCATAAGGCTGGTTTTGTCAGTATCGTTGGCAAACCGAATGTTGGTAAGTCAACCCTCATGAATCAGCTCGTTGGTGAACGGCTGTCAATCATTACCTCCAAGGCCCAAACAACCCGACATCGGATTATGGGTATCCTAAACGGGACTCATAACGACCAGGAATTCCAGCTCGTTTATTCTGATACACCCGGTATTATCAAACCGCAATACAAACTCCATGAATCCATGATGAGTTTTGTGCGGGGTTCTCTTGAAGATGCTGATGTGGTTCTTTTTGTCACCGATATATTCGAACAGCACGACGAGAATGATGTTATCGAGCGGCTACAAAAATCCGATGTGCCTATTCTGTTGCTTATCAATAAAATTGATCAGGCTACACATGATCAGGTAGTGGAGAAAATCGCCTATTGGAATGAACATTTTAAAGCTCAAGAAATCATTCCGATTTCGGCCTTGAATGGATTTAATATAGAGCAGGTGTTTGAAGGAATTATCTCTCGTTTGCCCCTGCATCCTCCCTATTTCCCTAAAGACGAACTTACAGACAAGCCTGAACGATTCTTTGCTTCGGAGATTATTCGGGAGAAGATTTTTCTGAACTATAAGAAAGAGGTTCCATACAGTAGCGAAGTAATTATCACCAGTTTTAAAGAGAAGCCCGACATTATTGTCATTCAGTCTGAAATTCTGGTTGAACGCGCTACGCAGCGAGCGATTCTGCTTGGAGAAGGTGGTAAGATGATCAAAAAAACGGGTATTATGGCCCGCGAAGAACTGGAGCGCTTCTTCGGCAAAAAAGTGTTTTTAGAACAATTCGTCAAAGTAGAACCCGACTGGCGCCAGAAAGAGCGAATGCTTAAGCGGTTGGGATATGACGAATAGTAGTGATGATTGATGAACGATGAGTGCTGTGCGCATCAGGCCACTTATCACTCATTCTTCATCACTCATCGCTCATCACTAACTAAAATGGCAAACATTGTTGCAATTGTGGGTCGCCCGAATGTGGGCAAATCCACGTTATTTAATCGCCTGACGGAGCAACGACAGGCTATCATGGACAACCAAAGTGGCGTAACTCGTGATCGCCATTATGGCACCGCCGAGTGGAATAACAAGTATTTTACGGTTATCGATACAGGTGGTTATGTTGTTGGTTCTGAAGATGTATTTGAGGAATCAATTCGTGAGCAAGTAGAAATCGCAATTCAGGAATCAACCGTTTTGTTATTCGTTGTTGATACGCAAACCGGTATTACGGGCCTGGATGAAGACTTTGCGGATGTGCTGCGTCGGTCGAAAAAACCGGTTTATATCGTTGCCAATAAAGCCGAAACAACGGAGCGCGCTCAGGGAGCTGCTGAATTTTACGGACTAGGTCTAGGCGATCCATACCCCATTTCATCAATGACTGGAACGGGCACGGGCGATTTGCTGGATGAGATTGTAAAGCATTTTCAAACCGATGGCGTTGAAAATCCAGATGCTGGTATTCCACGCATAGCCATTCTGGGCCGTCCAAATGTTGGAAAATCTTCCTTTCTGAATGTATTGACTGGGCAGGAGCGCAGTATTGTAACGGATATTGCGGGCACAACCCGTGATGCGATCAATACACGCTATAAAGCTTACGGAAAAGATTTTATCCTGACCGATACAGCCGGTATTCGACGTAAAGCTCGTATTCAGGACAACATCGAATTTTATTCGACGCTCCGCTCAATTAAAGCGATGGAAGAGTCGGACGTTTGTATTATTCTGCTCGATGCAACTCGTGGCCTGGAAGCGCAGGATTTGACTATTATTGGTCAGGCCGTAAAAGCGAAAAAGGGCATTGTCATTATGGTCAATAAGTGGGATGCTGTTGAAAAAGATCATCGTACTGCCGATGTATGGCGGAAGGAGATGATTCAGCGGATGATGCCTATTGATTATTTGCCCATCATTTTCGCGTCGGTTCATGAAAAACAACGCATTTTTCAGGTGATGGAAAAGGCGATGGAGGTCTACGAAAATAAGAACAAAAAAGTGGCTACTTCGAAGCTAAATGAGGCTTTGCAGCCTGAAATCGAAAAATATCCGCCACCGGCTATTAAAGGCAAGCATATCAAAATCAAATATATGCTTCAGGTCCCAACGCCTTCGCCAACGTTTGTTTTCTTCTGCAATCTGCCGCAATATGTTCAGGAATCCTATCAGCGATTCCTTGAAAACAAACTTCGCGATCATTTTGATTTTACCGGCGTACCGCTCACGCTGTTCTTCCGACAAAAATAGCATAGAGTAAGTGGCGCGGAGCATGGGTGATTACTGCACTTTACAATCCTTGCTTCGCGCACCCTTTTCCATGCCTTCTCTCTTATGTCACGTAGCCGTTACTGGGTCGGAGCTTTTTTAGTTTTTCTGGCGGCATTTTGTTTTGCAACAAAAGGAATACTCATCAAGCTAGCCTATCAATACCCAATTGATTCTATCTCGCTGCTGACATTACGGATGCTTTTTGCGCTTCCTTTTTATGTTGTTATCCTATTACGTATTGCTCAGAAGCAACCTCCTGTACCGTTAACGTTTCGGCAGTGGATGGCCCTGGCCTTTTATGGGATAACGGGTTATTATCTTGCCAGTTTCTTTAACTTTTTAGGGCTCGTTTACATTACGGCCAGCCTGGAGCGAATTCTGCTGTTCATTTATCCTACCTTCGTCCTGCTTATAAATGCTATTGGTTTCCGGCGGCCGATTTCTAAATTACAGATCGTTGCGCTGCTTCTGACCTATGCAGGAATCCTGCTTGCTTTTTGGGGAAATATTGAGACGTCTGTTCAGAAAGACGTTATGCTGGGCGCTTTTTGGGTTATTTTAAGTGGTTTGGTTTATGCGATCTATCTGGTTGGCAGCGATCGGATGATTGCTCTGGTTGGCTCACAACGCTACACTTGCTATGCCATGATCGCTGCGACCGTTCCCACTGTTATCCATTGCGCTATTCAGAATCGACTGGATTTAGATAGTTACCCAATGCCCGTATATGCACTCGGATTAGGCATGGGCATTTTCGTGACGGTTATTCCCACGTTTATGATTGCTGAAGGCATAAAACGAGTGGGCTCCGGAAATGCCTCGATTATTGCAAGCATTGGCCCTATTTTCACCATTGTGTTATCATCTTCTATTATAAACGAAACAATTAGTATTGAACAAATTGTTGGCACTCTACTCGTCTTAACTGGGGTATTTTTAATTGGCTGGCGTGGTACAAAGCAATCGATTTCGGAAACCAGCGCGTAAATAAATACGTCTTGCTGAAACTCTAAAACTTACTAATTGGTTACCAGCAAGAAAAATAAACAGGTTTTCATCTTATTATAGGATATAGAAAACAACCATTAAATAAAATATATCTCACTTTCAGCAGGTTAGTGTTTTATATATGTCTGTTTTCACATTATCTTTCAGATCACTATTACCAACTAATACCCATTGTCATGCCTACCGACAAACTTTTTGATGAAGAAAAAAAAATCGACAAAGCAGCTTATGTATTAAAAGCTGTTGCCCATCCGCTGCGGATAAAAATTATTCAGATGCTGAACGAAAATAAAGAATTGAATGTCTCAGCAATCTACAAGAATCTGAATGCGGAACAATCATTGATCTCACACCACTTAATTAACATGCGGGATAAAGGAATTCTGGATATCCGGCGCAGCGGTAAAAACATATATTACTTTCTGGTTGACAACGCCGTAGCGGAAATCATTGATTGCATCTATAAGAGCACATTGATCAGCTAATTCATCCAAAAACAGTAAAGCCGTAAAACAGATAGATCTTGAATCACTGTTTTACGGCTTTACTGTTTTAAAAGCGAGTCTATCCAAATAATTCCCCCGTTCGGAAATTCGGCATAATGCCCAGGTGACGATAGGCTTTTTCAGTAGCTTCACGTCCACGGGAAGTCCGCTTTAGAAACCCTTCCTGAATCAGGAATGGCTCATATACTTCTTCAATCGTCTCAGCTTCTTCACCGCAGGCTGTGGCAATGGTAGTCAGACCAACGGGGCCACCTTTGAATTTGTCAATAATCGTCATCAGAATCCGATTATCCATGTCATCCAAGCCGTTTTGATCGACGTCGAGCGCGCTCAAAGCGATTTCAGCGATCTCGACGTTGATATATCCATTGCCTTTAACCTGAGCAAAATCGCGGGTTCGTCGCAAAAGGTTGTTGGCGATACGCGGTGTACCCCGGCTCCGGCGGGCAATTTCAAACGCGCCTGTTTCGTCAATTGGCGTTCCTAAAATAGCGGCTGATCGCTGCACGATACTGGTCAGCAATTTTGCATCGTAATATTCAAGTCGGCAACTGATACCAAACCGTGCTCGTAGGGGCGATGTAAGCATACCAGCGCGTGTAGTAGCGCCAATCAACGTAAATGGATTCAATTTGATCTGTACCGTCCGCGCATTTGGCCCAGAATCGAGCATAATGTCGATCTTGTAATCTTCCATGGCCGAATACAAGTACTCTTCCACAATCGGATTGAGACGGTGAATCTCGTCGATAAACAGAACATCGTTTGGCTGCAGATTGGTTAACAATCCGGCCAGGTCGCTTGGCTTGTCCAACACAGGACCAGAGGTCATTTTTATGTTGGCATTAAGTTCATTAGCAATGATGTGCGATAATGTTGTTTTCCCCAAACCAGGAGGACCATGAAGCAGAACATGGTCAAGTGCTTCGCCCCGTTGCATGGCAGCCCGGACAAATACTTCGAGGTTATCCAGCACTTTTTCCTGCCCCGTAAAATCCTCGAAAGAAAGCGGTCTGAGCGCCCGCTCGATTTCTTTGTCGGTAGCGGTCATGCCATCGGATGAGCCTTTCAAAAAGTCGTTTCGCATGGTTTTGATTCGTACAGACCTGGCCCGTTTTTCAGTCCAAAATGGACTGTTTCAGACCAGGTCGTTTACGTCAAATTTACGAAAAAAACAGGAGAAAACCGCTATCGAATGAGCATTACTGTACCTCTTTTTGTAACGGGTCCACGCTCGGGAAACGACTCGCTTGTGAACGTCACAACGTAGGGATAAAGCATTGATGGATAGGTTGATCCGCGGTAAGTTCCATCCCACTTCTGCTCTGGGTTATCACTCGCGAAAATTACCTCGCCCCATCGATTGTAGATTCTAAACTGGTAGTTGACAATGTAAGCTGTGAATATCTGTAACACATCATTTACCCCATCATTATTCGGCGTAAAGGCATCTGGTATATTCACCCTTGGTTCGCACAGATTCAACACACGAGCCGATCCTACGGCTGTACAACCCAGCACGTCCGTCACACGAACCTGGTACTCCCCTGCCTTATCGACGATAATCGATCGGGTCGTATCATTTCGGTTTATCCACAGATAGCGCAGACCGGCCGCTCCACCAGCTGTTAGTGTAGCTTTTCCTAAATCACCCTCACAAAGCGATGCCTGCTGGGTTAATGAAAATGGTGGTGGTGGTCGATCACCCACGTTGATACTGCTTCGTCCAACACAACCCGACTGCGTATTTCTAACGGTCAGACTATACGAACCTGGATTTGAGACCGATATACTGGGCGAAGATGCGCCCGTACTCCATTGATAAACATTACCCGGTATATCACCCGACAGAGGGGCCAATAGTATGGCTAGTCCATTGCATTTTAGTGTATCAGGACCTAATCGGGCAAAGCCAGTGCTATCTAAGCCAACCCGGATACTATCCTTCAGCAACTTACATCCTTTCGTATCAATCAATTGCACCTTATAAAGTCCCGGCGAAGCCGTTCCAAGGGCGGGCGTAGTTGCCACAACACCATTGTTCTGATCCAGCCAGGTATAAGTAGCAATGGTTCCTCCCGTAACTGTCAGGCTTATTGTACCGCTATTCGGTATACTACACAAGGCATCTCTTACCAGTGGTGAAACGGCTAACTGATTATCGGGAGATTTCAGGGTGAATGCTGTATCGGCTTTACAGTCGTGTAGTGTATCGGATACGCTCACTTTATACCCACCCTCCGTCAGGCTGACCTGCTGGCCGGTTGTGCCCGTCAGAATGGCTCCATCGGATCTAGTCCAGTTATACTCGTAGATACCATTGGGTGTAGTCGTTACATTAATTACCCCATCTGCTGACGTACAAGTTGTTGGGCCGGTCAAGCTGGCAGCCATTCGTAATTTGGGCAGTTCGCTAACCCGAATCGTATCCGAATTTTCGCAGGTTGTTCCGTTCACCGTCGATTGCGCCGTAACGGTATAGGTTCCTGCTTTCGTTACGAATATCGTTCGCTCCGTTCCACCATTACTCCACTGAAACTGCGTCCAGGTTCGTTGCGGTACGGTTAAATCCACCGATGAGCGGTAACAGAAAACGGTATCGGGCCCAAGATCAAGTGAGGGAGTTGGTTTGATCTGAACTTCAATCGTATCGCTTTTGAAACATTCACCATTAGCGGCTATACCTACTGCAATGTAATAGCCGGGCCGATCGAAAGTGATGGTCTTTTGCCTACTGACAAGTGCTCCATTCACAATCCAGACGTACATTTTGGCCTGTACTTTTATATCCAGGGTAATTCCTTTTTTATTACAAATGGCCGTGTCTGCTCCCAGGTTTATGTCGGGCGGTAATTCTACGATGGTCAGTGTATCCCGGATTAAGGTGTCTTTACAAATGCCTCCGCTACTGGTTCTGGTAATAATCTGGAGACTGACAAAATACTGCCCCGGTTTGGCGTATGCGTGCGTAATTGGATCGGTAGCCGTAGTTGAATAAGGGCGACTACCATCGCCAAAATCTAACGTGTATGCTTCTTTTAGCTTTGGACAGTTCGGACTTATCTGAAACACAGTAGGCGCATTGACGCAGGTATCTCCATACGTAAGTCCCGGTCCACTCGACTGATCGTTGAAATTCGCTACTAAGTTGGGTAACCCTAACTGACTCGTTTTGCCCCCGAGCGATTGACCAGATGGGTTGAAAATCAAACTATCGAGCAAACCACCGTTCGGATTTTCAATGGTACCCAAAGAACTGCTCCCCTTTATGGCTACGTAAATACGACCATCGGGCCCAATTTGTATAGAGCCGTATTGCCTGGTCGTACTACTATCGACAACCATTTTTGATTTATTCACCAGGGAGTCGGGTTGCGTCAGATCATACTTGACTATGTAGGATGCATTTTTTAGGCTTCCATCACTGTTTGTATCGGCCAGCATGGTCACGTAGAGACTCTTCCCATCGGGCGAGAATTCTGCCCCGTACGCTTTAGGAGGAGTGGGCCCGAGATCGATTGTCCGTTGAAATGTTAGAACGCCCGTTGAGTCATTGAACGTGAATAAGTCGATCGAATTTTTGGGAGGGCCGGGGACAACAACCGCCATTGGTCGATTTCCTTCGTTACCACTTGTTGTATCGGCCGGACCAATTTTTATATAACCTTCTGCATTTGAGAGCGAATCAATTACCTGACCACCTGTATACGTTACAGGATCAGTATTCTCGCTACGTGTTAAATGGCGAACTTCGTATTGATTCGTGCCATATTTCCGGGTAATTACCCAATAAGTAGAATCGCGTGTGTTCGCTACCGACGCCGACTGTTCAGTACCTTGATTTGACAGGAGAATATTCTTTTCAACAATAGCCCCTTTGCCCCCATCCTGACGCATATCAACTACGCTATAGGTCAACGTTTTTTTGCCGCGAATTTCCGACGTTGTATATACGTAATATAAATATTCGCAGCCTCGGCAAGTCGGTTTTGGCACAATCAAAGCAGATTGGGTGGAGTTAGGGCTTCCGTCTAGTGGTATCTGGTTAGTCGTTGTATCGCCCGGTATCAGCGATTTCAACGGTTTACCATCTTTCCCATAAATAATAATTCCGTTCGTGTAAAATAAGAGAACTCCCTTGGTATTGGCAATGGATGACGACCCTTCAATGGTGCTCAAACTCCCATCTGTAAGCGGTTTTGGCGTTCCTCCACCGCTAAAATCCAAGCCAGCATTTTGTCCAAAATACCACTTTACACCCTGAGATTCTTTTTGTTCCCCACAGACATCTACGTTAATTCGGTTCTGATACGAACAACCGTTCGGACTGATGGCTTCGACCGAATAACACCCTGAACTATCGACCTGAATCGATTGAGTTGTATCTCCTTTGGGGTACCAGATGTACCGATAACCCGGCTGTTCAGTTCCATTGTATGGGTCCAGCGTAATGGTCTCGCCTTTACAAATGGTTGTATCGGTTCGCCAGTTCATAAACGCAGGTGGTGGCGTACTGATATTAATAATTCGCTCCGACGTCTGTGCACTCCCACTTACGGTTCGGGTTAAGCGAACCGTATACGTACCTGGTTGCTGATAAACGTGTTTGGCAACAGAATCGCGCTGCTTGGTAATGGTTGTACCATCCCCAAAATCCCAGAGATGCGAGGTCGCACTAATTCTGGATGTATCGGTAAATGTAAGCGAATCAGATTTGCACTCCTGATCAGGAATACAGGCTTTGCCACTGATTTTAAATCCCTGCGCCCAGGCCGTCGTCATTCCTGCCAACAGGAATAGTACAGCCCAGAGTCCAACTACACGAATATGACTGCTAAAGTTTAACATGAATAAACGCTGAATCAAGCCACCTTCCCAATTTCACTGCCACGATATAACAACCACGGGGGCATTACGTTAGTATAAACGACGATGACTCACTAAAATTTTATCGCCCGATCGTCACAAAAGCCCTTTAAATTCGACTAATTTTATAGGTTGTTGCAACGATAAATACTTCGTTTACGATAATAACGTTGCAACGGTAAAGTTGGCCCAGTCTTTGCCATGAATTTCTATTATGCTTAAGAAATACGTACTGACAATTTTGGCACTGACGCTGAGTCGGATGGTCTTTGCTCAGGACCCTCAATTTACTCAGTTTTATGCGGCCCCTATGTACCTGAATCCTGCTTTTGCCGGTTCGGCTCTGGCACCACGGATTACGGCAAACTACCGAAACCAGTGGCCAGCCATTACGAACTATGTTACGACAATGGTAGCTTTTGACCACTTCGTCGAAAAATACAATAGTGGCATTGGCTTAATGATTCAAAATGACAATCAGGGCCAGGGGCGCATCCAGTCAACAGATATTGGTCTGCAATATGCATACCAATTTCAGGTAAGTGAATCATCGTTTGTACGGCTCGGTTTACAGGGATCTTACGTGAATCGGAGCGTAAATTATTTTGGACTTACTACTGGTGATCAATTTACGGATCGTGGGTTTATAACAGGCAGTGTTTCAAGTGATCCGGCGCTAATGGGCGGGCTACCAACTCAAAAATATGTTGATTTTTCAACAGGCGGTCTCTTCTACTCCGACTGGTTCTGGGTTGGCTTATCAGCTCACCATATCAATCGTCCCGATCAGGGGTTCTTTATTGGCGGTCGCGAACGTTTACCAGTTAAAACCAGTATTCAGGCAGGCTTACGAATTCCACTAATGGGCTTTACGGGACTTGCTGACGAACAGGATCGTGAAATTAGTATTTCACCAGTGGTTATGTACAAGCACCAGGGAAAATACGACCAATTGGATTTGGGAGCTTATCTGACTTATTCGCCTTTAACGATTGGTGCTTATTACCGGGGAATTCCCTTCAAGAAATATGATCAGACGTTGAATAATCATGATGCGATAGCGGGTCTGATTGGCTGGAGAATGGAGAAATTCTCTATTGGCTATAGCTATGATTTAACAATTTCTACTTTGGGTAACAGTGGCGGATCACACGAATTATCAGTGTCTTATATTTTCGACAAACCTGAAGGCCGCCGATCTGGAGTGAAGCGACGGGACAAAAAATTGCCCTGCCCAAAATTCTGATTTCCAGCTATATGGGTCAATAGCTAACTTAGACCGTTGACTAATTAGAACGGGGTCAATATACGTTTTTAACACAAATCGTTAATAGAAAAATTTATTCCGGAAAACAGCTTTTTAGTTGTAGATAATTCTGCAATTGATTTTTACATCAAAATTATTTTAAAGCACTTACTAGTTGTAAGTGCTTTTTTTCTGAGCATAAATTCGTACTTTCACAAAACTCTATCTACTAAGGAGTTATATTTGACTTTACTCTTATTTGTTCCGGGATAAATACAAAAAACCATGTCATCACAACTATCTCGCCGGGATTGGCTGCGCGCCAGTGGGCTTCTAACCGCAGGGCTAGGCTTAAGTCGATTTACACCCGCCGAAGCCGCCCAATCTAACGCTCCGCTTGTTTCGTCATTTACGAATGAATTTGCTTTCGCCGATGATCCATTTAGCAAAATGCCTAAACTCCGGGCTCGGTTATTCGCGAATGAAAACCCACTAGGCATCTCGCAAAATGCGAAAGAGGCTCTTGTGAAAGCCGCCGAACTCGGAAACCGCTATGCCTGGATGGAGTTCAGCCAGTTGAAAACTCTGATTGCAGCTGATGACCTAGTGAAACCCGATAATATTATGATGTCGCCGGGCTCATCGGATATTCTGATGGCGGCTGCTGACTATTACGCTAAGGGTGGTGGTACGATTCTTACCAGTGCTATGACTTACGACGACTTGCTCCAGCGAGCCGAGAAATTTGGCGCAAAAATCAAGGCGCTCCCGATGACGAAAGATTATAAGTATGATCTTCCTGCAATCAAAGCCGCAATTACGCCAGAGGTCAAACTAATCTACATCGTTAATCCAAATAACCCAACAGGTACGATTGTTCCTACTGCCGAACTGGAAGCATTCTGTCGGGAAATTGCCCCTAAAGTGCCTGTATTCATCGACGAAGCGTACATTGATTTCTTCGAACCTGCCGACCGCCCTAAACTAGGCAAACTAGTAGCGGACGGATTGAATGTGATTCTAGCTCGTACGTTCTCGAAAATTCACGGATTTGCTGGCTTACGTTTAGGCTACGCAATTGGTCAACCTGCCACGCTCAAAACGTTGCATGAGTATACGAACGGCGAATTTGCCGTTAGTATTACAACACTGATGGCTGGTATTGCCAGCTATCAGGACAAAGAGTGGCAAAACCACTGCCGTGCCGAAAACGCGAAAGCTCGTACATATACCACCAAAGCCCTGACCGATATGGGCTACGAGGTAATTCCATCTTCTACAAACTTTATCCTGTTCCCAATCCGAATGAAAACCGGTGCCTTTAGCAACCAGATGTTTGGCCAAGGCATTGGTATTCAGACGCGTGATTTCAACGGCCAGCCGTATTGCCGGGTCAGTGTAGGAACTATGGATGAAATGGCCATTTTCATCGATGGCTTTAAGAAAGTAGTAGGTTAAAATTAGTTGTCAGTTACTAGCCGTTAGTAAAGAACTCTATAGGCTAACGGCTAGTAACTGACAACTGTCGACTCTTTTTATGACCCGACGCGACTTCATCAATTCAACGAGTGCCAGTTATGCCAGTTTATTGGCGTGGGGAATGCTCCATCCAGCTCCCGCGTCAGCCTTTAATTTGCCTGCCAATGGGCTACAAAACGATGGAAAAGGCCGAAAAATAATTATCCTGGGAGCCGGACTAGCGGGTATGACAGCCGCTTATGAACTCGGAAAACTTGGGTACGATTGCACGGTTCTGGAAGCTCGTTCCCGCTCGGGAGGGCGCGTCTGGACGATCCGGGGCGGAACAAAAGAAACCGAGTTGGGGGGCACACCACAGACATGCTCCTTTGAGAACGGATTATATTTCAACGGCGGAGCAGCCCGGATTCCGCATCACCATCAACTAACGCTTCAATACTGCCGCGAATTAGGCGTTCCGCTGCAGATTTTTAATGGAGCCAATGAATCGGCTTATCTGTACAACGACGGTGGAACCGGCGATTTTGCCAATCGCCGTATGCGCATCAGTGACTATCACCACGACATGCGTGGCTACACCGCTGAACTCCTTGCCAAAGCGCTCGACCAATCGTCGCTGGATCAGCAGTTAACCAAAGAAGACGTTGAAAAACTGGTCGACTTCCTGAAAAATGAAGGTGACTTAAATACGGCTCATTTGTATAAAGGCACGAATCGGCGAGGTTATAAAGTAAAAAGTGAGCCTGGTGCAGGGCATAATCCAGGAACGCAAACCGATCCTTACGGCTTGACGGACTTACTCCGATCAGGATTTATGCAACCCGTTTTCTACAACGTTGGCGACTATGCTTATGAACAACAGGCAACGCTCTTGCAACCTGTTGGTGGAATGGACGCCATTCCGAAGGCCTTAGAGAAAAAGTTGACGGGCAAAATCATCTTCAACGCCCCCGTTAAAGAACTTCGGAAGACGGAGAATGGTGTTCGGGTAGTCTATCAGAAAGACGGTAAACCCGTTGAGGTAACTGGCGAATTCTGCGTTTGTACGTTGCCGTTACCGATGCTCAAAAATCTCGAATCTGATCTTTCGGGGACAGTTCAACGGGCTGCCGATTTTATTCCTTACATGAAAACCGGCAAAATCGGCCTGCAATTTAAACGGCGGTTTTGGGAAGAAGATGACGGAATTTATGGTGGAATTTCTCGTACAAATATGGATATCAACCAAATCTGGTATCCATCGTTTGGTTTGCAGGAAAAGAAAGGCGTTCTAATTGGCTATTATAATTTTTATAGCCGAGCCGAAGCAGTGGGCGCTTTGCCCGTTGCGGAGCGGGAAAAAATGGCCCTGACGCAAGGCGGCAAAATTCACCCGCAATACCCAACGGAATTTGAAAACTCCTTTTCGCTAGCCTGGCATCGAATTCCTTACAGCGGTGGAGGCTGGGCCAATTACGATGATTCTGCCCGGAAAAAATTCTACGCATCGCTACTCGAACCGGATGGCAATATCTATTTCGCCGGAGAACATACAACCTATTTAACAGCCTGGATGGCAGGTGCTTTTACGTCGGCCCGCCGAACGGTTGAAGCCATTCATGCCCGCGTAGGTGAATACACTAAAAAGTAAAAACCATGAAAAACAACCTGCTTTCAATTTTAATTTTCCTCTCTTGTGCTGTTACCACGCAATTCCTTAGCCAGCGTGTTTGGGCACAGACCGCAACAGCTAGCATGACGGCTGAGCAACTGACCGCTATCAAAGCCATTAAAATTGCGAATCTTGATAAAGACACTTACTTCAAATCGGGCGGATTTATTCTGGATCGCTACGAAGAACGCCCGGCGTATGTATTTGCTTACAGCGATGGCATTACCCGGAAAATTTACCTCTATAAAGTTTTCGCAGCCGAAGACACGAAAGAGTTAGGGTTACTAGCTATTTACAAAAATGAGAAATCAGGCGAAGTGAAACCATTCGTCATTCCCGGGGCATCAGCCGACCGCAAAGCCTGGGACGCCTACATCGACGATCTGAAATACGTTGGTGAAAAAGAGCCAGGTTTGATGTCTGCCCTGACGTTTGTTCTGTCGCGTGAAATGGCTAGCCTGCTATCGGGTAGTACTGGAAAGGCCGACGAAGGAAGTGGGAAGAAAAAAGAAGAATATAATTTCTGTTTCGCGGCCGATGCGCCCGTTACAATGGCTGATGGCTCTTCCAAAGCAATTAGTGAGCTGACGACAAATGATGTTGCTATGGGTTATAATACCCAAACGAAAACCATTGCACCAACGCACGTTACCCGCGTCGATACGCATACGGGTAAGTTTACGTTAGCAGGTGTATGGCTCGCGCCCGTTAATGAACTAACTGCCGATAATCGTTCTGCGCTGACCGCTCCGGTTTTACTGGAAGCTACGGCTAATCACCCCGTAATGACTGCAACTGGCCGAAAAGAATTGGGCCATGTGAAAGCAGGTGAGATTTTATACCGCTACGATGCGGCAACTCAACAAGCTGTAGCTTATAAAGTTGTACGGATAGAATCATCCGTCCGTTCGGTAGAGAAAGTTTATAATCTGGCTACCGAATCAGGTGCTTACCTAATAGGCGAAATCGTCGTATTAGATAAATAAAATCGATATACTAGTCAATTGTTCTGGAAAGCGGAAGAGGTTTAGATCTCTTCCGCTTTTAGTTTATTCAACTAAATCGCATTGCCCTATTGATCTTTTGCGACTATTTTTGTTTGTCTTAAACTCGTATGCTTGCATACTAATTCAATAATAAACCTATGCCTGACGCTTTCATTTACGACGCAGTCCGAACACCTCGCGGACGGGGCAAAAGCGACGGTTCGCTGCATGATGTTCAACCCATTCAACTGCTTACAACCGTCCTGCAAAAGCTTCGTGACCGTAACCAACTCGACACATCGCTTGTCGATGATGTAATTATGGGGTGCGTAACGCCTATTGGCGAACAGGGTGCGGATATTGCCCGAACGGCTGCCATCGAAGCAGGTTATGCTGAAACAGTGGCGGGTGTACAACTTAACCGGTTTTGCTCATCAGGTCTGGAAGCAATTAACATGGCTGCTGCTTACGTAATGTCGGGGCAGGTCGATGCAATTGTTGCCGGGGGCGTTGAGTCAATGTCGCGGGTGCCGATGGGGTCTGATGGTGGTGCTTTGTTCATGAATCCACAAATTGTCGCTCGGCATAATATTGTTCCGCAAGGTATTTCGGCTGATTTAATTGCGACAAAATATGGGTATACCCGATCGGATGTCGATTCTTTTGCAGCTGAATCGTATCGCCGGGCAGTTGAGTCTCAAGCAGCCAATCTATTTCAGAAAACGCTTATACCCATCCAAGACGAAATTGGAATGACTTTGCTGGATCGCGATGAAGGTGTTCGTCCCGGCACTACAGTTGAAAGTCTGGGTAAACTCAAACCCGCGTTTGAATCGATGGGTCAGATGGGCTTAGATGCACTTGCCTTGTTGAAATACGCTCAATACGATAAAATCAATCACGTTCACCACGCTGGTAACTCCTCACAAATTGTCGATGGTGCAGCTGGAATTTTAATTGGCAGCAAAGAATTCGGTGAAAAAACCGGACTGAAACCCCGCGCTCGCATCAAATCATTCGCGGTTGTAGGTTCTGAGCCTACGATTATGCTGACGGGTCCCGTTCCGGCAACCCACAAAGTGCTCAAACGAGCAGGAATGACTGTCAGTGATATTGATCTATTTGAGGTAAACGAAGCTTTTGCCGCTGTACCACTGCTCTTTATGGACGAGTTTGGTGTATCGCATAGTCAATTGAATGTTAACGGCGGTTCGATTGCACTAGGTCACCCACTGGGGGCAACGGGTGCCATCCTTTCCGCTACCCTGCTTGATGAATTGGAACGAGCCGATAAAGAGGTTGGCCTGGTAACGCTTTGCGTAGGGGGTGGTATGGGAGTAGCAACCATTTTTGAACGGGTAAACTAAGCGGAACGACCAATGATTAATTATACCATTGACCAAAATGTAGCCATCATCGCCTGGGAGATGACTTCGGCCCCGATGAACGTACTCAATGACGAGTCAATTCCCGCTTTCGAAGCTGCCCTGCAACGAGCCTATACCGATGAATCTGTTCGCGGCATTATCATTACTTCCAATAAGCCCGAATTTGTAGCTGGAGCTGATCTCAAAATGATTCTGCGGAATAACGATAAGCCTCCTGCTGAAATGCTCAAAGTGTCGTCGGAACTAAATCGCGTATTCCGTACGATGGAAACATCAGGTAAACCGGTAGTAGCAGCCATTAATGGTACGGCACTAGGGGGCGGTTACGAAATTTGCCTGGCTTGCCATCATCGCATTGCTTCGGCTAATCCTAAAACGCTAATCGGCTTAGTCGAAGTAACCATTGGCTTATTACCCGGCGCGGGTGGTACGCAACGACTTCCTCGGATGATTGGAATGCAAGCGGCTTTGCCTTTAATTCTGGAAGGGAAAAAAGTAGGCGTTCAGGAAGCGAAAAATCTGGGGATGATCGATGAGATCGCCGATAGCCCTGCCGATATGATGGCTAAAGCGCATGCCTGGATTTCTGCGAACCCTAAACCGATTAAACCGTGGGATGAAGTAGATCGAAAAACGGGCAAAATCGTTGGGAAAGACAACGTCAAAGTACCAGGTGGTAATGTGCAGAGCGTAGTTGGCGCACAGACGTTTAGTGCTGGAACCGCTATGCTGATGGACAAAACCAAAGGCAATTACCCCGCTCCGCTCGAAATTATGGCCTGCGTCTACGAAGGATTGCAAGTTAACATTGATCGGGCGTTAGTGATCGAAGCCCGACACTTCGTTAAAGTTGCGACGTCGAAAGTGGCTAAGAATTTAATCCAGACGATGTTTCTGGGAATGAACGAAGCCAATAAAGGAGCTAGTCGACCAAAGGATATTCCAAAAACAGACGTAAAAAAGCTGGGTATTCTGGGTGCCGGTATGATGGGCGCAGGCATCGCCTATGCATCAGTGATGGTGGGCATCGAGGTTATTCTTAAGGATGTATCGGTTGAAGCGGCCGAAAAAGGAAAGGATTATTCCAGAAATCTCCTCCAAAAAGGCATTGAACGTGGTAAAGTCGACCCGAAAAACGTTGATACCCTTCTTAACCTAATAAAACCAACGGCTAGCGCGCAGGATTTACAGGACTGCGATCTCATTATTGAAGCTGTTTTTGAAAATCGTGAACTCAAAGCAAAAGTCACGCAGGAAGCCGAGCCACTGCTAATCCAAAACGGCGTTTTTGCGTCGAATACCTCTACCCTACCCATTAGCAGTTTAGCTCAGGCATCAGCCAAACCCGAAAATTTCATTGGCATACATTTCTTCTCGCCTGTTGATAAGATGATGCTGGTCGAGATTATTATGGGTAGCCAAACGTCCGATTACGCGCTAGCCGTAGCGATGGATTATACCCGTAAGATTCGTAAAACACCTATTGTCGTTAATGATTCTCGCGGATTTTATACGTCGCGTTGTTTCGGCACCTATACATCTGAGGGAATGGAACTGCTTAAAAATGGCGTTAATCCAATTCTGATCGAAAATGGCGGTAAAGATGCCGGTATGCCAGTTGGTCCGCTGGCGGTAACCGATGAAGTATCCCTGGAATTGGTTTACAAAATTTCGGCTCAGGGTATTAAAGATGGGGCTTTGCCCGAAAATGATACCAGCTATCAGGTTGCCAAACAATTTGTTGACCTTGGTCGGATGGGCAAAAAAGCGAAAGCTGGTTTTTACGACTATGCCGACGACCGGAGTAAAACACTTTGGCCGGGTTTACAAGAATTATATCCCCAGGCTGCACAACAACCGACACTTGATGAAGTGAAGACGCGATTGCTTTATCGCCAGGCTTTGGAAGCCGTCCGATGTTTTGAAGAGGGCGTTCTCCGAACCAAATTAGATGCTGATCTTGGCTCGATTCTGGGTTGGGGATTTCCAGCGTACACCGGCGGTGCTCTCTCTTTTGTTGATTTTGTTGATATCGAAACCTTTGTCCAAACCTGTGATCGACTAGCTAATCAATACGGGGAACGTTTTCGCCCAACGGAACGCTTACGAGAACGGGTGGCACAACCGAGTGCTACTAACGCATAGAATCTACGAAATCGCCTAATCCACGTGGATTAGGCGATTTCGCTATACGGAGTATATTGCCCTTTCTGATAACTAACGGGCGTAGTGCCCGTCCATCTTCGGAAGGCGCGGTGAAACGCACTTAATTCATTGTAGCCCAGAATGTAAGATACTTCTTTGACTGGATACTGCCCCGATGTTAAGTAATGAAGCGCCAGCGATTTTCGAATCGAATCAACTAATTGTTGGTAAGAAACGCCTTCCTGTTGCAGTTTCCGTTGTAGACTTCGGCTACTGATATTTAGATTGGCAGCCATCGCATCCAGGGTCGGAATACCCAAATATGAATTGGCTAATAAATAAGTACTAATTCGTTCAGATAAACCCTGCCCCTGTCGAAAAGCATCATTCATGGCGCTTACCTTCCGTAAAAATACGCCCTGTAATTCATAGTCAGCCGTTAAAATTGGCTCATTCCAATAGCGTCGATCAAACGCTAGAAAGTACTCACTTGCTTCATTATCGATTGATTGGCATCGGAAAACGCGTTGGTATTCAACTCTATTTTCTTCCGGGAAGGGAAGTTTTACAGCTATTGGGCTGATCTTTTCAAGTACTAATCCATCCACTTCATGGAGTGTGAAGGCCATAAAAAAATCCATCATCTGCCGCATGAGCTCAGGGGCTTCTTGCAGGCTACTTGTATCGGGTATGAAACGGATTGAAAACGTCTGATCCGAATGGCTAATTTCCATTTCCAGCATATCCGTAATTAGATGTCCGAACCCAACAGCCTGCGTCAGAGCCTCCCCAATCGTCTGACTGTGTCGAATCAATTGCCCAACTACTCCCAGTGCAGTCAATTGCAGCGATTCTCCGAAATGCAATCCGAATAACTTATCTCCACTTAATGCGGTTGCATTCAGCCATACGTCATTGACTTGTTTTGCGGTTAATGGCTCATTTTCTTCCTTCTTTAACGCACCCAACTCAATTCCCGAACGCAGGCAAAGCTGCTCCAACGATATATTTTTTTGGACGGCGTAAGCGAGCAAATTGAGCACTAACTGTTTCTGGTAGTCTTGCATAAAGTAAAGGTATGCAAATAGTCCGTCGTGATTTTGGGATGGCGTAAAATGGTAATTGGTTGGCGGTTGAAGGTAAAACTCTCCCGGTAGGAGCCCGGTAATTTTGTCAAAAAAAACGCCATGAAAACAATCCTAATCGCGCTCATGCTCAATCTGAGCCAACCAGCAACTCAAAAACTAATAACGGATAAACACCCAAATTCAAATACCATGGAAACACAATCAATGCAGGTCGTCAACGAGTTTTTAACGGCTGTTCAACAAGGTAACCAAGCCAAACTAGCGTCACTGATTCACCCTACTATTCAATGGAGTCAGCCGGGAAACAACCGATTTTCAGGTATAAAAAAATCAAGTACTGAAGTTTTTCAAATGGTGGGTGGTATGTTTCAAGTTTCAGAGAATAGCCTGGCATTGACCGACATTAAAGTGCTGACCGCCAATGGCAATAGCGTAGCCTGTCTGGTTCACTGGAAAGCTGTTCAACCTAACGGAGGAATTTTGGACGTAGATAACATCGATGTATATACCGTCGAAAACGGCAAAATCGTACAGGCAAAAGTGTACTCAGCCAATGTAGAGCAGGAAGATAATTTCTGGCTTAAGTAAATAGATTCCTTAACAGTCGAGCTACAGTTTTATGCTGTAGCTCGACTTTACTATTATTGGTAAATGAACTCCACTACGTTACTACCCGACGTTCGGGAAATTGGAAATCCATCCGAACGGTATTCATACTGATAATCAACTATATTAATCACTTTACCCGTATAATCGCGGGTTGTTTCTTTCACAACATTGTTGGTTGAAAGAAAGCCTTCGTCGCCTATCGTATAAAATGGATTAGGCTTTTCATCATAATCATATTCGATTGTCTGATTTAGCTTCTCATCCGTCCGATTTCGTTTCTTTAAAATTCGCACATTTCCTTTTACATCCCGTATAGCACTGGTATATCCCATAAGTACATAGGTATTATAGAAATCCTTTGTGGCAGGAGCTAACCAAATCAGACGTCCGGCCTGGTCAAATCGTAGATCCTGAATATGGCCGCCATTATTATTACGATCTTCATAATAGCCACTTACGCGACCAACTTCATTACTTATGAATGTATGCGTCCGATCATAAGCAGCCACTATAGGTGGTTCGTTACTGCTGTAAAAATCAATTTTACGCAGATTACTGTCTGTATACTGGTATACTCTTCTCGAACAGACAACATCTGATTTTACAAATCGCGAGACTATTTCTGTTAGGCGTCCCTGTGTATCATATCGATACTCATTCAATGGACTTCCATTCTGTTTCGTCTGGGCAAGGCGTGGTCCTTTGGGTGGATTTGTTAAGGATAACGGGAATTGCCGCTCTACGGAGCTATCGTCAAATTTCGGGCTATCTACTTTCAGCGAATCATCAAATCGTTTGCTGGCAAGAGCTATCCGATCATTTTCAATCGCTTCTGGTGAAGGAGTCAGCAAAACAGTAGACTCTTCTCGTTGGCAGGAGAAGGCAATTAGGCCTATAACTATAAGGTAAAAGGTATATCGCATGGTATGGTCAGTGGTTTTCATATACTGATCCATAAACATACAAATTAGTTGTATTGCCGCATGCGAATCTAGATCAGCCGAAAACTCATCCGATGGTATTTTGTAGGGCCAAACTGCCGGATTGCTTCCCGGTGAATAGGGGTTGGATAACCTACATTCTGCGCCCAACCGTAAGCCGGAAATTCGCACCCAAGCTGTTCCATTAAATCGTCCCGATAGGTTTTGGCCAGTACAGATGCGGCTGCAATCGATAGAAATTTCGTATCACCTTTTACAATGCACGTGTGCGGAATCATCGGATAGGGCGTGAATCGATTTCCATCAACCAATAAATGTTCCGGCTTAATTGTCAGAACATCAACCGACCGATGCATGGCCAGAAAACTCGCTTTGAGAATATTGATCCGATCAATGTCTGCTGGCGATACTTCAGCAATAGCCCATGCCAGCGCATCACGTTTTATATCAATACGCAAGGCTTCGCGTTGGGAGCGGGTTAATTGCTTGGAGTCATTTAGAATGGAATGTGTATAGTGTTTAGGCAAAACAACCGCAGCAGCTACGACCGGTCCAGCCAGACACCCTCTTCCGACTTCGTCCAGACCCGCTTCAACGACATCGACATTATAACAGGAACGTAACAAACGACACAGGAAAAATATATAGATCTTTACTAAGCACAATAAACCAATAATAGACTATCTGATTACATTATATATAGTTATTGGCACTGCTTTATTTTTCAAGTTTACTTCGCCAATTCGTTCACAGGTAAATGATTCGCCAATTTCCTGGTGAGCGGTTTCCGTAATCACAATTTGACCGGGTTGAGCAACTGATTGTAGTCGTTGGGCGGTATTAACAGCATCGCCGATTACGGTATAGTCCAGTCTTCTGAGAGTTGTTGACCCAATATTACCTGACACCATTTCACCGCTGTTAATACCAATCGACACTTGTGGGTGATAGGCCAGATTACCGTGAAGATTTTCTTCTAGTTTAGCGATTTGCGTCCGGACAGCTAATGCGGCTTCAATAGCTCGGTCGAGATGGTATTCCCCCCGGAATACAGCCATCACGGCATCACCCATAAACTTATCGACCAATCCCTGCTGAGCGATAATCTCTTTAACCATCACATCAAAATACCGATTAACCAATCGCACGACGGTATCGGGTGATTCGCGTTCGGAAATGGCCGTGAATCCGCAGATATCGATAAATAAAACAGAAGCAACAACGGTTTCGCTAGCCGCCAGAGACGTCTCAAATTCGGGGCGGTTCATGAATGTCAGCACCGATTCATCCACGTACATCCGCAAAATATTATTTTCTTTAATAGCTTGCAGCGTCTCCCGAATCTGGATTACATAACTCATTGTTTTCTGCATTGTCAACTCCAGATCTTCGAAGTTGACAGGCTTTGTTACAAAGTCAAATGCCCCCCGATTCATCGCCGTACGAATATTGTCCATATCCCCATAGGCCGACACAATGACGGCTTTTAGCATCGGGTTGGTTTCATGGAGCTTGACCAATAGTGTCAGGCCATCCATACCGGGCATGTTGATATCGGTCAGAACCATGTCCGTATCAGGCTGCTGCGATAAGGTTTCAAGGGCCTCTACTCCATCATGAGCAAACAAGAATTCGTATTGCTTCTCCCGAATCTGCCGCCTGAATTTCTGTTTTATGAGGAGTTCTAAATCGGTTTCGTCGTCAACTACCAGTATTTTAGCCGTCATGCTAAATCACGAAGTTTTTGTTTCAACACCGCAAAATCGAGCGGCTTTGTCAGAAAATCATTAGCTCCCAGCTTAACAGCCTGTTGATGCGAATCCGAATCGCCATAGGCTGTAATCATCATTACAACGGGAGGAGGAGGAGTCTTGAAATCTTCCCGTATGTGACGCAACAGTTCGAAGCCACTCATACCGGGCATGTTGATATCGGAGAGAATCAGAATAACTTCTGACGAGCGTCCATTCAGATAAGTCAGTGCTTCTTCTCCAGAATTAGCGAAATCCAGTTGGAACTCGCCACTACGAATCTCACGTCGAAATCGCTGTTCAAAAAGGTCTTTTACATCGACCTCATCATCAACGACTAAAATTTTCATCATCATTTGGAATAGGATTACCCAAAGATAAGGAATTTACGGCACTACGAATGCCTTCGACGCTCGATACGCCTAACATAATGGCAACTTAAAAAGACAAATGATTTTAAAATAAGAAGTTTACCGGCCAAAGCGAATAAAGCGATGACTACAGTTCGTACAGAAATACATTCTAACAAAGGGTAACTTCTTTAAAATGCCTGTACGATCAGTGCGCCGAACATCTACTTCTCGGCAAAGAGGACATTTTCTGACGATAGCTATATTCCGATATAGGAAGATAAGTAGGATACCTAGGATTACTACAGTTGCAAATACAGCCGGCAGGTGGTCTTGTAAACGATCAATCATGGTATGTTAAATAAACTATATCGGCAACTAACAGACGTTTAAAGAAAAGGTTTTGCGTATACAAAGCCTGTACATTGAGATCGCTTAAAATCCGGCAAATGTCAACTCTTTAATTAGGTAAGGATCCTAAACACGTGTACAAAGTGGCCTTGGTAGGGATATACGAGAAGTTGGGCAATTCAGTTGCGAGACGAACTAAAAAAGGTGAGTATTTACATACTATATAGGACTCGTGCAGGAAAATATTCTCGATGAGAATTAGGCAAGTTTCCAACAGGAGCCCGAAAGGTGATGCAAAATTTTAAAAGTGCTGAATTATTTTTTCATGCCTTTGTGGAATCGCGCTCTAGTCTGCATCTAATCTAAAAAGAGGCCTCAGAAGGGCTTACTGAACTACTCCTTCACAACTTAACAATTATTTTATGAGCAACGCACCGCCTTAGTAAACTTCCAGTATCCTTAACGCCAGAAGCGGTTTTTTGGAGGATAGTCACTAGTCAAGATTAAAAGCTGTTGCCTATTTAGTGAAAATAAAGTCAGTGCAATAAAATATATCCAAGTATTTATTGCTGAATTACAATAAACTAAAACATTTGACAGATGCAATTGTGTGGTTTTTGTCGGAAAACACATATTTTTGTGGAGGTTCGACGGTATTTCTGTTAAATTTTTAGCTGACCGAACCGAAAGAGTCTAAATTTTTCACTTTTTTTACCGGGTAAACCAACTTTTAATTTTAACCCTACAGTCCAGTTCCAATGAAAACACAAACTCCCTCTCCAGCACCCGCTAAAGCACCAGCACCAAAAAAGAAGTCGTCTGGCGGTCTAAACCCTGCGTTAGTAATTCCAATTCTGCTGATCATTGGTATTCTAACGTATATGTTCGTCTTCGGTGACGGCAGCCACTTTCAGGAAGGTGATAACACAAAAGAACCACTACCTGGCGACTACTTCGGTACCGTCTACAAGGGAGGATTTATCGTACCGATTCTGTTCACCTGTTTTCTAACGGTACTGGTATTCTCTATCGAACGCTTTATCACAATTGGCCGTGCTAATGGCTCAGGCTCAATTGACGATTTCGTTCGGAAAATCAAAAGCCAGCTCGACAAAAACGAAGTGGCTGCTGCTATTCAGGAGTGCGACCGTCAGAAAGGTTCGATTGGTAATGTTGTAAAAACTGCTCTTGTGAAGTATCAGCAGTTGGCAACCGACACAGAGCTGAACAAAGAACAAAAATTAGTAGCTCTGCAAAAAGAAGTAGAAGAAGCAACGACGCTGGAGCTGCCAATGCTGGAAAAGAACCTGACGATTATTGCTACCCTGGCTTCGGTTTCTACGCTGATCGCTCTGCTTGGAACGGTACTTGGGATGATCCGGGCCTTCGCGGCTATGGGTGCTACCGGTCAGCCTGACACAGGTGCTCTTTCGACTGGTATTTCTGAGGCCCTTGTAAACACGGCTCTTGGTATCGGTACAGCGGCTATCGCAACGATCATGTACAGCTACTTTACCAGCCGTATCGACGTGTTGACCTACAACATTGATGAAATCGGTCTGAGCATTCAACAAAACTTTGCGGCTCACTATTAAGTCGCAAAAGTATAGTCAAAGTAATTTAACCCACCTGCCCATCTATAGTGGGCAGGAAGAAACAAAATAACTCATGCCAGCAGTTAAAATAAAACGCGCTAGTTCCACAGTGGACATGACGGCTATGTGTGATGTAGCGTTTCTGTTGCTGACGTTCTTTATTCTGACGGCTCAGTTTAGGTCTCAGGATGCTGCCGCTATCGAAACGCCTTCATCCATCTCCGGGATTAAAGTTCCTGATAATGATATCATGACAATTGGTCTTGGACGCGATGGTAAGGTTTATTTCGGTACAGATAACCAGCAAACACGTATTGCTACGCTGGATAACATAGCAGCCGCCAAAGGCATAACCTTCTCAGACAGAGAGAAGAAAGAGTTCGCCCTGATGTCGAACTTTGGAATACCCATTGCCCAGTTAAAAGCGTATTTGAACATGCCTAAAGAGCAACAGGCAAAAGTAAAACAGCCTGGTATTCCAACTGACTCAACAGGTGCTGCAGCCACGAACGAACTGAAAGATTGGGTATTCAACTCCCGGAAGGCTAATAACAATCTGCGAATTGCGTTGAAAGGCGATAACCTCGCTAAATTCCCCGAATTCAAGAACGTATTAGCTACGCTACAAGCACAGAACATCAACAAATTCAACCTGATTACAGGAACCGAGGCTCCTCCAGCTGGTTGGAAAGCTGATTAATCTCGTAGCGATTGCAGTTAAATTTGATTTTCACCACGCGAATCTGTTAAGAAAACATGGCAGAAATTAATACTGGCGGTGGTGGTGGTAAGCATGATGGTGGTAAGGTAAGATCCAAAAAAGCGTCAACCCGTGTCGATATGACTCCGATGGTTGACCTGGGATTTCTTCTGATTACTTTCTTCATTCTGGCTACCACCCTGAGCAAACCATCTTCGATGACGCTCAACGTGCCGGACAAAACAAAACAGGAAGAAACGGAGCCCATTAAGGCCTCCAACGTTATGACTGTCTTTCTGGGGAAAGACAATAAGGCGCACTACATTTTTGGTAAAGCTGCGAATGAAGACCCCGAAGTGAAGACGGTTGGCTATGGCTACGAATTTCGTCAGGCATTGACGGAAAACGTCAAGAAAGTCGGTGGCGAAAAGTTTGTGGTAGTAATTAAGCCAACTAAGCAATCAACCTATAAAAACATGGTTGATGTATTGGACGAAATGGCTATTACGAAGCTGAAGCGCTACGCATTGGTGGACCAGCTAACGCCGGATGAGAAAAAGCTTCTCAAGGACAAAGTAAAATTAGATACCTAACGCCATGGCAGAAATCGATTCAAAGGCAACACTTGATGATATAGTGTTTGCCCACCGGCACAAAGCGTATGGTGCGTACGACCTACGGAAATCGTACCCTAAGGCTGTAACTCGTGCCCTAATCATCGGCGGTGTATTGTTCACATTAGGCGTTCTTTCTCCTACAATTATTAGTGCATTAACGCCGGAGAAACAAGAACAAGCAATGGTAGAGGTGGATCTGATGAAGCTTCCGCCACCACCAATTGACCCGAACGAACCGCCACCACCGCCACCACCACCGGTTGAACTACCGAAGGTGAACACGGTGAAATTCCTTCCACCCGAAGTAAAACCGGATGAGGAAGTCCCCGAAGAAACACCTCCACCAGCCGTTGAAGAGCTGAAAGAAGCCGTTGCTGCTGAAAAGACGCAGGAAGGCGACCCTAATGCTGAAGAGGTAATTGCTGCTCCTGAAGCTACAGCTGCTCCAACCAAAGTCGAGGTTGCTGTAGAAGCCGCTCCGAAAGAAGAAGAAATCTTTACGGTGGTAGAACAACAGCCTGAATTCCCAGGTGGTATGGCCGCTCTTGGTCAATACCTTGGTAAAAACCTGCGTTACCCAGCAGCAGCTCAGCGTGCCAATATTTCAGGCCGTGTATTCGTGAGCTTCGTTGTCAATACGGATGGTAGTATTCAGGACGTACAAGTTCTGAAAGGACTTGGCTTCGGTACGGATGAAGAAGCACAGCGCGTAGTAAAAAGCATGCCGAAATGGCGTCCTGGTAAGCAGTCTGGTCGCCCGGTTCGGGTGAAATACAACTTGCCGATCAACTTTACGCTGGAATAATTCGTCTCTATGCGCAGACAAAATCGAGGTGCAGCTCAAGTTACGCTGTACGTTGCAGCGCTAGCTTCGCTGGCATATTTGGGAGGAGGCATCGCACTGATTGCCTCCTCTCAGTCTTTTGGAATGTTACCTGAGCCAGGCATACTTCGGTATGGGATGGGAATACTCTTGATTATTTATGGAGCTTTTCGTGCCTATCGTGCCTATCAACGTTTTCAAGAAAATGAGTAACAGACTTTGGGTCATTATTGGGTGTGTAGCTGGATTAATGGGTTGTAGCAACAATAAGCAACTCGACAATCCTTCGCGGGGAGAGATTGTGATTGCGGCTGATGAATCTTTCCAGCCATTAGTCAATCAATTGACATCCGCTTATTCCGGGATTTATCCAGACGCTCATTTCAAGGTTGTTTTTAAGCCTGAGCAGGAAGCAATTAATATGATGCTTCAGGATAGCGCACGTATGGTATTCACCACACGTATACTGAAACCTTCAGAAAAAGCCGTATTAGATCAACGGAAAATTAAAGGGGCAGCCGAAAAAATTGCAACAGACGGTGTAGCCCTGATCATCAACAAGGAAAATACCGATAGCCTCATTACGATGAATGAGCTTCAGGGTATTTTTAACGGGCAGATTAAGCAGTGGAGTCAACTTAAAGGCGGCAATCAAAGCAGTCCCATAACCTTAGTATTCGATAACAATAATTCAAGTAATTTAGAGTTTGTTTTAAACACATTTAAGGTTAAGGAAGTTAAGAACCTAAGAATTTTCACTACACATTCAAACCGGGAGGTGATCGATTTTGTCCGCAAAAATCCGTCAGCGCTGGGCTTTATAGGAGTAAACTGGATTAGTGATAGCGATGAGCCTCTTTCAGTTGAGTTAGCTCGGGACCTTCGAGTTATGGGCGTATCAGCAAAACAAAATCCAGTACAACGAGATGATTACTTTCAACCTTTTCAGGAAGACCTGGGTATGATGCGATATCCCTTACGTCGACCTGTTTATATTTTAAGTCGGGAAACACACCCTGGATTAGGGGGCGGATTAATAAATTATATAGCGCGGGACGCGGGATCGTTAATCATTCGTAAATTGGGACTTTGGCCCAGAATGCCATACGATCGGGTAATCAATTTAACAAAATGACTAAGTTTTTTTGGTTTAACCGTAATTTTTTAGTTTTGTCAATTGTTTAATTAGCACTAACCTTTTTTTCATTACCAACTTGAAGTCCATGATGAAGAACCAAAAGCAGTCGCTATTGACTATCCTGTTCGCTGGAGTAACTATGACGACTCCTTTAGTGGCACAGGATCTCCAAACAGCGTTGAAAGATATAGAGGCTGAGCGATATCCAAAAGCAGAGCAAGCGCTCACGCAGCTGTCTACTAGTTCGCCCAACGCCGAAAACCAATTTTATTTAGGCTATTACTATCTGAGAAGCGGCCAGTTTGACAAGGCTAAAGCTACATTTGATAAGCTGGCTGCGTCCGATCCAAAAGGTCAGTTAGCTAATATTGGTAATGCAGGCGTTGCACTCTCCAAGGGAGATGGACCAACTGCTAAAACCTTAATCGATAATGCGGTTGCTCAGACGAAAAGCAAAGATCAGACGGTATTGATTCGGGGTGGCGAAATGTACACGCTTTTCGAAGATCCGAAGAAAAACAATCCAGCAGAAGCGATCCGTTTGCTAACGATCGCAGATGAAAAGGATAAGAAAAACGAAAGCGCTGAGATCGAAATGTTACTTGGTGACGCATACTTCCTGAAAAATGACGGAGGTAATGCTATTACCAAATATGAAAATGCTTTAACCATTGATGGAAAACTGGCTGAAGCTGATTATAAAATCGGTCGATTATACCTGCGTGGTAAAAACTATAAAGAGGCTCAAAGCTATTTTAATAAAGCCATCCAGATCGATCCGGAGTTTTCACCAACCTATCGCGCGCTTGCGGATGCTTTAGCGAATTCACGGGCTTATAAAACGGCTGCTACAAACTATGAACAGTACATTCAGAAAAGCGGCACCAAAGACCCAGAACTGCTATTGGACGTAGCCCGTTATAAATTTCTGGCTCAGGATTATCAGGGAGCAATTACCTATCTGGATCAGTTGAAAGGGAAAATCAACAACCCAATTATTGACCGGATGTATGGTTGGGCCTATTCGGCCTTGAATAAAAACCAGGAGTCAGTTGAAGCTTTGAATCGATTTATCACTTCAGCTCCTCAAAAGGTGATTTATGACGACTATAAATATTTAGGTCGGGCCTATGGCCAACTGGGAACTCCCGAAGGTGATTCGCTGGGCGTTATCAATTTGGAAAAGGCTGCTCCGCTTGATACTACTGAGAACTTGTATCGTGAAATAGGTGAGAAATACTACAAGACGAAGAAGTTCGATAAAGCTGTTAATTACTACGCTAAAACGATTGCAAATGATAAGAAACCACAAAACAATGATTATCTATGGTTAGGTCTTGCTAGCTATCAATATGCTCCACGAATTGGCCGTGATAGTACAGCAGCACCGATGGATACAGCGCAGATTCGACAGGCTAAACAAATGTATTATTTGAAAGCTGACTCGGCCTTCAACATGATGGCCCAGAAAATCGAAGCAGATGGCAAAAAGTATCCTTTAGCTTATTACTACCGGGCAGGCTCTAACTACTATGCTTACCAGAATGATAAACTGAAGGGCGCAGAATTAGCAACACCGCTTTATGAGAAGTTCATCGAGCAGGCTACAAATCCTGATTCAACTGATAAAACAGATTATAAGCGTTATCTTATCACGTCTTATAAATCCCTGGCCGGGTTTGCCATCTTGAGAAAAGATGATGCTAAAGCAAAAGAGTACTTTAACAAAGTACTTGAGTTAGACCCTAATGATGCTGATGTGAAGAAAGCCCTGGAGGAGCCTAAAGCAGCTCCAACTCCAGCGAAACCCGCTCCTAAAGCAGCACCAGCGAAAAAGAAAGTGGCCGATAAATAATAGAATTTCAGCGATACAACAGAAAAGCGTAAGTTTGACACTTGCGCTTTTCTGTTTTTATTTACCAACGGAATCGCTCATCCCATAAAACATATGGGCCTCAAGGAATATCGCTATTATTTTTGCGGGTGTATTGTAACTTTGCGGGCGCAATTTTTTTGTCATAAACGACACTCCCATACAAAGCCGTATGCTTAATCTTGTACTGTTTGGCCCGCCGGGTGCCGGGAAAGGAACCCAAAGCGAGAAATTAATCCAGAAATACAACCTTGTTCATTTATCGACAGGCGATTTGTTACGATCACAAATAGCGGCCGGTACTGAGCTGGGTCTACGAGCCAAACAACTAATGGATCACGGCTTATTAGTACCTGATGAGGTCGTGATTGGAATGATCGAAAGTAAGCTTCGTGAAAATCAATCAGCACCAGGTTTTATTTTTGATGGTTTTCCGCGTACTGTATTACAGGCGGAGGCTCTCGATAGTTTACTAGACCAGTATCGAGCACCCATCACAAAAATGATAGCATTATCCGTAGATGATGAAGAATTGATTCGGCGTTTGCTCAAACGAGGAGAAACCTCTGGGCGTCCTGATGATAAAGATGAAACCACTGCCCGACGACGGGTAAGTGTATATAATAAAGAAACGGCACCTGTAGCCGATTACTATAGTCAACAGGGAAAATTTGCGGCTATTGATGGGATTGGCAAAATTGAAAACATTTTTGAGGCCATCTGCAAAAAAATAGAAGAGTCGGTAGTGAGGTAAGAAGATTTATGGCTTCATCAAATTTCATTGATTACGTAAAAATAAATTGTCGGTCCGGAGCGGGCGGAGCAGGTTCCGTTCATTTTCGTCGGGAAAAACATACCCCAAAAGGCGGCCCCGATGGAGGTGACGGTGGCCGTGGCGGTCATATTATTTTACGTGGTAATGCCCAGTTATGGACTCTCTTACACCTGAAATATCGCAAGCACGTTAAGGCAGGTAATGGCGTGGCTGGAGAAGGAGGCCGTCGAACAGGTGCTCAGGGTGAGGATGTAATTCTGGAGGTTCCGTTGGGTACCATAGCCCGCAACCCAGACACGGGCGAAAAATTAGCCGAAATAACCGAAGACACTCAGGAAGTTATTTTGTTTCCAGGTGGGCGGGGTGGTTTAGGCAATGACCACTTCAAATCATCTACCCAGCAAGCTCCTTATTATGCACAAACGGGAGAGGCAGGAGTAGAAGAATGGGTTATTCTTGAACTCAAACTATTAGCCGATGTAGGACTAGTTGGTTTTCCAAATGCCGGGAAATCAACCTTATTATCTGTCCTGTCAGCAGCCCGTCCTGAAATTGCCGACTACCCCTTTACAACCCTTGTCCCCAACTTAGGGGTCGTAGCTTACAGAGATTTTAAATCGTTTGTGATAGCCGATATTCCTGGTATTATCGAAGGGGCTTCACAGGGTAAAGGATTAGGATTACGATTTTTAAGGCATATTGAACGAAATTCTATCCTTCTATTTCTTATTCCCGCTACAACTGACGATATTAGGAAAGAATACAATACACTATTAAACGAATTACGAGAGTTCAATCCAGAATTAATGGATAAAACACGTCTTTTAGCAATCACTAAAATTGATTTAGTCGATGATGCCACGTTATCTCAGCTAAAAGAGTATCTACCTAAAAAAATTCCCGTAGCCTTTATTTCGTCGGTTAGTCAGCGAGGGCTCAATGAGTTAAAAGATATTATCTGGCAAAATCTTACGACAGTTGAGCCCATTACCTAGATGTTATTCATCCAGGGACAGTCATGCTGCTTGGCTAATCGTGTATTAAATGCGTATGAACCATTTTTTCAGGACATTCAGTACCACACTTCTTTTATTAGCCTATCATCTGACAACTGCTCAGATACAAATATCATTTCCTACAACCCGAGCTGTTCTCCAGCGTAATAATGCGAATGAAGCCACTATTCGTATTACAGGTTATTACACATCTGGAGTTACGCGTATTGAAGCACGTCTGCAAGCGCGCGATGGACAGGGAACGTCTACGGATTGGAATACCATTCAAAATAGCCCGTCGGGTGGTGTTTATGCAGGCGATTTAAAAGGTAGAGGGGGCTGGTACAATCTCGATGTTCGTGGCATGAATGGCGATCAGCAGGTTGGTAATGTAACCACTGTTGAACGAATTGGTATCGGAGAAGTCTTTATTGTTGCTGGGCAATCGAACGCTCAGGGGATTCACCAAACTGCACCTAATCCGCAGAATGACCGGGTCAATTGTGTGAACTACCGCTTCCCGGATAATGGCTTCCCAAACGATCCACCAACTCCGGTTTTCTCGATGCTTGATAACTTTGACGGGTTTACAATTGCCCCAAGAGGAAAGGGAAGTTGGTGTTGGGGGCAGTTAGGTGATCTGTTAGTCAAACGCCTGAATGTACCCGTTATGTTCTTCAATGCCGCTTTTGAAGGCACTGCCGTTCGAAACTGGCGTGAGAGTGCTCCGAATGGGGGAGTTGCCTATAGCGTTTATAATGGACAGCCTTATGTAGGCAGACAGCCTTATATTAATCTTAAACTATCGCTTCAATTTTATGCGAATATGTTAGGGATACGGGCTGTGCTATGGCATCAGGGAGAAGCGGATAATCTTATCAACACAAGTACAGCCTCTTATGCCAGCGACTTGCAATCCGTTATAAACCAGTCTCGTCGCGATTTGAATCAAAACGTACCTTGGGTGGTAGCAAGAGCCAGCTATGGCCAGTTTCAGGGTGGAGTTGATGAGAGTATAATCGCTGGGCAAAATCAGGTAATCAGCACGGTCTCGAATGTATTCGCAGGCCCTAATACGGATGGTATTCAGATACCCCGAGATCGTCCTCCCCTTAATGACCAATTAGAAGGCTTGCACTTTGACTTTAATGGCTTAGGGGAAGTAGCCAGTGCCTGGAGTAATAGTCTGACTGATGCATTTTTTCAGACGTCAAACCCTATCAATCCAGCAGCCTCCCCTACTATATCGATTGAATGTGCTGGTAACAACCTGAAAATGACTGTTAATGGCAATTACCCAAGTGTGCAGTGGGAATCAGGAGAGTCGGGTAGTTCAATTACGAAAGGGCCAGGTATTTACCGGGCTAAAATAAAAGATGGTTTAGGAAATACATTCTTCTCATCGCAGATTCGCGTTTCTGATTCACCTGTAGCATCAGTAGTTGGCAATGGTCCGCCATCCATTTGTATTGGTAGTAATCTGTCGTTAACAACCAATTATGACAATATTACCTGGATCAATCAACAAAATAATACGACCGTTTCTAATTCACGTACCTTCTCCACAGCTAATGCAGGTGCTTATTATGTTCGCTATCGGGACGTAAGCGGGTGTGATTTTTCGTCGAATACCCTCAATGTGGCTGTTAATCCATTACCGGCTACGCCAACCATTGCCAACGACAAACCGACAACTTTTTGCCAGGGAGACAATACGACATTACGCGCCAGTAGCGATAATGTTCAATATAATTGGAGCGATGGTCAACGAAGCAAAACGGTCAGCGTTGGAAATTCAGGGGCTTATTTTCTAACTGTAACGGATCAAAATAACTGTACATCCGCTCAATCGAATACGATTGTAGTAACCGCTAATCCAGTCCCTGCTAAACCCGTTATTGCTGCCAACGGCCCTACCGTGTTTTGTGCAGATCGCAATATAACCTTAACTGCTCCTCAAAATACAGCCTATCAATGGACTAGTGGGCAAACGACTCAGGCTATTACGCTCAATCAATCAGGCAATTTTGCGGTTCGCACCCGCAATGAATTTGGCTGTAACTCCGAACAATCAGATGTAATTACAATTCGAGTAAATCCACTACCGCAAGTTCCATCGATTTCAGCCGCCGGAGTGACGACATTCTGCGCGGGTAATTCGGTTGTTCTGAATGCTACAAGCCCTGTTGACGTTGTCTGGTCGAGTGGTCAAACCAACAAATCAATTACGATCACATCATCGGGCAATTATGCCGTACAGGCACGAGATCAAAATAACTGTTTATCCGATTTTTCATCGGTTATTGCCGTTAAAGTAAATCCGTTGCCTGCTACACCAACGATTCTGGCAAGCCCTTCGCCTATTATTTGTGAAGGTGATAAAGTCACGTTACGAGTAGATGGACCCTATACGGTATTCTGGAATACAGGCGATTCCACACAAAGCATTACCCGAAGCACGGCTGGCACTTATTCAGCCCGTGTTCGCGACGTGAATGGTTGTGTGTCGGCACAAATGGGATCAACCACGGTTGAGTTAAGACCGCTTCCACCACCGCCAACGGTAAATATTATTGGCACCTATACGCTAGAGGCTGTTAGCTCTACCAATGGTACACAGTTTCGTTGGCGTCGGGATAACGACTCGCTGACCGTTCAAACTGCTGTTATTAAAGCCAGTGACTCGGGTAATTACACGGCTCGCTCATCAATTGTTTATTCGCAAAGCTTAACCTGTTTTTCTCTTCCGTCGGCTCCTGTTTCATTTGTGATCAGCCCTAATGATCAGGGATTAAGCATTTACCCCAATCCTAATCCTGATAAAGTATTAACGATCGAGACACGGAATAATTTATCAAATGCTGTTGTATCAATTTATACATTGAACGGCCAACTCATTTTTACGACACCTGTTGCCCTTTTCGACGAGCGAAAGCGGCTTACCCTTACAGGTACGCCCTCGGGAATGTACATTATTCGTGTGCAGGCAACTGGGTTTGACGTTGCCAAGCGAATCTTACTCGGACTGTAATATTAATCCTATCCTAGCCGTTTAATCATAAGGATTAACCCTATTTTTGCATTTTAACGGGAAATCATACCGACTCGCTGAAGGCAGAACGTCTTCTTACAGATCGGTCTGATTTTTGCGTATTATTCTGTTACTGACCGCTGTAGACAATTATGTCATGCAGACGGATTATTGAAAGACAAAAAATGAGTAATCGTTACTTTCTAGTACATCTATTAGTTTTTGGTTGGGTCGCGATTAATACGTGGGTATCGGCACAGAGTACCAACCAGGTTCTAAAAATTACCTACCCATCGACCAGGGCCGTTTTTCAACGTACAAACGATAATAACAGCACAATCTATTTGTCGGGAAGTTTGTATCAGCCGGTCGATAGTGTGCAGGCTCGTATACAGGCTGAAGTAGACGGTCAGGGATTAAATACCAACTGGGTAACCATTCAAAAAAATCCACAGGGAGGTATTTTCCAGGGCTCTATCCGAGGAAAGGGTGGTTGGTATCGACTCGAGGTTCAGGCATTTGCGGGTGGCTCAGTCATTGGCAGCGATGTGGTTCGTAAAGTAGGTATTGGCGAAGTATTTATCATTACCGGCCAATCAAATGCACAAGGCTTTCAGCAATACGGTGCTACTGGTGCCACAGATGATCGGGTAAACTGCGTTGTTTACGATAATTCTACAGCGAACTCATTAGCTGATCCACCGGCTCCTACTTTCCAGCAGCTAACGGCTACGTCAGTAATCGGACCACGAGGCCAGAGCGCTTGGTGCTGGGGTTACTTGGGTGATTTGCTGGTCAAGCAATTTAACGTTCCCGTTCTGTTCATTAACACAGCCTGGGCTGGAACGGTGATCCAAAACTGGACTGATAGCGCAGATGGGAAAGTCGCTAAAAACATATTTGCGATTGGTACTCCCAATGAAAATTTTCCTGCCGGAATGCCTTATGCGAATCTCAGAATTTCTCTGCGATATTATTCCTCACTTCAGGGGTTGAGAGCTGTCTTGTGGCAACAGGGCGAAAATGATAATTCCCCATTACACACCCCTCGCAAGGAATATGCTAGTGCAATGCAGTATTTAGTTAACAAGACTCGCTCTGATACCGAACGATATCCGGCCTGGGTATTGGCCAGATCCTCTTACAACACGAATTCGGTTAGTCAGGATATTATTCAAGCACAGAATGATGTTATAAATACTTATGCCAATAACGTATTTGCGGGTCCATTTACCGATAATATTCAGATTCCTCGTTTCGATGAAGTTCACTTCGGCAATAGGCCAACGAATAATCCGGGCGACAAAGGGTTGAATGACTTAGGGCAGGCCTGGTACGAAAGCCTTAATGCTGTCTTTTTTGCGAGTTCATTGCCGCTAACCCCATCTCTTCAGCCTACCCTTAGTGTTGCCTGCGCAACGAATGGCTCTAACCTTACACTTAGCCTACCCAACTTATATAGATCCTATTCCTGGAGTTCGGGACAGTCAACACAAAGTATTACAGTTAACCAATCGGGTTCTTACCGAGCCACTCTGAAAGACGCGTACGGCAATACCTATTTGTCGCCAGCAATCGAGATACAAGGTTCAATTCAACCCCCAACGCCAACCATTTCGCTGGCAAAACAGCCCACGCAAACAGCGGCTAATCAACAACAAATCTGTGCTGACTCAACATTAGCGTTGATCGCCAATACAGCCGCCAACAGCACAGGCGTATGGAGTCAAAGTACAACCACGACAATTGCCAAAACAATCAATTTGGCGAAAGCAGGAACTTATTCACTACAGGCCGTTAGTGTATATGGCTGCAAATCAGCCCAATCAGCGTCTATTAATCTGACTGTAAGGCAAAAAGTGCCTACACCTAGTATTGAACAGATCGGACCTTATAGCTTACAGGCCGTATTGCCTACGCCAACGGGTGGCCAACCCGATTTATATGATTGGCAACGAAATTCGTCAGAGTTACTACCAAGAAATAGCGCAGTAATTAAAGTGGTTGTTTCAGCTAATTATTCGGCTCGTACGAAAACAACATTCTCACTGACGGGTGCCACTGATATTACCTGCTATTCAACTTACAGTACACCAAAACCATTTACATTCGACCGATCGAATGGCGGATTGGTAATCTATCCGAATCCATCCTCAGATGGTGTAGTAGCAATCGAAACGGTGGAAGATCTTAAAGATGCCGATATTGATGTGTTTACGCTTACAGGTCAGAAACTCTTTTCCAGTCAGGTTACTTTGCTTGACCAGCGGCAAGTTGTTGATCTGACTGGACTAGCTCAGGGCGTCTATTTAGTCCGCGTACATTCTGCTGGATTTGACGTATCAAAACGTGTTATTATCAATCGATAGGTATTTGTAACCCTATTATTAATCAAAGCCTTTTCCTGTGGGAGAAGGCTTTGATTTTTCTGGCAAATCTATGTGCGTCAAACACGATTGATTTAACCGGTCCAGTATCGTATCTTTGATGTATATTTGACACAATGGCAGCGATTAACATGCGCTTAAAATCGTGACCCAATTGGTTTTATCGCTACATTTGCCTGTTCATCTCAACCTAAGTCTATGAATGCAACCTATGTTCCGGCCGATTATTTGCCGGTACTCATTCAACTCGGATTAGCACTAGGATTTATTGTGACAACGATGATTGTCACACATGCTATTGGCCCGAAACGGAATAGCCAGAAAAAGGATGATCCGTTTGAATGCGGTATTCCTGTGCAGGGCGATGCTCGTACACCGATTTCTATCAAATATTTCCTGATCGCTATCCTATTCGTTTTATTCGATGTAGAAGTCATCTTTTTATATCCCTGGGCTGTAAATTTCAAGGGATTAGGGATGGCAGGATTTATCGAGATGGTCCTGTTTATGGGACTGCTTCTAGCGGGATTCTACTATATTATCCGCAAAGGTGTTTTGAAGTGGGAATAGGGAACAACAAATGAATTTTTGAGCATATTTATTCGTTGTTCTAATAGGTAACTACGACGTTTTTATGGCAACTGATATTAAGCTGGCTGAAGCCCCTGCGAGCTATGATGGCCCAGGTTTTTCAGCTACTTCATTCGATAAAATAATTGGTTTAGCCCGAGCAAATTCGCTCTGGCCATTGCCATTTGCTACTTCCTGCTGCGGAATTGAGTTTATGTCGACTATGGCATCGACTTATGATCTGGCTCGCTTTGGTTCTGAGCGACCAAGCTTTTCACCACGCCAAGCCGATATGCTTCTGGTAGCTGGAACAATTGCGAAAAAGATGGGGCCTGTTGTGAAGCAGGTTTATCTCCAAATGGCTGAACCTCGCTGGGTAATTGCTATTGGTGCCTGTGCATCTAGTGGAGGCATTTTTGATACGTATAGCGTTTTGCAGGGTATTGATCGAATTATTCCTGTCGATGTGTATGTGCCCGGTTGTCCTCCTCGTCCTGAGCAGATATTGGAAGGGGTTATGCAAGTTCAGGAATTAGCCAAGAACGAATCATTACGTCGGCGAAATACCGAAGAATACCAGAAGTTACTGAATTCATATAGCATTCAATAAGCACGAACGAGTGCATACTATAACGTTATAGTATGCACTCGTTCGCTCATTCACTCTTTCGCTCATTCATAATGCTGACCAACGAAGAAGTTGCGCAGATAGTTATCAACCAGTTTGGCGAGGCCGTTACCGACTTCGATGATCCGTATAACCTGCTCACGTTTTCAACGAGCCGGGAACAGATTATTCCAATTATTACCTTCCTAAAAGAGCATTCAACCTTACAGGTTGGTTTCCTGACCGATATTACTGCCATACACTACCCAGATTCGCAAGGAAAGGAATTCTGTGTTGTGTATCATCTTCATAGCCTGACGAATAATTTCCGCATACGTATAAAGGTGTACTTAACGGCGGACGACGTTCATATTCCGACATTAGTTAAGCTTTTTGCTGGTGCCAACTGGATGGAACGCGAAACATTCGACCTGTTTGGTATTATTTTCGATGGCCATCCTGATTTACGCCGGATTCTGAATATGGAAGAGATGGATTATTACCCGATGCGTAAAGAGTACCCACTCGAAGATGGTACGCGGGAAGATAAAATTGATGCATTGTTTGGACGATAGAGATTGAATGATTGAATTGTTGAATGATTGAGTTATTCAACAATTCAATCATTCGACAATTCAATCATTGAAATATGGTTTCTGAAGAACTTGATATAGCTAATAAAAACTTACCAGCCGAACAAGGCCCCGTTCAGTACGTCAACGAACTGACAACGCTTAACCTCGGTCCCACTCACCCTGCTACACACGGTATTTTCCAGAACGTGCTGCAAATGGATGGGGAGAAAATCGTTTCGGGCGAACAGACCATCGGCTACATCCACCGTGCCTTTGAAAAGATTGCCGAACGACGTCCATTCTACCAGATCACGACGCTTACCGATCGGATGAATTATTGTTCATCACCTATTAATAATATGGGTTGGTGGATGACGGTCGAGAAATTACTGGGCGTTGAAGTCCCCAAGCGTGCGCAATACATCCGCGTGATTATGATGGAATTAGCCCGCCTGGCCGACCATCTTATTTGCAACGGTATTCTAGGCGTTGATACCGGTGCGTTTACGGGTTTCCTGTACATCTATCAGGAACGCGAAAACATCTACGAAATCTACGAAGAAATTTGCGGAGCCCGTCTGACGACCAATATGGGTCGTATTGGCGGTATGGAACGCGACCTCTCCCCTACTGCTATTCGTAAGATTAAGGAACTGCTGGTACGCTTCCCTAAAGTGCTTCGCGAATTTGAAAACCTCTTCAACCGCAACCGGATTTTCATGGATCGGGTTATCGGCGTTGGTGGTATTTCGGCAGAACGAGCGCTTAGCTACGGTTTCACTGGTCCAAACTTACGGGCAGCGGGCGTCGATTACGACGTACGGGTTATGAATCCTTATTCCTCTTATCAGGACTTTGAGTTCGATATTCCAGTCGGTCAAAGTGGGGATACATACGACCGATTTATGGTTCGGAACGAGGAAATGTGGCAAAGCCTGCGAATTATTCAGCAGGCAATGGATAACCTGCCAGAAGGCCCTTATTATGCCGACGCTCCGCAGTATTACCTGCCGCCAAAACAGGAAGTCTATAAAAATATGGAAGCGCTTATCTATCACTTCAAGATTGTGATGGGTGAAATCGACGCTCCCGTTGGCGAAGTTTATCATGCTGTAGAAGGCGGTAATGGCGAGTTAGGTTTCTACCTCATCAGCGATGGCGGTCGCGCCCCTTACCGATTGCACTTCCGTCGTCCCTGTTTTATTTACTACCAGGCTTATCCAGAAATGTGTAAGGGGTTGACATTATCCGATGCCATTGTGATTATGAGTAGCATGAACGTAATTGCGGGTGAGCTAGATGCATAATTTCTGCTAAGACCTATGACAACAGAAACAAATAATTCAGCTGTACAATTTACGCCAGAGCGTTTAGAAAAGGCTAAAGAAATTATAGCGCGTTATCCTGAAGGAAGACAGAAATCTGCATTGCTTCCTTTGCTACACTTATTGCAGGAGCAGGAAGGTTGGACCAGTCCTGAAGGTATGGATTACGTGGCTCGAATGCTCGATATTCAACCGATTGAGGTGTATGAAGTGGCTACATTTTATACAATGTATCACATCAATCCCGTTGGAAAGCACGTCATTGAATATTGCCGAACGGGCCCTTGCTGTTTGATGGGTGGTGAAGAAGTGTATGCTCACTTGAAACAACGATTAGGCATCGAAACAGGACAAACAACTGTTGACGGGCAGTTTACACTGAAAGAAGTAGAGTGTTTAGCAGCTTGTGGAATGGGACCCGTTTTTCAGGTTCGGGAGAAATACTACATGCATCTGACTAAGGATCGTGTAGATGAAATCATTGATGAATTGTCGAAATAAGTAAGGTATGGCAATCAAGATATTAACCGAGCACATTAATGTTCCAGGTATCGAAACGTTCGATGTCTATCGGAAACAAGGTGGCTACACGGCTGTTGAAAAAGCGTTGAAAACAATGACGCCTGACGCCATTGTTGAGGAAGTTAAAAAAGCGGGTGTTCGAGGTCGAGGAGGAGCAGGCTTCCCAATGGGCATGAAATGGAGCTTTCTAGCTAAACCAGAAGGTGTCCCTCGTTACTTAGTCTGCAATGCAGATGAATCGGAGCCCGGTACATTTAAAGATCATTACCTGATGAAAAACATTCCCCACCTTCTGATAGAGGGAATGATTATTTCATCGTTTGCTCTGGGAGCCAATAAATCGTTCATCTACGTTCGCGGTGAGCTGATGTACGTGATTCATATTCTCGAAAAGGCGATTGCGGAAGCGACAGCTAAAGGGTTTCTGGGTAAAAATATCCTCGGCAGTGGGTATGATCTCGAACTCGTTGTACAACCGGGTGGGGGTGCTTATATCTGCGGAGAAGAAACCGCTCTACTTGAATCGCTGGAAGGGAAACGGGGTAATCCAAGGAATAAACCGCCATTTCCTGCTGTAAAAGGACTGTATCAATGCCCAACAGTTGTCAATAATGTTGAATCTATAGCCACTACAGCGTGGATTGTTAACAACGGCGGTGATGCTTATGCGGCAATTGGAATCGGTCGCAGTACAGGCACTAAGTTAATTTCGGCATCAGGTCATATCAATAAGCCGGGCGTTTATGAAATTGAGCTAGGTGTATCAGTTGAGGATTTCATCTATGCCGATGAGTGGTGTGGTGGCATCCGGCCTGGTCATAAATTCAAAGCACTCGTAGCCGGTGGGTCATCAGTTCCGATTCTGCCAGCCAATTTAGCGCTAACATTAGCTAATGGGGAAAAGCGATTAATGTCGTATGAATCCCTATCCGACGGTGGTTTTGCAACGGGTACGATGCTCGGTTCAGGTGGCTTCATTCTCTTTGATGAAACATCGTGTATTGTACGAAATACATGGAATTTCGCCCGTTTCTACCATCACGAGTCATGTGGCCAGTGCAGTCCTTGCCGTGAAGGAACAGGCTGGATGGAAAAGGTATTACATCGAATTGAATACGGTCACGGTCATCAGCAAGACATTGACTTGCTCGTCGATGTATCCAAAAAAATTGAAGGAAATACCATTTGCCCACTTGGTGATGCGGCTGCCTGGCCTGTCGCTAGTGCTATCCGGCATTTCCGTGATGAGTTTCAATGGCATATTGATCATCCTTCTGAAGCTACTCAACCCGGAGCTGTCTATAGGGGTGAAATGGCCTTGGTCTAATTATAACGTGGCTGAAAAGCCTTTTAGAAGTACTTGACTTGTGGTTTTCCAACCGCATCACGATATATGGAAGAAGCAAAGCCGCAATTATTAAAAGTCACGATTGACGGAATTGAGGTAGAGGTAGAACCCGGTACGACCATTTTACAGGCTGCTCGCAAAATTGGTCCTGAGGTAGCTCCTCCGGCCATGTGCTACTATCAACCTTTAAAAGGTAGTGGTGGAAAATGCCGGGCCTGTTTAGTTCGGGTGGCCGCTGGATCAGCTAAAGATCCTCGACCTATGCCGAAATTAGTGGCCTCCTGCCTGACAGCTGTACAAGATGGGATGGTTGTCGAGAACGAAACCAGTCCGCAAGTAATTGACGCGCGAAATGGCGTTGTCGAATTTTTATTGCTTAATCACCCACTCGATTGCCCCGTTTGTGATCAGGCTGGAGAGTGTGATCTTCAGAATTTTGCGTTCGATCATGGAAAAGCGACGACGCGTTACGAAGAAGAGCGTCGCACGTTTGAGAAAAAGGACATTGGGCCTTATGTGCAGCTGCATATGACGCGCTGCATTCTATGTTACCGATGCGTATACACTGCTGATCAAATCACTAATAAACGAGTTCATGGTGTATTAGGCCGGGGTGATGCATCGGAAATCAGTACGTATATCGAGAAGGCAATCGATAATGATTTCTCAGGTAATGTCATTGATGTTTGTCCGGTTGGTGCGCTGACGGATAAAACTTATCGCTTCAAGAATCGTGTATGGTTTACGAAACCCGTTGATGCTCATCGGGATTGTCCAACTTGCTCGGGTAAAGTAACACTCTGGTATCGGGGTGATGACGTAATTCGGGTGACGGCTCGTAAAAACGAATGGGGAGAGGTACAGGAATTTATCTGCAACACCTGCCGATTTGATAAAAAGAAAACGTCTGACTGGGTAATTGAGGGTCCAACGAAAATATCGCGTAGTTCTGTTATTTCAGCGAATAAATACCGTAAGGATACTATCAAACCGAGCTTTGGTCAGCGCTTAGCGGCTGCTGAATATAAGCCAATTCACGACGAGCGGGATACTTCGCAATTAGATATTCAACAGTTGGCGCCTGAGCGTTTCGCTAAAGTGCTTCCATCCGCTCTGGAGCCAGAACCATAGAAATTTATAGTGTTGTATAGTGAGCTAGTTATAAGTTTAGCACTACGTTCTCCCAACTCTGCAACCCTACAACAGTAAAGCTTTATAACTCAAATAATGGACTTAACCATATTAATCGCTAAAGGACTTATTATTCTTGTCATTTTTGCGGTAACACTCGGTATTGCAGCCTATTCGACTTATGCTGAGCGTAAAGTAGCTGCTTTTCTACAGGACCGGATTGGCCCAAACCGAGCAGGCCCCTGGGGACTTCTACAACCTATTGCTGATGCTGGTAAAATGTTCTTTAAGGAAGATTTTATCCCGTCGCAGGCTAGCAAATGGCTATTTATCCTTGGTCCTTGCCTCGCCATGCTTACAGCGCTAATGTCAAGCGCTGTTATCCCATTCAGTGATAGCATCAAATTTGCCTGGAACAATATTAACTACGACGTGCCTGTTCAGGGCATCGAAATTAACATTGGGGTATTGTACATTTTCGGTGTTGTATCGCTGGGTGTTTACGGCATTATGGTCGGCGGATGGGCGTCGAATAATAAATTCTCCTTATTGGGCGCGATTCGGGCAGCTTCGCAAAATATTAGTTATGAAATTGCCTTAGGCCTGTCGCTGATTGCCATCTTAATGATGACAGGTTCACTTTCGCTTCGAGCGATCATTAACGAGCAAGCTACATTTTTTCAATGGAACGTATTTACCCAGCCGCTAGGGTTCGTCATTTTCCTGACCTGTGCCTTCGCGGAGTGTAATCGTACGCCTTTCGATTTACCGGAATGCGAAACTGAATTGGTGGGCGGCTATCATACCGAATATAGTTCGATGAAACTCGGCTTCTATCTGTTTGCTGAATACATCAATATGTTCGTTTCCTCTGCCTTTATTTCAGCGCTTTATTTTGGTGGTTTTCATTATCCATTCATGAGCGTGGTCAACGAAGCGCTCAGTAACTCGCTGGGTGTAGTGGCCGGTCATAACGTAGCGACGGCTATTAGTTTAGTCGTTTTCTTCGGTAAGATTTTCTTCTTTATCTTCTTTTTCATGTGGGTTCGGTGGACACTTCCCCGTTTCCGTTATGATCAGCTGATGAATTTGGGCTGGAAAACATTCATTCCGCTCTCAATACTTAATGTTGTAATTACTGGTGCAGGCTTGCTTTACAATTTTAAATATTCAAGCTGGCTAATTGCCGTAGTCATGATTGTGCTAGCAGTCATGTCAACTAGCCGGGCGCCTAAACGGGAAGTTATCCCGCAACGAACTGTTTAAGTTAAATCATACCTGATTTTGGCAAACCGTCAAAGTCAGTACTGAATATAGAAAAGAATGCAACTGACAAATCGTTCTAAACAGGTCAGCAACAAGGAAATGACCCTGGCGGAAAAGATGTACCTGCCTGCCGTTATTGGCGGACTGGCCATCACGATCAGCCACTTTTTCCGGAAAAAGCCAACCATCCAATACCCAGAAGTTAAACGCTATCTGGGGCCTATTTACCGAGGTCATCATGTATTAAAACGTGACGAGCAAGGCCGTGAACGCTGTACAGCTTGTGGGTTATGCGCAGTTGCGTGTCCGGCAGAAGCCATTTCGATGGTTGCGGCTGAGCGTAAGAAGGGCGAAGAAAGCCTCTACCGGGAGGAAAAATATGCGGCAGTGTATGAGATCAATATGCTGCGTTGCATCTTCTGTGGTCTTTGTGAAGAAGCCTGCCCTAAACAAGCCGTTTATTTGCGTCACGATCGAATGGTACCTGTATTTCAAGAGCGGGACGAAGTTGTTTACGGTAAAGATAAACTAGTAGAGAAAATGGACGATCGGTATGTTCGTGCCAATAATTCTGAGGTTAAAACTACGCCAACTGAACCAAGTCTAACTCGTGCCGCTACCTAGCATACTGTTAAAAATGATCAGGATTTAATTAGCCATAAATTCTGACCGTTTCTGACTACTCTTGACATTACCTAACTATGACTGAAGCACTAAATTTCTTTAAAAATCTCACCCCCACCGGTTACTTGTTTTTAATCCTTACGGCAATTACCCTATTTAGCGCGATTGGGGTTGTTACCGCAAGGAATCCGATTTATAGTGTTTTGGCATTAATTGCTACCTTCTTCTGCCTGTCAGGACATTACATATTGCTAAACGCTCAGTTTTTGGCAGCTGTAAATATTATTGTTTATGCAGGCGCTATCATGGTCTTGTTTTTGTTTACGATCATGTTCTTAAATCTTCGAAAAGAAGATGAAGAATCGAAAACAAATCTGACTAAAATGGCTGCGGTAGTCGTCGGAGGAATTCTAATGGTCATGCTGATTACTATTTTCCGGGCTAAAAGCGCTCAGGTACCAACTGTTAGCAGTTCGACACCCTTTAATGCTAAAACGGGCTTAGTTGAAAATTTAGGGAATCTGCTTTATAACGACTACATCCTGCCGTTTGAGTTAGCTTCAGTCTTGTTTCTGGTTGCGATGGTTGGCGCTGTAATGCTAGGGAAACGGGAAGCGGGTGATCGTCATTTCTGACCGGGATTTTTCTTGATTATAGTAATTTACATGATTTTTAGCCGCTCAAATGAGCGGCTTTTTTTATGGATTAGAATTCTATGAGAAGAACTATTTAGATTGCTGCTTTATGCAGTAAACTCGAAAGGCATGTTAAAACTTACTTTTTGCTTCTTAATCCTCAGTCTAAGCATTGCTTTCGCGCAGAAGCCAGTACAAACGGATTCTCTGTTGATCGAAGGTCATTATCGGAAGTTTCATTTCGTGAAAGCGCCCAAGCCGAAATCTATGCTAATTTTTGTCCTACACGGATCAGGGGGAGATGGCTTAGGCTCTCAGAAAGGAGCTGGTAAACTGGAAGATAAACAGGACGAAGAAAATCTATTTCTCGTTTATCCCGACGGCTATAAGAAATATTGGAACGAATGCCGCAAGACAGCCAATACACTTGCCAACAAGGAAAACATCAACGAAAATGCATTCTTTGAAGGTATGATCAACTATTTCGAAAAACGCTATCAGATCGATACAAAGAAGGTTTTTGCGGTCGGCACATCAGGTGGAGGGCATATGGCGTATAAGCTCGCTCTTACAATGCCTGAAAAAATGCGTGCTATCACAGCGTTAATTGCTAATCTGCCAGATACAAATAATATTGATTGTGCCGAGAAAAGAATAGCGATTCCAGTAATGATCGTTAATGGGACAATCGATACGGTGAATCCTTATGAAGGTGGTGAAGTAATAACTGGCGGAATTAGTCTGGGTTTAGTTCGTTCCACTGATCGCACGTTTCATTATTGGGCAGACTTAGCGGGGTATAAAAACTCTCCTGCAAAAGAATTATTACCCGATACGGACCCAAATGACCATAAAACCATTGAGCGTTACACTTACAAAGAAAAAGGTAAACCCGAAGTTACACTCTTAAAAGTGATCGGCGGTAAACACGATTACCCAAATGACATTAATGTCTACCTCGAAGCGCTAAGCTTTTTTAAAAGGCAGCTCAATCCATAACAGTATTGTAGTTTGCCAGAAAAATAGTATGCTTGCATAATAATTCTTCAGACTGTAATTATTCGCCCGAGAAATGAGTTATTACAGTAAACCCTTTAAGAAGTAATTAACGCAGGTTTTATGGATGCATACATTGTAGCCGGATACCGAACCGCCGTGGGCAAGGCCCCACGAGGAGGTCTCCGTTTCACCCGCCCCGATGATTTGGCGGCTGAAGTCATTAAGCATTTATTAAGTCAGGTTCCTACTCTCGATCCAGCACAGGTTGAAGATCTAATCGTTGGGAACGCCGTCCCTGAGGCTGAACAGGGCATGCAAATTGCCCGCTATATTGCCCTACTCTCACTGCCGAAAAGCGTGCCCGGCATGACAATCAACCGTTATTGCGGATCTGGTTTGGAAGCGATTGCGATTGCTTCAGCCAAAATTCATGCAGGTTTGGCCGACTGTATCATTGCTGGTGGTACGGAATCAATGTCGCTGGTACCTGTAATGGGCTGGAAAACGGCGCTTAATTATGAAATCGCTAAAGCGCACCCTGATTATTACATCGGCATGGGCTTAACTGCCGAGCAAGTCGCCCAGCAATTTAAAATCAGTCGTGACGCACAGGATGAATTTGCGTTTGAATCGCATATGAAGGCACTGGCGGCTCAAAAAGACGGGAAGTTCGCAGACGAAATCGTACCGATTAAGGTAAGCGAAACCTATTTCGATGCGGAGAGTAATAAAAAGAAAACTCGCGAATGGACGGTTGCTCAGGACGAAGGCCCGCGTAAAGACACAAGCGCCGAGGGATTGGCGAAACTGAAACCCGTGTTCGCTGCTGGTGGATCAGTTACAGCTGGCAATTCATCACAGACATCAGATGGTGCTGCGTTCGTAATTGTCATGTCTGAACGGTTAGTTAACGAATTGAACTTGCAGCCTGTTGCTCGCATGGTATCCTACGCGACAGCTGGTGTTGAGCCGAAAATTATGGGCATTGGTCCGGTTGCGGCTATCCCAATTGCGCTCAAAAAGGCGGGTCTGAAACAGGATGATATTGATCAAATTGAATTGAACGAAGCCTTTGCAGCACAGTCATTAGCAGTCATTCAAGAGCTTGGTCTTGATCGGTCTAAGATTAACCCTAATGGTGGTGCTATTGCTTTGGGACATGCGCTTGGCTCAACCGGAGCGCGTTTATCGGTTCAATTACTGAATGAGATGCGTCGGCGTAATCAGAAATATGGTATGGTTTCCGCCTGTGTTGGTGGTGGCCAAGGTGTAGCGGGTATTTTTGAACGACTGAATTAATTTTATTTACACTTAATCCGCCGATGAGCAACCTAAATAAAGTTGTTCATCGGCGGATTTCCGTTTATACCGATCTACAGTAATTATTAAACGAAAAAATTATTAGTATGCTTGCATACTAATTTTAGAACGGTTTTATTTGTAAGAGAATAGTATGCAAGCATAACAAACTTACTGAACAATGATTGCAACCGAACCTAAAGCCTCAATCAAAGGTGGCGAATTCCTAATCAAAGAAACCGAAGCATCACAGGTATTCATTCCCGAAGAATTTACTGAAGAACAGCAGATGATTGCGGCTACCTGTCGCGAATTTCTGGAACGTGAAATATGGCCGCGCCTGAATGAAATCGACAATGCGAAGTCGCCAGAATTGATTTCGTCATTGATGGATAAAGCGGGTGAGTTAGGGCTTTTAGGAACCTCTGTTCCAGAACAATACGGCGGATTTGGGACTAATTTCAATACGTCCATGCTGGTCGCCGAAACAACGGGGGCTGGGCATTCATTCTCTGTAGCGTTATCGGCGCATACCGGCATTGGAACCTTACCAATCGTTTACTACGGAAACGAAGATCAAAAGGCGAAATACCTTCCTAAACTGGCAACGGGTGAATGGAAAGCTGCCTACTGCTTAACAGAACCCGATTCTGGCTCGGATGCTAACTCTGGCAAAACGAAAGCCGTACTGACCGAAGATGGCAGACACTATGTTCTGAACGGCCAGAAGATGTGGATCACTAACGGTGGCTTCGCTGATGTATACATCGTTTTTGCCAAAATCGACGAAGCTGGTCAAACGGATAAAAACTTATCAGCTTTTATCGTTGAGCGTAGCTATGAAGGCATCACAATGAATGAGCCGGAGCATAAGATGGGCATCAAAGGCTCGGATACACGCCAGATTTTCTTCAACGATGTAAAAGTTCCAGTCGAAAATCTGTTGTCAGAACGCGGCAATGGCTTTAAGATCGCTGTGAATATTCTGAATATCGGCCGAATAAAGCTGGGCATTGCGGCTATTGGTGGCTCGAAAGAGGTTATCAACGATGCAATTCGCTATGCCAATGAACGCAAGCAATTCAAAACGGCGATTTCTAATTTTGGCGCTATCAAGCATAAATTGGCTGAAATGGCCCTGAAAGTATATGTTTCTGAAACGGCATCGTACCGGGCTGGTCAAAACATTGATGACTTAATCGAGGATTTGAAAGCGAATGGCATGGAAGATGGCCAGGCTAAATTAAAAGCCCTGGAACAGTTTGCCATCGAATGCGCGATCATGAAAGTGCACGGGTCGGAAGTGCTGGATTATGTCGTTGATGAAGGCGTTCAGGTTTACGGAGGCATGGGTTATTCAGCCGATGCACCAATGGATCGGTCCTATCGCGATGCCCGGATCAATCGAATTTTCGAAGGCACAAACGAAATCAACCGAATGCTGATCGTCGATATGCTCTTAAAGCGTGCGATGAAAGGCGAACTCGATTTGATGACACCCGCAATGGCTGTTGCTAAAGAGATTATGTCGATTCCTGATTTCAACTCAGATGAGGAAGAAGGCATTTTCATTGCCGAAAAGAAAGTCCTGAAAAACCTGAAGAAAGCAGCCTTAATGGTTTCCGGTGCTGCTGTTCAGAAATTTATGATGACCCTTTCCGACGAACAGGAAATCCTGATGAATGTAGCCGATATGGCTATTGAAATCTATGCTGCAGAATCCGTTTTACTGCGAGTTGAGAAACTAATCAATATTAAAGGCGAAGAAGCCGTTGCGTTGCAAAAACAAATGGCATTGGTGTATCTGCATGAAGCCGTTGAAAAAGTGGCTAACGCCGGTCGAGCCGCCATTACGTCCTTTGCCGAGGGTGATGAATTGCGCGGTATGCTGATGGGTTTGAAACGCTTCACCAAAATTGATCCGATAAATCTTAAAAATGCCCGCCGTCAGATCGCCGACGCGATGATTGCGGAGAATAAGTATATTTTTTAATAAGCATCAACAGCTAATGAGAAGTAGGCCAGCTCTGTTTCGGGGTTGGCCTACTTGTTTATAAGCCAGTTCAATCCAATTTTGCAGCATGCAAAAACAGACGTTTCTCAGGGCGCAATGGCGGAACTTACTCATGCTGAATTATGAAGTAGACCCAACCATATTACTTCCTCACTTGCCTCCTACGACCGAACTAGATTTGTGGGAGGGAAAAGCATTGGTGAGCATGGTTGGGTTTCAGTTTTTAGACACAAGTGTGCTGGGTGTAAAATGGCCATTTCACGTCAATTTTGACGAAGTCAATCTTCGTTTTTACGTTCGGCATTTCGATGGTCAGCAATGGAAACGCGGTGTTGTTTTCATCAGTGAAATTGTTCCTAAACCGATGATTGCTGTGATCGCTAATACGTTGTACCACGAACGCTATAGATCAATGCCTATGCGTCATAGTATTGTTCCAGTGGGTCATGAAGAAATGGCTATTCGATACGAGTGGAAGCATAAAGGTCGCTGGAATTCGCTTGGTGCAACGGTGAGCAAGACCTTACGCACTATGCCTCCCTATGGTCCGGAAGCCTTTATTTTCGAGCATTACTGGGGCTATAACAAACTAAGCGAACAATCGACTCACGAATATCAGGTTGAGCATATTTCCTGGCAAATCGCAGACGTTCGCGATGCTTTTCTGGATACAGACATAGCCGATTTGTACGGTCGTGAATTTCTTCCGTTCCTGTCAGAACCTCCTCAATCGGTCTTTTATGCCGATGGCTCACCTGTTTCTATCCGAATTGCCGGTAAACTTCATCTCTAATTGACCATTCAAAATTAACTACTGACATACGGCTGTCACTACCTCGCACGACCTTTGTTGCGTTCATTCACCAATCCCCAACAAACCATGACAACGCAACTGGCGATTCCTGAAAAAGCTTTATCAATTAAGGAAACCGAACCGTTCACAGCACTTTCGTTTACGACACGCACTACATTACGTACGCTCTCACAATATGTACGCAACATAGCTGAAGATCTTTATGAGGAAGCTAATCGACTTAAAATCAACGTATCAGGCCCCATCTATTGGGTATATACAGGCGCTAGTGGTGATGAAAATCATGAATTTCAATTGGAAATTGCCTTACCAATTACTCAGACAGGTGAGCCCTCCAACGAGTTTTCGTACAAAACGTTCCCCTCTTTTCGTTGCGCAACCTATACACATGCTGGTCCTTGGAGTGATTTTAAGGAACTATATAGTCTTTTATTTGCTCAATTCTATCGGGATGGGTATCAGGGTAATAGCAATGTTCGTGAGGTATATATTGTCATTGATTTTGAGAATCAGGACAATTGCATAACTGAAATCCAGATTGGTTTAGTATAGCCCAATTTTTGAACAGTAAACAACTAAGTACCGAAGTTGGTAGAAAATCCAGCTTCGGTACTTTTTTTATAGCTCCGTAATCCACTGAGCTAACCAACCGGCTATTCATGAAAAACCAGCAATCCAATTCCCGACGAGATTTTCTACGTAATCTGGGTGTAGGCGCATCGGCTTTCTCGCTTCCTCTAGCGGGATATGCGGATAATCAATTTGTCAAAAATGAATCCAATGGACTTTATTCGTTGCTGACGGACAATAACTACAAAGATTTAAGTCAGCCTGGCCGTAAACTAGGTATTGCTTTAGTCGGTCTCGGCTATTACAGTGCAAACTTATTGGCTCCAGCATTACAACAAACGCAAAACTGCCGTTTAGCCGGTATCGTAACAGGCACACCATCCAAAGCGGAGGAATGGATGAAGAAATACAACATTTCAAAAGCGAATGTGTACGATTACAAAACCTTCGACCGGATTGCTGATAATAAAGACATTGATGTCGTTTACGTAGTACTCCCTAATTCGATGCATGAAGAATACGTCGTTCGGGCAGCACAGGCAGGTAAACATGTGATCTGTGAAAAACCGATGGCGATTACGCCGAAAGCCTGTCAGAATATGATCGATGCCTGTAAAAAGGCCAATAAACAACTAGCTATTGGCTACCGCCTTCACTATGAACCATTTACCAAAGAAGTGATGCGGTTAGGTCAGGAGAAAGTGTTTGGAGCCGTGAAATTTATCGAAAGTAGCGACGGTTTCCGGAGTGGCGATCCGAATCAATGGCGATTGAAGAAAAGTATGGCCGGTGGTGGCCCGCTTATGGATGTGGGTATTTATGCGGTACAGGGAGCACGTTATGTTACGGGTGAAGAACCTACTTCTGTAACAGCCCAGTTTGCCCCTAAAACCGATCCGCAGAAATTTAAGGAGGTCGAGGAAACCATGTTCTGGCAGTTTGAATTTCCAGGCGGAGCCGTATCAAATTCAACAACCAGTTATATATCAGGAGTTGAGAGGCTATATGCTTCCTGCGAGAAAGGATGGTTTGAATTATCACCCGCTTTTGGGTATGGTCCACTTAAAGGCCGGACCAGCAAAGGGCCTATTGAAATGCCTGTTGTAAATCACCAGGCCGCCCATATGGATGGTGTTTGTAAAGACTTGCTCGATGGCAAGCAACTCCCAAGCCACGTAACAGGCGAAGAAGGTTTGCGGGACGTTCGATTATTGCAAGCCATTTACCAAGCAGCCGAAACAGGTAAAAAGATCAGCTTAAAAGCTTAATAAGCCGTTTATCAATTACATACACTTATTCCTTACTAGTCCCGTTAATCGGGACTATTTTTTTGTCAGCAAGAATCCATCAAGGTTAATTAATCACCAATATCAAGATATAATTAAGACAAATTCTAAATAATACTTGCTATCGTCAATAGAATCCATTTACCTTTACGCATTATTTTTAATCAGTCTACATAATAATAAACAAATAAGCATTTAGATCCTCTGACTTACTCAGCCATCTAACGCTTAAAGTATCTAGATATCAACTCTTCAATCTGATTGGTAAAGAGCTTGACACTACCATGGGAAATACATATACCTCTTTTTTATATCAACTGTGTTTATTCCTACTCGTATGCATATCGTCGATATGGGCTCAGCCAATAACGGAGAGTGGTGTTGAGGGCACCGTTTTATTAACAGATGGCGCTCCTGCTTCCTTTGCGACGGTCCAGGTAAGAGGTACACGAAATGGTACCACTGCTGATAAAAATGGTCATTTCATACTAACGAATCTCGCTCCTGGTGAGCACGAATTACAAGTTTCGATGATCGGTTATGAATCTGTTCGTCAATCCGTTAGCATTCAACGCGATAAAATCACAGACTTTTCAACGCGCTTATCAGCCGCCACTAATCAATTAAATGAAGTTGTCGTAACGGGACAATATGAACCGCAATCGATTAAAAAATCGGTTTATAACGTCCGGGTTATCGATAGTGAACGGATTCGTTTACGGGCTGCCGTGAACGTAATGGGCGTGCTGAACAATGAATTAGGCTTTCGCTTTTCTAGTGACCTTACGTTAGGTACCACCGACGTACAATTGATGGGTATGTCGGGCCGGAACGTAAAAATTCTACTAGACGGCTTGCCGATGGTTGATCGAGGTGACACTCGGGAAAGCCTGAATCAGATTGACATCAATAGTGTCGAACGGATCGAAATTGTCGAAGGACCAATGTCGGTTTCTTATGGCTCAGATGCTTTGGCTGGTGTTGTCAATATCATTACCAAAAAGCCAGGTCACGAACGACTCGGCGTTAGTGCGCGAATTCAGGAAGAAACCGCGAATACGGAATACAATCCATTGACCAAATACGGGGTTCACATTCAAAATGTGGGGCTAACCTGGCAGAAGAAAGGCTGGAATATGTCAGCTAGCGTAACCAATAATACGTTTGGCGGTTGGCAAGGTCAATCGGTAGGGCGCGTAAAAGACTGGCTTCCGAAAGATCAGCTATTTGGACACGGTAAAATTGGCTATCGCACCGAAAACGTCAATGTATATTATCGGTTGGATGCGCTCAAAGAAGATTTGCTAAGCCAAGGCGCCGAAAATGTCAACACAAATCAAGCTCGCGATCAGCGATACATTACGTACCGATACGTCCATCAGTTTCAAGGTGACTGGAAATTAAGTGATCGTCTTCAGATCAATGGACAGGCTTCTTACACCGATTATCAGCGCCGAACCCAAACGACCATTGTTGATTTAATTACCGATCGACGCACATTATCATTAGGGCAAGGCGAGCAGGATATCGCCAAGTTTGCCAGCCAAACCTACCGCGCAACGGCTTCATACAAAATTTCGTCGGCCGTTTCGCTTCAGCCGGGTATTGATATTAATCTGGATGCAGCTTCTGGCGATCGGATTTTAGGTTCGCCAAGGATTAACGACTACGCTTTCTTCATTTCCTCTACCCTTAACCCAACCTCGCGCATTAGCCTTCGTCCCGGTTTACGCTTCATCAAAAATTCGGTATACGACGCTCCGCCCGCTATTCTTTCCCTTAACGCCAAATTCGCGCTTACCCAAACCCTCGATCTACGACTCGCTTACGCCAGAGGTTTCCGCTCACCTGCCTTGCGCGAATTGTATTTTAACTTCTTCGATGCCAGTCACTCACTTAAGGGAAATCCAAACCTAAAGGCCGAAACCTCGAATAGCTTCAACGGGTCGCTGGCCTGGCAGGCAAATCATCGGTTTAAATCAACACTTGGATTCTTTTACAACAACTTCAATAATCTAATCAGCTTCGGAACCGATCCCAGCGATCCCCGAGTGCAGATGACGATCAACATCGACAAATTCAAAACGACGGGGCTTACGTTCGAAAATGTGTATACCTGGAAAGCATTACAAGCAACCGTCGGCTTCTCCTACATCGGTCGTTACAACAACCTGCTGACCGAAACCGATACCACGAAATATAGAGAAGGAAAATTACCCTCGTTCATTTGGTCGCCGGAAGTCAATACAAACCTGACTTATAATCTTAAAAAGATTGATACAAAAATTAGTCTTTTCTACAAATACTCTGGCAAGAAACCCACTTATCTGGCCACTGTCGATTCGGACGGAAAGGTATCGGCTACCCTCACCGAAATCGCTCCCTTCCACTGGGCCGACTTCACCATCACCAAAAGCTTCGCGAAATACCTAACCCTTACGACGGGCGTCAAAAATATACTCAACATTACCCGGCTGGCCAACACATCGCCTGATACAGGAGGTGCGCATAGTTCAAGCGGTCCATCTCCGGTAAGCTACGGTCGGTCCTACTTTCTGGGGCTTAGTTTTCAATGGTATAAAAACTAGTCCCTGGCTCCCTTCGACCCTTAACCCTCTGATTTATACAACCAATTACAATTCTCAGTCTCCCCAAAACAGTAAAATAATATGAAACGAGTTATTCTTTTCTTGTTCACTATAGTCGTTAGTGCCTTAAACGCCTGTAAGGAGAGCGACCCGCCGTTGCCCGACAATCTGGTTCAGTTTGAAAGCGCCGAGCAAGGCTTAGATGCAGCCACCAAAGAGTCAACGATCAAGCTAAAATTATCGCGGGCAGTAGATGCGGCCACACCTGTCACGGTTCAGATAACGCCTACCGGCATTGCGTACGAAACACAATTCACCACAACACCAGCTGCTACGGCGAATACACTCTCATTAACCGTACCCGCCGGAAGTAGCGAAGGATCGTTCAAATTGACGAAAGCCGACAATATTTTCCTGAGCGGTACTGAAACCATTGATTTTGCTATTGCCTCAGCTACTAGCCCAGTACTAGTTGGCGCAACGAAGCAATTAAAAGTCAAATTCACGTCGATCATTTCTACAGGAACGACCTTAATCCTTGACGGTGGTACGGGTGGCTCGAGTGCGATCAATGCCGTTTTTGCTGATTTGAGTAACAATGCGGCTACATCCGTAAAACGCGCGGCCTGGGATTTAGGCTTCTACTCAGGTAGTGACTTCCGAGTGATTTTAAATAACATGACAGGTGCAGCGGCTATTGCTCTAGCTAAGAATGATCTAACACAGGTTACAGCTGCCGATACAGTTGGACTATCGCTCAACGTAAGCAATTTCGACCCAGCTGGTTTAAAATGGGTTGACGACGTATCGGGCGATCTCACTAAAACCGTCATTGCGAGTATTTCAGCCACTGACGCCGACAACAAAGTATATATTATTAACCGAGGTATAGGTGGTTTGACCCCTGCGAAAGGTTGGATTAAAGTGAGAATCCTTCGTAACGGAACCACAGGTTACACGCTGCAATATGCTGGTATCAAAGAAACGACCTTCAAAACGGTGTCGATCACTAAAGATGCTGCCTATAATTTCAAATTCGTTTCGTTCGATTCAGGTGCTTTAGTTGACGTAGAGCCAGCAAAAGATCGTTGGGATATTCTCTGGACGGGTGCAATCTATAAAACCAGCGACGGTACGAACGACATTCCCTACTATTTCTCGGATCAGGTTTACGTCAACGTTCTGGGCGGTGTAACGGCTGCGGAAGTACTCACAAGCACAGTCGCTTACGATTCTTATACCGAGAGTAACATCGCGACAACAACATTCAAAAATGACAAGACCGTAATTGGCTCAAACTGGCGGGCTACTACCGGAACTGTCGGCGTCAAAACCGACCGATTCTATGTCGTGAAAGATGCGGCTGGCAACGTGTACAAGCTTAAGTTTATCAGCTTTACCACACAGGATGGTGGTGAACGTGGTAAGCCGAAATTTGACTATAAACTGGTGAAAAAAGCTTCTTAGAGACTGTCTAAACTTCAATGAAAAGACGAATCGAGGAGATTTTGTCATTCCTCCTGCGTCGGAATGACAAAAAATGCCACTAACAAATTTTTAGACAGTCTCTTGAATGATCATGAAAAAACTATCTGCTTTTATAGTCTGGCTGGGCTTCCTGATGCTAGGGCTACTAATTAGTAGTCAATCGGCTTCAGCAGCAAATTTACCCAAAGATGAGCCAATCCGAATTGTTTCGCTCGACGGCACAGTGAGCGAAATCTTATGTGATTTAGGATTGCAGCCGCACCTGATCGGTGTGGATGTGACCAGTACATATCCTGAATCGCTCCAGAAATTACCTAAAGTTGGCCATAACCGGAATATTTCGGCTGAAGGTGTTATTTCACTGAAACCCACTTTGGTATTGACTTCGCAAAACGCCGGTACGAAACCTGAAGTGATTGAGCAAATTGAATCGGCAGGCATTAAGGTTATTTCCTTTCAGCAGGAATACAGCGTAGCGGGTACGAAAAAGCTTATTCAGGATATTGCCAATACTTGTCAGGTTCCTTCAAAGGCTAAACCACTGCTCAAAAAATTAGATGCTGATCTTGCCCAAGTAAAGAGAGCGACTAATAATCCCAAAGTCCTATTCATTTATGCTCGCGGTACAGGTACGATGATGGTATCAGGTCGCGGTACGCAGGTTGACAAAATGATTGAACTAGCTGGCGTGACGAATGCTGCATCTAGTTTTGAGAACTATAAGCCACTAACTGCTGAAGCGCTAGTTACTGCTAATCCGGATGTAATTCTCCTATTTGACACAGGTCTTGAAAGTCTGGGTGGTGCTGAAGGATTAGCCAAAGTACAGGGTATTGCCCAGACGAATGCGGGTAAAAACGGTCATATCATCACAATGGATGGGCATCTGTTAAGCGGCTTCTCTCCCCGTTTAGGTAAAGCCCTACAGGAATTAACCCAGAAAATCGCTCAGAAACCTAAAGCGTAAATAAATGGATACGACTGCCGCGACAATTAATCCGCCATCTACGACGCGTGTGCTGAAACCGACGCTGAAAACAATCCAAAATCCTTGGTTAATGCCTGCATTAGTCATTGGGTTAGTAGCAACTATTGTTTTGTCGGTTGGTATCGGCGCGGTACAGGTGTCACCTTATGAGATTGGATTAATTACCGCAAAGTCACTTGGGTACGTTGTTGACGTCGATAGTACGAAAGAAGCCATTCTAATAGCGATTCGATTACCGCGGGTTTGTCTGGCAGTACTTATTGGCGCAGGACTGGCTATTTCGGGAGCCGCTATTCAAGGTTTTTTTCGAAATCCGCTCGCCGATCCGGGCCTGATTGGTATTTCGTCGGGAGCGTCGCTGGCTGCCGTGATGATGATTGTGCTGGAAGTAAACTTCTTCCAGACATTTACGGGCGCTTTGGGCATGTACGCTCTATCAGCCGTAGCGTTTGCGGGTGCCTGTGCAACAGCTTTTCTAGTATATCGCATTGCCCGAATGGCGGGTAAAGATGTGATTACGACCATGCTCTTAACAGGGATTGCGATCAATGCCTTATCGGGTGCGCTAACGGGAATTATGACCTATATGGCAACAGACGAGCAACTTCGCAACATTACGTTCTGGAGCTTAGGCAGCCTTGGCGGAGCTAGTTGGACGGCCGTATTAGCGATTCTACCATTCATGACCATTGCACTGATCTGTATTCCAAGATTAGCTAAATCACTGAATTTGTTAGCCCTAGGCGAAAGTCAGGCCAGTATGCTGGGTGTCAATTTGAAAAGTATCAAGCGGCAGGTTATTATTTTTTCGACAATGGCAGTTGGTACGTCGGTTGCGGTAGCCGGTATTATCGGATTCATTGGCCTGGTCATTCCGCATCTGATTCGGATGGGTGCCGGTTCCGATCATCGACGGGTACTGACTGGATCGGCTTTAGGCGGAGCAATTGTCCTAACCCTAGCCGATTCCCTAGCCCGGACACTCGTAGCCCCCGCCGAACTTCCAATTGGTATTCTGACCGCTCTCGTTGGAACGCCTGTCTTTTTGTGGATTTTATTTCGAGATCGTCGCCAAGCGCGTTTGTAAGTCATTTAGAAAATGCTGGAAGTCAGAAACATATCGTACCAGATTCGAAATCGAAAATTACTCGATGGCGTTTCGTTTCGCGCTAAACCGGGCGAATTACTGGCGATTGTAGGCGCGAATGGAGCAGGAAAATCAACCCTGCTCAAACTGTGTACCCACGAATTGAAACCAGCCGGTGGCGAAATCAAACTTCGGGGAAAAGACATCAACACATATTCTGAAAAAGAGTTGGCTTTATTTCGCGCTGTTCTACCGCAGCAAAACGCCGTCGTTTTCCCTTTTTTAGTGAGTGAGTTAGTACTGATGGGTCGCTATCCGCATTTCGATTTTCACCCATCAGAAAATGATTACGCTATTGCCGAAATGGCGCTGAAAAAAGTGGGGATGTGGGAATTTGCTTCCCGCATTTTCACGACGCTATCGGGCGGTGAGCAACAGCGTGTGCAACTCGCTCGCGTACTGGCTCAAATCTGGGATGCTTCTGAAGGAATTCTATTCTTGGATGAACCAACGACTGGTCTTGACTTACTCCATCAGCATCAAATGCTGGAAGTAGCCCGTGAACTGACGCAAAAAGGCTTTTGCGCCATCGTCATTTTACACGATCTCAATCTGGCCTCGCAATATGCCGACCAAATTCTCATGCTCCGGGCAGGACAAATAGAAGCCATCGGCACTCCTCAGGAAGTCATAACGCCTTCAATAATTCATCGGGTTTTCAATTTACATGTATGGCTCGTCCAGCATCCTGAAATGGATTGCCCGATGGTTATTCCCCAACAAAATCAATTTTCCGATCGTAACCGACCAAACTAAATCGTCAATAGCCAATGATCACAACACAAGGCCTGAAAGAACGCTGGGCTGCGTTTAAAGAAGAAAACCCTAAATCAAGAATTCGGGATGCGGCCAAACAACTTGGCGTTAGCGAAGCCGATCTGTTAGTCACACAATTTGGCGAAACCGTGCAACGTCTCGAAGGTGATTTCCAGCAGCTACTCAAAGATGTACCTATGCTGGGCTACGTAATGGCGTTGACTCGTAACGACAACATCGTTCACGAGCGAAAAGGGATCTACGAAAAAGTGTCGTTTAACAATCATACGGGTTTAGTGCTTGGGCCGGATATTGATCTTCGCCTATTCATGTCGCACTGGCATTTTGGTTTTGCGGTCGATGAAAATGGTCGGAAAAGTCTCCAGTTTTTCGATCAGGATGGTACGGCTGTCCACAAAATCTATTTAACTGATAAATCCGACGTAGACGCTTACGAAGCGATAGTTCAGAAATATCTTTCTACCGATCAAACAAGCCCAATTACCACGGTAAGTTATCCGGAAAAAGAAGTTGAACAATCCAGTGATGACGTTGATGTTCAGGCATTTCAGGAAGAATGGCTAGCGATGCAGGATACGCACGAGTTTTTCGGTTTGTTACGCAAACACAAGCTAGATCGCGAACAAGGTATTCGCCTGGCACCAGCCGGACATTCGGAACAGATTTCCGTCGATCAGCTCAAAAAGATATTCGAAACCGTTGCTGAACGTGAATTACCGATCATGATTTTTGCGTCGAGTCCTGGCTGTATTCAAATCCATACAGGTCCCGTTAAGAAGTTGGTTAGCATGGGCCCCTGGTACAATGTACTTGACCCGGAATTCAATATGCACCTACGCGAAGATCAGATCAATAGCATTTGGGTAACCCGCAAACCGACTAAAGACGGGATTGTAACTGGTCTCGATCTATTTGATAAAGAAGGCAACAGCATTGCGCTGATATTTGGCAAACGTAAGCCCGGCATTCCCGAAATGAAAGAATGGCAGGAGGTCGTCAGCGAAGTAATTACTGCTTAAGCAAATCTCTTTTCATAAAACACAAATGCCGTAGTAATAAAGATTACGGCATTTGTTGTTTAATGTGAATCGGCATTAATTTCTGACTCCCGTATCTGTGTCCTCACAGATACCTTCCGGCAGGTTTATCTTTGCTGACGCATGAGGGTCTGTGAGGACACAGACCTAGGCATTTTAATGGTGATGTTCTTCTTTTTCATCTGCGGGCGCAGGAATCTCGCTCCGTATTTTGCTGGCCCAATCGGCAATTAGTTTGGCTTCTTCAGGTTTAAGCTTCGCATCGTGGTGAATCCAGAGGTAAGAGCCTAATGGCATCCAGCCGTCGGTTACCGCTTCGCCAACTTCTTCCAGTTTATGGCGGGCTCTTTTGGGCGAATATGCTGTGAATTCTGAAAAATTAAGTTCTTCTTTTCCTTCATGAATATGGCTGTTGAGCCACCACGCAACGGGCTGGATATTATCGTACCAAGGATACGTCGTGTTGTTGGAATGGCAATCGTAGCAGGATCGTTTTAGAACCGTTTGTACATTAGCCGGAACGGCATATTTTGTTGCAATGTCGTTTGGCGACGGGCCTGAAGCCTGATTTTTTTCAGGACGGAAAAACTGAATGATCACCAGAATGACCAGCAGGGCGATAAGAATTTTACGAAGCATATTGTTGAAATAGTTAGGTAAAGCGAGCTAAATATAGACACTCACAATACACCTTCCAAAATCACTCCAACGACTGCATAAGTGTCTGGGCTTTACGAATATTGGTATTAATCCGATCAGTTTCAACTAATCCATCGCGTAGACGAACAATGCGGTGAGCATATTCGGCAATATCTTCTTCGTGGGTCACCATAATCACCGTATTGCCTTTGCTATGAATCTGGTCGAAGAGATCCATGATCTCGTACGACGTTTTGGTATCGAGGTTACCCGTTGGTTCATCGGCTAGCAGAATACTTGGATCATTGACCAATGCCCGTGCAACCGCCACCCGTTGCCGTTGCCCACCCGATAATTCATTCGGTCGGTGACCAGCTCGATTTTCTAACCCAACGTTTTTAAGCGCCAGCATCGCTTTTTCGGTGCGGTCGGCTTTGCTATAGCCAGCATAAATGAGCGGCAAAGCCACATTTTCAAGTGAAGTTTGTCGGGGAAGCAAGTTAAACGTCTGGAAAACAAAGCCAATTTCCTTGTTTCGAACTTCGGCCAGCTCGTTTTCACCCATACGGCTAACGTCTTGATTATTCAGGACATAGCGCCCTGATGTAGGTGAATCCAGGCAGCCGACAATGTTCATCAGCGTCGATTTACCCGAACCCGACGGCCCCATAAAGGCAACGTATTCGCCCTTTTTTATACTGATTGTGATCGACTTCAACGCTTCGATCACTTCCGTTCCCATTACGTAACGTTTCGCGATTTCGTGGGTTTCGATAATATTCATACCTATCAATTATCTGGCAGCTACCCCTACAGCGGCTACAGCAGCGATTCGCCGACGACGCTGAAAGTAATTTCGAATGAACAAACCGGTCAAAATAATAATATCAACGGAAGATGTTACGTCAGTTTCTTCAACGACAATATCTCCGTGGTCTCCAAAGAACTTTCGTGTCTGATCGTAACTAATAACCTCTTTTTCAGGCATACCGTCGGGCGTTTCGTGAATCATTTCCCACTCCCGCATCAGCACATTATGCCGTTTCCAGAGATAGCTTTCGCCCGATTCAAGCTTCAGTTCGGCGCGTTTGCCAAAGCTAAACTCAATCTTACCAATTAGCTTATTCTCGGCAGCCAGATCATAAACATCAACCGAATGAATTAGAAAGCCAGTTACATCGAATCGCAGTTGCGTCTTGTTCAAATGAGCATCTACATCATATCGTAAACCGTTCTGATGCATACCACCCACAACGTTGCCATCCTGCATAATCGCCACTTCTCGACTGAAGGCTTCCTTCACCCAATTCAATTTCCGGCTCATGACCCTGTAGTGTTTAGGTTATTCAACAAAGCTACCTTATTGCAGGAATTTTTGGCGACTGTTTTCGATTGACGCCAATTTTTGCTGATAAATCGTCAGAAATGCCTGATAATCGGCGGAATTGGTTGACAACTGAAGCTTTTCCATGCCACTTTTAGCGTAATCTGGTAAGCTTAATTCCAGACATAACGTAACGTACGTCTTGAGCAGCTCGGCATTATCTTCGTTAAATGGCAAGGCATTCAGCACCAGATCATATCCCTGTTTTGGTTGCTTTTGTTGTAACTCAAACTGTGCTGCGGACGCAACGATTTTTGCGTTCAGAGGGGCTAGTGCAATAGCCTGCCGATAGGATTTTTGAGCCTGCGCCATCCGGCGAGTCCGTTCATACGTTTGTCCAAGCCAATAATTCATTTCGGCCTGATACGCAGGAAGAATAGTCTTTCGAGCCATCGTTTCAGCCGCGCCAACGCTCCGCCGAAAAGCCGCCAGACGAATAGCTACAACATTACGCAACGACAAAGCAATCGGACTCACTTGTGCAGAATCGGGAACGCCAGCCAACACCAATTGAGCATTTCGCCATTGTAACTGATCTAGAAAATCGTGTGTTAAGGCTACACCAGCGACGGTTTTTAGGCTAGGGCCTTGAATGGTTTCCCAATAGGCTCCACGGTTCGGATCGTCGATTCGATAAGTAGCGTAAAACGCTTTTTCTAAATCATTCTGAGGTTTACGTTCCTGATAATAAACCTGCTTAAGCGCTGCTACCGCCGGATCATTTTTCGACGCCGTTTCCCAGAACGACTGCGCTAAGACCGGATCGGCGGCTTTGGTCAGCGCAATGGCTCGGTAATAAATGGAAGCCGTATCAGCATTGTCGCCAAATGTTTGGGAAGCCTGTCGGTACAAGCCCTGTTCAAGCAACCATAAGCCTTTGATGGAGCGATAGGTCGACCCATTTTGCTGGTCATCTTCAGCGAGTTGGGTCATTACATTAAACGCTTCGGGATGATTATGTCGATTGTATTCGGCTACGGCTCGAGCCAGCAATAAATCATCCGTAAAATCTTGATTAACTGGATCAGTCGACAGCTTCTGCAAAGTCCCTGCCAGCGCTGAATCGGGCTGTTGATTGGCAATTGTATAATTATACAGACTCGCAAACCGCCCAACACTCAATCCTTGTTTAGCCGAAACGTCTAATAACCAGTTGGGTTTAACTGGCTGTGTCGTATCTGCCTGTGCAACCAGGCGTAGCGCTAATGCATTGGCCTGATAGGATTCATAAGAAGATTCTCTTGCACTTTTAGCTAAAGTAGAATCGGCTAGTAATACGGCGGGAGTGCGGGCATAAAATCCTAGCAGATTCGATTCGGGAACTTCGTGTTGTCCAGCCAGATCGGCGGCCGATTTATAATAGTAATAAGCGGAATCGGCGACGCTCGTCCGGGCGTATAAATAACCCAGATTATTCCGCAATTCACCACTATTCGGAAATGCACGAATGCCGCGTTGTAGCGCCTTAACAGCCTCGAAAAATAGATTTGTCTGTAAATAAGCCTGACTCAAACCTGCGTAATCGTGTGGATTCGGCTGTTTCAGCAAAGCCTGCTGAAAATAAAAAGCGGCTGCCGTTTGGTTATTCTGCGCTAACGCCTGAGAGGCCAGCGAATAATTGGATTTATGGTTCTGAAACTCCTGCTCCAGCGCTAATTGATAAAATGCATTTGCCGACGACGTTTCGTTTGTGGCCCGGTAATAATCACCCAGTCCATTATAATAACCAGCTACGCCCTGCCGAAACGTAATCAGGCTTCCGAAACCCATTAAAACGATAAAAACCACTACGCCTACAATGCGAAACAAGCTCAATTCCAGTCGTCGGGGTTTATACAGAACGCGATGAACAGCTAAGTTTTGCTGATAAATCGGCCAGAAATTGATTACGACATACGCCAGAAATACAATCCCCATCGCCAAGTGCGTGTAGACAATCACATCTTCAAATAGTTCGACCAGCGGATCATTCGCCGTTGCAAATGCGTAGGTAATCGTAAGCGTTGTAAGCAACACCAATCCTGCGTAGAGAAACGCACCCGAGTCGCGAAAAGAAACGACATCCTGCTGTTCCACTAATCGCCGAAATCCCCATATACCAATAAGTACGGAGACAAGGTACAGTAAGAACGGGCTAATCGCCAGCACATCCCAATCAATTGTTTTTGTATTCTTGAGCCAGATAAGCGTCAGGTTTATTAAATACAAAAGACTGACAATTAACAGATTATTAATACCTAATGTTCTTGATGAGCTAATAGGTGTCTTTCCTTCATCAGACCGGCCGACGGATGTAATCCATACTAATCCGGCAATAATTTCGGGAGCAATAAAGAAAATGAATCCGGTACTTAAAGCCAGCAATACTGGCATTCCATAACTCACAACGATCAACGCAGGAAATTTTACTGGCGATAAAGCACCTAATCCAATCGCAATCAGGATTGTTAATAATCCAAATGCGCCAAGGCGAATTGTTATTGTAAAATCAGATCGAAAAGCATGAAAATAATAGCTTAACGACCCAAACAGGAAAGTCAATACTAGAAATAAGTAGTTGCCACCCAAGCCCGGTATTTCCAGCATTTCCCAACGAAAAAATGCCATACCGAGAATTAAAACGGCCATACTGATCAAATACCGAATTCGATCAAATCGGGTAATAGCGCTTAGCAGGAGGACGAATGCAATGCCAATCCCGACCAATAAAGCGGTGGCAATTTCCGGGTGAACCTGCATAGCTCCGGCAATAAACTGCTCAGAAACGGCATACGCTTTACCGTTGACAGAATAGTCAAGTATGCCGTCCGAAAACGTATGAAATGGAATAGCTATGTCGTTCAGTTCACTTAGTACATCCCAATGAACAACGTTACCCAGACCGCGTATCCAGGCAATGGCAAATAGCACTAAACTGATAATGAAGACACTAAGACCAGCTAAATAGGCAAATCGGTAAGGCCGATTCCAGTCTTTCCAGAAAAATAACGACGACATGAACTAGAAACGCAGGTAATCCTAGGTTAGTGCCTCATATATAAACCTGATAGGTTTCAAAAACCTATCAGGTTTGACTTTACCCGCGTCCTGTCATCCGAGTTAGTTTTAATAATTTCTGAGCTGCTCGTTCGGTCAATTGGCCTGATTGCAAACGCCATTGCCAGCTTCGACCACCCAAGCCAGGCGTATTCATACGATTTGTTTCGTCCAGATTCAGGATATCCTGCACCGGCATAATGGCCAATCGCGCGACAGACTGCATGGTCAGGCGACAAATCTGCTCGACTACATTTCGCTCATTAATCTTAAATCCAAAATAATTATTCATTCGCTGACGCTGTGCTTCATCCGACTCACGAAACCAGCCAAGCGTCGTATTATTATCGTGAGTACCTGAATACACGACGAAATTTTCGGTGTGGTTATGCGCAATATGCGTCGAAGTTGGCAAATCGTAGCCAAATGCAAATTGTAAAACGCGCATTCCCGGAATGCCGTAATGACGTAAATACGGCTGTATTTCAGCAGCTTTTGCGCCTAAATCTTCGGCGATAACTGGCAAATTGACAAATTGCCGGTGCATCGCATGCATAAACGCTTCGATCGGGGCCTTCACCCACTCCCCTACTTTGGCGGTCGGTTCGCTCGCCGGAATTTCCCAGTACACGGCAAATCCCAGAAAATGGTCGAGCCGCGTGAGGCTATACAGCGACATTTGGTGCCGTAATCGATGCATCCACCAGTCAAATCCGGTACGTTCGTGTTCTTCCCAATCGTAAATCGGATTTCCCCATCGCTGGCCGTATTCGCTGAAATAATCGGGCGGAGCACCGGCTACGAATAATGGCTGGAAATTAGCGTCGAGTTTAAACAAGGTCGGATTGGCCCAAACATCGGCGCTGTTGAACTGGACATAAATAGGAATATCGCCAATCAAGTGAATTTTCCGGTCGAAACAATAAGCCGTTAGCTCATTCCATTGCCGAAGAAAAAAATATTGCAGAACTTTAATTACGTCGATTCGATGCTGAAGAAGTTGCGTTTGTCGAGCCAGTGTAGTTGGATCGCGCTGAACAATTTCAATCGGCCAGCGAATCCAGCTAGGCTCTCCCGTTTCCTCCTGTAATGCCGTAAAAAGGGCATAATCATTCAGCCAATCCGCCTGCCAGGCGCAGAATCGATCATAATCACTCCGTTGAGCGGGAGACGCATCCCGCAGAAAATTTTCGGCAGCTAGTTGGAGTAATGGACGTTTTTTTATCCAGGCTGCGTGGAGTGTAGAAGGTGCCAGAATCAGCGGTCCCGCCAGAATAGCTGGTTCGGTCGAATCGCTCCCAGTCGGTTCGGATACGGTAACATCCTGAACAAGTTGCTCATTAAATACGGCTAAATCATCCTGGCTCAACCAATTTTCATCCGCTAACTTTTCCAGACTGATCATCAAAATATTACCCGCAAATGCAGATGGACTGCTGTAGGGCGAAAAACCCGCACCCGGATCAACGGGCGTCAACGGCAGAATTTGCCAGTAAGTTTGCCCAGATGCTTCCAGAAAATCAGCAAAACGATACGCTTCAGGCCCTAAATCGCCGACACCATGTGCCGATGGCAGCGAAGTAATATGAAGCAATAAGCCACTTGAACGTTGTTGAAGCATGAAATGAAGTCATTGAGTAATAGTCGATAGTCACGGTCGCCGTTGCGGACCGTGAGCGTCATTCGCCGTACAGAATTAATTTCTATAGACTGATTAGTTGACCATCGACTTGTTTTTGTACAAATCCGCTCCAGACTGTTTTTGTTTGCCTTTTTTTGTAAAAAGCTTATTGCCAACCCTCTTCTATAAATGATTGCCTAGAAAATGAGTGGATTGCAACTTGACCTTACGCAGTTTTTCTCCTAATTTTGCAGTCCCAAATGAAGGGCAATAATTCAATAAAGTAATATCCTATACAAATGAATACGGCAACGGTAGTCAATACAGGTAAGATTACACAAATAATCGGACCGGTTGTGGACGTGAGTTTCGAGGGCGAAGGCACCCGGATTCCAGCCATTCTGGACGCGCTCAAAGTAACCAAAACCAATGGGCAAGAGGTAATTCTGGAAGTTCAGCAACACCTCGGCGAAGATCGCGTTCGGGCTATCGCGATGGATTCAACGGACGGATTGTTCCGTGGTTTAGATGTAATTGACCTCGGCACTCAAATCACAATGCCAGCTGGTGAAGGTATCCGTGGTCGGCTTTTCAACGTAGTGGGCCAAGCCATCGATGGTATTGTTCAGCCAACATCGACGGGTAAAGGTTTGCCAATTCACCGGAGCGCTCCCAAATTTGAAGATCTTGCTACCTCGACCGAAGTACTTTTCACGGGTATCAAAGTAATTGACCTGCTGGAGCCTTACGCAAAAGGTGGTAAAATTGGTCTGTTCGGTGGTGCCGGTGTAGGCAAAACCGTATTGATTCAGGAGTTAATTAACAATATCGCGAAAGCATACTCAGGTCTGTCAGTATTTGCCGGTGTGGGCGAACGTACTCGCGAAGGAAATGACCTGCTTCGCGAAATGATTGAAGCCGGTATCATCAAATATGGTGAAGGTTTCAAGCATTCGATGGAAGAAGGCGGTTGGGATTTGACCAAAGTTGATTTGGAAGAAATGACCAAAAGCCAGGCAACGTTCGTATTCGGTCAGATGAACGAGCCACCGGGAGCCCGCGCTCGGGTAGCCCTGTCAGGTCTGACGATCGCTGAACACTTCCGCGATGGTGATGGCGAAGGTGCTGGTCGTGATATTCTGTTCTTCGTTGACAACATTTTCCGCTTCACGCAGGCTGGTTCTGAAGTATCGGCTCTGTTAGGCCGGATGCCATCAGCCGTAGGTTATCAGCCTACGCTGGCTACCGAAATGGGTGTGATGCAAGAACGTATTACGTCGACCAAACGCGGTTCGATCACCTCTGTACAAGCCGTTTACGTACCTGCCGATGACTTAACTGACCCCGCTCCTGCTACGACCTTTGCTCACTTGGATGCAACGACTGTATTGAGCCGGAAAATTTCGGAATTAGGTATCTATCCTGCGGTGGACCCACTCGATTCTACGTCACGGATTCTGACCGCTGAAATCCTTGGCGATGAGCATTATAACACAGCTCAACGTGTAAAAGAAATTCTGCAACGCTACAAAGAATTGCAGGATATCATCGCGATTCTGGGTCTGGAAGAACTTTCGGAAGAAGATAAACTGGTTGTTGCCCGCGCTCGTCGTGTACAACGCTTCTTGTCGCAGCCGTTCTTCGTAGCTGAGCAGTTTACGGGTCTGAAAGGCGTTCTGGTTCCGATTGAAGATACCATCAAAGGTTTCAACCAGATCATCGACGGTAAATACGATCACCTTCCAGAAGCAGCGTTTAACCTGGTTGGTACCATCGAAGATGCGGTTGCCAAAGGAGAGAAACTGCTGAAAGAAGCTGGCCAGTAACTAACTAATTTCCAGCATACGGGTAATTTAATCGCGAATTAACCGTATGCTGGAAACGAAATCCTGTTCCTCAAGTCTAATACTCGTAATCAACATAAAACATAGTGTATGAAAACGATTCGATTGAGTGCAGGTATCGTATTACTGCCATTAACGCTTTTGACAGGGACTGTTACAATTGCCAAGGGGCTAACGCCTGTTACAAAGATAACCTCAGTCGCTCTGGTACAGGACAGCTCCGCTGTTACTCATTTGGATAACGCAGTGGCTGCTTTGGATAAAGGCGATAAAGCAGCAACGACGCAGGAATTGCAGGCAGGAATCACTGGTTTAGAAACACAGGCTAAAACAGCGCCACCATCTTTTAAAGATAAATTACTGAGCCAGGCAACCAAATTGAAAGCCTTGCTTCCGTTGATTCCAGATGGTGCTTTGGGCAATGGCGTACTAGGCAAGGCGGTCAGTTTAGCCAAATTAGCCTCTGGTGGTAGCAAACTTGAAGGGCTTTTGGCAGCTGGTTCATTGCTGGGTAAAGGCAGTCAGCTGACGAGCGGTTTATCAGGTATTAGTAGTGCTTTATCCGGTCTGGGTGGTAGCACTCAATCGTCAGGCCAGTCGCTGATTTCCAAAGCATTGTCTACGGTTGGTAAGCTTGATCAAGGCGGTTTAGTAGCTAAAGCCGCCGAACCCGTTGCCAAGACCGAAGTTGGCGGTGTACTTAATTTGATAAAAGGAGTTTTATAAAAGTGATGAGTGATAAACGATGAGTTTGCTGACGCAACCATAATACTCATCATTCATCACTCATCGTTCATCACTCAAAATGACACTAGATATTATCACTCCCGACCGTAAGGTCTTTTCTGGCGAAGCCAATGCGGTTACGTTTCCAGGTAGCGAAGGGCAGTTTCAGGTGCTGAATAATCATGCCCCACTGGTTAGTACGCTGGATCGTGGCCCCATTATTGTGCAAACTACTTCTGGCCAAGAAACCTTTACGGTTGATGGTGGAGTCGTAGAAGTACTTCAGAATAAAGTGCTTGTGCTGGCAGAAGCTATCGTAGCGTAGTTTTCAACGCATATAGTGCGATTTCTTACTCGAAAATTTGTCCTAAGAGTGCTAAAGCGATCTGTTTATGATGAACAGATCGCTTTTTTATGATTCTTACAAACGCTGTTTTTGATTTCGCGTAATCCTGTTTTCTTTGTTATTCAGCTTACTTCATCATGACTACTAAACCATTCATCGTTGGTATTACGGGCGGTAGTGCATCCGGTAAAACGTCGTTTCTAAAAGACGTACTAAACGCATTTACCGAAGACCAAATCTGCCTGATTTCGCAGGACAATTACTACCTCAGTCGCGATGTTATTCCAGTAGATGATCAGGGGATCCACAATTTTGATTTGCCAGAAACAATCGATCATCATCTCTATGCCCAACATATTGGTCAGTTACATAATGGCGAGATTGTAACGCAAATGGAATACACGTTCAACAATCCGACCATTATTCCTAAGCTATTAACCTTTAAGCCAGCGCCAATCATTATCGTTGAGGGAATTTTCGTTTTCCATTTCCGCGAACTAGCCGATCAGATGGATCTCAAAATTTTCATTGACGCCAAAAACAGCATTAAACTCGAACGACGTGTTCGACGAGATGCAGAAGAACGGGGCTACGATCTCGACGACGTGATGTATCGCTGGAAATATCACGTAAAGCCAACCTATCGGCAATTTATCAAGCCTTACCGCGCTGAAGCGGATATTGTTATTCCCAATAATCACCACTATAAAAGAGGCCTTGACGTAGTGGTTGCCTATCTGAAGACAAAGGTTTAATAGGTTGCCTAATCCGGTATTATACAACCTCAATCACGACCCCATCACTTTCAGGATAACCCGTGCAGGTTAATACCCAACCTTGGGATAAATCTCGTTCTGTCAATACATCATTGATCGTCATGTGAACGCTGCCCGATAGGCACCGAGCAGCGCAGGTAGAGCAGCGTCCACCTCGGCAACTGTATGGCAGCGTAATGCCTTCGTCCAGAGCCGCTTGCAAAATCGACTTGTAAGCTGGTACCTGAATCTCAACTTCATGGCCTCGAGAACGGAGCAAAACGGTTCGATCCTGAGCTGTAGTGGGCGGTGGAGCGAGAAATACAGGCTCAACCACGAAATTTTCCCGCCGAATCTGATCCAATCGAAAGCCGGTGAAAACTAGCGTGAACTGTGCCATTCGCATGTAATCGCTGGGGCCGCATATATAGAAACTGAGCGTGTTTAGATCTGAGGAACCAATTAGTTTAGGAAGTAATCGCTCAAGCAACACATTATTCAGACGCCCTCGCAATCCATTCCAATCGTCAGACGGGTTACTCAATAAATGAAGCAGTTCAAATCGAGAGGCAAATTGTTGCTGCAAGGCAATTAGTTCATCGTTGAAGGTAATGCTACGCTCATTCGTATTGCTATACAGTAATGTAATGCGCCGATTGGATTCTATATGTAAAACCTCTTTCAGTAACGAAAACAAAGGAGTAATACCACTTCCCGCGCCAATTAGAACTACATCACCTGATTGATCGTCATCAAATGTAAATCGGCCTGCGGGTTGTAAACTTGTTAATACATCCCCTACCCGCAACGTATCGTGCAAAAAGCGCGAAATCTCTCCATTCTGTACCCGCTTGATTGTTAAGCGCAACGGTTCATACGACGCCGAGCTAAGCGAATAGGATCTCCGTACTTCGTGGCCATTGTGCTGTAAAATCAACGTTAAAAACTGGCCAGCACGATAGTTAACGGGTTGACCATCTACAGATTCAAGGAAATAACTATTGGTATCGGCTATTTCCGACACGATTTGCACGATACGTAGTTTTAGAAAATCATCGGTCATAAACGGGAGGTCACTTTGTTCTAAAACTAATCAATTAGCCAACGTTGTTTGAAAGCCGGAAACGTTTCCTGAAATTCGCCCCGCGTGGACAAGTCCTCTGATGCGTCTTACACGGAACTACACAACATCAATTCTAACGATACCGTGACATTTTTGATACGGTATTGTTTATACTATAAACTGCAACTACACAACTAATGGAAGCACTCCTGGAAGAAGTTCAACGCGTGGGCTATGTCAATAAACCCGTCGCGACGGATATAGATTTAGTTGCCGAGATTAATCGGCTCAAAAAAGAGAAAAACGCCGTTATTCTGGCCCACTATTATGTCGATGGCGCTATCCAGGATTTAGCCGATTACATTGGCGATAGCCTTGGTTTGAGCCAGCAGGCAGCCGCTACACCTGCCGATATGATTGTTTTCTGTGGGGTGCATTTCATGGGCGAAACGGCCAAAGTATTATCTCCTCAAAAGAAAGTCGTTATTCCTGACCTAAACGCGGGTTGTTCATTAGCTGACTCAGCTCCCGCCGATAAGTTCGCGGAATTTAAAGCGCAGTACCCCGACCATATTGTACTATCCTATATCAACTGCTCGGCCGAAATCAAGGCCTTGTCCGACATTATTGTTACGTCGTCGAATGCGCTGAAAATTGTCGAAAGTCTGCCGAAGGATCAGAAAATCATTTTTGCGCCCGACGCCAATTTAGGCCGCTTCGTTTCGAAAAAGACAGGTCGTGATATGGTGCTTTGGGAAGGAGCGTGCATTGTTCACATCGATATTTCGCTTGAAAAATTGCATAAACTGCGTATTCAATATCCAGAAGCGAAGTTCATTGCCCACCCCGAGTGCCAGGAACATATTTTGAGCGAAGCCGATTACGTCGGCTCAACAACAGCGCTATTAAAATACGTAGTCGATAGTCCAGAGCAAACCTTTATTGTTGGAACCGAAGCGGGTATTCTGCACAAGATGCGACAGGCAGTGCCGCACAAAAAGATTATTCCAGCTCCTGCCAGCCAGAACAATACCTGCGCATGTTCGGAATGCCCTTATATGAAGATGAATACGCTTGAAAAAGTGTACAATTGCATGCTCTACGAACAACCCGAAATTATTGTACCGGAGGATGTACGTCTGAAAGCCTATGAATCGGTGGCACGCATGTTGGAGTTGAGTAAATAGATTAAACGCTAAAAATCATGACTTGGCAGAATAATAGTACGTCTGATCCAACTAGTATGTTTGGCAAACCAGTCATTCGGGGAACACGCATTCCTGTTGACCTTATTTTGGAGAAACTAGGAAATGGCGAAACAATCCCTCAACTTCTGGAAGACTATCCAAGAGCCACTGAAGCTGATTTATATGCCTGCCTCTTATTTGCCTCCGAAATCATAAAAAATGAGATCGTCTATGCCCAAGCTGGATAACCTTGTCTTCGTATGCCACACTGTGGTATTTTATTAGTTCGGCTTTTGAAAGTACCCAGCCTTGAAAAATCCGAACGCATTTGCACCGCAATTGAAACATTCGGACACGAGTTTTCCAACAGTTTCTCTGTTTTGAGCAACGATCAACTCCGAATCCGACCAGCCCAACCTAATTAAATAATGCCCCATCAATTCGATTTCCTGATTATTGGCTCTGGTATTGCGGGCCTAAGTTACGCCACCAAGCTGGCGATGCACTTTGAAAAAATTGGCCAGGATGTACGCATTGGCGTCATCACGAAAGTGCAGGCCGATGAGACCAACACAAAATACGCTCAAGGCGGTATTGCCGCAGTCTGGTCGGAAGATGACTCGTTTGAAAAGCATATCGAGGATACGATGATTGCGGGCGATTTTCTAAGCGACCGTCATATTGTTGAAATCGTTGTACGCGAAGCTCCAGCCCGTATTCAGGAATTGATTAGCTACGGCACCCGTTTTGATAAAGAACACGGCGGAACCGACTATGACCTAGCCAAAGAAGGTGGTCATTCTGATTTTCGGATTCTACATTTTAAAGATATTACCGGTGCCGAAATTGAGCGGGCTCTACTCGACAAGGCGAACTCGCTAAAATCCATCGAGATTTTCACGCATTACTATGCCGTTGAACTCATTACGCGTCACCAGCTCGGCGAAACCGTTCATCGATACGATACCGATAACAAATGCTTCGGCGCTTACGTACTAAATACCAAAACAGGCAAAGTTGAGCGTTTCTTGGCTAAGACTACCTTACTGGCTACAGGCGGCATTGGAAATATTTATCAAAGTACCACAAATCCAAGCATTGCTACGGGCGATGGTATCGCGATGGCGTATCGAGCTAAGGGAATTGGAAAAGACATGGAATTTATCCAATTCCACCCAACCGCCCTATACGAACCAGGAAAGAAACCCAACTTCCTGATTTCAGAAGCCGTACGCGGTTTTGGCGGTGTATTACGGACGAAAAAAGGCGAGACATTCATGGAAAACTACGACCCTCGCCTTTCTCTGGCTCCCCGCGACGTAGTAGCTCGGGCAATCGACTCCGAAATGAAAAAATCAGGCGATCCGCACGTCTATCTAGATGTGACCCATTGTGATTATGATCGATTTGTTGAGCATTTCCCAACCATTACTGCCTACTGTCGCGATCATCTCGGACTGGATCTACGCAAAGATTACATACCCGTTGTACCCGCCCAGCATTACCTCTGCGGAGGTATTCGCGTAAATGAATGGGGGCAGACTAATATTCAGTTTTTGTATGCCGTCGGCGAATGCTCATGCACCGGCCTTCACGGCGCTAATCGACTGGCTTCCAACTCATTGCTCGAAGCTGTCGTATTTGGACATCGCGCGTATGAGAAAACTGTCGAATTACTCGATCAGGCCGTGTCTCCAAGTAATATTCCTGAGTGGAACGATGCCGGAACAACTCATCCTGAAGAGTTGGTACTTGTAACAGAAATGCGAAAAGAGCTGGAATCTATTATGTCGAACTATGTCGGTATTGTCCGTACAAACCGACGTTTGAAGCGGGCTATGGATCGACTCGAATTGATCTATCTGGAACACGAAGAACTCTACCGTCAATCGAAAGTATCGGTTCCAATCTGCGAACTGCGGAATATGATCGAAGTGGCTTATCTAGTGATTAAAATGGCGATGGCCCGTCGCGAGAACACGGGATTACATTTCAATCTGGATAATGTAAAGTCGTAAGAAAATGCTCGCTTCTTCTACCTTTGCTCATCAAGTTGCCTATGCATCATGAATCAGCAAGATATAATCGACTTCATCAACCAAAGCGATAGTCCGAAAATTAAATACGCCTTTACGGATATAGACGGAGTTTTACGGGGTAAAATCATTCATCGACAAAAATTTCTGGACGGCCTGACCGATGGTTTTGGTTTTTGTGATGTAGTTTGGGGTTGGGATTCAGCCGATACACCTTATGACAATGGCCGTACAACGGGTTGGCATTCGGGTTATCCAGACACGCCCGTTCGGATTGATGTATCGACATTTCGACAACTTCCCTGGGAAGATAATATTCCATTTTTTCTGGCCGATTTTAGCCGTTCTTCCGATAATCAGTCGAATAATTACGCTTTAGCTGCTTGTCCACGGAGTTTACTCAAACGTGTAGCCGAGCAAGCCAGACAAATGGGTTTCCATGCCGAATTTGCGCAGGAGTTTGAGTGGTTCAATTTCCGGGAAACACCGCATAGTTTGCAGCAGAAGAATTTCCAACACATGGAACCGCTGACACCGGGGATGTTTGGTTATTCGATTCTACGTCCTTCGCTCGAAAGCGCTTTTTATCACGACTTGTTCGATCTGCTGGCCCAATTTGATATTCCACTCGAAGGGCTTCATACAGAGACGGGTCCTGGTGTTTACGAAGCAGCCATCATGCATGATGAGGTTATCCGGGCAGCCGATAAAGCGACGTTATTTAAAACAGCGGTCAAGGAAATTGCGTATCGGCATAATGTTGTCGCTACATTCATGGCAAAGTGGAATGCGGATTTACCCGGTTGTAGTGGCCATATTCACCAAAGTCTCTGGAATCCGGAACAAACAAAGAACCTGTTTTTCGACGCTACGCAACCGCATCACATGAGCGAATTGATGCGACAATACATAGCTGGTCAGTTGTATTGTCTGCCACACATTACGCCCATGTTTGCGCCGACCATCAATAGCTATAAACGGCTGGTCGAAGGGGCTTGGGCGCCTACTACAATTACCTGGTCGGTAGATAATCGGACGACGGCGCTTCGGGTATTGAACCATAAGGAAGCATATACTCGCGTTGAGCATCGGGTGTCGGGCGCCGATACGAATCCTTATTTAGCCATTGCGGCTTCGCTGGCATCGGGCTTATATGGCATTCGACATAAGCTAACGCTCACTATTCCAGCTTCGGAAGGAAATGGCTATGCGGATAAGCGAAACGGCATTTTACCGACCAATCTGGAGGAAGCAACGCGGGCAATGGCCAATTCACCAGTAGCGGCTGAACTGTTTGGTGCTGAATTTGTTGACCACTTTACGCGCACCCGCGACTGGGAATGGCGACAGTATTTACGCCAGGTCAGTGACTGGGAGCTGAAGCGATATTTTGAAATTATTTAATCTGTAAAACCGCAATAGATGACGGTTTTACAATCATTACCAATGCGGATTGTCGATTACCCTACGATAATTAAGAAGGCCTGGGCCGATTTTGATGGCTCAGTGCAGATACATACCATTGAAGACATTAGCGCTCGCGTTTCGACTAATCACGTTTTTAGAGTTCGATTTGAAGATGGTGAGCATATCATAGCCAAGCTATCCTACTTTGGCAAGCATGAACATTTCTTAGAAGATCATCGAATTATTCATGCCTTAGCCAATAATCTGCTTTATCCATTTGAAAACGTACTGGCGAAATCACTGGTACGAGATGGACAGGTTTACACGTATCGCTACAAAGATGCTTTTATTGATGCCTGGGTCGTGTTTTATAACCCAATTCGAATTCAGCAGAAGTTGCCGCGTCGGTTAGAAGAGCATCAAATTCAGATGCTGGGTCGGCAGATTGCGAAGTTTCATAAAGCTTGTTCCCGCGTCAGTACCGTACTTCCGAAATCATCTAAAACATTGCGTTCCGATGTTTGGGATTTACTTGATTTTCTGGATTCCGATGTCGGAAAATTTGAACATCGACAACATATTGAGGAATTAAAACGTCAGTGTGACTTATTCCTGACCAACCGTCAGAAGCTCGTGGCGGGTACGGTTGAAACGATGCCGGTATTTGTGGACTGGAATATTGGCAATTTTTCAGTTACCCAAAATCTGGAACTCTATTCGCGTTGGGATTACGACTGGTTCCGAATCAGTTACCGGGTGATGGATTTTTATTTTTTCAGTCGGGTGGTTTCCAATGTTGGCGACCGTACGGTATTTAGTTATGTGATTGGGCCATTGATGGAAGAACGTTTTCTACTGTTCCTGAAAGAATACCATCAGGTGTTTCCACTGACGGAAAACGAAATTCGATTTTTACCGGAAGCGTATCGGTTTTTCATACTCAACTACGTCATAAAATATGGTCGCTATTTTTTCCACCGAACCTACGCTACCAAACTGCAACGCGAAGCTTATCAGACCTATTTCCCGTCTATAGATCAATTCGATGCAGACAAAATCCTGAAGGCGTTAGGGATATAGCCAATGGGCGAGCAGTTCAGCAATGAACGAAGCAAATGAGCTGCGTGTAGCACTTCAAGGTATTCAGCAAGGCAGACAAACCGCCTTCAATAACTTTTACGAGCAAACCAAAAGTCGGATGTTCAATCTGGCGCTTGGCTATGCCCGTAATCGCGAAGATGCCGAAGAAATTACGCAGGATGTATTTGTAGAGGTTTTTCGTTCAGCCAATACCTATCAGGGAGCTTCTAGTGTAACAACCTGGTTGTATAGAATTACAGTCAATAAATCGCTGGATTTCCTAAAACATAAGAAACGCCGGAAGCGATTTGCCTTCTTCACTAGCCTGTTCGACCAACAAACGGGCGAACTTACCCACCAACCCACCGATTTCTTTCATCCTGGCATTGCTCTTGAAAATCAGGAGAAAGCATCTATTCTTTTCCGGGCAATTGATACGCTTTCGGAGAAGCAAAAAACTGCTTTTCTACTGACAAAAATTGAAGGGTTGAACAATATCGAAACGGCAGGCGTCATGAATATAAGCGTGGGGGCCGTTGAATCACTTTTAACCCGCGCGACTGAAAATCTCAAAAAACAATTAGCAGGAGTTTACCGATCAACCTTCTTCGATGGCTAACTATTTCCTGATCGACATTTTTTTTAACCAATAGCCGTAGGAATCCTCAACACTTGTCGTCTCAATCAATCAATATGGAACCGAAAAAAGAAAAATGGATTAACGATATTCTGAATAGCGCAGACGGTATTCAGCGCGCAGACCCGAATCCATTCCTATTCGCAAAAATTCGGAATCGACTCCAAGATGAACCAGCGACGGCTTATGTATCCATGCGCACGTTGTGGCTTACCATTGCCTCGTTTGCTTTGCTAGTCCTGCTTAACTGGCGAATAATTTATCAGCCATCCAATGCTTCGTCTTCCCAGTCCGGCGACTTATCGACGCTCATTACCGACATGAATCTCTTTCCAACAAGAAATCAACTCTATTAATCTATGGAGCGGACAAAACTACTGACGTTTGCGGTTATTGGCTTGCTCCTTCTCAATCTATTGACGATTGGTTTTCTGGTGTTAAAACCGGATCAATCGTCGCACTATGGCCCGCCGGGCACTCCACCCAGACCAGATGGACCTGTCAATATTATTATCGAGCGCCTTCACTTTGATCAGGATCAGCAAAAAGCTTATAAAGAATTAATTGACCAGCATCAAAGCCAAATGCGCGAACTAAATGAGCAGATGGCGCAATTGCATCGTGATTATTACAGGTTGCTAGCCTCTGATAAACCCGATTCAGCTCAGGCAAACGCATTAAGTCGTCAGATTGCCGATAATCAGAAAGCACAGGCCGAAGTTAATTTCAGACATTTTGAGCAGATAAAAGCGCTTTGCCATCCCGATCAGCAAGCGGCTTTCAAGCAGTTGGTGGGCGATCTGGCACGGCTATTTGGCCGACATCAGCATCCGCCCCACGCAGGAGTTGATGGTCCACCGGAAGGACATCGGGATGGTCCTCCTCAAAATTTTCCACCTCACCCGTAGGAATCAGTGACCAGCAGCGTCTAAGGAACCAAAACATCATTTTCTGTTATGAATCGTTCCTATTTATTCACTGTCGCTGCCTTGGCTTTTGGCCTATCGACATTCCTTGCCTGTCAGAAAAACGATAATACGGTTAACCCGTCAACTACAGGTACAACATCCGGTACCACATCGGGCACGACTTCCGGCACTACGACTAGCTCAACGAGTACGTCAACGTCTGTTGGAACGAATGTCCCAGATGTGTATAAGAAGATTTACGGAGCTACTGAGATTTACGTTGAAGGGACCAACATTGTGATTAAAACCAAAGGTCGGCCTGACCACAAAAGCCCATACTATAAAGGCACTCAGTGGGAAAGCTCGCTCTACGAAGCGTACAATGGCACAAATACCAAATTTGGCGTCAATCCAAATACGATCAGCGAAATAAATATGACGTTTAAAATTCCGATGAATCCTCAGGAAGATGCGTCACACGCCGAGACGCCCGGCGGCTCTATAGGCGTTTCACTGAATGGTGTTGCCTTCTTTAATCAATATGCTGCTCAACGAGCTGCTCTTACGGCGGAAATCAACGGTTTCGACCAATACGGTGGACATCCGCAGCAACAAGGCCAATATCACTACCACGTTGAACCTACATATCTAACCAAAACGAAAGGGAAAGATGTACTGCTAGGTTTCTTATTGGATGGCTTTCCAGTTTATGGCCCTACCGAAAATGGGAAAACCGTAACGAACTCTGACTTAGATAAATACCACGGTCATTCACATGTCACTACGGATTACCCCAAAGGTATTTATCACTATCACATCACAACTGAAGACCCTTACCTCAACGGCAGTGGATTTTATGGTAAAGCGGGCACAGTCACTCAGTAACTTCTTCTTAGTAGTAAGTCTTCTGCTGACCTTTTTTCAGTGTCAGCAGAAGACGCCTGAAGCCACTTCGATACCCGGCGTTTTTGAATCGGTCGATCAAGACGCCTGGACTCACGCTAATGGTCAATTATTACTCAAAAACAAGCCATTTAGTGGCTGGCAATATCAATTGTGGACCAATGGCGATACAGCTTATGTTGGTGCTTTTAGCGAAGGCAAAGCAGAAGGAATCCATAGACAATGGTATGCTAACCATAAGCCTAAAGAAGTTCGGCAGTATCGAAACGGTTGGCAGGAAGATGAACAACGCGGCTGGCATGAATCGGGCAAACCATCCTTCGTTTATCGTTTCCAGAATGACGTCTACGAAGGGAATGTAAAAGAGTGGTATGTAAACGGCCAACCTGCACGCGATGGCAATTATCACGAAGGTCAGGAAGCGGGTTCGCAACGGCAATGGTTTGCCGACGGAACACTAAAATTCAATTATGTAGCTCGCAATGGTCGAAATTATGGCTTTACGGGTGTCAAAAACTGTGTCAATGTCTGGGATTCGATTTCTGTTTCGCACTAGCTCATTTGTGGCCCTTGTAGCCTGTCTGATTGCTTGTCATAGTACCGAGCAATCGGCTACTGATGAATCGCTACCTTACTACAACACACCTGATTTTACGCCTATTTGGCTAACAAACCCAGCCGAGGTAGATCAAAAAATCACGCACCGTATTGCTGATTTTTCGTTTCAGGATCAGAACAATCAATTAGTTACGCAGAAGACGATAGCGAATAAAATTCACGTAGCGAACTTCTTCTTTACCTCCTGCCCGACCGTTTGCCCGAAGATGACTAATCTGCTCAAAGCAGTGCAGGATACGTTTCAGACTAATCCGAATGTGGTGCTTTTATCATATAGCGTGACGCCCTGGCTTGACTCTATCTCTCGTCTTCAACGTTATGCAGTTCAGAAAGGCGTACGGACTGATAAATGGCATTTGCTTACGGGTAGTCGAAGCCAGATTTATAACCTGGCCCGTCAATCATATTTTGCTGAAGAAGCCATCGGATTTAGCAAAGATTCGACAGAATTTCTACATACAGAGCATATACTACTGATCGACGCAAACCGCCGAATACGAGGAGTTTACAACGGAACGATACCGTTAGACATTGACAAATTAATCGTCGATATATATACTCTACTGAAAGAATCCTGATTGAAAATTCGGCATTCGTTGTACTTTTACGAATAATCTATAGATAGTCGGGAGTATGGCTATTAGTTTATTTTCGTATGCAACTTGTCGATTTTAAAACCGTTGCGGATAAGTATAAAGTCATTTTTTTCGACGCATTTGGCGTCCTGAAAAACTCAGAAGGTTTGTTACCCGGCATTGAAAATACGTTCAACTGGCTTCGGGAAACGGGTAAAGACTTTTACGTATTGACCAACGATGCCTCTCGTGGACCACATGAATTAGCGGAGTCTTATTATCGACAGGGCTTTTACGCAATTACACCTGAGCGTATTATTTCGTCTGGAATGTTGGCTCGGGAATATCTGGATTTAAAAGTCCGAAACGGTACCGTTGCTTATTTAGGCACCGAAAAATCAGCGCATTACCTTGAAACAACAGGACTGAAAACCCTACCAATTAGTCACGTTGACCTAAAAGATGTTGCTGATATCAATGCTTTAGTCTTACTAGACGATGAAGGGTTCGACTGGAATACGGACTTGACTAAAACGGTCAATTTGCTACGTAAGCGAAATATTCCGGTTATTGTGGCTAATACGGATGCTACTTATCCCGTCTCAAAAACTCAAATTGCTATTGCGATCGGGGCTGTCGCTAAGATGATTGAGGGCATCGTAGGCAAGCAGTTCATTCGATTTGGTAAACCCGATGCGCAACTTTTTATGTTTGCCTGCGAGCGGCTCGACAACGCGGCCGAGGTTAGCAAGCGAGATATTCTGATGGTCGGCGATACGCTTAAAACCGACATTTTAGGTGGTAATAAATTTGGGCTAGATACTGCTCTGGTACTCACTGGAAATACGCAACCGCAGGATGCAGAAATACTAATCCGGAGCACTGGCATTATTCCAACTTACGTCTGTAAGTCAGTAGTAATCCGATAAATGGCTATATTTTTTATCAAATATGGTCCAATACAGGCATTGATTCTATTAAATAAATTTCTTACTTAATAATCTGTTTTGCAGAAACATAAAGCCGTTTTGCAGGTTACTGCTAACGACCTGAATCCTAAAAAATTGTTTGATAATACAAAGGTAAATACGTTTCTTTGCGCAGTTTTTTAACTACAACGGACTACGAAAATGTCGGACATTGCACAAAAAGTTAAGAATATCATTGTTGAGAAACTAGGTGTTGAAGAGTCAGAAGTAACTCCAGAAGCAAGCTTCACCAACGACCTTGGAGCCGATTCGCTCGATACGGTTGAGCTGATTATGGAATTTGAAAAAGAATTCAACTTACCTATTCCAGACGACGAGGCTGAAAAAATCTCGACGGTTGGTCTAGCTATCGAATACCTGGAAAAACACATCGGTAAATAGGTCTTACCGAACCCCATTTAGTACCCGAAAGCCAGCGCCAACATTTAATAGCTTGGCGTTGTTTTTCTTTTTTCATTACGCAGTAAACCTGTATGACATTCAAACGAGTAGTAGTGACCGGCCTCGGTGCATTGACACCAATTGGCAATGATGTAGCCACTTATTGGAACAACTTAGCCGCCGGTGTAAGCGGGGCCGGTCCCATTACGAAGTTTGACGCCAGTAAATTTCGTACGCAATTTGCCTGCGAAGTAAAAGGGCTGGACGTCACCCAACATATCCCCCGGCAGGAAGCCCGCAAAATGGATGCGTTTACGCACTACGCACTCATTGCTACTGACGAAGCCATCAAAGACGCGGAATTGAATCTGGATACGCTCGATAAAAACAAAGTCGGCGTTATCTGGGGATCAGGCATTGGCGGTCTCAAATCGTTCGAGGATGAAATGATCGATTACGCCAAAGGTGATGGTACACCTCGTATTAATCCATTCTTTATTGTCAGAATGATTGCCGATAGTGCATCGGGGCAAATTTCGATGCGTTACGGGTTTCGGGGCACAAACTACGTGACGGTTTCGGCTTGTGCCTCCACCAATAATGCGATTATCGATGCTTTTAATTATATTCGCCTAGGTCGGCTGAATATGTGTGTTGTAGGTGGGTCTGAAGCCGCCGTTACGAAAGCGGGAATTGGTGGTTTCAATGCCAATCGTGCTTTGTCTGAGCGTAACGATTCTCCCGAAACAGCCTCCCGGCCTTATGATAAAGATCGCGACGGTTTTGTGATGGGCGAAGGAGCCGGTTCGATTATTCTTGAAGAGTACGAACATGCTCAAGCTCGGGGCGCAAAAATTTATGCTGAATTGATTGGTGGCGGTATGTCGTCAGATGCGTATCATATCACGGCTCCACACCCGGATGGGTTGGGGGCGTTTCTAGGTATGCAGGATGCGTTGAATGACGCTGGTATCGCTCCGAATGAAATTGACTACATTAACACGCATGGTACATCAACACCCATTGGTGATCCACAGGAGTTGAAAGCCATTCACCAATTGTTCGGCGAACATTCATTTAAGATGAATATCAGTTCGAGTAAATCGATGACTGGGCATTTGCTAGGCGCTGCTGGGGCTGTTGAAGCGATTGCGTGTATTAAAGCAATGGAACATCAACTTGTTCCGCCGACAATTAATCACTTCACCAACGACGATGAAATTGATTCGCGCTTCAATTTAACCTTCAATGTAGCTCAGCCCCGTTCGATAGAAACGGTTATGAGCAATGCATTTGGGTTTGGAGGCCACAATGCCATCGTCATTTTCCGAAAACTTAGCTGAGTCGTGCAACTCGCTCTGCCACGTAGTTTATTCAACCCTCTCGAATGGTTCCGGTCTGGAAACAAAGACCCGCGTAAAAACCTGCGTCGCTCAATTGGGCACATTATTGGCGCGCGGCCTTCTAATATTGGCCTCTATCAATTAGCCCTACGCCATACGTCGGCTTCCAAAGCGACAGCCATTGAAGGATTTCGAGAATCGAATGAACGACTGGAGTACCTGGGCGACGCGGTACTAGGCATGGTAATTGCCGAATTTCTCTTTAAGAAATACCCTTATAAAGACGAAGGTTTCTTAACCGAGATCCGCTCGCGAATTGTTAATCGGGAAACACTGAACGGTATTGCCCGCAAAATAGGTCTCGATCAATTGATTGAATACGATGGTAGCCGTACACGTAGCCTACCTGCTCGTACGTCGATGTATGGTGATGCGTTGGAAGCTTTGGTAGGTGCCGTTTATTTGGATAAAGGGTTCCGATTCTCTCGCCAGTTTATCCTCAAAGACTTACTCTCCCACTACGACATTGAATCGGTCGTACAGAACAACGGAAACTTCAAGAGCCGCCTGATTGAATGGGCGCAGCGTGAAGGGAAAGAAATCCGTTTTGAAATCGTCTCTGAAAAAGGGAACAGCCATTTCCGCGAGTTTATCGCTCAGGTACTTGTCAACGACGAGCCCTTTTCGACGGGTAGCGGCTATAGCAAGAAAAAAGCCGAGCAGGCAGCTGCTGAGAAAGCTTTTGAACTAATGGCCATAAAATAAGGCTGCCTCCTCCTCCTACATTTCTTGTCATGTGATAGGCGCTACGCGTATACCTCTTCAAAATACTGACTGTCAGATTTTTCCCATTTTTACTATTTCTACGCCATTTTGTCTAGTATTTTTTCTAGTTATTGGCTGAATAATGTCAAAATGGCTGGAATAATCATGACTTTTTAGCTGGCATAATGTTTGAAAAATAGTTTGCATAATCTGTTAACCTATTTTCTAACATAAAAACAACAAAGAGTCATGAATACGTTAGTGCGCAGAAACAGCAATTTTCCGTCGCTGATTGAAAATTTCTTTGGTCGCGACATGAACGATTTTTTTAATACGAATATGCCTTCGGTGCATAATGTACCAGCGGTAAACGTAGCAGAAAACAAAGATGGCTTTCGGATTGAAGTAGCCGCGCCGGGCCTTAAGAAAGATGATTTCAAACTCGATTTGAATCACAATAACCTGACGATCTCAGCTTATCAGGAAACACATAAGGATGAGGCTGATGGTGAGAAGGAGAATCAGAACACGAATCAGGAGCGATATACCCGCCGGGAATTTAGCTACTCTTCGTTTCAGCGGACCTTTACCTTACCAACCTCTGTAGACGCAGACAAGATTCACGCGTCCTATACAGATGGATTACTGAAAATTGAGCTTCCTAAACGGGAAGAAGCGAAAGTAAAACCACCGCGTCAGATCGAGATTAATGCTTAGTTAAACCCGATTACGCATTTTAATGAAAAGCCTGTAAGGGATTCTTGCAGGCTTTTTCTTAACTTGACAGCCCCTTAACAAAGCCTTGTTAAATATTGTTAAGGACGTGCATAATCCGAATTTTTCAGAAGGCTCTTTCCGTTATACCAGCAGAGTAAGATTTGATTCCAACACAAAAAGAAAGCAATTAGATTTTCCCAATTAAACCATGAAAAGCAACTGGAAATTATTAGCGGTGATGGCTCTCCTGTCGAGCGTAGTCACGCTGGCCGTTTACAACCTGTTGGGATTCAACAACCGGGATGTAATTTTTAACGAATCGTCGCCTACACCGACTATTATGGGCCGTTTGGCGTCAATGCCAGGTGGACCGAATGCAGCACCAGGCGATTTCTCTACTGCAGCCGAAGCCGTAACCCCAACGGTCGTTCATATTCGTACTACAATGACCCGTACCGTTCGTCAGCAACAAATTCCAGATATTTTCCGGGATTTTTTTGGTGATGATTTTGGTGGACAGCAGCGTCAACCTCGCCGTCAACAAGGACAGGCTTCTGGCTCAGGCGTAATCATCAGCAAAGACGGTTATATTGTTACGAATAACCACGTTGTGCAGGATGCTGACGAAGTGGAAGTCATTATGACCGATAAACGTAGCTTTAAAGCTAAAGTAATTGGTACTGACCCACTGACTGACTTAGCGGTTATCAAAGTAGATGCTAACAATCTGCCATCTATTACCTTAGGCGATTCTGACGCGCTGAAATTAGGCGAATGGGTATTAGCCGTTGGTTATCCGCTTGATCTGGAATCGACCGTTACGGCTGGTATTGTAAGTGCAAAAGGTCGTCGGATTGGTATTCTTGATCAGAATATCAACAAGAATGATGCAAAACCTGATTCTCCTGTTGAAGCGTTTATCCAAACGGATGCTGCTATTAACCCAGGCAACTCAGGCGGTGCATTGGTCAATTTACGTGGCGAACTGGTCGGTATTAACTCGGCGATTGCCTCTGCAACTGGTTACTACAGTGGTTATGGCTTCGCTGTTCCTGTATCGCTCGTGAAAAAAGTATCGGCTGATTTACTGAAATATGGTAATGTACAACGCGGTTATATCGGCATCATGCCTATAGAGCTGAACAGCACGGTAGCAAAAGAAAAAGGTGCTAAAATCGGTCGCGGTATCTATGTAGAAAGCGTGGTTGAAAACGGTGCTGCTGAAGCTGCTGGCCTGAAAAAAGGTGACGTTATTGTGAAAATGGAAGGACAGCCTCTTGATTCAGATGCTCAAATGCGTGAAATCATCGGTCGTCGTCGTCCAGGTGATGCAGTTTCTGTTACGGTTAACCGCGATGGTACCGAACGTGATTTCAAAGTAGAATTGCGCAACCGTAATGGTGGTCGCGATATCATCAAGAAATCTGACGTGACGGCTGCTGCCACTACATCGTTAAGCTCATTAGGTGCTCAATTCGAAGACTTATCGGCTCAAGATGCTAAACAATTAGGCATCAGTGGTGGCGTTCGAGTTAAGAAGGTTACAGACGGTAAAATGGCCGATGCCGATGTTGAAGATGGCTTTATCATTGTAAAAGCGAATGGTAAAAACATCAAATCAACGAAAGAGCTTCAAGCAATTATGTCGACTGTGCATGATGGCGATGGCTTGATGCTGATTGGCATGTATCCGAACAGTTCCCGGATGTACTACTACGCAGTACCAATGTAAGTACTCGTAAATAAGCAGATTCCCAAAGCGTCGGCCTCTCTAGCAGGTCGGCGCTTTTTTTACAGACAAAAAACGGTCGGGCCTTGAGACCCGACCGTTATCGTATAAATCGAATACTCGACTGACGACTATTCGTAGTAGTTTAAGATTTGATGACCACTGTTGGCTAACAACTGATCCCGTTTGAACAAGGCAATGTCAGCACTCATCATGTCGTTCACCAGCGCTGGCAGATCATATTTCGGCTTCCAGTTCAGCTTGGTCATCGCTTTGGTGGGATCGCCCAGCAGCAGATCCACTTCCGTTGGACGATAATAACGAGGATCAATGCAGACTACGGTTTTGCCAATCTCAACCGGAAACTCTGGATTCGTTGAACTCACCACTACACCCGTCTCCGCATCGCCTTCGCCCGAGAAGGCCAGCTCAACCCCAATTTCGCCAAACGCCATCCGAATGAAATCCCGAACCGTGGTGGTAACCCCCGTCGCAATTACAAAATCTTCTGGCGTGTCTTGCTGCAGGATCAAATACATCGCTTCCACATAGTCTTTCGCATGGCCCCAGTCCCGCAACGAATCCAGATTCCCCATGTATACTTTATCCTGCAAACCCAGCCCAATGCGCGAGACCGCCCGCGTAATTTTACGGGTTACGAACGTCTCACCCCGCAGTGGCGATTCATGGTTGAATAGAATACCATTACAGGCGTACATGTTGTAAGCCTCCCGGTAGTTGACTGTAATCCAGTAGCCGTATAATTTCGCAACCGCGTAGGGAGAGCGGGGATAGAATGGGGTTGTTTCCGATTGGGCATGTCCCTGTACCCCACCGTATAATTCAGACGTCGACGCTTGATAAATCCGGGTCTTTTCGGTCAGCCCCAGTAGGCGAACCGCTTCCAGAATGCGCAGTGTGCCGATGCCATCCACCTGGGCGGTGTACTCCGGCTCGTCGAAACTGACCCGCACGTGCGACATGGCGCCCAGGTTGTAGATTTCGTCGGGCTGCACTTCCTGGATGATGCGGATGACGTTGGTCGAATCGGACAGATCACCGTAGTGGAGAATAAAGTTTACGTTCTTCTCGTGGGGATCTTCGTACATGTGGTCGATCCGTTGGGTGTTGAAGAGGGAGCTACGGCGTTTGATACCGTGCACTTCGTAACCTTTACTTAAGAGCAGTTCGGCCAAATAGGCGCCATCCTGCCCGGTGATCCCCGTAATTAATGCTTTTTTCATACACTCTAACACTTAGGTTGACGCCAATTCGTATGGCCAAGAATATCAAAGTTAATTTATAACTCGCTAACTACCACCAATTACTTTATTAACAGGCTACGCCGAATGTCTACTTTATCTGCCTGCAACTGAGCGGATGTGATTAATCGATGAATTGATGTAAAGTATCGTTCAGCATCCAGACGACGCATGAAATCGCCTACTTTAAGTTTGTAAGTTGGTTGATTATAACTCAGGTAAGGGGTTAATTCCGGAAAATTCTGCGAGATTGCCAACTTAGCAGCTTCTGCTTCCTGGCGTTGATTGCCTACATACACCTGAATACGAAAACCTGGCGCATAACGAATGGTACGATTTTGAGTCGCTATCGTATCAAGCACTAAATCGAGTCGGCGATTGATATGCATAGCCTCAATAGGTGCACCCATCTTCCGATTATCGGTACGGCTTGGTGTCACAGACGAAGTTGTTGCTGGTACTGTTGGCTTTTTTGTAGACGACGAACTGGTTGGCGTTGAAGTTGAATTATACACAGGTCGTACCGAAGTAAGGTCTTCGTTATATCCATTATAATCCGTGGCCGATTTACCTGACGTAACGGCACGGCTACTGGCACAACCGCTAGCGATTAGTACAAACAACAGATATATCCAGCCTAACTTGTAACGCATATTTATTAGTTGATAGGGTACAAAAATAGCCATTCTGTTATTCCAATACGTCAAGCCCCTGTCGGATTTTCGCTACTTTTGGGAGATAATCCAAAACTCTACATGCTGAACATAGAAAGCCACGTGTCGCTTAAACCGTATAATACCTTTCGGATTGATGCTAACGCGCGGTACTGGGTTGATATTACTAACGAAGAAGATCTTCAAACGTTACTTCAGTTATCCGAATTTCTTGATACGCCTAAATTGATTCTTGGTGGTGGAAGTAATGTCTTACTATGCCGGAATTTTGATGGATTAGTGGTCAAAGTGAGCCTTCAGGGCCTTGAAATCGTTCGGGAAGACGACACTCATGTCTATCTGAAAGTAGGGGCTGGCATGGTGTGGCATGACTTAGTTATGTTTTGCGTAAACCGGGGTTATGCTGGAGTCGAAAACTTATCGCTTATTCCGGGAACCGTGGGCGCAGCGCCTATGCAAAATATTGGTGCTTACGGTGTTGAGTTAGAGCAGGTCTTTGAGTCATTAACCGCTGTTCATAGTACTACTGGCGAAAAAAGGACATTTACCCATGCAGACTGTGAATTTGGCTATCGCGAAAGCGTATTCAAACGAGCATTGAAAGGCCAGTATATTATTACAAGCGTTACACTGCAATTAGATAAACAGCCTACGTTTCATACTCGCTATGGTGCCATTCAGGAAACACTAACTGAAATGGGTATATCAGAAGACAAACTAACGATTAAAGCGATAAGTGAAGCTGTGATGCGCATTCGCCGAAGCAAACTTCCTGATCCAGCGCAAATTGGTAATGCAGGCAGTTTCTTCAAAAATCCTGAAATCCCTAAAGCGCAGTTTGATGCTTTGCAAATTGCTTATCCAACGTTACCGGGTTATCCTCTGGGCGATAAGGTAGTGAAAGTCCCGGCTGGCTGGCTGATTGAACAGGCTGGCTGGAAAGGCTATCGTTCTGGCGATGCGGGCGTTCATGCCAAGCAGGCCCTTGTTTTGGTCAACTACGATTCGGCAACAGGCGATCAGATTCTGGCCCTTGCTCAACAGGTTCAGAAATCGGTTCAGGAAAAATTTGGCATAACCATATCTCCCGAAGTGAATGTAGTGCAGTAAGCAATCTAAACTTTTGAATGTAAGACACTTCATAAACCTTTTTGTCCTTCTGAGGAAGGAAGAATCTTAACATTTCCTAATACGTAAATCAGAGTGTTTTTAAGATTCTACCTCCCTCAGAAGGACAAAAGCTGCTCTAAGACATGTTTTATTCAAAACAGAGCGAAGCAGCTCCAAGTAATCCGGCGTCATTTCCGAGCGTGGCCCGTTTGATGCTCAAGCCGTTTTTATAGTACGCATTCAACCAGTACTCAAGTGTTTTATGAACAGCTGGTAAAATATAATCAAATGAGGCCGATAAACCTCCTCCGATTAATACCTGCTTAATGTCTAATACTTTAATCAGAGACGCTAACCCTTCGCCCAGCATTTCGCCTACTTCCGTCCAGATTTGCAAAGCCAGTTCGTCGCCTTCAGCCGCAGCCGCAACCAAGCCAGTTGTCGAAATACTGCCATCAGCGGGTAAATGCGTATCCCCTTTGAAGTCTTTCCGGCGATCATTAGCCAATTGAAGCAATTCAACTTTGCCGATGTTTCGCTCAAGAACCCGTCCATTCCGGGAAGGAATATGGCCTGGTTCCATCGCGTTGCCGTCGCCACCCGTAAATATTTTCTTGTTGATGATAGCTGCCCCACCCACGCCCGTACCTAGCGTAATGAAGATGTAGTTCTCCGTGATTTTTTCTTCGGCAAAATAATACTCTCCCAGAGCAGCGGCATTGGCATCGTTTTCCAGAAAAAATTGAACACCAGGAAATCGTTTGCTCAATATATCCACCATAGGAACGCCGTTGATTTCCGGAATCGCCGTGATTTCAAGCGGGACAGTTCGCTCACGATTCAGCATGCCCGGCAAACCGATGCCGACCTGCTTTACGTCCTTATTGCTTAATAATTGGAGAGCAACGGCATCGCCAAAACGGTCGACGAAATGGCCCGATTCGCGCCAGCTAATGGTGTCGTGGCTGTAGAAATTAGAAATTTTACCAGTATTCGCATCGACAATGCCCATTTTGACGTTTGTACCGCCAACGTCAATACCCAGATACTCAACGGAAGCCATTCGTAGCAATAAGTCAGTTTAATTATGAATATTTTTTGCGTTTTGAAACGATGAAGTAGGGCGCAAGTTACAAAAGAGTCATCAGTCAACCGTCATTCTTCGGCAGCTGTTTATAATGTAAGTAGCCCAATACCTAGTATTCACTGCCCTACAGCCAGATAAAACTCAAATACGTAAACTATTAAGCTCCAGCTTTAACCTCGTTTAGATTATACTTGCTGTTAAATATCACCCAATTGTGGGCGGATTAATATTTCTTCAACAACGGCACTTTTCGATAAGGAAAAAGCGCCCCAAACGCTGTCGGCTACATCTTCGGGCTTCATAAATCGCTCCTCAGGTAAGTCGGTGCCTTCCCAACTGGCGGTAAGTGTAGCGCCCGGCAAAACAGCCGTCACTTTTACACCATGTGGCTTAAGTTCTTCGCGAAGCACTCGACTCATACCCAGCAACGCAAATTTAGAGATACAGTACGAACCACCATTTGTATAGGCCGTAATACTGGCAGTTGAACACATCATGAAAATATGCCCTTGGCGACGAGACATCATTTCTCCTACTAAACCACGAGTCAGATGATAAGCACTGGCGACGTTCGTGTTCATTACTTGCTCAAACGTACCTTCTGCTTCATTATGAATCTGTCCTGGCAGGAAAACACCCGTATTATTAACCAACACATCGACAGGCCGATTAAGCGTCTGAATATACTCGAGAAGGTTATTGACACCGGAACGGCTTGATAAATCGGCAGCAAATGGGAAAAGATTAGGACCATTTATACCATCTATCGACCGGGCACAGACAACGGCATCGAAACCTTCTGAGATGAATCGATCAGCAATAGCGCGACCGATTCCTTTGGTCCCTCCCGTAATAACAATGAGTGGATTCATTCAAAAAGTAATGAAATTTTATTCCTAGCGATTATGAAATAGTAAGGTTTAGCCTACGGCGCAAGTTACGTCAGAAACCATTCTATCTTTACGAGGGTTCTCCCGAATGACGATCATTCACGCTAAAGTTCGTACGTCTTCGCTACCGATTTATGTCACGATTAGGCAGTTACTTTATTTTTCTGGGTACACTCTTCCGCAATCGGGAGAAATTCCGCGTTTATATGGGGCTTATTCTCAATGAATGCACAAACATTGGAGTCGGCTCGATTTTCATTGTTGCTCTTGTCAACACTTTTATTGGCGCCGTCACGTGCGTACAAACAGCCTATAACCTCACAAACCCCTTCGTTCCAAAGAATATCATCGCATTAATTGTACGCGACAGTTCTATTCTGGAATTAGCGCCAACGCTTTCCTGTATTGTATTGGCCGGGAAAGTAGGATCGAATATTGCCAGTGAATTAGGTACAATGCGAATCACCGAACAGATTGACGCGCTAGAAGTAATGGGCATTAACTCTAGCTCTTATCTGGTTTTACCGAAGGTGATTGCGTCCGTTCTCATGTTTCCGCTACTAGTGATCATGGCTGGATTTCTGGCTATTTTAGGTGGCTACATTGCCGGAACTTTAGCAGGTGTGATCTCTTCGGAGGATTACATATCGGGCCTGCGATTCGAGTACAAGCCATTCGGTGTAACGTTCGCACTCATCAAAACGGTAGTATTCGCCTTTCTGATCTCAACCATTTCAGCTTATAGAGGCTACAATGTTCGTGGAGGTGCGCTGGAAGTGGGCGCTGCGTCGACAGCAGCCGTAACCAATAGTTGTGTAGCCATCGTAGCCGCCGATTTCATCCTTACGCAGATGTTACTCACCTAATTGTTGAATGATTGAGTGTATAGAATGATTGAATAGGCTTACGCAAAGTTTTATTGAATCATTCTATTACTCAATCATTCTATCATTGAACCCCCATGATTGAAATAAAAAATATATCGAAATCCTTTAACGATCGTCAGATTCTGGCGGGAGTTAGTGGAACGTTTAAACCTGGCGATACGAGTCTGGTTATTGGCAGTAGCGGAACAGGTAAGAGCGTTCTGCTCAAATGCATGATTGGTTTAGTGCAACCTGATTCAGGAGAAGTTCTTTACGATGGACGTAATTTTCTAAAAGCCGATCTGAACGAACAGAAAACGATTCGTCGGGAGATGGGCGTTCTATTTCAGGGCTCGGCGCTGTTCGATTCGAAAACGGTGTTGGAAAATGTTCGTTTTCCGCTTGATATGTTGACGGAGCAGGCAGAAAGCGAAAAAATAGATCGTGCCCAGGAATGCTTACGCCGAGTGGGGCTAGAAAATGCGGCCGACCGGATGCCTTCTGAAATTAGTGGTGGGATGAAAAAACGGGTTGGTATCGCCCGCGCTATCGTCTTGAATCCGAAATACTTATTCTGCGATGAGCCAAATTCAGGTCTTGATCCGCTTACATCGATCAAAATTGATCAGCTCATTTCTGAAATCACCGACGAGTTTCAAATTACAACTGTTGTGATCACGCACGACATGAATTCGATGTTGGAAATCGGCGAGAAGATTATGTTTCTATATCAGGGCAAGAAACTCTGGGAAGGTAATAGTAATACCCTTACCGAGTCGGGAGTAAACGAATTGAATGAGTTTATTAACGCGAATAAACTCATTCGGGAAATGGAAAAATAGTCGAGTTGGCCGCTGTTACAGATCAAATGAGCAGGTCGCAGGTTCGAATTCCGTAGGGGTAGGCTCTGTTTTTAAATGAAGGATAATCCGTTGATTTTTAGGCTTTTTCACTTTATCATACTGAAGTCCTCCCAATTACTGAACCGCTCAACGATTGAGGATCGGACGTTCATGAGGTACCACCAACTCTAAGCTGTTATCGATCAATTGTATTACAAACTCAAATAGTACAGAGAAAATGGGACTTTGAATTGTTTTATTGCAAAGCCTGCTACCTACTTATTTTTTCGCTACGATTTTCACAAAGAGTTTAACCTCGTCCGAAAAAACTCCATCAATAGACTGATTAAAGTTCTTTTTTGATCCATAATCGATACCCCAATCTGTTCGATCAATGGTCAGCGTGCCATTCAACTCGACAGTTCCGTCCATTCCGTCCTTAAAATGCATTTTGGCTGGAAAAGTAACTGCCTTCGTGATACCTTCAATAGTTAGGTTCCCTGTAACTTTTATATTTCCATCATTAACTCTTATACTGCCATCAGTTGGAACTTTTGTATTTCTATCATTCCATGTTTCAACCTTTGTAATGGCGAATGTAGAAACCGGGAATTTTTTGATATCAAAAAATGGAGGGTATTTATTGAGTGAACGTTGATCAACAAAATTTTCAATTGTATTCATGTCGACTTCAACAGCACCGCCCACTAAATGACGGTTGTCGATGACCAATTCTCCTTTTACTATATCGACGTCTCCTGTATTGGAACCATCGCCAAGAAACGTAGTACCTTCCCATCCACCAAGTAACATAGAACCTTTCCATACGACAGCACTTTGCTTCGTATCGATGCTATATTTTTTCTGGCCCTCTTTCTTATAAAAGTCCGTGATTGTCTTTCCATCATACCGATATACGCCGGTCGCATCGCCAAACCAAATACTGCCGTCATTAGCTTCCGAAAGCCCCAGAAAAGCCTTTCCTGACATAACTTCGGTTACCGTGGGCTCATTCGTGTATAAGGACTTCGCATCATACCGCGAAACTGCCTGAACCGTCCAATTAGCCGGATTTACTGGACCAGTAGTCCAGATGTCCCCTTTTTTATCCTGGATTATCGCATAAGCACCTCGCTCCGATACCTTCGTAAAGGTACTGCCGTCGTAGCGATAGAGGCCACCGGTCCGGCCTACTTTAAAGCCATTGTAACCGCTGAGCCAGATAGTTCCCTTGTTATCTTCCAGTATAGCCCAAACGTCGAGAAAGGGTTCGCCTTTATGGGTTAACGTGGTAAATTTCCCTCCGTCATAAACAAAGGCGTCGCCCCTTGTGCCAACCCACAATTTCCCTGTTTTATCTTCAAGAATTGTATGAATATCATTATTCCAATGCCCTTCTTTATAAAAAAGCGGGGCATTGGGAGAGGTAAAATTTCGAAACGATTTCCCATCGTACCGACTTAGTCCACCTCCAGTGCCAAACCAAATAATGCCAGTTTTATCTTCATAAACAGACGTAACTCGATTATTGGAAAGACCCTCCGTGGTCGTGAAATGCTGAATGGATTTGCCGTTGTCATAATAAACGCCTGAATCAGTAGAAGCGAACCACCTATTTCCTTGTCGATCTTCCAGAACATCCCAGAATGTGTGCTGACCTAGTTTACTGGTAAGATTAGTAAACGATTGTCCATCGTATCGAAACACATCACCAAATGATGCGTTGTTGGGGCCAGCCATCAAAATAGTGCCATTTCTGCCTTTTTTTATATTCCGCACCATTATGTTAGGCCCTATGTCTTTGATCTCGGACTTGATGGTGTCTTTTGGTCCGTTTGTTTGGTTTTGCCCACAGGATGTGCAAAAAACAACCATCAGGAACAGAGCATATGCGGGGGAATAGTTCATTCTTTTTCTTTTTGCTACCAATGAATGTCAACCACTACGTGGGCCGCAAACCTAGCCGTCTTCGTGCTGAAATGTGTTGGAGGGTTAGTAAAAGAATGTTAACGAAACGTAAAAGTTGATTTTACGGATTGCTGTGAATTTGTGCCTCTAAGAAGTTGGATCTACTACACAAAAATGTTGCCCATACAACTGTCTCACAAAACAGTTACTTAATCGGACTACGAATTCCCTCAGGCGTGTTGACAGAAGTAGAGCTTGGCCGTAATGGTTGACGCTAGGCAGTAAACAATTTGCTTCATTATCGACTTTGGTTGAAAGCTATCAATTCATATGAAAATTAGTCTTTTTTTATCCATCTACGTTTTTTCAAGACCACCTGGCTGGCATTCTTTACTACACCTTTCCAGAGGGGTCAAGTGTATAGTTCCCGTAACGGATTAGTTTATTTATGCCATCACCAACACCACAACTTCGCATTGCCATCCTGGGCGGGGGGCCGAGCGCTTTATTTACGTATAAACGCCTGATTGAATCCGATCGAAATGACTTACATGTTCACATCTTTGAGCGGTCCGCTCAATTAGGGGCTGGCATGCCTTACAGTATGGCCGGAGCCAACGTCGAACATGTAACCAATGTATCCGGCAATGAAATTCCCAATTTGATAACCTCCCTGCCAGAATGGATAAAAACTCAGCCAGTGGAACGGCTTGCCTTGTTTCAACTCGATCCACGGCAAATTAGCCCATATCAGGTGGTTCCTCGGTTACTATTCGGGCAATACCTATCGGCCCAGTTTGATTTACTGCAACAACGAGCGCGGGCTCGAGGGCTGGATACGCAGGTTCATCTCAACTGTACCGTGAGCGACATCCGCAATGAACCGACCAGCCAGACAGTATGGATAGAAACCGCTGACAAACACCGCTACAGCTTTGATATTGTGATTGTTTGTACAGGCCATTACTGGCCGATTAGCCACGAAGGCACGGTGCCAGGTTATTTTGATTCACCTTACCCACCAACTAAACTGGCCTTGACACTGAATCATCCCGTTGCCATCCGGGGGGCTTCTCTGACGGCCATAGACGCCATCCGTACACTGGCTCGGCATAATGGGCATTTCGAACCTGATTCAACCGGGCAGCTTCGGTATTATCGGTCGAAAGCAGTCCCTGATTTTCAGTTGGTGATGCATTCCCGGCAGGGGCTTTTACCCGCCATTCGGTTTCATCTGGATGAACCCCTGATTTCTCAGGACGACCAACTAAGTCCGGATCTCATTGCGGCCAACCGGCAACAAAATCAAGGGTTTCTATCGTTGGATTTCGTCTTCGAAAAAGCGTTCAAACAGGCTTTACGAAAGAAAGATCCGGTTTTTTACGAACGTATCCGAGACATGGACCTGGAGACTTTCGTCGACACAATGATGGGCATGCGTGAGCATCAGGATCCGTTTGTTCTGTTTGCGAAAGAATATCAGCAGGCCGAACAATCCATCAAGCAACGCGAGTCCATTCACTGGAAAGAAACGCTGGCGGTCCTGAGTTACGCCCTGAATTATCCAGCCAAATATTTTTCGGCAGAAGACAGCGAACGGTTAAAAAAAGTGCTGATGCCGTTAATCGCTATCGTTATTGCTTTTGTGCCACAGCAATCCGCTCAGGAGTTATTAGCGCTTTATCAGGCTGGCATACTGACACTTAAAACGGCTGGCGAAGACAGTAAAGTCACTCCTCATCCGGAAGGCGGGGCCACATATGACAACCCGGAAGATACCGATCAGCCCCAGCCGGTGCATTATCAAACATTTGTCGATTGTATAGGGCAGCCTCATCTGGCATTTGAGGAATTTCCCTTTAAAACCTTAGTAAGAGATCAGACGGTAAGCCGGGCGCGACTGCGTTATCAGTCGGATGAAGTGGGTCTGAAGGCTATGCAGCAAGGCAATGGCGATGTGGAGCAACTAGCTGATGGTAAGTTTTATCTGACCGTACCGGGTTTGGCTATCAATGATGATTTTCAGGTTATTGATCCGCAGGGGCAACCCAACCCCCGGCTCTATATAATGGCAGTGCCGCACATCGGGGGCTATAATCCGGATTACTCTGGATTGGATTTTGCCGAAGCTGCTTCCACTCGCATTGTCAAACACTTATTGCAAATTGACCGTACGGTTAACGAATCAATAGCTTCCTGAACGATCGGTTAGCTCAAATGAACCAGAAATGAAAATATGGAGTGATTGTTAGTCATAAATACTTTAGATGGAAGGCATCCACCAGCAGGATCATGGGTGTTAGCTTTTCAACTGGCGCTGCAATAGGCTACGACAAAGCAACCTAGTTCTAGATCGGCCGAACCGTCTCATCGATGACGTTTCTGGCCAACACCGATGCGATCATTATTGATATTCGCAAGAACCACGGGTTTGCCGACGGTGGCTATTTGATTGCAAGTTATTTCTTTACTGATGCGGTCCATTGGAGTGACAGCTATGACCCTTACACTGATGCCACCTCCCATCAAAATTGTTCATAAAAACGCCGTTTGATTTATCCTGGCCGACATCATCAGTGCTTTTCTTTATGAATCGAAAAACTCCCAAACGATTTGATCAATCTTGTGAATCAACTTTTGCGCTCTGACCAGTCCAAGTAGCTAATTATGCCGTTTGTACAAAAACAAAAATACATATACCCCCAATTTTATTATTTATTCCCAGATCCGTCAGACGCTTAAAAACCCCAACAATCACCTGATAACCAGTGCTATTTTGAGTTTCGCAGGAGGATCGTGATCCTCAGAATCGCCAACGTACTTGCATTTTCACTTCGGTTTTGTGAGGGGCATTAATTTGATCAAGGTCGGAGCCAACGGTTATCTGATTTGTCAAATCCGTTCTTGCCCAGCGAATCCATACATCCAAATGACGATTTAGGCTATACTGCGCCAATACGTAATGGCGAACGCCATGATTGAAATAGGCTGGAAACGAGAAGGCATAGAGCACATCTCGCTCATAAACATATTGCCGACTATCATAATCATCTGTACCAAACAGAGCAATTCGACCACTCACAGTTAATCGCTTGTGTTCAACCGTAGCATCCTGAACGAGTGTAAAACCTCTTGAAGCAGCTTGCCCAGCATAACTAAAACTACCCCATTGTATACGAGAGCGCAGTGACAGTCCTCTTGCTAGTTTATAATCAGCATTTAGAGCAAAACTTCGGCGCATTGTTCCGACTACCTCTTTCTCTTTATTGATTGTGAGGTTCTTTTGCTTATGCTCTTCATGGTAGATGGCGTAAAAGGTCGTTTGACGATTGGGCATGTAGCGAGTCTGTAACAAATAGTCAAACCCATTCGACGGTTTATCAACGAGATATTTTAACCAGGGAAAACGAAAATAATCGACAAATCCGCCAACAGTCAATTTTCGATACAACGTATATTTCATTCCCATATAAATACCTGATTCATTGATCGTTCGACTCCCTTCAGCGAAAGCGTTGCCATAAAAACTATGGAAATTCCGATTGTAATGCCGGAATACAACAGACAAATCAATTTTTTTGGTCAGGCTGGCTAACGCACCTCCTACCGCGCCAATGCCACCCGAATTTGTTGCAGAACCGCCACTATGCGCTATTTCTGTGAAGAAATTCCAGTTGTGCCAGATGTAGCCAGCGTGAACGCCCGCGACTAGGTTATTCTTACCCGTAAATTCATACTGATTATAAGGCAAATTGCGCTTCTGGAGAAACGTATCAAATGTGGTTCGTAAAAGCGTAAAGCCAACCTGAACTTGATGGTGGTTTTGATACAGTATATGCGCACCCAGATTGGTTTCAAGCAAACTTCCCTGATCGTCGATTTCCGATTGCGTACGATGAAACCCGGACGTTTGTAGAGAAGTAGCAATAAATCCCGTTCCCAAACTATCGGATGTTAGATTCGCGTCGCGACGATTCCGGGCAATCAACAACGTTGCTGTTAAATTCCGGTGTAATGCGTAAGTAGCCGTTATACCTCGAAAATAGCCGTATTCAGTCAGAGAATTGTAGGGCCGTGCACCTAGTGTCGGCCGCCGGATCGACTGGACTGTTTCGCTGCTTTTACCTAGCACAAAGCCTCCAGACAACACTAAGCCTTGTCCGGCCTGTATTTGATAATCACCTAAAAGGATATTTTTCCAACGACCTCGATTCTGAAATTGTGCATGAAATGATACGTAATCAGCGCCATTCCGATTAGCTGATGGCTGCCAGTCTAATCGCTCACCAGGGTCTTTTTCCAGAGTAAAACCCATACTAAAATTCCGCGACCGACTATAGCGATACCGCATATACCATTGATTGGCATCGCCTAGATATCGAGTCGGTAAAGCGCCTTTTTTATCTGGAATAGCTTCAGTAAAGCCTTTTTGCTGTTCGAGCAGTCGCTCGTATCGGACAATCAGATAGTTATCCGTTGCGCCCGATCCGGTTAAATTTCCCGCAACTGCGACAAAAGGCAGTAGTCGCCGAATGGTTGGTAGATCAAAATCAGGTATAGCCTGAAGCTCGTAAACAGAGATCAAATCACCGAACTCTGCCCGGTAAGTCGCCAAACTATTAAGTTGGCGTTCAGAGAGAAGGTAGGTTGCTTCTAATTCATCCCGACTGGCGCTGTTCAGGTCAAGTGGATTCGCATAAAGTTGCGTCAGGGCGTCATAAATCGATTGGTAGTCAACTCCTTCGGTCTGAACGGGGAACAAATCCTGTAGGTGCAGACTAATATCGATTTCGCGACGCGCTGGTACATTCGTTTGCGCAAAACCAGCAAACGACAACCGTAATCCAATCAGTACGATCAGGGAAAGAATTCGCAAAAGCTTTTTTGTTCAAATAGCGAAAGTGCATTGGACGATGAAAGCGCCAAAAAGACACACTTATGAACAAAAAATATACTTAAGGAAGCTCCAGATCAGGCGAAACGCCGTTTCAGAATTTCAACCAGTTCACTTACCTCATCGCTACTCATGTCCCATAGATACTGAGAAGCATATCGATACGAGATCAAATCCAGTGCTTCACCATAATTATTCAAGGTATCGATCTCTTCAACAGCCTGATTATACGCATTGGCATTGCCGTTGAAAAGCTGATTGATAAAGCGGAATTTCTGGTTTAATGAAATACTACGAGCTACGCTTTCAATGGGCGCACGATGGAATGTCTCGGCAATCGTAGGGGGCTCCGTAACGGGTGTTTCGCGTAAGGTATCGTTTAAAGTGACTGGCGTTTCTTCCGCTTCTGGAAGCGGTTTGATTTCTGGTGTGATTGTCGCCTGAACGGGTTCCGCATCCAGCCGCGATGGCTGACTAGTTGGTGCTACCGGTACTGGTCCTGGCGTACCATTCAGGAATTTCACTCCCCCCGAACTATCTGAATCATTTGTATCCGTAACTGATGAAATCTCAGGCTTGGACGACAACGATTGAATTGTAGTTTCTGAAACTGAGTTGGCCGGTACTAATGGAGCCGGTGGAACTGTCGTCTCGGCTGCGGTATCGAAAAAGGATCGCGCAGGAGTGGAGAGCATTGCATCAGGCACGTGGCTACGTAGCAACACGGCTGGATTCATTGGATGCTTTTCCGAAAATTGAGTCACAAATTTTTCGTAAGGCTCCAGTTCGTGCGCTTTTTGGGTAAGCGCTTCGTCCAGATAAATCAGCGCCTGATTGACATATACGAATGGCTTACCATTCATCCGTTGCATAATATGCGTCGGAATAAACTGATTAATTTTCGTATACCGGATGATTTGTTTGATCGCAGCAGCCGTAACGGTAAAATCAGGCTGACTCCGAAGCACATCATCGAAATACGAGCGAGGATCGAAAATCATGATGATCGTCCGACGTACGGCGTCGGTCAACAGCGGTTCGAGATGCTCACGACGAACCGAAATATGTTGTGAGACCACGTTCATGAAATTCTGTAATGCTTCCTGTACTTCATCGCTGTTAAAATCGAAGTAAGGACTCCTGAATTTCTCCGCATCCGCCTGCCATTTATCCGATAAGCTACTGATAACAAACAGGTTTATTTGACTAATAGGTGTCAAAGAAAGAATTTGTTGACCATTAATTGTCGTATGGTTTTGATAAAAATCAGACGCAATCCGACGGGCGTAGGACTTACTGTATTCAGATAGAGCGTTGGCGTTAAACTTGTTCGACATCAGGAAAAGCCTTTGTTTTGTAAATATATAGCTTTCAGCTACAAACCGATTGTTATCACTGAAGAAATCAAATGCAGCGGGTTGTAATCCATGGTTTAGCCCAACAACGGGCAAACCGTGTGGATAAATAAAGCAGTGACCTTGCCGGCTAGTCATAATAGGTATAGTTTATTCAGGTTACGGTATAGTTTTAAGAATTACGGATGTTTATAGAACCCACTCGACGTCGTGAACCACCCCATCTCCGCACCGGCTGGATCGAAGTAATCTGCGGATCAATGTTTTCTGGAAAGACAGAAGAATTAATTCGTAGGCTCACTCGTGCGCGGATTGCCAAGCTGAACGTTCAAATTTTTAAACCCGCTTTGGACACCCGCTACCATGCCGAAAACATCGTTTCTCATTCGGCGCATGCGATTCATTCAACCCCCGTGCAAACAGCGAGCCAAATTTTAAAATCAGCGGGTGATTGTGAAGTAGTTGGTATCGACGAGGCCCAATTTTTCGATAAAGAGATTACCGAAGTGTGCAATACACTGGCGAATCAGGGCAAACGGGTGATTGTTGCAGGGCTAGATATGGATTTTGCCGGGAATCCATTTGGTTGTATGCCACAGTTAATGGGTATTGCTGAGTATGTTACCAAAGTTCACGCCATTTGTGTGGTTTGTGGCGACATTGCCCAATATTCGTACCGACTTGTGCCTTCTCAGGATCGTGTATTACTCGGAGAAACAGATAGTTACGAAGCCCGTTGCCGTCGTTGTTTTAATCTGGGAGAGAAAGCGGGACAAAAGGAATGGGCGTATGAAGACGTTAATAATGATGAATGATGAATGATGAATGATGAATGATGAATGATGAATGATGAATGATGAATGATGAATGATTTACAAAAAATATTGTATAAAAAATTAAGATTCAGAAAGTTATCTTCTATATACTATTGGTGTACTGTATTTTTTTTACTCTCATCACTCATCACTTATAGTTCATCGCTCGCTCAAATAGGCGTCTGGCAAACTCATTTTAGTTATCAATCGGGGCAATCGGTAGCTGTAATTGGTAATAAAGTTTACGCAGCTACGCAAAATGGATTTTTCTATTATGACAAAGTAACCAAGGAGTCGACTACCCTTAGCAAAGCAGATGGCCTGAGTGGTGTAGGAATTAGCCGAATTCTTTATTTAGCTGATCAAAAACGTCTTCTCATTGCGTATCAGAACGGAAATCTGGATTTCATCGCCATAAACGATGCTGGTGAGCCTGGCCAGATTACCAATCTGAACACTATTTTTTCGGCGTCGAACTTGCCGACGGCACGCGGAATCAATCACCTGAATCGTATCGACAATGTTCTTTATCTGAGCACTGATTTTGGGATTGTCGTTTTGGATTTAGCGAGGAATGAAATCCGAGACACCTATTTTAGCCTACGCTCCGACGGCACTCCTTTACCGATTTATCAGACAGCTGCTACAACTGATAGTTTGTATGCACTAACGGGGGCTCTAACTCTGGGAGGAACTGGTCGTCGATTGCGCGCTATTCGCTTTGCAACCAGTGTAAATATCGTTGATCCGGCAAACTGGCGAAATGTTACCGAACCTGGTCAGCCACTCGAATCGATTGTTGCCAACCAGGGAAAGTTATCAGCAACCGTAAATGGTGTAGGTATTTACGAACGACAAAGTGGTAGGTGGACGTTAACACAATCATTGGCCAATCCGATTATCAGGCAATTTCCATTTTCACAGAGCCCGATTCTGGCGACGGACAAAGCCATTACCCTTTCTGGAACAGGATCATTTTCGGGTGCCTTACTCGCCGATCCGCGCGAACTAATCGTAGACGGAAATACAATATGGGTCGCTGATACAAAAAATGGTTTATTGCTCGGAAATGCAGGTCAGTTTACTCGAATCGCTCCCGAAGGCCCGACCCGCGACCATTTTGTCAGCTTATATGGTTATCCACAGGGACTTATTGGTTTACCTGTTGTTCCTCTGGATGACAGAACGTTAGCAACTCCCTATGAAGCTTTTTCAGTACCAAATGGCCGCTGGACTAGTGGTCAGGTTTCGGGGTTAACCCGTGGTTTTAACAGTGCGGCCTACTTATCATCAGAGCAAAAACTTTATCTAAGCAGCTTTGGATCAGGTTTATGGAGTCAGGCAGACGGACAATCCCCAACTGCTGTTACGCTACCAGCAACCATTAGCCCATTCATCACCAGTATAGCAGCAGATATCGATGGAAATTTATGGCTAACCACCTGGACTCCACCGTACTCGACACAAACCATCTTACATGTTCGTCGGCCAGATGGCAAGTTTGAATCATTTCCGGTGCTCGTTCCGACTATTATTACCCAACTTGTCCCAGACGACAATGGCTTTCTTTGGATGCGTACGAGCCGGAACGAGGATATTTTCGTCGTTGATCCAGCAGGCAATCGAACCCGCTATTTATCGACCCTAACCGGGCAAGGCGGTTTATTATCCTCTACAATTCTTGCTTTAGTAAAAGATCGTACGGGCGTTATCTGGGTTGGCACCGATTTGGGGCCAACAGTATTTGATAATCCAGCCGGTGCCTTCGATGTTGCCATCGATGCACAACCCCCAATCCTGAATCGCCGTCGATTACTCGCTAATGAGCAGATTACTTCAATAGCGGTCGACGGGGGGAATCGAAAATGGATCGGTACGACAAAAGGCGTTTATCATGTCGCGCCAGATGGGTCGCAATTGCTGGATACATTCACCGCCGAAAATAGCCCGTTGCCCAATAATTCGGTCCAAGCAATAGCTATAGAACCTACCAGCGGCAAAGTCTTTATCCAAACCGGAACAGCTGACCGTCCATACGGCATTGTATCATATCAAGGGCCAGCTACTGAACCTGCCGATGCATTAAGCACCTTAACCATTTTCCCGAATCCAGTACGACCGGATTTTCAGGGGAATGTTGGGATTAAAGGCTTGACCGATAATGCTACCGTAAAGATTCTTGATGCGGGCGGTAAACTGGTCTATGAAACAAAATCGCAGGGCGGAACAGCTAGCTGGAATCTCATTGATTATTTAGGTCGTTCAGTCCAAACAGGGATTTATTTAGTTGTGGTGGTGACAAAAGATGGGTCAGAAGGATTAGCCGGGAAACTAGCCGTGGTTCGCTAGGAAGGTACTATTGAGTTGCATTCATTAATCGCCGAAACGACCAATAGCCGTTTCCCGTTTCCTGGGTCTGTGTCCTCACAGACCCTGTACCGAATGATAGCGTTGGCCGAACTCCCCGTGTCTGTGCGGCCGGCGTCCCGGTCCTCACAGACACGGGGAGCTCGGCCCTTAGTTGATTCAAATCAATTTCATCGTCGGCCATCGTCATTGCTTATTTTTTTACTCTGTTTACCCCCCGAACTCATCTGACCAAACTTATAACTCAAGGTCAGGCGTACTGATCGATTGACAAACAGCGACGTATTTTGTGCCGTGAAAGTCGGCGCAAACTGCTCACCAGTTTGCCGATTACTCCGGTTGAACGGATTATTGAGGTTGAGTGTCAGCGTGATTTTCTTATCCATAAACTCTTTCTTCGCCGACAAGCCGTAATAATACCAACCCGAATTACGGCTTTGCAACGATACCCATCCCGAACTTACATAGCCATTTGCCTGCAAAGTGAAATCTTTCGGTAATTTATACGACGCATTTGGCCCCACGCTCCAGACCCAACCGCTCGTACGCTGATTGAGCGCAATACTTGTTAAATCGACATACGTAAGGTCGGCATTCAGGCTGATAGTTGTCTGTTTATTAGGCTGAAGCGAAAAATTCATATTCGCGCCGTAGCTGGCATTTCGCCCAATATTTTGTGGTGCCGATAGTGCCGCTCCCTGCGCATCGACAGTCGATAGCCATTCGATGGAATTATTCGTCTGTCGCCAGAATAATGCGGCATTAAATGACGAGCCTTCTTTGCCAAATGTGCTATAGGATAGTTCGGTAGCATGAGTCAATTCGGGATTCAAAAATGGGTTACCCGTCTGGACGTTTTTGGGATCGCTGTAATTCTTGTATGGATTTAGGAACCAGATCATTGGGCGCGAAATCCGTTGTGTATAACTAACCTTTACCGTATGCTTCGTATGGAATGTTTTCGCCAACGTAAAACTCGGAATCAGGTTCTGATATTGGTTTGAGAATCGACTTTGTGTTGTTACAAAATCGCCATGAATACGCGTGTTTTCAAGTCGGACACCCGCTGTTAAATTCCATTTTCGTTTCGAGTCCATTTTCAGCGACGTATACCCCGACGTAACCCGTTGACTATACGTAAACTCGTTCGAACGATTTGGGTCAATCACATAATCCTGTTCAAGACCAGTCGTTGCCTGTTCGATAACATATTCACTACCGATGTTCCGCAAAATTGTCTTAGCTCCGGCTTCCAGTTTGAAACTCAGTGTATCACGTTTCGTCCGGGCCATTAATGGATGCACATAATCCGTCTGGAGCGTGTATTCATTATTGCGACTAAGGTTTGTGCTTCGCTCCAGATAAGTCGGTATGGTCGATTCAATGCCGGTTTGCTGAATCGTATAGTAATAATTATCAGGCATCCGGGCGTATTGCGTCAGTACCGAAAACTCGCGCCCTGGCTTCTTAAACGACTTGGTCCAGCCAAGATTAAACTCCGTATTGCCGTAAGGATTTCGAAACTTAATATCGCGGTGATAGGCTTGTAATACGGCCCCCTGTGTATCAGTCAGGCGGCTATCTAATGTGCTATTATTTGGATAAGCCCCTCCCCAGGCATTGGCTGAAAAATTTATCCGGTTCGTCGTATCAGGGTCATAATCAAAGCTCATTTCTCCGTAACCGCCCGAGCCTGTGTTATCACGAAACGTACTTTGGCTTAGAATACTTGTTGGAACCCCGTTTGCCAAAGCCGTACGGGTGCTGTTAGTTTCGCCAATATTTCGAAACTGATAACCATTCAGCGAAATCGCCATACCGAGCTTTTTACCTTTTACATTCAGATTCCCACCAATTGATCGATTTAAGTTTCCTGCTGTCAGATTAACGGTCCCATTTGTTCCCTGAATAGCCTTTTTGGTAATAATATTGATAACCCCTGCCGATCCTTCGGCATCATATTTTGCCCCTGGACTCGTAATTACCTCGACCGATTTGATAATATTAGCAGGCATCTGTTTCAGGGCATCAGCCAGATTACGAGCCATAATACTGGACGGCTTTCCATTTACCAGCACTTTAATATTGCCACTGCCCCGCATTTTCAAATTGCCATCCAGATCAACCGTAAGCATCGGCACTTTACGAAGTACATCGGCCGCTGTCCCGCCCGTATTTGTTGCGTCTTTTTCGGCATTATAAACCAGTCGATCCCCTTTATCCTCAACTAAAGCTTTCTGCCCAACCACAGCCACTTCCTTCAAATTCCTCGTATCTGCTACCACATTAATTTGCCCTAGATCAATCAGCGGTTTCTCCGCTGTTATCCTGATAGTCTCCATCGTTTTGGTGCGATAACCGACAAAGGAAATTTCAAGTTTATACGCACCAACAGCAATTTTTTCGAGGAGAAAGGCTCCTTTGTCATTCGTAGTCACGCCCGTAACGATCTTATTATCTGCAGTTTTAAGGGCTACCGTAGCAAAAGGAATTGGCTTAGTCGTTAGTGAATCACTAAGCACACCACCGATATGACCAATAGTTGATTGGCTAAAGGCAAGACATGGCGATAAGTAAAGGAGAATCAGGAAAAGGTTTTTCATAACGGAGCAATCAAAATTTCATAGCTGTGGAGCAAAAGTAATGTGACAAAAATTAGCGGTTGATGACGTTATGATTCTTTAACATACTTTGACATTCTTTAACATTTTTACCGATTGACGCGACCAAATCGGCTCTTACACTGCTTCACGATAGCTTTTCGTGTTACCCCCAACCCCCAGAAGGGGGCTCCACTTGACTATTCTCTGACTTAATCCCCTTCAGGGGTTGGGGGTAATACGCAGTACCTACTTATTATGACCAACATCGTGGTTCATCTGTGCATACCAGGCAGCCTGTTTTCCTAGTTAGTAGCTCCCGATTCCAAGATTTGGGAAAGCCTTCGATCGGATTTGATGAATCAGGGCATTTTGCCTAATTTTGGCTGATTTTTAGCCCCTCACCCGCTGCGATAGTGCGATTGGGTAAGTACTAACCGAAATTAATACACTCAGCATGAGAGAAATACAATTCCGTGAAGCCCTGCGGGAAGCCATGACGGAAGAAATGCGTCGGGACCCGCTGGTTTATCTGATGGGCGAAGAAGTCGCCGAATACAACGGAGCCTATAAAGTTAGTCAGGGTATGCTGGACGAATTCGGTCCAGAGCGCGTAATCGATACCCCTATTGCTGAGCTTGGTTTTGCCGGTATTGGTGTCGGCTCGGCAATCAATGGCTTACGGCCTATTATTGAGTTCATGACGTTCAACTTCTCGCTGGTGGCCATCGATCAGGTGATTAACTCAGCGGCTAAAGTAATGTCGATGTCGGGCGGGCAATATTCCTGCCCGATTGTGTTTCGGGGCCCTACGGGTAACGCCGGTATGCTATCGTCGCAACACTCGCAGAACTTCGAAAACTGGTTTGCCAATACATCAGGTCTGAAAGTTGTCGTTCCGTCGAATCCATACGATGCGAAAGGTCTCCTGAAATCCTGTATCCGTGATAACGATCCGGTGATCTTTATGGAATCGGAATTGATGTATGGCGACAAAGGACAGGTTCCTGAAGAAGAATACCTGATTCCGATTGGACAGGCCAACATTGTTCGCGAAGGAAACGACGTAACAATCGTGTCGTTCGGTAAGATCATGAAAGTAGCGATTGCTGCTGCGGAAGAGTTAGCGAAAAATGGCGTTTCTGCCGAAGTAATCGACTTGCGTTCAGTTCGCCCGATTGATTACGCTACGATTATCAACTCGGTGAAGAAAACAAACCGATGCGTGATTGTTGAAGAAGCCTGGCCATTGGCAGCTATTTCGTCTGAATTGACTTACAACATCCAACGCAATGCGTTCGATTATTTAGATGCGCCAGTCGTTCGGGTCAATAGCATGGACTTACCTCTCCCCTACGCGCCAACGCTTATCGAAGCGATTTTGCCCAACGTAAAACGTACGTTGCAGGCCGTAGAAACAGTGATGTACAAGAAATAGTGATTACCTCTACCACAATAAAAAAGCGTCGGCCTATTAGATCGACGCTTTTTTATTGCATAAAAATACCCGGCTAGCTGGAACTGCCGGGTTGCTGATTAGCGCAATTGTAGGTAAAACGCCTGAACAATCCTTTTGGTTCAGTATGTGAAAAATAGTTAAATAGTTTTCCAACTTATTCAGCTTTTGAATAAACTTGGCTAAAAATGACTAAAAAGGTGGCAAAAAGCACGATTATGCGCCCTACCGGCCGAACGATTTACGAAGTCACAACACAACATATAGGAACGCTAACAACCCTACGGCACCGTGAATCGACCACCATCTTTTTCTCGAATCTTCGCAAAGCGGTCGATGCTATTTCAGCCGAACTAGCGTTGAATAACTGGCCACCAAAAGTAAATTATACAGCAGTATATAGAGGAGTAAAACAGCGCGAATTTTACAGCTGCGATTTTCACATGGCCGACTTGCGGGTATTCCGAATCAAAATAGTACCGCGCCTATTAAATCCAGCGCTACCCAGATTGGGAATTGATGAGAATCCGGCGAAGTAAACGCAAGGATAACTTTATTCCCGTTGCTGTGTCCTCACAGCAACCTGTCCGGCAGGTAAACGCTGGCTGACGCATAGGTCGCTGTGAGGACACAGCAACGGGAGTGCACTTATTTAATACGCTTTCAAACTCAAATCCAGGCTTTTAATTTGATGGGTAAGCGCACCAGATGAGATAAAGTCTACACCTGTTTCGGCATAGGCTCGCAGGTTTGTTTCATCAATCCCTCCAGATGCTTCGGTTACATATTGACCGTTAATAAGTCGAACCATATCGCGAATACCGTCGGGCGTGAAATTGTCCAATAAAATCACATCGACTTGTCCAACCCGCAGGACTTCTTCTACCTCCGCTCGGTTACGCGTTTCAACTTCGATGCGAAGGCTCCGACCTGTTTCTTTTAAATACGCTACAGCTTTTGTAATAGCCGCTTCGATGCTTCCGGCATAATCGACATGATTGTCTTTAATCAGAATCATGTCGTACAAACCAAAGCGGTGATTTACAGCGCCCCCGATTTTCGTCGCCATCTTTTCGCAGATACGAAAGTTAGGCGTTGTCTTGCGGGTATCTAAAAGTTTTGCCCGCGTCCCTTCGAGTAGGTTGACCAGCTCCCGCGTATGCGTGGCGATACCGCTCATCCGCTGCATGCAGTTTAAGACCAGTCGTTCAGCGGTTAGAATATTACGGGCGTTTCCGCTTACCGTCAAGACAACATCACCGGGCTTGATGCTAGCACCATCCTGCATCAATACTTCCACGACAAACGTTGGATCGACTTCGGCGAAAATGGCTTTGGCTACGTCAACACCAGCCAGAATGCCCGTTTCTTTTACCAGCAAACGAGCCCGTTTCTGAGCATCAGCAGGAATGGTAGAGAGAGATGTATGATCGCCGTCGCCAACATCCTCGGCTAAGGCTAATTGAATAAATTCGTGCAAATTCATGGGCGCAAGGTAGCAAATTTTATAGCGTACTGGTTTAGGGAGCCTCAGGATGATTCGGTCGATTAGGACATAAATAAGTACCATTACTTCCGCAGGCCGGACAGGTAATCGTTCTGGTATAGGTATTAAATGGTTTGAAAGGCTGCCCAAATTGCCTTTGCTCAGTTACGGTAATCGTTTTAGTACCCTGACACGTCGGGCAGCGCACCGTACCAATATCTCCACAGGTTATACAATGCGTTTTCGTTTCGCCAAAAGCAAGAGCCGTTTCTGATGAAGCGTTGATCAAATCAGCAGTTGATAGATCGACCGTTGATAGTCCAATAATTCGGTAGCCGCCCGTTGGACCACCAAGCAAACCCGCTGCAATAGGAATACTTTTAAAGTTAATCGTTTGTATTTCTGGCGACACTCGTTCGAAATACAAGTCATATTGAAGCGAGTCTACACCTGTTGGAATCGTAATTGGAACATCCAGATCAAACTTTCCGGCATTCATAATTCGAAAGGCCTGCCGAACGTCCTGTCGATTATATAAATACGTAGCCGAACTAATAATAAATCGACCTTCGCTACCCCCACTCCGTCTCCGAACAAATGTCAGTATCGTGCTTTTCTGGTCGTTTCTGATACGGGTCAGGATAATACCGTTGCCCAGAAAATTCGAGGACTCATAAGCAACTGGCCGGGGAGAGCCGTCGTCAGCCGCAAACCGTTGAGCTTCTTGCTTAATAAATAATGCGATCTGATCGGTTGGAGACCGGCGCAGGTTAATGTCAGTTGAGACTAGTACGTTACCATCTTCCATAACAATACGTTCAATGGTATTCTTCGGGATTTCCTGAAGCGGAGCGCGCGGATTATCGAAACTCTTCAGCAACAGCGTTTTCTCCTTAAACTCAACTTTACTAACCCGTCCAGAATGACCATTCTTGAAATAAATAGTGTGTTGAGCCAGTATGTGCCCTGATAACAATAGCCATGAAGCGCAGAAAGCTAATACAGTTTTCATCAGGTAGGGAGTTTATATTTCTTTCAGAAACAGATAGTCAAAGCTAATGTTTGTGGGAAAATAGTACACTAATCTAAGGACAGGATCGTCTTTTTTAATGGATGTATACTTACCATTCCTTTCTAAGAGTATTCTCAGAGAGAAGCGACTGATCATCTGTATTATAGCCTCGAATTCATTGATTTGAAGAAATTAATCGCTGCCCCCCGTGTCTGTGTCCTCACAGATACCCGTGCGTCAGCCAGTGCTGCCATCCGGTAAGGGGTCTGTGAGGACACAGACCTAGGAAGCCTACTTATTCTTTTCGGCAGTTATTTAGTGCAAATCAATCCATTTGGCAACTACCTTATAAACAAAAAAGACCCACCGGTGGATGAGTCTTTTTTGTTTATGATCTTATTTGATTAATGCACTTTCAATAGTTTCCTGATCGTTCGGTCGGTGCCCTGGTTTATTTCAAGTAAATAAATGCCATAAGGGAGCGCCGACAAATCGACTTTTTCAGAAAATACGGTCGTGTTTTTTTGTAGGGCAACCTGATGTCGGGACACGCCCAGATTAGCATCGATCAACTTGATGTCCACATTGCCTACATAGGGACTGTTGAGCTGAACGACGACATGATCTGTCGATGGATTCGGATAAACACGTACTGGCTCAGTATCAATCGAACCCGTTCCCAATCGTGCAGCAGTCGACCCAGCCCTCGAAACGAATATGGGGGTTTCGGTTAGCGTTAGGTTGATCTGATTATTGACAGTTGGCAGTACCTGCAAGGCCATCGAATCACATCCGGCTTTAGGGGTGTACACGTTTGCCGCACTCGCTGACCCTAAGTTCAACGTATATTGACCTGTACGCCCAACTTCGTCCGGAATCCAGAGCGCGTAGATCGATCGTCCATTGTGTTCATATCGGTCAACATTCGGATTCGTACTCAGTGACTCTTTAAATACATAGTCGCCAATTAGTTTTTTCGCCTGGTAGAAATAGTCGGCGGTGGGTTTACGTGTGAAATTGGCGTTTATAAAACCCATTGAGCAGAACTGTGTAGAACAGTCCAGATTCTGATCGTAGGTCTGATAAAAATCAACTCGATCTACGCCTTCCCGGCCGTATAAAAGGGCTGTTCTAAGGTTCCAATCAGCTTGTGTAGTCATTACTGATTTATTACCAATAGCGATGGCGCGTAGTGGACTTCCCTGATTCAGGTCATAACCCGATTCGGACACATAAACTGGCATATCATAGCAGGCATCGTGCGCCAGCTTCAACACATTTCGAACGACCTGAGCAGCCACCGATACTTCAGGAGCAGCACCTCGTGCCGAAGGACCGCTACCATTCTGCATCGAATTGGAATTATCGGGATAGAGGTGGTAATTAATAACATCCCAGCAAAGGTCGACACGCCCATCCGGTTTATATCCTCGAAATTCTTTACACCAGTCGATCATCCCCCGGATGTAATCGGTACCATTGGCAATTGAGCATAAACCGCCCATTACCACGGTCATGCTGGGGTCCGCATTTTTCACACCCACACCGGCGCCCATCGTGTTTTTATGTCCATCGTAAAACGCCGACATATTAGCTGCATACTCCCGACCCGTTTGGTAGGCGAGTCGTCCGCGCCACCACTTATCGCGCTCGTTATCGCACTCGATGTAGTTAATCAGTCCAAGACCAATTTTCACCACATTGGGAGGATCGTTCGTCCAGCGTGGATTGGGATTTACTTTCACCAAAGCCGGATCTACGGATGTATTCTTGCCATAGCGAGCAGCATACTGAAACGCCACTTTGGCCTGTTCGACATACGAAAGCGGGTTTGCATAGTCTTTGCCGAAGCGCAATGGCACATGATCGCTCCCCTGCTGATCGGCAGGATAGGTTGCGTTCATCCAGGGGGTCATATCTTTCAGACAGGCCATTACCTCAATACCATCTGCTTTGCAGCGTTCATACATGAGGTCATAATTCCAACCGCCAGCGTGGGTGGGGTTGAACGTATAATTGCCTTCGGTCAATTCCAGCTTTTCCCAGTCCATGTAGTGCCGTATCACCCCGAACGACTGCAATGCCTTTATTTTAGGTGCCGAAATACCTTCTACACCTGTCTGATAAAAATCCCATTCAAACCCATTGATACCGAGCAGGTTTTTAAATGTTGGGCTTTTTTGGGGCAATGAAGTCGCCGTTCTACTTCCAGACTGGTACGTTCCGTACAATTCTATTTCACGCGGCCAGAAATCTGTGGTATTAATCACCAGGTAACGTGCTCCCGTCACGACACTATCAAGCAGAAATTTAGCGTCTCCTGTCGTGTTTCGCGTTGGATAGGGCCCTACCCAGGCATCGTACTCCAACCCCTGGAATTGAGCGAGTTCGATGCGCTTCCAGTCGCTGGTGATAATCGAGATACGCATTGGGTTGGTGGAATTACTACCATTCCCGTCATACAACTTAATGGCTTTAATAGCCATCGACTCGCCAGCCAGCAAGGGATAATAGGCATCGTAGGTACTCAGGACTTTACCCCAGCCCGTTTGTATTTCATCGCTTGTATTTCCATCAAACAAGGCATTCAGGCCATTACTAACATTATTTAGCTGATACCATCGACTGGCATCAATCGGAATTTTGTCGCCTAAAACGACCGGAGTAGCCGTGGTTGTGCTACCGGGTGGTGTTACTGTTCCAGCATCGTCAAGTGGATGGCCGTATACCCGAATTTTAACCGGTAGTGCGTTACAATATTTGTGAATCACGATAGCCTCAGCGACCACCGATGGGAACGATAATTCCTGCCACTTCATGTAATCTGGCCCTGTAAAGGAGCCAAGTAGCGTTTTCTGCGTTCCGTTGAGGGCATAAATCAAGGCAGGATTGTCCGAAAATTGATCCTCGCCATCATAAAGTTCCAGTTTGGTCAGCGTGCTTTTGGCTTCCAGCTTGAGGGTCAGGTCCATCCATCGACAATTGTCGCTACTCCAGTCTGTCTGGACCAGACTACTCATGTTATCATTGAGATACGGCGTATAGTTCTGCGAGGTGGGCAGGCTCGATGTGACACTCGTTACGTTTACGCGCTCCTGGGCGTACAAAATAGCGTCGAGCGGATCGACGGGTAAGACCTTTCCATAAGCTCGAATCTTGACGGGTATATTATTGCAGTATTTATGAATCACGATTCCCTCAGCAACTATCGGCTCTGTCAATGGATATGATTTAAACTCCATGTATTTGTCGCCCGTAAAGGTGCCAAGCAAGGTTTTCTCTTTCCCGTTTAGCGCGTAGATCTGGGCCGGTGCCGACTCAAATGTTCCTTCCGCATCGTATAAGTCTAGCTTGGTTAGCAGGCTCTTTTTGCTGAATTTGACCGTAACATCCGTCCATTGAAAATTCGAGGGTTCCCAATAACTCTGCACCAGCTTCGCCATGTCATCGTTCAGATAGTCTGAATAATTCTGACCCGTTACAGGCTTGTCTTTTGCGGAAGCAAGCGTCAGTAAATCGAGTGGTTGCGGAATAGCCGTTGCCGACGTTATAACCTGACCGAATGCTTTGATCTTCTGAGGAATATTATTGCCGTATTTATAAATCATGATGGCATCGGCCACAAGCGGCTGAAACGGCGTAAGTGTTACCCAGCTCTTATAAGCAGAACCGTCAAAAGAGCCAATCAGCACGCGTTGAGTACCATTCATTGCATACAGCAAAGCCGGTTTATCTGAAAACGATCCTTCATAATCATACAAAGATAAGCTCGATATCAGACTTTTTTTCTCCAGTTTAAGCGTAACCTGTACCCAATTTTCATTGTTAGACCAGGCACTCTGCACGAGCTTATTCAGGTCATCGCTGAGCCACGGAGAATAATCCTGGCCGGTGTTTTCGCTGGGTGTGATTGATACAACTTTGAGTCGAACAGGAGCAGCAGCTGTATACCCTATCGTAAAAAGTAACAGCAAGAGGGCGGATAGAAGAAGTTTGAACATAGATGGTGATTGATATTAACCATTTATCATCAAACACCATACCATTTAGCTAAAACAGCCTGATAATCTGAAAGTTGAACCGTTTACTGCATTTTAGTATAGTTATTAGGAGAGTACTAGTTGTTTTTTGAAACTCTATAAAACTTATACTTGCATTCTACCGAAAATGGTACGAAATTTGTCATCCGCTAAGGAAATTTATGAAGCAACCCCGCGTCATACAACGTCTTTCGAGCTTGCTACTGGCTACCTTATTGCTGTTTACAGCAGTTGGAGGGTATAGTCATTCAGTCCAATCAAAGGCGTTACTGGCGAAAAAACAAGTTGCTGAGCAAGCCAAATCGAGCAAATCGACGGATGCTCCCTCATCGGATGCCCAACTAAGTTCGGCCCAATTTGAAGCGGTCGTAACCCCTGCTGTTCAACTCGGCGAATCAGGTCAGACGGCGTTTCTGCTTCCTGCGCCCACGCTTGTGATTTTACTGCTGATTAGTGTTGTACTGCTTCAGCATTTCACGCTGCCGCATTTTTACTTCTCGTATTTCAGGCACGTATTCGGGCACCATATTGCTACAAATGCGCCCTAGGCTTTCCGCCGATTGGCTTCCAATCTGATTTTACCTTCTCTTTTCCTGACAGATTACGTCTGTAAGGGGCATTTTTCTTTCTAATTCAATTTTCCAAAAGCAGGTATTTACCTGTGATTCCCAATGCAAAACAAAACCGGAATTCTTATTCTGACAGGAGTTATTGCTGCAATCTGCATCTACTTCCTGTCGTTTACCTTCGTCTCGCGAAGCATAAAGAGCGATGCCGAAACCTATGCTACTGACAAGCAAGGGGTTGTCGATCGGACGAAAAAACAACATTACCTTGATTCGCTCTGGAAAGAGCCTGTTTATTTGGGCAGTACGCTTCAGGAAGTAAGTGAACGTGAGCTTGGCCTGGGTCTTGACCTTCAAGGTGGTATGCACGTTGTATTGGAAGTGTCACCTGCCGATATTCTTCGTGGGCTATCGGGCAATAACCGCGATCCTAAATTCAATCAGGCGCTGAAACTGGCGTTGGAAGATCAGAAAACCAGCACCACCAAGTTTGTGGACCTGTTTGCTGATGAATTCAAGAAACTGGCTCCAGATACCAAACTGGCAACCGTTTTTGCAACCAGCGCAAACCGCAGCAAAATCAACTTCCAATCGTCGGATACAGAAGTTCGGAAGTTACTAAACACGGAAGTTGAAGGTGCCATTACGCGGGCTTATCAGATCATCCAGGCTCGGGTCGATAAATTCGGGGTAGCTAACCCAAACATTCAACGTCTGCCGGGTTCAGGTCGGATTCAGATCGAATTGCCAGGTGTTGACAACCCAGATCGCGTTCGTCGTCTGTTGACTGGCGCTGCGAAACTTGAATTTACCGAAGTGTATCGGCTGAATGAACTAGCTCCAGCCATTGAAGGCATGGGCGCTTATCTATTACGTGAAGAAACAGCTCTTAAAGCAGCTCTGAAAACAACTGCTCCGACTGCTGGAACGGCGACAAAAGGCGCATCAGGAACCTCTAGCCTGGAATCGCAATTAGCGCAAGGTTCTAAAACAGACTCAACGGGTAAAGCGAAAACCGATACAGCAGCCGCTGCTGCTCAGGGAAATGCGCTTACACAATTATTCCTGCCTGTTGGTCAGGATCAATTAGGTGTTTATTTGAAGGATACGTCTCGCGCTAACGCGGTATTAAATGCATCAGAAGTTCGTGGGCTGTTCCCTGCCGATGTGGTATTTGCTTGGGATCGTAAGGCGTTTAAAGCGACGGATGGCAAAGAAATTCTACCCCTTTATTTCGTCAAAAAGCCAAGTGGGCGTGCTCCGCTAGAAGGGGATGTAATCACCGATGCGACGAACGATTACGATGATCGTGGTCGTCCGGAAGTTACGATGAACATGAACGCGGAAGGTGCCCGTAAATGGCGCAATCTGACAGCGGCTAATGTAAACCGCCCCGTAGCGATCTTGCTGGATAATCTGGTTTACACGGCGCCAAACGTACAGAACGAAATTCCAAACGGCCGCTCGAGCATCTCGGGTAACTTCACTGTTGAAGAAACTAAAGACTTATCGAACGTACTGAAAGCCGGTAAATTACCTGCGCCAACCAACATTGTTGAAGAAAGCGTTGTGGGTGCTACATTGGGTTCAGAAGCCGTTAGCGCTGGTGTTCTTTCGTCGCTGGTAGGTATTCTGCTGGTATTAGGCTTTGTTGTATTCTACTACAATCGCGCAGGTCTCATTGCTGATATTGCTCTGATTGTCAACCTGTTCTTCTTACTAGGCGTAATGGCTTCCCTAGGTGCGGTATTGACCATGCCAGGTATTGCTGGTATCGTACTCTCGATTGGTATGGCCGTTGACGCGAACGTACTGATTTTTGAGCGTATAAAGGAAGAACTCGCCGAAGGTAAAGCCTTCAAAGTTGCGGTTGCCGACGGGTTTAAAAACGCCATGTCGTCGATCATCGACTCAAACGTAACGACGTTCCTGACGGGTATCGTTCTCTTTATTTTCGGTACAGGTCTGATTCTGGGCTTTGCGACTACGCTGATCATTGGTATTTTGACATCATTATTCGCGGCTATTTTCATTACCCGCCTGATTCTGGAATACTATATCCGTAATGGTCAGACGCTCACCTTTAGCTCGTCTTGGGCAAAGAACCTGTTTGCCGATTCCAACTTCGATTTCGTATCGCGCCGGAAGCTGTATTATACGGTTTCGTCGGTGATTATTGCAGCGGGTATCATTTCTGTCCTTTTCAAAGGTTTCGGTCTGGGCGTTGATTTCAAAGGTGGTCGTTCTTACGTTATTCGTTTCGAAAAATCGGTAAGTACCGACGACGTTCGTAACTCGCTGGAGGGTGTTTTAGGCGCATCACCGGAAGTTAAAACCTATGGTGGTACGGGTATTGGTGCCAATCAGGTGAAAGTTACGACGCCTTATCTGGTGGATGATAATTCGCAAGGCGCTGATAAGCGAGCTGAAGCGGCTGTCTATAAAGGGTTGAGTAGTCTGCAAGGCAACCCCGCTAAAATCGAAAGCTCTCAGAAAGTTGGTCCAACGATCGCCAACGATATCATGACCTCTGCTTTGTGGTCTATTCTTTTAGCGGTAGCCGTCGTATTCATCTACATTCTGATTCGATTCAAACGCCTGGCGTTTGGTTACGGTGCCGTAGTCGCTATGTTCCACGACGTACTGATCATTCTGGCTATCTTCTCGATTTTCAACGGTTGGTTGCCATTCTCATTAGACGTTGACCAAGCGTTTGTTGGTGCTCTGCTTACAATTATGGGTTACTCGATGAACGATACCGTTGTCGTGTTTGACCGGGTTCGTGAATACCTGGCTGAAAACCGGGGTAAGAGAGAAAGTATTCCGACGATTATCAACAACGCGTTGAACAGCACGCTAAGCCGTACGGCCGTAACGGGTTTCTCAACAATTCTGGTTCTGCTGGTTCTATTCATCTTTGGTGGCGAAACCATCCGAGGTTTCTCGTTCGCCATGTTGATCGGTGTTATCGTTGGTACCTATTCATCGCTGTTCGTCGCTACGCCAATTGTGGTTGATGCGCTTAGCCGCGATCAGGAAAAGGATGAAGCTGCACCAGCTCTGGCCGAAAAGAAAACGGGTTACGACGCCATTCCAGCTGACTTTACAACCAAAGCAGCGCCAACGCCAGAAGAATTTACGGCGACTAAAAAAGAGAAGAAAGACAAAAAACCATTGATTCGTCCTTCTCAATCGTAATGAATTAAGTGATTGAGCGAATGAGTGATTGAGTGAAAAAATGTAGCGAGAAATAATTCGCACAATCACTCAATCACTCATTCGCTCATTTTATTTCGTATCTTTCCCAACGTTTTAACCTAAGAATCTTTTTCAAAAAGACACAATCACCAAACTCTATTTCCCTACATGGAGACTAAATTTAAACCAGTTGATACGAGTGTCATGCGCAAAAAGCCGCTTTCGGCTTATGCCGCAGATGCACAAAAAAGCGAGCTGAAACGTGTACTAACCCGCTGGGGCTTAACCTCACTAGGTATCGGCGCTGTAATTGGGGGCGGTATTTTCGTACTGACCGGTATTGCCGCTCGCGAATGGGCTGGACCAGCCCTAGCACTGGCCTTTATCATTGCAGGGGTTGCTTGTACATTTGCCGCGTTATGCTACGCTGAATTTGCATCGATCCTACCAGTGGAAGGCTCTGCTTATGCCTATTCATACGGTACAGTTGGTGAGTTGTTTGCCTGGTTGATTGGCTGGAATCTGATTCTAGAATACATGATGGGAGCCACAACGGTAGCCGTGAGCTGGTCGGGATATTTTGAGAAATTTCTCCATCTCTTCCATATAGAACCGCCTATATGGTTGATGAACGACCCGGTAACTGCCCATGAAAAGGCTGACGCGCTGCGTGCAGCTGGCACTGCCGTTCCTGATTTCACTTTTGCCGTTAATTTACCCGCTCTGCTGATCGTTTGGGTCGTAACGTATATTCTTGTCAAAGGAATCAAAGAAGCGGCCAGCACCAACAATCTGATCGTAATGCTGAAGGTAGCTACAGTTATTTTCGTCATCATAGCTGGTGCCTTCTTCGTGGATACAGCTAACTGGACCCCATTCATTCCAAACGCTGTCGTTGACGATTCTGGTCAAACCCATTTTGGTATGCCAGGTATTGTTACCGCTGCTGGTATTGTGTTCTTCGCGTATATCGGATTTGATGCCGTTTCAACACAAGCCGGTGAAGCGATCAACCCGAAGAAAGACGTTCCATTCGCCATTATCGCGTCGTTGCTGATCTGTACAGCGCTCTACATTTTGGTTTCGCTCGTTCTGACAGGTATGGTCAAATTTGATACACTCGACCTAAAAGCTCCTGTTGCGCAAGCTTTCGCTGATGCTGGCCTAACCTGGGCGGTTTATCTGATTACAATTGCAGCCATTGCCGGTTTAACTTCTGTAATGCTGGTGATGATGCTTGGCCAGACTCGCGTTTTCCTCGGTATGGCTAAAGATGGTCTGTTGCCAAAGGGCCTTTTCGCGTCAATTCACCCAACCTTTAAAACGCCCTGGAAAAGCACGATTTTCGTTGGTACGATTGTCTCAATCGTAGCAGCCGTTACACCGATTGACAAAGTGTCGCAGTTGACTAGCTCAGGAACGCTGTTTGCCTTTGCCATGATTTGCGGTGCTGTATGGCTACTTCGTGTTCGGGAGCCGAATCTGGAGCGTCCTTACAAAACGCCTGCTCTACCCGTCATTGCTACGCTGGGTATTTTGGCCAATCTCTATCTAATGTGGAACCTGCGTACGGATACCAAAATCACATTTGTTGTCTGGTGTATTCTGGGCCTTATCGTGTATTTTGCTTATAGCCGCAACCATAGTAATTTGAATAATCCAGAGGAATAGTCTCTGTTACTTTTATTTAATACACGAAAACCCTTCGGCTACGTCGAGGGGTTTTCGTGTATATACCCGTTGAATCTGCCTAACTATTCTAGTTTCCATTAGTCTATAGACTAATGATCTCACGTATGAAGCGTAGTTTTGTCTTCTAATGAGTGTACAGGAAATAATTGGCTACGCTTCGGCTATTCTGGTGGGATTAGTAATTGGGCTTGCAGGAGGTGGTGGTTCCATCCTGACAGTACCAATCTTTGTGTATGTTTTCAACGTTCCTCCTGTGTTAGCCACAACGTATTCGCTATTTGTCGTTGGCTCAACGTCATTAGTTGGTTCGGTAAATCATATCTGGAAAAAACAGGTAAACCTGCCTGTTACGTTGGCTTTCGCTCTTCCTTCTTTCTTATCGGTTTATTTAAGCCGACGCTTTTTAGTACCCAATTTACCCGATCCTTTATTTCAATTCAATCAATTTAGGCTTTCGAAAAGCGACGCGATTTTATACTTCTTTTCAATTGTCATGATCATAGCCGCTCGGGCAATGATTCGTAATGACCGACCTGAGCAAGGTGAAGCCGCCGATGGCCATCCACGATACGGCAGTTTATCCCTTGACGGACTCGCTGTCGGATTGTTAACTGGAACGATTGGCGCGGGTGGAGGCTTTCTGATCGTACCCATGCTTGTACTACTGGCTGGCTTACCCATGCATCGGGCTGTAGCCACATCCGTACTTATCATTGCGGTAAATTCGTCAGTTGGTTTTTTGGGCGATATCCACCATACGGAGCTAGATTGGAATTTTCTGCTGCCGTTTACGGGTTTATCCATCATCGGAATCTTTATTGGGATGTATTTATCCCGATTTATGCCGCCTGATAGGCTCAAAAAAAGCTTCGGCTGGTTCGTATTGATTGTAGCCGTTTACATGATTTTGAAAGAGACTTTCTAAACGTTTTTCAGGTTTAATACTAAGACTGAAGCGTGAAACCCAAAACAATAGATATGATAATTGAACAACTATATACAGGTTGCCTTGCACAGGGTGCCTATTATATTGAAAGCAACGGCGAAGCCGCTATTATCGACCCACTTCGAGAAACCGCACCCTATATTCGGAAAGCAGAAAAAGCAGGGGCGAAAATAAAGTACGTTTTTGAGACCCATTTCCATGCTGATTTTGTCTCAGGCCATCTGGATTTAGCGAATAAAACGGGAGCAGCTATTGTGTATGGTCCAAATGCCAATACAGCCTACCAGGCACATCATGCTCAGGATGGCGAGCTTTTTTCACTAGGAAGCGTCACGATTAAAGTATTGCATACACCAGGCCATACGCCGGAATCTGCTACGTATTTACTCATCGACGAAACTGGCAAAGACTACGCTATTTTCACCGGCGATACGCTCTTCATTGGCGATGTTGGTCGGCCTGATTTAGCAATTAAAGGTGATTTAACTGAGCGAGATTTGGCAGGTATGCTTTATGATAGTCTGCATACCAAAATTATGCCGCTTGCCGATGATGTCATCGTTTATCCTGCCCATGGAGCTGGTTCGGCCTGTGGCAAGAATATGAGCAAGGAAACGACTGATAAGTTGGGCAATCAGAAACGATTCAATTACGCCCTGCGCGCTAAATCGAAAGAAGAATTTATCGAAAAAGTGCTGGATGGGTTGACTACAGCCCCAGCCTATTTTGCTGAAAATGCCCGTTTGAACAAAGAAGGTTACGAATCAATTGACCGAGTTCTTCAACGTGGAAGTCAGCCACTTTCGCCAGCTGCCTTTGAAGCTGCGGTAAATGAAACAAGCGCTTTAGTTCTGGACGTTCGGAATGCGGCTGATTTTGCGCAGGGCTTCATTCCAAATTCAATCAATATTGGATTAAATGGCCAATTTGCCCCATGGGTCGGCTCGCTTATCCCCGATTTAACCCAGCCTATCGCACTTGTTACACCCGTTGGTCAGGAATCCGAAACAGTACTTCGACTGGCTCGCGTTGGCTATGATAATTGTATAGGTTTTCTAGAAGGCGGCTTTTCCAGTTGGCAACAGGCAGACAAAGAAGTCGACACGATTGAGTCAATTTCGGCAGAAGAGTTTGCGAATCGTTGGGAGCAGGATTCTAGTCTATCTGTTGTCGACGTCCGGAAACCCACCGAGTTTGCAGTTGACCATGTTCAGGATGCAGAAAATTTTCCACTAGATAATCTAAACGATTACATGGCTGAAATTCCGCGCAATGAGCCTGTTTACGTTCACTGCGCTGGCGGTTACCGTTCTATGGTCGCCAATTCGATCCTGAAAGCGCGTGGTTTTGATAATGTCGTGAACGTAGAAGGCGGTATTGCTGCGATCAAGAAAACAGCTGTACCAGTTATTGAGTCGACAGCGGTAAAACATTAGCTACTATTTATAATATATTCCTTTGTCCTCAGAATTAAGTGAATCCAGGATTCTCCTGATTGCGTAGCGATCCAAGGTTTGTAGTTAAAGAGAAAATTCACACCAACCAGCGTGCCGTAGGTACGCAACTAAATGTTAGTTGCGTACCTACGGCACGCTGAGCGTATTAAATGGCAATTATTTCTACAAACATGACGTGTCTACGTTAACCTTAGCCTACTGCTTTTTCTCCGGCATCAAAACCAATCGGATAAAGTTCTGGCCTAAGTACTGATTAGCAGCTGCTTTGGTACTTTCAACAGTGACTTTTTCTAACAGTTCTTTTTCGTGTAAAACCTCGTCTGGTGCATCACCATTGTAATATTGATTCTGTAGATAGCCGAGCCAGAACTGATTGTCTTTCAGTTGAACTTCGGTTTCGCGACGAGTTTCGGCTTTGAATTTGGCAATATCAGCAGGAAGAGCACCTTTTTGCTTTACATCATTAATCAACTCCTGCGTTTTCGCAATCAGTTTTTCGACGTTATCAGGTCCACAGCCGAAATTAATGCGGAACGTGTAACGCGATACAGGATACTTTGCATAGGCCGCACTAGCGCCAACTCCGTAAACCCCACTCTCCTCTTCCCGAAGCTTTTCTATCAATTTGATTTCCAGCACTTCGGCCAGCGCATCCAACTGCGTAGTCGTTTCGGGAGACCAGGTTAAATCGCCACTAAATACCAACTGCACCGAAGCTTTTGGATCAAGGCCGCGATAGACCGTTTTACTGATTTGACCCGATGGAATACGAATGCCTAAGTCTTTGAATTTCTCGTCTTTACCCGTCGTAGGCAGCCCACCGAGGTATTTTTCGACCAACGATTTTAGTTGGTCTTCTTTAAAATTACCGACGAAAAAGAATCGAAAATCCCCGCCATTAGCGAAGCGTTCCTGATAAATTTGTAAAGCTCGATCCAGATCAATTTTATCCAAATCTTCCGGCTTAAGCGGTTGGCGACGTGGGTTATTAGCGCCCAGCGTTACCGCTACCGTATCCTGAAATACCTTCGCTGGCGTAGGCGTATTGATCTGGTTCTGCAACCCACTCCGCTGATTCGACAGGAACCCTTTTATGACATCAGGATCTTTGCGCGGTTGGGTGAAATAGCTGTATAGTAATTGCAATGCCGTTTCCAGATCTTTTGGCGCTGCACTCCCGTTTACCCCCTCGCTCAATTCGCCTACATACGGAAACACATTGACTTGTTTACCAGCCAGGAATTTCCCTAACTGAATCTGATTATAGGCACCCGTTCCGCCCATTGCTGTCAATGTAGACGAAAACCGGGCTGATTGAAAATCTTTCAGATCGTAAAGCGACGTACCGCCGAAGCTATTGGCCGAGAACAGAATCTGATCATTTTTAAAATCAGTTGGTTTCAAGACGACCTTTACGCCGTTTTTAAGCGTCCACTCCGTTACGCCGATATCGGTGATTTTCTTCTCGTTTACAACGGGCGATCCGGTAGGTTGTGTAGCCAATAATGGACTGTCGATGGTTTTATCTTCGTAGGCAGTCAGGCCTTTTCCGGCGTCATTCACGTAGCCGAGAATCTGCTCTACCGTCGGGAGTTTGTCTTTCTCTTTTTCAGGAGCCATCACAATTACGGCCCGATTGTCATTATGAATAAACTGATCGACTAGTTTATTGACTTCATCCAGTTTGATTCCATCCTGTACTTTTTTCAGGAAGTTGTAATAGAATTCGATGCTGGTATACGGCTCTTTATCCGTAAAATTCTGGACGTACTCATTAATATAATTGGCTGATCGCGTTTTATTCCGTTCGCTATAAGCCTGCTCCACATTGGTCATAAACTCCTGTTTGGCGCGCGCCAACTCAGTGGTCGTAAAACCAAATTGTTTAACCCGGGCATTTTCGTCCAGTACGGCCCGGATCGCTTTTTCGACATTACCGCCTTTCGCAACGGCAATCGATGTAAACGCATCGAGGTTTCCCAAAAAGTCACCGTAATTGCTATAGCCTCCTAAAAAGGGCGGATCAGCTTTTTGCGTCAACTCCTGAATCCGGTTGCCTAACATTGTATTGAACAACCCTCTTTTGATGCTCTCGCGTAAATCGTTCAGAGTTTTCTCTTTGATTTCAGGTCGTTTATAAATTACCTGAATTACCGTGTTGGGCTGCTCAGGATCAGTTACGATCACGACTTTGGTGTCTTTGTGGGCAGGAATTTCATATTCCGTACGAGGTTTCGGGTTTTTAAGCGCCGGAATCCGACCGAATTTCTCCCGAATAATTCCTTCAACTTGTTTTTCATCAAAATCACCAACAGCAATCACAGCCATCAGATCGGGCCGATACCAATCAGCGTAGAATTGCCGTAACACTTCGGGTTTGAAGGTCGTCAGCACTTGTTCCGTACCAATTGGTAATCGTTTGGAATACTGCGAGTTATTTAAAAGAAGCGGAAAATACTTATCGCGCATCCGCTGACCAGCTCCGCGTCCAAGCCGACGCTCTTCCAGGACAACTCCGCGTTCTTTATCGACTTCCGTTGGATCGATGGTAGCATTATGCGCCCAGTCTTCCAGAATTTGAAATGCTTTGCTGAATACATTCGCTGAATCGGTCGGTACAGGAAGTTGATAAACCGTTTCGTCGAAGCCAGTGTACGCATTCAGGTCGGCGCCAAAGCGAACGCCCGCCGATTGGAGGAAATTGACCAGTTCGTTTTTGGGGAAGTTTTTGGTGCCGTTAAACTCCATGTGTTCCATGAAGTGCGCCAGTCCCTGCTGATTGTCCGTTTCCAGTACCGACCCCGCCCGAATCACCAGACGAAGTTCAGCGCGGTTTTTAGGTTCGGCATTTTTGCGGATGTAATAGGTTAGGCCATTCGGCAATTTACCGACTTTCACGGCTGGGTCAGTCGGTATGGTACTGTTCAGATTCATATCGGTCCGCGCAGCCTTAGCCTGTGCAGACGATTTAGTTTTCGGCGCGGGCTGGGCAATTACCAACGAAGCGCCACATAATAAACTCAGTACTAGCGGAAAACGTACCATTCGGTCGTTCGAATTAAGGATTTGATTAGTTGTTTCTCAGAACATAACGCGTTCGTTAGCCGAATCGTTTATCGTTTCCAGACTAACAAAATGGCAATGACCACTGATGTCAGAATTGAGAACCAGCAGATGGCAATAACCCAGCGAACCGGGATTTCCCACATGGGGGCGTGAAGCATTTCAGTTTCCTCATCGACCTTAATACGGCCATAAAAATTTCGGGTGCAGAAATCGTCCCAATCTGCATAATCAGCGAATCGAGCGAGGATATCCAGGAACGTAGGGGATGGAACGATCGAAAATCGCCAAAATTCCTGTAACGCCTGTGCGTCCAGACGTTGTTGTGTATGGGCAACGATCTGCTCGCTCAGATGTGCGAAATCGCGCAACCGCCAATGGGATGACTGTTCCCAGCGGAGGATGCGTTCAATTTGTTGTTTCAGTTCGTTCGTATGTCGAATCATACCTTAATACTAGCGTTTTTCGGGTCATTTTCCCACTCAGGCAAAACGATTATATCCCCAAAAACCCACGGATGACCTGTGATAATCAAAAGTACCAATCAACGAATTGTTGTCATATCTGGCTGCTGTTGACCGCTTGACGCTTAGCCACATATAACCTGTTTTATTCACATCTGGATAATTCTTAGAATAGAGGTCGCTACCGCTGTTTACGGCTGACAAATTGCTATCTTTTGAAAGCGGAACAGGGAATTCCGCAGGTATTTAATCGTATTCCGAATACCGAAACCTGCACGTATGTATCAACTCGACCAACAGGTAGCGAACCGATTGACCCGATTTTATATATTGGCCCTTACTGTTATTGCAGTATTGTCCTTATCAGGTCTTCTGTTTATCAAACATACCATCAGTAATCACTACGATGACAGTCGAGTTGTGAATGTAGCCGGTCGGCAACGGATGCTCAGTCAGCGACTGACAAAATTATCCTTATTACGCGCAACGAGTATCCCGTCGGCGGATACCGTTTCATTCGATTCACTACTAACGAATTGGAGTCAGACCCACATTCAGCTTCGAAGCGGGCTTCTGCAGATGGAAAAGTCCTATACTGTTCGTAAAAGCGACACATTAAACACCATGTTCGCTCAGATAGAACCGTATTATCAGGCTATTTACAAAAGTTTTGTACTCATCAATAATCCTCGCGCAACAACTACGGATCGCAAAGAAGCGCTGGCAACGATTATGCAGCACGAGCTTTCGTTCCTTCAGCAAATGAACGCCATTGTGTTTCAGTTCGATAAAGAAAGCTTTCAACGCGTTCGCGCACTGGAACGAATCGAATGGTTTTTAACCGCTGCCACCCTGATCATCCTGTTGATAGAAGGCATGTTTATTTTTCGGCCGGTCGTCAATCATACGAAAACCGTTATTGGTCGGCTGGCAAAATCTGAGCAGTCGTTACAGGTAGCCAACAATCGTCTGGAAATAGCGAACCGGGAATTAGGCATTACCAATGAAAATCTGGCTTTTACCAATCGAAAATTGCTGGATACTCAACAGGAGCTGGTTCGCACAACGGAAGAGAAATATGCCTTAAAACAGACTGAAGACCGCGTTCGCTCGGCTGCCTTACTCGAAGGACAGGAAGAAGAGCGTCGGCGATTTGCCAGAGAGCTGCACGATGGCATTGGTCAGATGCTGACCGGATTGAAATTGCACGCCGAAAAATTGAAATCCACTTCGTTTGCCGACGAAAAACAAAAAAAACGGTTTACTGAACTCTGTGAATTAATTGCAGAGATTATCCAGACAACCCGTCAAGTATCCTATAATTTGATGCCATCAACTTTAAGTGATTTTGGCCTGGGTGCTACCTTAAACCTGTTAGCCGAACAGGCAACCCGTGCTTCTGGCATAAACGTCGTTTTTTCGGGTCCTCGTGATGCTCCGAGGCTGAACCCCGCCATGGAAATTGGCCTTTACCGAATTGCCCAGGAAGCGCTACACAATTCAATAAAATATGCGAATGCTCAAACGATTCGTATTTTTTTACAGCAGGATATTGATAAATTAGTGCTTTCGGTGTCTGACGACGGAAAAGGGTTTTCCTTAAAAGCAGATCGTCAGAAGGAAACTATAGCACTGGGGGTAAATGGTCTGGAGAATATGCGGACCCGAGCCCAACTTCTCAACGGAAGCCTTACCATCCAATCAAAGCTTAAAAAAGGAACCACCATTCAGGTCGATGTTAACCTAGTGTAGAGACGGTATTCCATTTACCGAATACCGCAAACCAAAAAACTATGCCGATACGCGTTCTTATTACCGACGATCACTCAGTAGTCCGAAAAGGAATTTTGATGCTACTCGAAGATGAACCTGATATACAGATCGTTGGAGAAGCGTCTGATGGCGATGAGGCCATTAGCCTGCTGTCTGGTGTTGATACGGATGTGTTGTTGCTTGATATCACCATGCCTCGGATGTCGGGTATTGAGGCTCTGAAAGTTGTTTCCCAAAACTTTCCCAAGGTTCGCACGCTGATGTTCAGCATGCACAATAATCCCGATTACATTTTAAAAGCGGTGCAACACGGAGCCGCTGGCTATTTATTAAAAGATACGGGTCAGGAAGAGATTTTACGGGCAATTCGTACGGTAATTAATGGCGAACTATACTACCCGGCCAATATTTCATCCGTTATTATTCAACAATTGGTTTTGCCCAATACCCATACTACCCCGCGACAGACGGAGGCCGTCAACAGCATTCCTCAACCGGCGTCGATATGGAATAAAATTACGTCACGCGAAGCACAGATTTTAACTTGTCTTGTCGATGGAATGAGCAGTCCTGAAATTGCAGATCGCTTTGGAATCAGCGCCAATACAGTGGCTAATCAGCGGGCCAGCATTATGCGAAAAGCCGGGGTTAACACGACTGTCGATTTAATTCGGATTGTCCTCGAAGAGAAAAGTAGAAATTAATATCTACGCTAAACACTAGATATATAGACTAATTAGTTACCACATAAAAAATATACTTATTAATTGTCACTCATAAATAAAAAGTGATTTCGTTTTTGGCGTTATTTTTGAAGGATTTGTAGAACTTCTTCTTAGATATATGCCAAAAAATCTCTACGTAGGACTCTCTTTTTTTTTCTTCCTGCTTATACCTGCTTATACCTTAAAAGCGCAAAATCCACCCACTTCGGTGTCGCTTTCGTGTGGTATCGAAAACCTTAGCCGTCCTCAGGCGCTGTCGCTGAGTCAGATGGCTAATTTTGCGCTGCAACGAAAACGAGCGTCTGGAGCCGCTTTCAGTGCGATTACATACATACCAATTCGTCCGCATATTCTTCGCCGAAGCGATGGATCGGGCGGATTCAGTTTAGCTAGTTTGAACTATGTAATTGCCACAACAAACAGCTATTATCTGCTGAATGGTTTCGGTATCCAATTCTACTTTGCTGGCACATCGCCCGATTACATCGACAACGATACACAGTACAATACCTTTAGTGATGAATATGCAGTAGCCCAGAACCGGGATGCGACCAATGCACTGAATCAGTATTATGTAAACCAGTTTTCAAGTCCGGGTTTGGGAGGCTACGCATACTATCCGGCAGATGCCATCTACTCAACTCGTTCGTTTATTCTGACTGGCCCTGGAGAGTATGATGAAGATCTTGGTAACCGGCTGATTCCTCACGAATTAGGCCATACCTTTAACCTGATTCATACCTTCGGTAACAATAACGGCTATGGAGGTTCCACCGAACTGGTAACTCGCGGAGCAGGAGCCAATTGCTCAACCGATGCCGATTTAGTCTGTGATACGCCTGCTGACCCGTATAATATGACGGGCGCTTACTTGACCTATCCCAACGGTTGCCCCCAATATGATCCTAACAGTACCGCTCGTGATGCTAATGGAGCCGCATATAATCCGTCGATCACCAATATTATGTCGTACTATTTTCCCTGTACGCATGATTTCACGCCCGGCCAATACGATCGAATGCAGGCAGGGTTAGCCCTTCGCCAAAGCCATACGTCGTATACACTCAATGCCCCTCCATCTAACGTTGTTGCACCCAGTAATCTGACCGGAACACAGAACGGGTATACCGTCGCGTTGACCTGGCAGGATAACGCCGACAATGAAATGGGGTATTTTATTGAGCGATCGACCTCACCCTCGTCCGGCTTTGTGCCCATTGGCGGTGTAGCCCCTAATGTCACTACATTTACAGACACCAAAGCACTACTCCAGACGCTTTATTATCGTATTCGTCCGTCAAACACAACTACGGGTAGCCTTAGCCCTACGTTTTCAATACAGGTAAGCCCTCCCCTGGTAACCGGCCTGAATACAACAAACATTACGGGTAACAGTGCCCAGCTTAACTGGAACAGTCTTGGTAATGGCGCGACTTATGATCTCCAGTGGCGAGTTGTGGGGGAAGCAAACTGGATTACCTATTCATCCATATCAACAACAAGCTATGGACTATATGGATTAACCGCCAATACAAACTACGAATGGCAGGTTAAAGCATCAACGGGTACCCAATACGCTCCGGCGGTGACCTTTATGACTCCTTGCTCAGTACCAACTGGGTTATACACGTATACAACCCGTTTAACCGCATCCTTAAACTGGAATTACAATTCTGGGCAGACGTTCACAGTACAATGGCGCCCGAAAGGAACGGAGGATTGGAACACAAGTGCTGGTCTGGTCAGTGGTTATTATTCCTTAACAGGCTTGACTCCCGCAAGTGTTTATGAATGGCGTGTGCAGGCTACCTGTATAAATCCACCCGTTGCCACAACTGATTTCACCAGCATACAATCCTTTACGACGCTTTCCTGCCAGCTACCATATACGATTTCGGTAACGGATATTTTCTCGAACTCAGCTCGTCTTTACTGGTATGATTCCTACTATGAATCAGGCAAAACATATGAGATACGTTACCGACCCGTTGGAACAACAACCTGGACAGCCAATAGCGTAACCGCTTCGTACAACGGAACGTATACGTTAACTGGGCTGACCAATAACACGACCTATGAATGGCAATTCAGAAGTCTTTGTACGCCCACCGAGAGTTCCGATTATTCATCCATCAATACATTTACAACTACCTGTCGAATTCCAACCGGCCTTTCAACGAACGTAACGGCAACCATAGCCCGATTGTATTGGTATACTAACGGTTATTCGGAACCCGGTGCGACTTACGAATTACAACACCGGCCCGTTGGGTCAACTGACTGGGTAACGGTTAGCGGGATTCCGAGCAGTTTTTATTCATTATCAGGTCTTGCAACCAATGTCTCCTACGAATGGCGCGTCCGCAACGTATGTACTCCTACTGAACGGTCAGATTATTCGGCAACGAACACCTTTACGACAGCCTGTATTGCACCTTCGCCGTATAATTTATACGCGTCTTTCATTTCGTCGTCGTCCGTTCAATTCAATTGGTATGTTCAGGCAAATGATCCAGCAATGACTTACGAATTGCGGTATCGGCCTGTTGGAGCAGTCGATTGGGCAACCGTTAGCAGCTTAACAGTTAACTCAGGTAGTTATGGCGTTTATCAGGCTACGGCCTTGGCCGCAAATTCCCAATATGAATGGCAACTTCGAACGCTCTGTACAGGCGTCCAGAGTTCGACTTATGTAAACGGGCCTAACTTTACGACTCAGTGCGCCGTTCCGTACTTATACACACTGAATTATACAGGCGTTAACTCAGCAACTATAGCCTGGAACCAAACCGGACTCGATGTTTCCTATGAATTTCGCTATCGAAAAGCCGGTACGACAGATTGGACAACGGTGACTAATCTAACCAGCACAACAATCGCCCTATCCGGTTTAACCGGTAATACGCAATATGAAACACAGGTAAGAACATTATGTATGTATGGGCTAGTTTCCGATTTTTCGTTTACGTATTCGTTCTACACAGCTCAGTGTTCAGTCCCGTATAGTTTGTATACAACCAATATACGACCTACCTCAGCTCGAGTATACTGGTCTTTCTCCCAACCGAATCCCGATTTACGATACGAAGTTCGGTATCGGCCTGTTGGTACTTCAGACTGGACATCGCTGTACAATCTGACTATCCCGAATTACACCGGCGCTGTTAGTTTGACCAACCTTGCCAGTAATACGCAATATGAATGGCAGGTAAAAACCCAGTGCTCCCCTACAGAAAGCTCAGCATTTTCATCGTCCGTACTTTTCCAGACCCCTCCTTATTGCCCAATTGTATACACAGTGCGAACAGGTTATTGGACCGATGCAACGATCTGGTCTTGTGGCTATATTCCTGATAATACGGATGTTGTGCAGATCAAACACCTGATCACTATTCCATACGGCTACGCGGCTACGGCCAAACAGATAGGCTTTGATATCGGGCAAACACTGCGTTATGAATACGGTGCCCAGCTAAGAATCGGCTTTTAAAGCAATCTTATACTTTGATAATCACTGATTTTCGGTACATCCACCACAAAATACCGAACCAGATCAGCACAAACGTCAACGCGCCAGCCAGCGACGCATTGCGGGGATCAGTAAAAGGCGGGGCAATGAAGGATCGATATAAATAATCTTTCAGGCCCTGCTCTGTTCCGTCTGGTTTCGTGATGTGAATCAGGTTCATAATGCGTGGAATCAACCCGGAAAGGAAGAAAACTGTAATGGCATTAACACCAAATGCCACAAATGGCAACACCCCTCTGCGATAGTGTTGAACATCGATCAGCCAATAGCATAAAGCTAGGCCAAGCATGGCTAAGCCGCCAGCCAGTAATACGTAGGAACTGGTCCAGAGCGCTTTGTTGATTGGGAAGAAGCTGTCCCAGATTAATCCAACAAGTGTAAGTATACAGCCCGCCGTAAATAGCCAGGCTACTTTTTCAGCGGCAATTTTATTGCTTCGCAACAAGGTCCCCGTTAGCATTCCCAGCAATCCCGTTCCGATTGCTGGCACCGTACTCAATATTCCTTCAGGATCCCAGACTTTGGCGGGTTTATAGACATGCGCGGGCGTCAGAATGATTCGGTCGAGCCAGGCCGCCATATTGGTTTCGGGTTCGAGATTCGCGAAGCCTACACCCGGAACGGGTACAGCAGTCATGAGTAGCCAATACCCAACTAATATACCGCAGAGAATATAAATCTGTTGGCGTGGATTTGTCGTCAGAAAAAGAATCGAGCAAATCAGGTAAACCAGGGCAATGCGCTGCAAAACACCTAAAAGTCGAACGGTCGAAATGTCGAATCTTGGGAAGAAATTCAGGAATAATCCCAGCAGAAAAAGCATGGCACTCCGCTTCACGATTTTACGTACCCCCCCCTGCCCCAAACCCAATGCCCTTTGCCCCGACAAGGCAAACGTGATCGATACACCAACGATAAACAGAAAAAACGGAAAAATCAGGTCAGTTGGCGTCCAACCGTTCCAGTGCGCATGTTCGAGGGGTGCATAAATATGATCCCAGCTCCCTGGGTTATTCACCAGAATCATAGCCGCAACGGTCAGGCCGCGAAAAAAATCAAGGGAAAGTAACCGACCTGATGAACTGGGTATTGTCTGGGATTTTTCGGGCCTGGTCGAAACGGAGGATTGCATAGTTGGCTGAAGTTTCCCGAAGATACACCAAGTAAAGGAAATGTATCAACTAAAGACTTTGGCCAGTTTTTTTTCCAGATCGGCCTCCAGTTTGAGCAATCCTTCCGCATTCGGCAAGTAAGTCAATGCCCGGTGATGCCGTAAATCGAACGGAATATCGCCAACCGATTGCGTCAACGGAATCACGAGTTTTCCCAGGGTATGCGCTACACCTGTTTCATAGAATACATTCGGATTCCGATCTGTAAAATCAGTAATGACAACTTGCGAGGTAAAAATCAGATCGAAAACATCCTGAATCAGGATGCTATTATCCCAAATATCATCCGCCCGTTTGCACTCGACACCCAACCTGGCGCACACATTCCGAATAGCGGCATACGTGCCCGAAAATTTACTCTCGAAGGGCATCATGACCGATAATAAATTGCCGTTAAGCGATTTATGAGGAATCCGAAATACATCCGGTGCAAACGTAATCACCCGCTCCGGCGCGATTGACTGAATGGTTGATACAAAATCAGGTATAATCCGAGTTACGCGATTCATCAATGCTTTTTTAGCCTCGACAAATCGCTCGATTTCATACAGATTACTGCTACTTTCAGTAATTAATTTTGACAACACCTGTAAGCAATTGCCTTCATAATCATCGTCTTTAAAATCCAGACTTCGTAACAAACGCGGGTGATCTTCAATTAGCTCATGACTATCCGTCAGATAAGCCACTTTAATCCAGTCTGATTTCGTAAAATGATCCTGAATAAATTCATGCAAGGCAAAAAGTCGAAGTGTTTTCTGTTTATTCTGTCTGGTCATGTGGTTAGTAGGTTGAAGCAATTTTATAATATAAGTATCATACAAAACACAATACTATTCAATTTTTATATTATATTAAATTAGGTATAAGAAATTTGCTGAAATAATTCTCCTTAAAAAACAAAAAGCTACTCCCAGTTGAGAGTAGCTTTTATGCCTTCGATCAGCAGTGACTATTTAGAAACGCCAGCGAACAAAGGCTTCCATGGCTTCGTATTCAGCCAGACCGAGTCGGTTATACAGGCCTGCGGTTGCGCGATTACGCTCTTCAGCCCGTTGCCAGAACTCCCTCGAATCGGTTCCCTGATAGACTACGCCGTCTTTCTGCGATTGATGTTTGAAAATACCCAGCCGTTTTTTCATCACCTGATCCGGCGACATGGGTACGGCCATTTCAATTTCGTGAATATCCCACTCGGCCCAGGCACCGCGATAAAGCCATACCCAGCAGTCTTTCATGAAATTCTTATGCTTCAACCGGCGAACAGCTTCCAGTACGGCATCCAGACAGACTTTATGCGTGCCGTGCGGATCAGCCAGATCACCAGCGGCATAGATTTGATGCGGTTTAACCTCTTCAATCAACGCCATCGTAATCTTAATATCGTCTTCGCTCAGCGGCTTTTTGGCAACCGTACCTGTTTCGTAAAACGGCATATTCATAAAATGTGCATTCTCAACCGGAATACCCACAAATCGGCAAGTCGATTTAGCTTCGCCCATCCGAATTAGCCCTTTTACATAACGTACTTCGGGCGTATCCATTTCGCTATCTTTCTTCTCCCGCAACGACGCAGCCGCATCCTGAAAAATTCGCGTAGCTTCGGGACTTTTGATGCCAAATTTGGCGTTGAAATCCACCACGTAATCTGCAAAACGTAAAGCTTCGTCATCGGCTACGGCAATGTTGCCGGATGTCTGGTAGCCAATATGTACCTCGTGTCCCTGATCGCGAAGGCGCTGGAACGTGCCTCCCATCGAGATAATGTCATCGTCGGGGTGTGGGCTGAAAATCAGGCAACGCTTGTGGGCAGGTAAGGCACGTTCGGGTCGATTGGTATCGTCGGCATCGGGTTTGCCGCCTGGCCAGCCCGTAATCGTATGCTGAAGCTGGTTGAAAACGTCAATATTGATATCGTATGCCTGGCCGTATTGAGCGAGTAAATCACTCATCCCGTTATCGTTATAATCGCGGTCGGTCAGTTTCAGGACAGGTTTACCCAGGGTCAGCGACAAATACGTGACGGCCTTTTTCTTCATTTTGTTATCCCAAACAACTGAATCCACCAGCCAGGGCGTTTTCATGCGGGTTAACTCCGAAGCAGCGGCTTCATCAATCACAAACAAGGCATTCGGATGCGTTTGCAGATACGATGCCGGATTCAACTCTGTCACGGTACCCTCAACGGCCCCCCGGATAACGGGTGCTTTGCGCTCACCCCACGCCAGTAACACAACTCGGTGGGCGCTCAAAATACTAGCGACGCCCATCGTAATAGCTTTGCGTGGTGTTTTCGGTAAACCGCCAAAATCAACCGAAGCAGCTGCCCGCGTTGAGTTATCAAGCATCATCAATCGTGTATGTGAATTGATGAGAGAACCCGGTTCGTTGAAGCCAATGTGTCCATTACCACCAATCCCCAGCAATTGAAAATCCAATCCACCAGCGGCTTCAATGGCATTTTCATACTGTTTCGAGAAATCAGCTACTTTATCTGTTCGAAGCGTACCATCTGGAACGTGATAATTTCCCTGCGGAATATCGACGTGATCGAATAATTGTTCGCGCATGAACCGCCAATAGCTTTGCAGCGAATCGGGTTCCATCGGATAATATTCATCCAGATTGAACGAGACCACATTGCGGAAGCTCAGACCTTCTTCGCGGTGCATCCGAATTAGTTCGGCATACACAGTCTTAGGCGATGAACCCGTTGCCAGACCAAGTATACAGGGTTTTCTTTCGGATTGTTTCTGGCGAATTAGATCCGCAATTTCCTGTGCAACCGCACGCGACGCATCTTTCGCATCGGCGTAAATGTGGGTTGGAATTTTTTCGTACGTGATGGCCGATTGAAGAGGTCCACCCGTAGGTGTCAATTGACCGTCAGGACTGTCGAGCAGAGTAGGCTCCGTAATCATGGTGTATTAGTCGGAGAAAAGATGAGGACGTAAAGTTCGCAAAAATTCAAGTAGTTTTCAGGTATTTCTACTATACGAGGTCGCCATCTTAAAAAATATTAATAAGTCGATCTATAGAAAAACCGCTGATAGTTATACAGTTAGAATAAGGTTTTGGACTACTTTCTTTTTATGTAACGGGATAAATATCTAAAGTCTCAAACAAAAATCAGGTTTCCATTGATGAGCGCTTTCTGGTAATTCTCCTTGTCGAATTGATATAGATAGGGGGACTTGTGCGCCTTCCCCGTCCGGCGTTCGTTCAGCCGAGTCAAAATAGTTAGCCCCATTATTTTCTTGTGAAAATTTCGCGCGTCCAACGGCCGACCCAGCACAACTTCATAGAGACGCTGCAATTCAGGAATCGTAAATTTTTCGGGCATCAGGTTCAGGCCAATAGGTTGCCAGTTCAATTGCAAGCGTAGCGTTTTCAAGGCAACGTCAATAATCTGCTGATGGTCATATAGTAAGGATGGCAATTCGCTAACATCCCACCAGCAGCATTCATCCGACATAAAATCAGTTGTAGGCGTCACTAGCGTATAATCAACCAGCGCATAATAGCCCATTGAGATGGTTCGTTCCGGCCATTTTGTACTGAACGGAATTGTCATTTTTTGACGATGCCACGTATCGATCCAATCATAGCGTATAGCTTCGCCAAATACATGGAATTGCTGAAGAAATAATTGCTCTAAGCCCGTCCGTTCGCGAAGCACTCGACTGGCTGCGGTATCAACGGATTCGGTTTTATAAATAAATCCACCTGGTAGACACCATTCGGTTGTGTCTTTCCACCGCAGTAGCAATACTTTCAATCGAGTATCGTGAAAACCGAAGATAACGCAGTCAAGCGACAAGCCTAAAATGCATTCGTCGGCAACGGTTTGATAGTACGTGGCTAATTGATTGGCAAAAGTCATGGGGAAAGTTAAAAAAGCTTTCCGTCATTTTGACATAATTATCGAAAACCCGATATCATTAAAGCCTTTTCGTGAACGTTTAAAGTACGTCAACCTAAAAAATCGTATCTTTCCTGATATAAGCGCTTATTCTATTTTATACGCTATGGCTGCGATAAAGCTTACTATTAATAATCAGGCCCATGCACTAGACATTGACCCGGAAATGCCTCTTTTGTGGGCTATCCGGGATGTGGTTGGCCTGACGGGCACTAAATTCGGCTGCGGAATTGCACAATGTGGTGCCTGTACAGTCCATTTGGATGGTGCTCCGATTCGCTCCTGTAGCTTTCCCGTATCGGCAGCTTCGGGACACAAAATCACAACAATTGAGGGCATTTCGAAAAATGCGGATCATCCTCTTCAGAAGGCCTGGATTCAGCATCAGGTGCCACAGTGTGGTTACTGCCAGTCGGGGCAAATTATGTCGGCCGTGGCTTTACTAAAACAAACGCCCAAACCGACTGATGCGGATATTGATGCAGCGATGCAGGGAAATATTTGTCGTTGTGGTACGTACAACCGCATTCGTCAGGCTATTCATACAGCTTCAGCCGAGATGACTTCTGCACCTAAACTCCCCAAGTCAGCGCCTAAAATTGGAGAACGATGAGCCATCAACCCAAGGAAAATAAAAACGCTCCCTCTCGTCGGGATTTCCTCAAAGCTGCAAGTCTTACTGGGGCTGCTTTTGCGCTGGGTCTTTCCTCCACTGATGCGCTGGCCAGTCCGGTATTAAATTTGAGTATGGCTCCGCTTGAAACCGTTGAGCTTACACCCTACATACTCATCGAAAAAACCGGCCGAATTATTCTGATGAATCCTCGCCCTGAAATCGGACAGGGTACATTCCAGTCGGTCCCGGCACTGATTGCCGAAGAGTTAGAAGTATCGCTGGATAAAGTGACGATCCGACAAACGGGTGGTGAAACTAAGTTCGGTGGTATGTGGTCGCAGGCTGTGGGCGGCAGCGGATCGATTCGCGGAGGGTATAAGCAAATGCGAAAAGTGGGCGCTTCTGCCCGAGAAATGCTTATCAAAGCTGCCAGCGATCAATGGAATGTACCAGTCGATGAATGTTTTGCCGAAAACGCGACAGTCATTCATAAACCAACTGGTAAAAAGCTGACCTACGGGCAATTGGCTGAAGCAGCCGCCAAACTTCCCGTTCCGAAAGAACCAGCACTAAAAGACCCCAAACAGTTTACCATCCTAGGCAAATCTGTACCTCGGCCTGATGTTCCGTTGAAAGTGACGGGCCAGGCTACGTTTGGTATTGATGCCAAAGTGCCGGGGATGGTGTATGCATCTATTGAACGCTGTCCTGTATTGGGTAGCAAACTCGTCAGTTTTGATGGCGCAAAATCGCTGAAAGTCAAAGGCGTTCAGAAGGTCGTCAAAGTGGAGCGTATCATGGGTAAGAATCGCTATGAGGGCGTAGCGGTGATTGCGGATACTTATTGGGCTGCTTTACAAGGACGAAAATCGCTTACGGTAAAATGGGACCATCAACAGCATGACTCGTTCAATTCGGCAGAGTACGAAAAAAGCCTGCGCGAATTGGCCAAACAGGATGGCGTAGTCGGTCATAATGCGGGTGATTTCGACAAAACATTTGCCGAATCTCCAACGAAACTGGAAGCCTTCTACGAGACGCCCATGGTGAGTCACTCGACTATGGAGCCGATGAATGCGTTAGCGCATTACAAGCCTGATGATAAAGTCGAACTCTGGGTTTCGTCGCAAGGGGGCGATTTGGTTCGTGGCGAGGTGGCTAAAGTGCTCAATATTCCGGCCGATAATATTACGGTACACGTCTTATTCAATGGCGGTGGCTTTGGTCGGCGACTCACGCAGGATTTTGCAACGGAAGCAACCTTACTCTCAAAAGCGATTGGCAAACCCGTAAAAGTTGTCTGGACGCGCGAAGACGACACCATATTAGGCCCCTTCCGCCCAATGACATTTTCGGCCATGAAAGGCGCTTTATCAGCCGACGGAAAAGCCGTTGCGTTTCAGCATAAAGTGATTTCTCCTTCCATCGATGCGACCATGGAGGAGAAATATGACAAAACCAAACCCGATGGCACCATGCTCGAAGGGACTGGCGAGCAGAAATATGAAATACCCAACCTGAATACGCGCTACGTCCATTCAGATATCCACATCCCACTCACCTATTGGCGATCCGTAACCAGCTCGACAGTGGCCTTTGCCCACGAATGTTTTTTGGATGAAATGGCTCACAAAGCAGGCAAAGATCCAATGGAATTCCGGCTTGGTATGTTGACAAAAGAAACCGACGCCAAACGAATGCTGACCAAGCTGAAAGAAGTGTCTGGCTGGGACAAACCGCTTCCGGCTGGAAAAGGTCGTGGAGTTGCGCAATGGGAGTTCTTTGCAGGCTTGGCTGGTCAGGTGGTTGAAGTATCGAAAAACAAAGCGGGTGGCGTTACGGTTGACAAAGTCTATTGCGTCATTGACCTGGGTACCGTAGTGAATCCTGATACGGTAAAAGCTCAGGTAGAAGGGGCTATCGCTATGGCGTTGACAGCCGCAACGAAAGATGGTATTACGTTCGAGAATGGCAAGGCGAAACAGACAAATTTCGACGCCAATCGGATGCTTCGTATTCAGGAAATGCCAGCGGTTGAAGTACATATTCTGGCAGAAGGCGGACCAACTATAAAAGGCGTTGGCGAACCGGGGCTTCCGCCTTTAGCACCTGCCCTGGCTAATGCCGTTTTTGCCGCCACAGGTAAACGCGTCCGGAAACTGCCGTTTGATTTGGAAAAAGTATAACGATGAAAGAAATAAGCCGCATTGTCGAAGTATTTGAGCAGATTGACTTCACGCAACGAAAAGCTGCGCTGGCTACGGTTGTTTGGGTCGAGGGTTCGTCGTATCGGCGGCCGGGGGCCCGTATGCTCATTACTGACGATGGGCGTTGGGAGGGTGCCATCAGCGGGGGGTGTCTGGAAGGTGATGCACTTCGTAAAGCCCGACAAGTGATGTTGGATGGCCAACCGATTGTGGTCACTTACGATACGATGGACGATGGGGCAAATAGTTTCGGTGTCGGACTTGGGTGCAATGGCATTATTGATGTACTGATCGAACCGATCAACCCCGCCGATGCACAAAATCCGGTAATTTTTCTAAAAGAATTTGCTCAGAAACGCGACGTTCGTGCCCTAGCTACCATATTGAAAAGTGATAGCAGTGAATTTTTGCCCGGCAATCGATTCGTACTGACAGAACAGGATGCCCAGCCTGTTCCCGATTGGCTTCTGGCTGATATGGCAAGTGTGTTAAGCATCGGGAAACCGCTGACAAAAGCCTACACGAATAACTCTGACGTAATTGAGATATTCATCGAACGAATTGATCCAGGTATTGAGCTAATTATTTTCGGCGCTGGATACGATGTGATTCCGGTAGCTAAGCTCGCCCGTGAACTCGGTTGGCAGGTGACCGTTACCGACGATTGTATTGCCCATCTTTCGCCTAAACGCTTTCCAGCGGCAACTTGTGTCCTCTACGCCAATCGCGATGTTGTGATTGATCAATTGGCAATTACGAATCGATCAGCAGCTGTGTTGATGTCGCACAATTTCAATTACGATCGGGCGGTTTTGCAAGAATTGCTCAAAACAGATATTCCATACATTGGAATGCTTGGCCCCCGCAAACGGTTCGACAAAATGCAGGATGAATTTGAGCGGGATAGGCAGTTCTACAGCGAATCAGCGTTGAATCGGGTTCACGCACCTATTGGCTTAGACTTAGGGGCTGAAACGCCTGATGAAATTGCGCTTTCCATCATTGCCGAAGTAAAAGCCTTCTTTATGAAACGAACAGGCAGTTTTCTTAAGGACAAATCTGGTCCGATTCACGAGCGCGTTTCTGGCAATGTGCCCAATCATAGCCGACAGGAAAATACGGCCGATGCAGGAATTTCAGGCTGATTCTATGCGAATTGCTACGATTATTTTAGCGGCTGGGAGTTCCAGTCGATTAGGTAATACGCCGAAGCAATTGCTTCAGTATGAAGGCAAAACATTACTTCGGCGTATTACCGATATGACCCTTTCTTTAGATATTGGCCCTGTTAGCGTCGTCCTAGGTGCTAATCGTGATCAGCTCTATTCTGAACTCGCAGATTTACCCATTCAGACAATTAACAATACTAATTGGCAGGAGGGAATGGCTTCTTCGCTCCGTGCGGGATTATCGGCAATTCCTGAAGCATCCATCGATGCTTTTCTAGTTGTATTGACCGACCAGCCTTACGTAACAGCCGATTTACTGCGACAATTGATCGATACACATCAGCAAACGAAAAAAGGTATTGTCGCCTGCCGTTATGGCGAAGCTAATCACCTCGGCGTACCCGCTTTGTTCAGTATTAACTACAAAGCTGAGTTTCTGAAGCTAACTGGCGATGTTGGTGCTCGAAAACTCATTCAGCAGCATAGTCAGGATTGTGTTGATATTCCTTTCCCACTGGCAACGATTGATTTAGATACGTGGGAAGACGTAACAAAATGGCAGCGAGATAACGAATTATAAAGGCTATCGACGTCATTTTCGCAAGTATATCCAACAATCCCTTCTCCGCGCTCCTTGTCCCTTGCCTATCCCCTTCGTACCTTTGTTACCGAAATGGCAAGACTTTTAGCAATCGACTATGGCGCCAAACGAACCGGCATTGCCGTTACTGATCCGTTGCAATTGATTGCATCGGCGTTGGAAACGGTGGCCTCGCATGAGGTACTGAAGTTCCTCAAAGCGTACGTACAGCGCGAACCCGTCGAAGCGTTTATTGTAGGCTTGCCAAAAGGATTAGACGGTGCAGATACAGAAAATACGGCTCGCGTCCGGAAATTTGTATCGCATCTGCAAACTGCCTTACCCGATATTCCAATTCACTGGCACGACGAACGCTTTACATCCGTAATGGCTTTACAAGCGATGATTGCCAGTGGAAGCACGAAAAAAGATCGACGCGAAAAAGGAAATATCGACAAAGTCAGCGCAGCCATAATCCTTCAATCGTATATGGAAAGTAAAAAATAGTGATGAGTGACAAACGATACGTGATAAGTTTTGATCTCAAAAACACTCATCGTTCATCACTCATCGCTCATCACTAAAAAAATGATTCTCCCAATAATTGCTTACGGTGATCCGGTTCTGCGAAAACGAGCCAAAGACATTGAACCCGGTAGTCTCGATGTCAAGACGTTGAGTGACAATATGTTCGAGACAATGTATGCGGCTTCGGGCGTTGGCTTGGCAGCCCCGCAGATTGGGCAGAGTATCCGCATATTCGTGGTCGATGGAGCGCCCTTGAATGAAGATGAGCCAGAAGAAGAGATTGACAAAAGCTTAATTGGCTTCAAAAAGGTCTTTATCAATCCTGAAATCGTTGAAGAAGCTGGCGACGATTGGGGTTTTGAAGAAGGTTGTTTGAGTATTCCCGGTATTCGGGGCGAAGTATTTCGTCCAGAAATCGTCGTTATTCGGTATTTCGATACCGATTGGAACGAACATGAAGAAGAATACGAAGGCATGGCCGCGCGAATCATTCAGCATGAATACGACCACCTCGACGGCAAACTTTTCACGGATTATTTGCCTCCCATCCGACGAACACTCATCAAGAAAAAATTGGCCGATATTTCAAAAGGCAAAACCGACGCCGAGTACAAAATGAAGTTCCCTAAATGAACGATAAGTGGTGAGTTTGCTGACGCTGGCAATTATAAGTGCGTCGGCAAACTCATCGCTCATAACTCATAACTATGCATATCACTCTTCTCCAAGCTGACTTATACTGGCACGATCCTGTGGCGAATCGGGCGATGCTGGAGGAGCGTATTTTTAACCTTCCTGAAAAGACCGATCTGATTGTGCTACCCGAAATGTTTACGACGGGTTTCACGATGGATGCTCGCGCGGTGGCTGAGCCCATGAACCTGACGACGTTTCGGTGGCTAAAGCAAATGGCGGCACAAACGGGTGCAGTCGTAACCGGAAGTTATGTTGTGCAGGAAGGCGGTCGATTTTTCAATCGATTAATCTGGATGCAGCCTGATAGTCAGTTCGATACATACGACAAGCGGCATCTGTTCCGAATGGCGGGTGAAGATGCGATCTATACGGCTGGCACACATAGAATTATTAAAGAATGGAAAGGCTGGCGTATTTGCCCACTCATTTGCTATGATCTGCGCTTTCCAGTCTGGAGCCGGAATACGGATGGCAAATCACAGGATTTTGCGTATGATATGCTTCTTTATGTTGCTAATTGGCCAGCCGCGCGTCGTCATCCTTGGAATGCACTTTTGCAAGGTCGTGCGATTGAAAACCTGAGCTATGTTGCAGGCGTCAATCGCGTTGGAACGGACGGAAATGGCCATCCGTACACAGGCGATTCAGCCATCATTGATTTTAAAGGAGATGTCCTTTTCCGGCATTCAGATACCGAAATCGTTCATCAGCGAACTTTATCGCTGGAAGATTTACAGGCGTTTCGAGCAAAATTCCCGGCCAATCTCGACGCGGACTCCTTTGTTATTCAATAGTTTATGTCATAGTGATGGATGCTAAAAAACTATTTGCTTTTGATCTGGATGGAACGCTACTCAGACGCGATAAATCTATTTCTGACAAATCAATTAAGCTTATTAATCAATTAGCCAATCAAGACCATTTAATCTGTATAGCCACCGCTCGTCCACCCAGAGACGTCGCCCGATTATTGCCAGAATCATTACTACGTCACTATGTTGTTTGCTACAACGGGGCTGAAGTTTACAAAGACGGCGATAAAATTTTCGAACAACACATCCCGTCCGATTTAGCTTATCGGCTCATTCATGAACTGAGTCAACATCACCCTGATGTATTTATTGGTATCGAATCGCGCGATACGTTTCATGTCAACCGATCTCCTGCGCATCTCTTTGGCGAAACTCCTCACCAATTAGCTTCTTTTCGCGACAGGCAGCACAGTATTTTTCAGGACGGTATAACCAAAATTATCCACGAAGGCTTGAGCAATCCGTCAGATGCTTTTTCGCTGGAACTCTTTCAGGACGTTTGCGCGATAACGCATACGGATAATGGCTCAATCGTGCAGATTATGGCGCTGGGTGTCAGCAAATGGGCAGCGCTTCAACACATTGCCGAACTAGAAAGCGTAGCTATACACAATACCGTCGCTTTTGGCGATGATCATAATGATCTGGCCATGCTTACGTCGTGTGGTATGGGCGTAGCGATGGCAAATGCTACTCAGGCTGTGCAGGACGTTGCCCAATACACAACCCTGTCAAATGACGAGGATGGCGTTGCTGTATTTCTGGAAGCTAATTGTCTATGATAAACGCTATTCTTTAAAGCAACGCCAGTAGCTCTCGAGCGCTCTCGAGCGTTACAAAGTTCTTTCCAACCAATTGCGCATCGTCTACCCGTTCATGTGCCCATGTTATTGAATAGGGAATATGGATCGCTCGCCCGCCGATGTGCACTACGGGTAGGATATCTGATTTCAGCGAGTTGCCAATCATGATGAAATCGGCAGGCTGCACATTGTATCGCTGCAAAACTCGTTGATATGCTTGCTCGTTTTTTTCACTAACAATCTCGACATGCTTAAAATAATGCCCTAAACCAGAACGGGCTATTTTACTTTCCTGATCGAACAAGTCACCTTTAGTAAGTACCATCAGATCGTGCCGTTTGGCAAGCACTTCCAATACTTCAGGAATACCATCCAGCACGTCGATAGGAAAATCCAGTAAACGTCGGCTTACATCAATAATCTGTTGAATTTCACGACCTGTAATAGCCCCGTCGGTTAATTCGATGGCCGTTTCGATCATGGAGAGAATAAAACTTTTGGCGCCGTACCCAAACAGATGCAGATTTCGAATCTGAGCGTTGTAAAACTTGTCTTCCAGTGTATACTGGTCGATATGATGCGATAGGAGTTCGCACAATTTCTGCTTAACATCTACGTAGTTTGGTTCGTTTACCCATAGCGTATCGTCAGCATCAAACGCAATTAGTTTCATAATCGTAATTCATCCAGTAAGCAATGACAAAGGTAAGCGATGGATGAGCAATCAGATAAAGCCAAAATTGGCATTTACACATTTGATTTTGTAATAATTTGATTTGCGTCGTATTGTCGAAATCCGCAATTTGCCGCCCGTTCTAACGCAATTTTTTTCTTATCCATATGCAGTTCACTGAGCAAGATCAGGATCAGATTCTGATACAGGGCGTCTCCCTCGACCAGATTGACCAGCAGATAAAACATTTCGTAGATGGTTTCCCATACCTGAACGTCATCAAAGCCGCTACAATTGGCGATGGGATTGTTCGCGTACCCGAAGACCAGATATCCGCCTATATTCACCGCTTTGATGAAGCGGCTCACGAACGCGATCTGGTCAAATTTGTTCCGGCATCGGGAGCAGCTACCCGGATGTTCAAGTCCTTGTTTGCCGCATTGGATGGTAAGATGGATAAATCAGTCGATGAGGTATTTGCTCGTATAACCGATTTTGCGTTTTATGAAGATTTGAAAGCTATCATGGCTGCCGACGGGCTCGATCTAGATAAAGCTGTCGCCGATAATGATCGAAAAACAGTATTAACCTATCTATTAACCAACAAAGGGCTTGATTACGGTAGTCTGCCAAAAGGATTATTAAAATTTCACCAATACCTGGATGGCCCCCGTACTCCTGTCGAAGAGCATTTGGTAGAAGGAGCAGCTTATGCGAATTCAGATGGTTTAGTGAAACTTCATTTCACGGTATCGCCCGAACACCGCACCCGCTTTGAGCAGTTGATCAACGAGCAAAAAGCAGATTACGAAGCCTGGCTTGGCGTAACATTCGATATTACGTTCTCTGAACAGAAAAAATCGACTGATACAATTTCAGTCAACATAGATAATTCCCCATTCCGAAATGGGGATGGATCGCTATTGTTTCGTCCGGCAGGCCACGGTGCCCTGATCGAAAACCTGAATGACATTCATGCCGATATCGTGTTTATCAAAAACATCGATAACGTTGTGCCTGACGAAATTAAAGAACCCACTATAACCTATAAGAAAGTTCTTGCCGCCGTTCTGCTCGATGCACAACAACAAATCGCTCGACTACAGGGCTTATTAGAAGGCAAAGAAGTTAGTGATGGCTACCTGGCCGAAGCCGATGAACTCTTCCGACGGACTCTCTATACGTTACCCCCCGAAGGATTCGAAAAACTAGATAAAGAGGAAAAACTAGATTACTTCCGTCGAAAACTGAATCGTCCGGTTCGCGTGTGTGGGATGGTTAAAAACGTAGGAGAACCCGGTGGTGGACCATTTTGGGCCAGAAATCAGGACGGTTCTGTATCACTACAAGTCGTAGAATCCGCCCAAATCGACTTAGACAATCCATCGCAGAAAGCCATTTTCGATGAAGCTACTCACTTCAATCCCGTTGATCTAGTTTGTGGTTTAAACGATCATCATGGCCGGAAATTTGATCTACCTGCTTATCGAGATCCGTTAACAGGATTTATCACGGCCAAATCGAAAGATGGAAAAGACCTTAAAGCTCAGGAATTACCGGGCCTATGGAACGGTGCTATGGCCGACTGGAATACGATTTTTGTTGAGGTACCGCTCATCACATTCAATCCAGTAAAAACGGTGAATGATCTGCTTCGGAAAGAGCATCAACCGGCTGAAGAGTAAGCTAATACCCTAAAAGTCAAAGGGTTATAGAGTTGTAAAGTTTTTCGGATGTATCCAAACTTTACAACTCTATAACCCTTTGACTTTTAACTCAGCGACTATTAGGCAACAACTGGAATTTGTTTAGTCTCGACACTAACTGATGGCTGAAAGGTTATGAGCGTCGTGTTTTCATAGACGCTGAGGTTTGCATCCCGAACCTGTTCCATAATAGGCCGCAAGGCACAGGTAACCTCGTCGTCGCAGTCATCGCACTTTACATAGAAGTTAAACGATACGCAGGGGGTTGGCGCAATTGGACCATCAATAACCCGCAATACCTGCGCCAGATTAACTCGTCCCGGATCGACCCGTAGCAAATAACCTCCGCCTTTCCCCTTCTGACTTTGAAGAATACCATGATTACGAAGTTCCAGCAGAATAGCCTCTAAAAACTTCTTTGGTATATTTTCTTTTGCAGAGATATAGGAAATTAATACGGGCCCTTTGCCGTATTCTTCAGTCAAAACCTTGAGAGCTTTGATGGCATACTTAGCTTTCTTAGAAATCATCGTTACGGTAGTTAGTGGGTGAACAAACGTAATAGGCTTTCGCCTGTGAATTTAGTAAATCGACAGACTATCAACTCCTTATTAGCAAAAACTTACGACTAATAAACTTGAAAAGACTGCAATATATACTTATGCATTATTTTAATCTTCTGCCTACGCAAGTTTAATGCCGAATATAAGCAAATTACCTAAAAGTTCATGGACTTAGTCGGGTATTGAGTACGCTGTATAGGGGAAGCAACAAATTAACTATTCATACTGATAAGTTGAGCAAAATCAGTTTGCTATAAAAACGATGGGCTAAAATAATACTTCAGAAGTATTATTTTAGCCCATTAATCATCACAGTATTTTCTCCTTTGTTACTTTTCCTAAACAATAGCATCAATTAATGCTGTTACAATAGAGACCACAATACTGAAAAGTAAAGCAGCTATGAATCCCGTAACATGAAAATTTGGTATTAAGTATGACGTTAAATAAACCATCATTACGTTCAGTACCAGCAAAAATAGCCCGAGGGTAACAATAGTAATCGGAATGGTCAGTACGGTTAGGATCGGCTTAATGAAGGCGTTTAGAAAGCCTAAGACAATAGCCACCATTAAGTAGGTTCCAGCGCCACCCGTTACCGAAACACCCGGAATAAAATAAGCAGCTACCCAAACGGCAACGGCACTAATCAGAATGCGAATTATCAATCCCATGAATTTGTTTGTGTTTGGTGAGAAAAGACTCAAATAGCGAATAAATATCGGCTACTATCGATCAACAAACTGCAAATCAGAAACTATTGTTTTTGATGTCGGGATTGTAAAACGGCTATTATATCATCGAGACTCATATTTTTCTGTTCCAGCAGTACTAAAAAATGGAATAGCAGATCGGCCGCTTCGCCCTTGAACAGATCATCATTATCATCTTTAGCCTCGATCACTAATTCAATGGCTTCTTCACCGACCTTCTGAGCAATTTTATTTACTCCTCGATTAAAGAGCGTTGTTGTATACGACTTTTCGGTTGGATTAACTTTTCGGTCGTGAATTACCGCTTGTAGGTAATTCAAAAACTGCCCTTTCCCGTGATTGACTTCGTCAAAACACGTATCAGCTCCCGTATGACAAACTGGACCAGCAGGGCTTGCTTTAATCAGTAGTGTATCGCCATCGCAATCGATCAGCGTTTCTCGAACGTGCAAAAAGTTATTTGACGTTTCGCCTTTTGTCCACAATCGCTGTTTGCTACGGCTGAAAAAGGTTACAATTTTTTCGGCAACCGTTTTATCGTACGCTTCACGATTCATGTAACCCACCATCAGGACTTTGCCCGTTTCGGCATCCTGAATCACCGCTGGGATAAGCCCATCAGGTGATTTATCGAAATTAATTTCGGAATTCATGTCGCAAAGGTAAGCCCTACGCCCGAATGGTCTGCACAAACTCGCGGATGCTATCCGCAGATGTACCTTTTTCTTCTACATGACGAATGAATGCACTCCCGACGATAGCCCCGTTGGCATACTGACTAGCCGTATCAAACGTTTCGTGATTATTGATGCCAAAGCCAATTAACCGTGGATTTCGCAGATTCATCGCCTGAATTCGCTCAAAATAACCGCGCATGGAATCGCTAATGCCTTTCGTGGAACCGGTAATGCTAGCCGACGAAACCATATAAATAAACCCGTCAGATTCTTGATCAATATGACGAATTCGGCTATCAGACGTTTGCGGAGTGATCAAATTGACATTCAACAGACCATACTCATGGAACGTATCGGCGTAGTCGTCCAGATACAAATCCAGCGGCAGATCAGGGACAATAATCCCATCAACGCCCACTTCCCGGCAAGTCTGGCAGAATTTTTCCAGGCCAAATTGCAATACCGGGTTAATATACCCCATCAGAAGAATAGGAACGGTTATTTCTTTCCGGCAATCAGCTAATTGCTCAAATAGTTTTTTGAGCGACATGCCGTTATCCAGCGCTTTCTCATTACTCTGCTGAATGGTTTCGCCGTCGGCAACGGGATCAGAATAAGGCATGCCGATTTCAACAATATCCACACCAGCCGCCTGTAACCCGTGTAGGATAGGCATTGTATCGTCAAGATTTGGAAATCCGGCGGTAAAATATACGTTGAGCAACCGATTACTTTTACGGGTAAATAGATCGGTGATGCGATTTTGAGTCAGTTCCTGAGTCATGATGTGGTGGGGAGCTTACAAATGTTTTGAATACGTACTTAAGTCTTTATCTCCTCTTCCAGACAGGCAAACGACGATGACATCACTTGGCTTAAGCTCCATTTTCTGTAAAGCAGCCAAAGCATGAGCCGATTCTAGCGCCGGAATAATCCCTTCCAATTTACTCAATTGAAAACCAGCTTGTAACGCTTCGTCGTCTGTAATAGCATAGAAATCACCGCGCTTTGAGTCGAACAGATGCGCATGAAGTGGGCCAATGCCCGGATAATCTAAACCTGCTGAAATTGAATACGGTTCTACAACCTGTCCATCTTCCGTTTGCATCAGAATTGTACGACTACCGTGCAATACGCCTGGTTTACCAAGCGCCGTTGTTGCCGCCGAATGCCCTGAATTTACACCTTGCCCAGCCGCTTCAGCAGCCACAAGTCGAACCGATGGCTCGTTCAGGTAATGGAAAAACGCGCCAGCCGCATTACTACCTCCACCTACGCAAGCCACCACGTAATCAGGATTTTCTCGACCCGTTTTGGCAGCTAACTGCTTCTTAATTTCCTGCGAAATCACGGATTGAAACCGAGCGACCATATCTGGATAGGGATGCGGGCCAACCACAGAACCGATGATGTAATGCGTATCGACTGGATTATTAATCCAATGCCGCATCGCTTCGTTCGTTGCATCTTTCAGCGTTTGACTACCCGACGTTGCCGGAACAACCGTAGCACCCAGCATTCGCATCCGATCAACGTTCGGTTTCTGGCGCTCCATATCAATGCTACCCATGTAGACAACACATTCAAGTCCCATCAGAGCGCAAACGGTTGCCGTAGCCACGCCATGCTGACCAGCTCCCGTTTCAGCTACAATTCGCTTTTTGCCGAGTCGTTGCGCTACCAGAATCTGACCAATGGTATTATTTACCTTGTGTGCACCAGTATGGCAAAGATCTTCACGTTTAAGGTAAACCGTCGCGCCAACTTGTTCCGACAGGCGTTTTGCAAGAAACAACGGGGTTGGCCGCCCGACATAATCTTCAAGTAATTGCCAGAATTCTGCCTGAAACGTTGGATCGGCGATAATGTTCAGATAATTCTGACGTAATTCTTCGACGTTTGGATAAAGCATTTCGGGAATGAACGCTCCGCCAAAATGGCCATAAAAGCCTTTATCAGATACCTCAAAAGAGGTTTGGGGTTCGAGAGTGGTTTGCATAGAATTAGTGCTTAACCAATTGTAATCCTAAAGTTGTTAGGTGGTCGAAATCGTTGTCGCTGGTGTGAAGTTCCATGTCTAGATATAAGGCTGTAGCCGCAATCCAGATGTCATTTTTACCCATATTTCGGGCGGAAGTGCCGAGAGCATAGCCAACTAATTTTCCTTGGCTAAACGAATCTATTTCAGCGTAATACCTTATTAGCTTACTTGTAATATCAACAGGTGGGTAGTGCTCAATCATGTCGCGCATAAAATCTACCTTTTGAACACCCACTAGTTCACCTATTACTACAACCGGCAATATTACTCTGGAGGGCGGCAACGTTTTATGCCGAATATATTGAATCAATAAGTCTGTGTCGTAAATCATTCACCACGGTCACCTTCAGCCAATAATTCATCCATTCGTCGGTTCTCTTCTTATGTAAAATCAGGAAACTGACGTGTAAACGGATTCTTAGGAGTAACAGCATCAAAGAAGTGCTCTACTCCCCACCGTTTTATGTCTTCAGGCTTATAGCTTCGTCCTCTTCTTAGAGGAGGAATTTCATCATTGATCTGCTTTGTCGTTTCCATTAGCGTTGTTGTTTAATGGTTAAATAGTATATACCCCGGAAAGATTTTCTACTGACCTTATACCGTTTCCTCTACCGGTCGTACGCGATCAATCAGTTCTTTCACTTTGGCGACGTCTTTTACGCCGGGGGAAATTTCAACCTGGCTGTTTACGTCGACACCGTATAGTTTCATCCCTTTCAATTGATCTAGCTGATCAAGATTGTCTAGGCCGATGCCTCCGCTGATGAAAAACGGTTTTTCGTTATCGTAGCGTTGTAGAATACTCCAGTCGAATGTAATGCCGTTACCGCCGGGTTGATCGCCTTTTGCATCGAACAGGAAAAAATCGCACTGGGCTTTGTAGTTGTTTAGCATCGAAAAATTAAACGACTCATCGACACGGAACGCTTTGATAATGTTGATACCCCGGTTTCGCAGACTCCGGCAATATTCAGGTGTTTCGGTTCCGTGTAACTGTACGTACTGAAAATCGTATTTCTTCACGTTGCGCAGAATATAATCGGGGCTGGCATTGACAAATACGCCAACTTTCCGAATCGAACGAGGTAAGGCTTTGACAACTTCTTCGTCCAACTCTTCGCCCACAAAACGCGGAGATTGATCGTAGAAGATAAAACCTATGAAATCAGGATTTAAAGCGGCAATTTCTTTCAGGTTGTCAGCGTCACGTAGACCGCACACTTTGATTTTCATGAGTTGTACAAGTTTGTAGATGAGAGCATGCGAGAACTAAAATCAGTTACTATAGTCTGTAAAGCTGCAGCTGGATCGGCTGTTTTCATGAACGCTTCGCCAATCAGAAAGCCGTCAAAACCAGCCCGGAATAAAGTCAACATGGTTTCGGCATCATGCAAGCCGCTTTCAGTGATTTTGGCAAATGTATCCGGAATGTATTCGACCAGTTCCAGCGACGTATCTATAGACGTTGTAAATGTTTTCAGGTTACGGTTATTTACGCCCACCAAATCAACATCTACGTTTAAACTCCGATCCAGTTCCTCTTTATCATGAACTTCGAGTAAAACCTGTAAGCTCAGGTCATGCGCCTGCATACTTAGTTCTTTCACTTCTTCCGGTGTCAGACAGGCCGCAATGAGTAGGACAACATCGGCACCCCATGCTTTAGCCTCGAGAAGCTGATAGCGATCAATCACGAAATCTTTCCGCAAAATGGGCGTTGATGGATTCGCCAACCGAGCAGCCTGTAAATCTGCGGGCGTTCCGCCAAAAAAAGGCTCATCGGTCAGTACGGATAGAACGGCGGCTCCTGCTTTTACGTAACCTTTTGTGGTTTCGGCGACATCGGCCCGATCGTTGATAATTCCTTTGGAAGGCGATTTGCGCTTGAACTCGGCAATAATTCCCGTCGAGCGAAAGTCCTGAACGGCATCTTTGGCGGATAAACAATACCGTTTAAAATCGGGCATTTGTTCCAGGGTCGCTATCGGAGTTTCGGCTTTTCGCTGCTCTACTTCGAGTTTTTTCTGGGCAAGAATCTGGTCAAGAATTGTCATACTTATGAAGAAGAGAGGAAATTCGACGAAAGAAGAAAGATGGTTATTTATAAATCCCGGCCTTTATTCTTACGCCTTACTTCTCACATCTAATTGTTTATCAATTTTTTAAAACTCTCCATCGCGCGCCCACTTTCCAACGATTCGCGAGCTATTGCTACAGCTTCCTCCTGAGTAACGGCCTTCCCGGCAGCGAGTAATGCCATCGCGGCATTTGCTAAAACGGCTTGTTTTTGGGCGGGAGTGGCTTCATTAGACAGTACATTCAAAAATATCTGCGCTGATTCGTCTAATGTTTGTCCACCTGCCAGCGATTCAGCCGTTAACGTATCCAAACCTAATTGCTCGGGTTTTACAACCTGCTCCGTCTGATTACTGATGACTTTGAAAGGCCCCGTTAACGAAATCTCATCGTAGCCATCCAGTGCGTGCAGAATCATAAACTGTTTATCAGTTTGCTGATAAAGGTACGCATATAATCGCGCCAATTCAAGGCTAAACACGCCAACGAGCTGTTTTTGAGGCTTTGCGGGGTTAATCATCGGACCTAAAACATTGAAGAATGTTTTCACACCAAGGTCCTTTCGAATGGGGGCTACGTTCTTCATCGCCGGGTGAAAAAGTGGCGCATGCAGGAAGCAAATACCGGCGGTTTCCATTCGACGCTGCAATTCGCCTTCGTCATTTGTAAACTTATGCCCCAATCGCTCCATCACCGTTGACGAACCCACCAGCGAGGATACACCATGATTACCATGCTTAGCGACGCGCTGCCCAGCGCCAGCCACCACGAATGACGATAGGGTCGAGATGTTAAACGTATCTTTCCCATCGCCCCCGGTACCGCATAAATCCATTGGATCGTAGGCAGCTAGATCTACGGGCAAACAGAGTTCGAGCATAGCGTCGCGAAACCCTTCCAGTTCTTCCAGGCGAAGGCTCCGCATCATATAAACGGTCAGAAACGACGCAATCTGAGCCGGATTATACTCACCCCGACCAATTCCCAACAAAACATCGCGAGCCTGGTCTTTGGTCAGTGATTTATACTCAAAAAGTTGATTTAGAACAGCTTTCATATATACAGTACGGCATAAATAAACTAGACACTTTTTCGGATTAAGCGAACCATTTGATACGCTCCTTTTTGAAAATGATAATTGGCAGTCAGTATATCGGCCTGAATCCCATTTACCTGACAATCAGTTAAAACGCTATGCAAATACGGTGATGTTTGTCCATTCAATGAAATAATCGGAAAAATACGAACGTCGTTTGCTACACGAGTTAGTTCACGAATAGAGGCCAGATGGAACGCTTCCGTTAACTGTTCTGAGTACAAAAAGAGCAGATGAGAACACAACGCCAGGTCGAAAGAGCCATCAGAAAAAGGGAGCGTAGGCAACGAAACCGGTAGGTATCGGTGTTGACATAAACCTTGTTCGTAATCGCCCAAAAACTGCGTCATTGCGGCCATACGTTCACGGGCAACTGATTCAACATCCTGAAAAGTCGTCCAGTTATATTGCTCACTATTAGTAGCTAGCTGTTCAGTTACTGTCTTATACGTATCATCAATACGGCGTTTTATATCTGTAGCCGAGAAAGCATAAATTGGATCAACAGATATGACTGATCGGCCAGCCGCGGTCATTTCAGCGTTGACACTGGCAGGTCCATCCCCTACCCCCAAAATACGTTTTGCCAGATCGGCATCCGTGAGGTTAAACATTCGTTGATATTCACTTAATGTTCGACCCCAGGGAACAACTTCGGTCAGTTTCATTGATTCAACCAGTTTTGGATCATCTTCACGCCATTCTCTGTCAACACCGATTCAGGGTGGAATTGTAACCCTTTCACGTCGTAGCGCGTGTGCGATAAACCCATTACGCGGCCTAATTCGTCAACCGCCGTAATACGTAAGTCATCGGGCATTGAATCCGGAACAACGGTCCAGGAATGGTAGCGACCTACGGTTAGTTCATCAGGAATATCCGTAAAAAGGGATTCGGAGCGATCTGTAATCTGGGCTTTATGTGCCACGCCATGTAATACATCGCCCAGATTCTCCAGTTGAGCACCGTACACTTCGCCAATTCCCTGATGGCCCAGGCAAATGCCCAGAATACTTTTCGAAGGACCATATTCGCGCACCAGATCCTGCATAATACCCGCTTCCGATGGAATACCCGGCCCCGGCGAAAGCATGATTTTATCGTACTGACTGACAGCCTCAAGTGCTATTTTATCATTCCGAATGACATCGGGTTTCAGCCCTAACTCCCGCAGAATATAAACGAGATTATAGGTGAATGAATCGTAATTATCTAAGACTAGAAGTCGCATTTTTAGTGATGAGTTATTGTGAGTGATGAATGATGAGTTATAAGTGATGAGTAATTGAGTTTTGCGGCAAAAGTTCATCACTTATAACTCATCATTCAAATAGATTTCGCTTGGTCAAGGGCCGTGCGTAGGGCAGCCAGTTTATTATGTACTTCCTGTAATTCGCTTTCAACGACTGATTTCGCTACAACGCCCGCTCCGGCCTGGTAATAGAGCGTGTTATCCTTACTCATGAACGTCCGAATCATGATCGCATGGTTGAACTCGCCATCGAAACCCATATACCCGATACTGCCAGCATAAAAACTGCGGCTTATATTTTCGTATCGATCAATCAGACGCATAGCCATATGCTTGGGGGCGCCTGAAAGCGTACCGGCAGGAAAGGTTTCCCCCACAATTTGTAGAGGATCAGCGTCAGGGGTCAAATCACCTACAACTTTCGAGACCAAGTGAATCACGTGAGAATAGTACTGTACTTCTTTAAATGTCTCTACGTTTACAACATCACAATTTCGGCTAAGGTCATTCCGGGCTAAATCGACGAGCATGACGTGTTCTGCCGATTCTTTCGGATCATCATGCAGTTTCTGAGCGAGTTCAGCATCGTGAGCGTCATCACCTGTACGCCGGAACGTACCCGCAATTGGATAGATTGTAGCCTGACGATTTTTAATAACAATCTGAGATTCAGGCGAAGAACCGAATAGTTTGTAATTGCCGTAGTCGAAGTAGAATAAGTAGGGGGAGGGATTCAATGATCGGAGCGCACGATATACATTGAACTCGTCACCGATAAAAGGCGTAGAAAACCGGCGCGATACTACAATCTGAAATACATCGCCCCGATGGCAATGGTCTTTCCCTTTCTGAATTACCTCCCGAAACTCATCGTCCGTAAAATTCGATACTTCGGGACCAGCCGGGCTAAACGAATACGTAGGATAGTTGCGACTAGTGATTAAATCACCGATGTAATCAAGCGTACTTTCTTGTTCGGTATCGCCATCGCGGAGGTAGCTATGTTCGAACAAATACAGCTCATCTTTAAAGTGATTAATTGCCAACACGTATCGATATACCGTAAAAACGGCCGCTGGAATCTGATTTTCGGTTGGTACGGTCGCTTGAAGTGTAATGTCTTCGAAACCTTGTACGGCCGGGTAAGCAAAATAACCAAACAAGCCATTGGTGATGAATGAAAACTTGGGCTTCTCATGCTTGAAAGAGTCTTTAAACTGTTGCAGCGCTTCCCGCATTTCCTGAACCGGAAGTTCGCGCGTTTGCTCTTCTTCGCCTGGCAATTGGGTCGTCAGTTTAGCATCCTGATACGAAAATCGGGCAACTGGATCGAAGGCGATGTACGAGAAGCTATTATCATTCCCGTGATAATCTGAGCTTTCGAGCAAAATGCTATTCAGAAAGCGATCGCGGATACGCAGATAGATACTCACGGGCGTGATAATGTCGGCCAGCATCCGCTTATGTCGGCTTACGACGCGATAGGTAGGAATTTGTAGGTCGATAGTCATATGTCGTTACGCGTTGGTTTTGGAAAATCGAGTAAAAAAATAAGGCTCACCGGGATGACGGTGAGCCTTTATAGAGTTTGTTGGTGAACAACAACAGCGGCAACCCTCATCCCAACGTAGGAGAGTGCCACCACCAAATCATGTTGTTAACCGTATTATTCATGTTTTTTTGCTATATCTGGTATTAAAACTTGCTCTGGTCGGGGTGGCGGGATTCGAATCGCGACGGCGACCCGGCCACGACCTCTACTTCCCAAACGTAACCCGCTACCAGTTCAATTTTCTGGTCGGGGTGGCGGGATTCGAACCCACGACCTCTACGTCCCGAACGTAGCACGCTACCAGGCTGCGCTACACCCCGCATTGAGGCCACAAATATATATGGTTTGTTTTATTCCAAACAAGGATAATTAATTTTTTCTAATCAAAATACCATTCTACATTTCCATCATTCGGATACGAATACTCTTGCTTTCATTCAGCTCAATGGCCGATTGGTCGAAATCGGGTGGTCCCATGAGCATGGCTACATTAGAAAGGCCAAACGGTTCGGCAGGCATTTGCCCGGAAAAATCCATCTTTTGATTTCCGTTCAAATCCTGCAAAACGCGAACGGCATATTTACCCGGCGCTAATCCTTCAAAAACAGTCGTGATTTCGCCAGAAGGCGGTACATCGATTGCTTTTCGTTGAATCGACTCACCCGTAAAACTCGCCTGATTGTTGGCCAAGCCTACATACAGTTTACCCGTTCGGTTATTTACATTGTGCATGACAACGGTTAATGAATAGGTGCCACTAGCCGTACCTGACGTCGCGGACGTTGACTGTTGCGCCAGACAAGGTTTGGCTAGATTGGCAATAAACAGGACAATGGTAAGAACAGCGGTGATGATCGTTTTCATAGCTCTTATTGATTTTGTTTTGTTCGATGTCACAAACATAGAGTGGTATCAAAGGTGTCTCCAACTGAAAGGGACAAACCGCATGATTTAGGGACAAATAACACGTTTGGGGCGAAATACAAGCCTTTTTGAGCTATTTGGAAAGGTTAATCACTCCAAGTTGAGCGTCAGATTTCCACTTTTTGTATAGCGAATTTCTTCTTCGGCCAGCATTTGTTTGAGGGTTTGCGCGAGTGCGTCGGCATCTGTCTCGGCAAAATGGTAGGCGAGTTGTTTGGGTGATACACCGGGGCCGTTGGCGAGTGCCACATAGTCACGCACTTGTTTACGCATGGCTACCAAGGCTGTTTCGGCGGCTTTTTTCTTTTTAAGGCAATTATCGCAAATGCCACATCGCTCGCCCGGTTTCTCACCAAAATAAGCTTGCAGCAAACGCGTACGGCATTGAGTTACGTGTTCGGTATAGAGCGTGGCCGCATTTACTTTTCTCAAGGCCAATTCCTTACGCCGGTTCAACTCCTGCGTATTGATCGGCAAGGAGTTCGCATCGAAACGGGGCGTTAGAAAGGTGAGTTGCGGTTTATCTTTTTGCTTTTCGTAGATAACTACGTTTCGCTCATGTAACTGATTCAGTAACTGCTCTATTTCAGACTGATTCAATAAAAACGTCCTCGCCAAGGTCGATTCGGAAATGGTCACGAAGTCGGTAAATAATTCGCCACCGTACATCCGCAACAGTAACTTCAGAAACGAATCAAAGCGGGGATTCATCACCTGAAATTCATAGAGTTGGCGATTATCGAGGACTAACGACAAGCGGGAAGGATGATAATAATTTTCATTTAGCTGAATAAATCCTTCCAATTGCAGTTGCTTCAGTGCATAATGCGTTTCTGACGAAGGTAGGCTAAACGTGGCCGTAAATGCCCCGAAATCAAAATCATAACTGATGAACTCACCTCCACCAATTGGCACTGCCGTGTAATTGGCCAATGCCTGATACACCCTCCGAAGCATTGCTACCGGTTGATAAAGCTGCTCAACCCGCTCTTGCAAATTGACGAGATCAGCAGGCGTGTAAAGTATTACCGCATACGCTTTCTGACCATCGCGACCCGCTCGGCCCGCTTCCTGATAATACGCTTCGAGCGAATCCGGCACATCCAGATGCACGACTACACGCACATCAGGCTTATCTATCCCCATCCCAAACGCATTGGTTGCCACCATAATGCGCGTCTGATTCTGAATCCAGGCATCCTGTTTCTCGGTTCGCTGCTGAGTCGTTAACCCGGCGTGGTAGAAATCAGCGGAAAATCCTTTCCGAACAAGCCATTGCGCTACCTGTTGCGTTTGTTTCCGACTACGGACATACACAATCGCACACCCCGGCACATTTTCCAGAACCCGTAATAACCGATTTGCTTTGGCTTCTTCCAATACGGCTGAATACGATAGATTTGGCCGGGCAAAGGTTTGCCGAAAAATTTGAGGTTGTCGTAAAACCAGCTTATCGACAATATCCGTCTGCACATCGGGCGTTGCCGAAGCCGTCAGTGCAATAATTGGAGTATCAGGAATCAGCTCCCGAAATTCAGCGATTTGCAGATACGGTGGACGAAAATCGTATCCCCAGGCCGAAATACAGTGCGCTTCGTCAACGGCTAGCAAACAAACGGTCATCTGTTTCGTCCGCTCGATCATAATTTCCGTCCGCAGCCGTTCGGGCGATACGTACAGAAATTTGGTATTCCCGTAAATACAGTTGTCCAGCGCAGTATCGATTTCCCGATAGTGCATTCCTGAGTAAATAGCCGCTGCCGGAATTCCGCGTTTGCGCAACTGCTCGACCTGATCTTTCATCAACGCAATGAGAGGGGTTACCACAATACAAACCCCTTTCATGGCCAGCGCCGGAACCTGAAAACAAATGGATTTTCCTCCACCTGTCGGCATCAACACAAGCGAATCCTGACGTTGCAGCACAGTCGTGACTATATCTTCCTGCATAGGTCGGAAGGCGTCATATCCCCAAAAGTGCTGTAAAATCTGTCGGATCGTCAAGGTAATCAGTCGTTAGCTGGTAGTCGATAGTCGTCAGTCGTTAGTCAAGAGTAGACGAATTGATACTATCGACTGCTTTGCAAATTTACAGCTTGAAACACAAATCAAAGACGGGGTGTTGTACGTATAAACGGAAATAGCTAATCATCAGCGCGAATAACCATGATTCAGAAAGTCATAAAATCTGACGAAGAATGGCGAAAAATCTTAACGCCAGAGCAATACCACGTAACACGTGAAAAAGGTACAGAACGGGCGTTTACCGGCGAATACTGCGAAGCACACGATCCGGGCATTTATGCGTGCGTCTGCTGTGATACGGAGCTTTTTGAGGCAACCGATAAGTTTGAATCTGGTACGGGCTGGCCTAGTTTTACCCAACCGATTGAGGAAGACCGAATCCGACTCGAAAAAGATTACAGTTACGGTATGCACCGGGTTGAGGTCCTGTGCAATATCTGCGATGCGCACCTCGGTCACGTATTCAACGACGGTCCTGCTCCGACCGGATTGCGCTATTGTCTGAACTCTGTAGCCCTCGTTTTGAAACGAACAGTTGATTCTAAGTAAGGGATTTGAGGCTTACGTACGACTCCTTCAGAGTCGTACGTAAGCCTATCCTATTAAAATCGTCTATACAGCAATTATCATTTTTAGCTTATGGTCTTGTTAATGGCCGTTTAGATGCGAGATTTGTATAGATTGAACTGTATTACAATTTCTATGAGTTACGGGAAGTGGCTGGGGTTGCTTATTCTGATTGGTTTTTTGGCAAATCCGGTACTTGCTCAGAAAGTTGTTTCATCAGGATCTACCTTGTCGGCTAATGCTCCCGTTAGCTTTTCGCTGGCTGGTACTAAAATCAAGTATTATAAAGATAATCGCGACGTATCTACGCGCGTTGCGGCTCCGGATGCGTTTCTGGAGCGAATTAACGCAAATGGCCGACAGGCTGCTCCAACAGCCCAATTCATTGTTACCTATACCAATTTTACACCCGAAGCACGGCGGGCGTTTCAATATGCGGTCGATATCTGGTCGACGCTGATTGTTTCGTCGGTACCCATTCGTATTCAAGCTAACTGGATTTCTGATGAACCTAATTTATTAGGTTCGGCCGGGCCGGGATCGTATTTGTATAATTTTGATGGCAGTCAGAAAGCGGCTGCTTTTTACCCGATTGCACTGGCAGAAAAAATCGCCCGGCGCGAATTAAATGACCCAAATGCCGCCGATATCGTTGCGGATTTTAACCGGAATAACGACTGGTATTATGGAACAGACGGCAAAACGCCCAAAGGCAGTACAGATTTAGTTACTGCGGTGCTGCATGAGTTATGCCATGGATTAGGTTTCATCGGGTTCTTCGGAATTTTTGATGATAATGGCATTTACATGGCGTCCTTACCCTCAATCTACGACCATTTTCTGGAAACGGGTCAGGGAAAACGGTTGGTAACATCCACTAAAGATTTCCCGAATAACTCAGAAGAACTCAAATTTCAGTTAGCCCAATATAATCTATACCTGAATGGTCCTGTTTTAAAGCAGAAAACCAATCAACGGATCAAGGTTTGGGTGCCTTATGAATACACACGGGCTGCCAGTATTTATCACCTCGATGAAACCGTTTATCCGCCTGGCAATCCGAACTCACTAATGACCCCTACACTCGCTTTAGGAGAGTCGATTCATTCACCGGGGCCGCTCGTACTGCAATTTTTGTCGGATATGGAATGGAAAACAACGTCTGTTTTACATAATCCGATCACAAACACGGAAGATGTTAAAGACTTGATTTTCAGCACGCGGATTAGTAGCGATACGACAATAATTCCAGGATCAATTCGATTCTTTTATCGCCGAACTTCTCCTACGGCTACTGATACCTTATTTACATCCGTTACGCCGACGCAGGTTGGTACTACCAACGAATATCAGTTTACCATTCCGGCGGCTCAGGCATCGGGCGATACCTGGTACTACTTTCAGGTACAGGATGCGTCGGGTCGTACGTTTACCAATCCGGGAAAAAAAACAACGGGGGCCCAACTCTGGAATCATGTGTATGTAGGTACCGATAATGTACCACCAATCATTCAGTATGCACCGTCTAAAACGAACATTCTCTCAACAACCGTTGCGGATAGCTTACCGATCTACGCTCGTATTTCGGATGCCCGGAATAGTATTTCCAACGCTTATGTCGACTACCAGATCAATGGTGTGGCCCAGCCTGCGCTACCCATGCGATACAGTCGCCAGACGGTCAACAATACCACATACGATAGCATTTATGTAGCCCGGATCAATTTCCCGGCGAATACATTAAAAGTTGGTGATAAGATTACCTATAGGATTATTGCTCAGGATGGATCGCGGGCTAAAAATCAGACCGTTAGCCCCGCTACTGGATTTCATCAACTAACGGTTACTGCTCTAAAACCAGTCAGAGATCAGTATATTACAACATTCAGCGATGCGACAGTCGCCAGCGATTTTGCAGGAAATGGACTCAGTATCGCCACGCCTACTGGTTTTACCGATCCGGCTCTTCACTCTGAACATCCGTATGGAAATGGTGCTGATTTTCAGTATCAGACAAACTACGAGTCTATTTTACTATCGCCAATTCGAATTAAAACCAATCCTGACAGCACGTACATTCGATTCGATGAAATCGTTTTGGTAGAACCGGGTGGGGATGGAAGTAAACTTGGCGATCCAACTTTTTACGACTATGTTATCGTAGAAGGCTCTCTTGATAACGGTCAAACCTGGAAGCCATTGGTCGATGCGTACAGTTCGGCGGATAGGAAAGAGTGGACAACTGCGTATAACCTCAATTTAAAGGCCGGTTTCTTTAATGAATGGAACTCAACGACTGCTGGCCTACCTGCTTTCTTCCGACGAAGAGAATTTCCGATTCTAAAAACGGGAAGTGCCTTTAAAACGGGTGATCAGATTCTGATTCGGTTTCGACTCTTTGCCGATCAATTGTCGTATGGCTGGGGCTGGGCCATTGACAACCTTCGAATTCAGGCTCCACCACCTCCCGTCCTATTAGGTACCGAACCGATAACCTCTACTTTATTTACGACTTATCCTAACCCGGTTAGTAACGGCCTGTTACGAATCGAAGCCGATCTGCCTAAACCATTGGCAGAAATTGGCCTGACCATCAACAACCTTACGGGTCAATCGCTCCAACAGCAAACCCTTAAAGTAAGCGGAACTAAGTTGAGTACGCAATTGGATGTAAGTCAGTTACCGAGCGGGTTATATTTGCTTCAGATCAAAGCGGGTGAATCAATACTGACAAAGAAGATTATACTTGCGAAGTAATTCACTACCAATCTCTTTGTTGTATGAAAGTATGGTTACTCCTTATTCTGGCAGGGCTTATCGCAGGCTGTTCTCCCGCCCGACGTATCAGCCGTGATCTTCAGAAAAATCCGCTGTATACCGACCATTTTACGGGTGTCGCACTGTATGATCCTGTTCGAAAACAATCGATTATTCAGTATAATGCCGATAAACCATTTACACCCGCATCCAATACAAAGCTCTTTAGCTTCTACGCGGGATTGCTAACTCTACCCGATTCACTACCAACAATACGCTACGCTGTTCAGAACGATTCGTTGATATTTTGGGGAACAGGCAATCCCCTCCTACTCCATCCCGATTTACCCGATACCACTGTATTAGCCTTTCTGCGCAAACGGCCCGAGCAATTATTTTTTTCTCCCCTTAATTATGAAGGCCCGCGTTTTGGCCCCGGCTGGGCCTGGGATGATTACAATGATGATTACTCACCCGAACTAGCGTCATTACCAATTTACGGAAATGTCGTACGGTTTCGGCTAGGCAAAATCAGTCCTCGTCGATTATCCGATAGTGTACGTGTTCTTCCAAAAGAAACAGCACCTATTGGCGTACGGCGGGCAGAATTTGCGAATCAGTTTGCGCAGTCGGTAGGTGATAAACCCATCAAACAGGACGTACCGTTTCGTTGGTCGGCTGAGTTAGCGGCTAAGTTATTGGCGGATACCTTACATCGTGAAATTGGCGTTGTTTCCATGCCCGTTTCGAGAAACACCAAATTACTACATGGCACATCAACCGACTCACTTTATAAACGAATGCTGTATGTCAGCGACAATCAGTTTGCGGAGCAGGTGCTTTTTATGGTTTCGGCAGAACGAAACTGGGCGAAACTGACACCAACACAAGAAATCGGTCGAATGGCAGACAGCGTGTTGCATTTTTCGGCTGGCGTAAAAGATCGGCGTCCTGCCCGCTGGGTCGATGGATCAGGATTATCACGCTACAACGTGTTCACGCCCAACGTATTAATTAGTTTACTCGACCGGATATATACGAAAGTACCTCAGCAACGATTATTTGCACTCTTACCGGCCGCCGGACAAACGGGAACCTTACAAAGCATATCTATGCCTGGAAAGCCCTACGTATTTGCCAAATCTGGTTCGATGACGGGTGTCTATAATCTGAGTGGTTATATAGTAGTACATTCAGGAAAAGTGCTCTTTTTCAGTATTATGCATAATAATTTCACCCAAACCGTCAGCGAAATGCGCAGACGAACGGGCGAATTATTAAAGGAAATCCATGAGACGTTTTGAGATTATTAGTTCTTACCAATATTCGTTATCATGACTTGACCTTCGGCTTCCCAAACGCATATCATTGATTTATCCACTAAGGCAATGCTGGGCAATTGCCCTTTTCCCAGGACAATAGGCGCATCATTATTCAGTTTTGCCCACACAGTACCTGCTTCATCCCAGGCGATGGCTGTTTGGGTAGCGTTAGTAGCTATTGTTACGTTACGACCCGTGGCTATACTTGTTTCAGGTGCATTGGGGCGGCAAGTGTATAAGGTGTTTTCTCTCCGCCACACGGTAAGTGGCTGCCCAGTTGCCGAAATGACCACTGCTCCACCGTCCATTGGACAGGCTTTTAACTTCCAGGTTCCCTCACCAAGTTTTTGCACGGAAGAGAAAGTTGCTCCACCATCAACAGAGTGAGCCAGATAAAGATCGCGAGAACCGTCCAGCCAGTTACGGAACTGGATGTATATATCGTTTGCTTTGGCAACAATCGATACCTTACAGCATTCGCAGACGGTACCGCTGGGTGAGCGGTACGCTACTCGATTGGGCAACCAGGTGCGCCCTCCATCGTGGGAGGTGGCTATTACAATTTTATTTTGCTTGTCTTCACGCAGGTCAAGCCATGCAGTATGAAACGTATTTGCCGATGCGCTGGTCACCGCCTGAAATCCCTCTTTAGCCACTTCCGGCACATCATTGATTGATATGGCAGATGACCATTTTCCGCTTTGCCGATCCAGCGAGTAGGCAAATAAATTCCCGGCTCGATTCACCACTGTAATGACAACGTATCGCTCAGAAACAGCTATTTGAGGACCTCGTTTAGCACTGGTTACCAATTGCGGTAAAGTGGCTACGGCAACTGGCTGATTAAATTGATCAGACTGCCTGCTCGTTACGGCATAGTAAATGGTTGAATCCTGACCATACGTTAAATGTACAAACCCCTTTTTGTCAGAGATAACCACTGGCAGATGTCCAGTCATCGTTTTCTGATTACGAATGGTTGGTTGGGCATTTGTTGAGAGAGCTAATAACAGCCCAAGAGCGTAAAACAGGTAATGCATAAAGGAATGCAGGTTTCAAAAACTAAAAATTAGTGCGGCCACTGTGCTAAAGGCTGAACATTTACTTTTGCCTGATTCGCGGCTTTTTCTGGTATCAACTTAACCGTGAGGGCTGTTTTCGTATTGGCTGGAACAGTTACCTCAAAACCAACCCGAATTGTACCGGGATTAGCAGCATCATAATCATTGGGCGGATCGGTCGACCAGGTTTTTAGATCAATTTTGGCAGGTTCAGCAACTTCCAGAATCAGCTTTTTCCCATCTTTCGTTAGTTCGGCCTTGGTTCCGTTGAGAATATTAACTGTGGCGGGTGTAAGCATTGTCCAGCGAACGGTGGTTTCGTTGGATGGCGTTTCGAGTTCATCCCGAACGACTACGTATGCTTTGTCAACAATCGCAACACCCCGGTTTGCTTTGGCAATTGAACCTGAATACATATCTGTCAGATCGGTTTGTGCATTCGTAAAAGACGGATTGCTGGAATGGCTTGTAACGGATGCCTTCCCAACCACTCGTTGAAGACCGTCATTGATTGTGAGCGTATTATGGGTAAAATTATTATACCGAAAGATTTGCCATCGTTGCGAGTCTTGTCTGCTATTCCACAAATCAACCTTTTTCGACTCCAGCGATTCATAATTCTGCATACCAAAATCCATCGCCCAGCGAACTCCATCCGACTCCATGATAAACGAGCCAACGTCCATGTGGGCGTGATTGACCGAAGGGCTTCCCGTTTTTAAACCAACAAATACAGCTGATGGGTCGGACCAGGACGTTCGCATGAGCGCAACGGGGTTTTTACCTTCGCCAACCCAAACCGTCGATTTGGGTTGGCGAATAGCATCCATACCCACTCCATTACTCCACAACATAATAGCCGGAAGCAGCCGATCATTCGTATGTTTCTTCGGGTCTTTAGTCATCAATTGACTACGTTCAACCCACAGCAAGGAGGGGTCGGCCATTTTTTGCGCGAACCAGAACATTGCTGGCTGCAACTCGCCTGATAGGCCAGAATCGGAATAGTTGAAGGCAGCCCCTGTTGGCCCAGTCATGTTTTCAAGATAGCCAGCCGTTTTCAAGAATCCCGGCTGTTTAGCCAGACCGAAATCCGTACCGTACGCTTTTTCGAGTGCGCTAATCAACATCACGTTAAAACTAGTACCATAGCCCCAATAGCTATACCCTTCCGGATACGCACCATCTGGGCGATAATCGCCCATAGGCAGCACAACCGATTCAATAGCCCGATTAATGATCGTTTTGGCTATTTCAGGTTGGTCTTCAGCAATCGCCAGTGCGCCGTACGACATACCGGCATTACAAACCTGATTCCAATTGTGCGATGCCTTGAGCCAACTATTGTATTTCGTATCCAGCGACGGTTCAATGCCTTTTTTCAGAATCGCATCTTTAATTATTGACCGCGACTGGCTGGATAAATCATTGTACAGCCAGTCGTATCCAATCGAAACGGCCATTGTCATTTCGGCTACGTCCAGAAAATGCGAAGGATTCCAATCAGTAAATGCGGATAGAGCCAGCAATTCTTTTTCGGCTCGTTTCAGGTATTTATCCTGATGGGTCAATCGCCAGGCATAGGATAAATAAAAGATTCGTCGCAGTCCTTCTCTGGACACCGAAAGCAATCGTCGACCAATCTGGATTCGTTCCTGGGGAGCTACGTCTATTAACCCGTTGCAGGTAGTCAGAATCGCCTGATGAAGATTATTCCAGGTCCTATCAGCGGCAATTGTGCGAGCAATGATTTTTTCTTCATCGTTCAGCAAAAGTAACCGGGGGTGAGCGGGAAGCGCCCTGGCCGAAGCCAGATGATCGACCTGAGCGTTTATTGACGGACTAACTAGTAACAGTAAACCAATCAGTCGAATGAGTACCTGATTCATAACGCTTATACGTGCTTTACGTAAATATTGTTATTCCGTATAAGCTATATAGAGAGTTGGTTTACCTACTGTTAACTGAAGAACGCATGATTTTACTTGTCCCGATAAATTTGGAGAAATGCGTCAATGATGCGGTCTTGTTCTGGATGATCTTTCCGATAGATAGCTGTAGCATAGATTCGTTTGCTATCTGAAAAGTCTATGCTTTTATAGTTGTCTCTGCATTGTAAGAACCACCGCCTGAATAATAGGGCGCGTTGTTTTTCCTGATTATTATCAGTACTGCAAGTATACGTTATAATGAGATTTGGGTTAGCGTCGAAAGCAGCCAGTAAACCGTATGTGACGGTATCTCTAATACGAGAATCAACTACTCCTGCTTTATCGCTAACTCTGGTTAGGATAAATGAATATGCATTCTCGGCCAGTGATTCATCTGGCAAATAATCAGAATCCGACTTAAAAACCAGTTCGTATTTGACGTTATAATCCGTTTCAAACCAATAAATAGTACTACTATTTTCCTTGTCCTTCTTCGGTACAAGCGGATACGGGGATAAGGGGGGCAAATTGAACTCCTTCCGGTCGTTTAGATTCATCTTTGGTTTTAAGATACTCCTGAATCTTTTTTTTGTCCTCAAGCATCTGTTTGGGGACACTTTTTGTGGGTGTGACTACAGTTGCCATTGATCGGAAGTTTATATTGGTTTGGTTGATTAGAGCGTAAAATTAAGTTCGCAAGGAAGTCAATTAAACAATTTTAAGCAATTCGTTAACAAATTAAAAGTGATAGAAAGTTCGATTACTTCTTGATGAGCAAATACACGGGATAGCTGACGACAATAAAGCCAATCGCGTACATGCTACTCGAAAAATCACCAACGACAACGCCAATTAGAAAAGCCAGCGATGCAATAAGCAAAATCCAGGTAGTAACCGGGTAACCCCAGGCCCGCACAGGTCGCGTAAGGCCTGGCTCGGTTTGGCGAAGGCGAATCAGGGCAGCAAATGCCGATGCATAACAAAGCACAAAGAAGAAGGTGGCAATGTCGGAGAGCTTACCGTAGGTATTGGTCAGGATCATCAGAATGGATGCGCTCGCGGTTAAAACAGTCGCATTCATAGGCGTTCCCCCAGTATTGACCTGCGTTACGAATCGAAAAAATAGCCCGTCGCGTCCCATGGCGAAAATGACCCGGGGATTAAACATAATCTGCGCGTTGATAATACCCATAATGGAAATCATCAACAGAAACGTAACGACCTGAGCACTACCAGGGCCAAATAAGAGTTGAACCGCATCAGCCGCAGGCAGTTTGGAACCAGCCAGATCCGATACAGGCAGCACATACAGCAGAGCCAGATTGACCAGTATATAAATGCCGATGATCAGCAATACACCGCTAATCATCGATCGAGGTAAATTGCGGCTTGGGTCGACATCTTCCTCGGTAAAATAAGCAGCCGTATGCCAGCCGTCGTACGTATAGAAAACGGACTGTAAGGCCGCCAGAATGCCTAGCCAAACACCACCTTCTGCCAATGGTTTAATAGAGTTTGCCACCAAAGCAGGCTCTTTGGGCGTTACGGTGAAGCATACAATGACGAAAGCCAGTAATCCAACGGCTTTTAATACGCTCATAACTTCCTGAGCCCGACTAGCCAAACGAACACCTACCGAGTGGAAGGCTACAAAGAGAGCCAAAATGCCAATAGCAATCAGCTTTTGGTACGCAACAACAGATGGATACAGCAACGCCGTGTACTCGCTCATGACAGCGGCCCCAAATGCCATCGCCGAAACACTGCCCAGCCAGCTGCTAATGCCAATGATAAATCCGGCGTAATTGCCAAATGCCCGGTGGGCAAACACATACCATCCACCGGCTTTCGGCAGCATCGTTCCCAACTCCATAACAGATAGTGAACCTGCCAGCGCATAAACGCCCACAATCAACCATACGGCAATAATTAGTGTAGGATCACCAATGTCCTGAGCAATTGGTCCAGGTTTCCGTAAAATACCTGTGCCAATTGTACCACCAATCGTTACGGCAATGCCAAAGCCGACGCCTAATAATTTTTTGAGTTGATTCTGAGCCATTGGATGGAATGAGTTGACAGGTTACGGTCTTTACAATGATAGCGAAAACTTTCTTGCATCAGTCGGTCTGGGAAGGCCAAACAGGCTATAATCTCGTTTTTTCGTAAGTTTGTCGATATGAGAGTATTGCTTACAAACCCTTCCGTATTAGTACTGATAGGCGGAGGAATGGGAAGTCTGATGCGCTATTGGGCCGGGCGACTGATTCCAGCAACCCTGACAGGATCACCGTTTCCAAATGCTATTCTGCTGGTTAATGTACTGGCCAGTTTTGTGCTGGGAGTTGTTGTCGGTTGGGTTATCAGCCGGTCGGCTGGCGAAGAGATGCGTTTGTTGATTGGCGTTGGTTTTTGCGGTGGCCTAAGCACTTTTTCGAGCTTTAGTTACGATACGGTTGTGTTGTTGCAAAACGGTCGGTTTATAGCTGCCCTTCTCAATATTAGCTTAAATGTGCTGCTCTGTTTGCTGGCTTCCTCGGGCGGTTTATTGCTTGGGAAATCACTATAAATTGTTCGACGTTTTACGCTCCAAGTTTGCTATTACGTTGAGGCTAAGAATTTGGACTACGAAACGGAGACATTTATGAAGAAGCACCTATTCATCGTCATTTTTTTATTAACACGGATGAGTTCAATACTTCAGGCTCAGGAGGTATCGCGTCGATTGTATGACGCTCATGAGACGTTCAAAGAAAAATCGCTAACCCATCGCCGGTTCAAGCACAGAGATATTCTACCCCTGCTGAACACTTTAAGCAAGCCACTAACGGTCAGCCAGGCTGGAGAGTCGCTAGAGAAAAGAGCTATTTACAAAGTTCAGGCTGGAACAGGCCCGACCAATGTATTGCTCTGGAGTCAGATGCATGGTGACGAAGCTACCGCCACGATGGCTCTGTTCGATATTTTCAACTTTCTACAGGCCAAAAACGATGGCTTCGACGAACTCCGGCAAAGTATTCTAACGAATACAACGCTCCATTTTGTGCCGATGCTTAATCCAGATGGCGCAGAGCGATTTCAGCGTCGGACGGCTACCGATATCGACATGAATCGCGATGCCCTTCGTTTGCAAACGCCCGAAGGGACGCTATTGAAATCGCTGCAGCAAACGCTTAAACCGTTAGTCGGATTCAATTTGCACGATCAGAATCCACGCTATGGGGTTGGCAAAACCGGCAAACAGGCAGTGGTGTCGTTTCTGGCAACGGCTTACGATGAAGATCGGAATGTGAACGATGTACGTCAGCGCTCTATGCAGTTAATTGTGGGAATGAATCGCGTATTGCAGCAATTTATACCCGGACAAGTTGCGCGGTATGATGATGAATTTGAGCCACGGGCATTTGGTGATAATATCCAGAAATGGGGAACAACGCTGATTTTGATCGAGTCAGGCGGCTATAAAGGTGATTCGGAGAAAATGGCCATCCGCCGATTGAATTTCGTCGCGATATTGATATCCTTAAAAGCCATTGCCGACGGTTCCTACAAACAGGAAAATCCAGCCGATTATACAGCTATACCCGAAAACGGACGAGCTTTGTTCGATGTGTTGATTCGAAACGCAACGGTCATGCGCGAGGGTCGGCCAGTTATCCTCGATGTGGGCATCAATCATCACGAAGTCAATAATGAAACGGCGCAGCATTTCCACTATAAAAGCACGATAGAAGACCTGGGTGATTTATCGACCTTCTACGGAATCGAAGAGATCGACGCTACCGGACTTACGCTGGTACCCGCCCTGATCTATCCCGATACACTCGATTCGATAGCCGAACTAGCTAAACTGGATTTACCCGCTCTCCGACGCGATGGCATTGTTGCTTTCAATGTCCGAAAAGCGCCCAAAAATGGTTATCCGGCTCAGTCTGTACATTTAGTACACGAAGGAGAATTACCCGCCCAGCCGCTCCAGCTTGAGCAAATTCCAACCTTCCTGTTGAAGAAAGGAAATCAGATTCAGTACCATTTTGTCAATGGCTTCTGGAAAGACAATTCGCCGAATTCGCTCAGCCCACAAAACGGTATCATTGATTGATCCGGTCAATAAGCATAATCCAAGCGTAACAATCTGGTAACGCTGGGATAATAACAGAGGGGTAGATTTGCCTGATAATCGGTTGAATCGCTTTCTAAAGCCATTCGATACATTTTCATATTGGTGTCGCACGAAAGGCCAGGGTCCTGCTCTGGCTTTTTTCTTTGGTAGCTTATCCCATTTTAAGCATCTTTAGGCACCGAACGGCCTATAAACTACCAACCAAAATGAAGTTTATCCAAGCACCGAATACACCCATACCCGGCGGACATTACTCACAGGCCGTCGTCCACAACGACCTGGTTTTTCTTTCGGGCATTTTACCCATCACACCCGACGGAATTAAATTGACTGATTCCACTGTGGCTGATCAAACGAAGCAAATCCTGGCCAATCTCGACGCTATTCTGCAAGCATCCGGAAGTAGCCGCGAAAAAGTGTTAAAAGTAAGCGTATTCATTTCCGACATACACGCCTGGGGTACCGTCAATGAATTGTATACAGACTTTTTCGGCGATCACCGCCCTGCCCGATCCATCGTCCCCGTTGGTCCTTTGCATTATGGGTTCAGTATTGAGCTAGAAGCGACGGCAGTTATTTAAGCGTCAATCCAGACTACGAATGCCAGCGAACTGAATAAAGCAGTGTTTTCGCTAAGCTTCTCTTGCCTTTACTATTACAGATAGGCAACCACATAAGCACCTTCTAAAAGCCCGCTTTTCGGCAACGATTCTATAAATGAGGAATCTTCTTCGCGAGGCTTAATGACCTTATTGGTGCCTTCTAACTGAAAGGCAATAGGCAGAACATAAGTCCCCGCATAGGTTTGTTTCTGAGCATGAAGTTGACTCATTACGCGATTGACCTCTTCCTTAAAAGAAGCATCCACGTTAGCCTGATTCAATACCTGAACATCAGTCACCTTACCCTGTCCATCTACTTTAAATCCGACATACGCTTTGGCTACTTTTTCAGATCGCTGAGCAGCCGCCGGATAACGGATCGATTTTGCTATCGCTTGGCGAAAAGCCTGATCGCTGCCTAACGACGGATCACTGGTTTGTGCCTGCGACAGGCAGGGAATCAGGAAGAGAAGCCCCAAATAACCGAACAATGTTTTCATTGCTATTAGATTTTGATGTTAGGAAAGTCTATCAATTATAGATGCACTCGCCTAACAAATTCCATAACCATTGCCTTGTTTGTATTAGCCTGCTTATTTTACGCGTACCCGTTCGCCAGTCGAGTAGGCAGAAAATTCAGGTGCATAAAAACACTGGACGGTAGCTACACCCGCCGAAAAATCGCCGGTTTGTGCCACACGCAGCTCGTATTCAAAAACGTGCGTTCCCTCAGGTAAATAGCTGATAAAGAAATCTGTACTGGCATCGCGGGGTGATTCGTAATAACCCAATCCATTTTGATATTTATAACCAGATAAAGCCGCAATCGGCTCAAAACCAGATGCCCGACCATCTTTTAAATGAACGTATTCCATAACCCGGTCGGTTTTCAGAATCAGTCGCACTTTAATTAAGTCACCCGGTTTTAGGTTTGCCTGCGAGGCCACTGGTGAAATCTGTGGGCCACTGGGCGAATCGCGTTGTACATACAGAGACTTTTGAATCGACAATCCGGCACTACCTGGCATAACTTTATCCAAGGGTTCAAAATGCTGCCAGTATAAAGCGCCCCAGGCAGGTCCGTCGGCTTTTTTTGTGATTTGGATAACGCCCATAGACGGCTTGATCTCGGTAGATACATAGGTTACTTTTTCGTAGCCTGTAATCGCATCGGCTTTCGTCACCCGACTTTCAATTGGCTGCCCGCCCAGACTAACCTGTGTGGTTACACCCGTTCCGAGCCAGTCGCTTCCGCGAAGTAAGAGGGCATAAATCGCTTCGGTCGTTGCTTTGGTCGACGACCACGACTGGGTTTGTTTCTGACGCAAAAGCCAGCGTTTCATATCATCGATCTCAGTTTGAACCGGATTGATTTCACCAAACGCTTCAATCAGATAAGCCTGCGTTTCGATGGGGGTTTGATACCAATATAGTCCGCCAATATTATCCGGCCAATACATTCCCAATTCTTCGCTTTTGCGAGTCCGCTCACGAAGCGAGGCTAAAATTGCGGTGGGTGTTTTTGCATCGTTAAACCGATAAAGCGCCATGGCCGTAAGGGCCTGCCCTTGCAAGCTCTGATCCAGCCATCGGTCCGCTGCATATTGCTTCAGATAGGCTAACAAGGCTTTATCGACTGGAGTATCGGTATAAAAACTCCGGGCGTAGAGATACTGGGTAACCGAAAAATACCGAATGCTCGTTTTCAATTTCTTCTTTTCAGCGTCCGTTTTCTTTTGCTCCTCAACCCATTTTTTCATTTCGGCATCGACATACTGAATAGCTTTGGCCTGCATTTCAGTGAGCTCGTCCTGTATCTCATCAGAAACCTGAACGCCTAATTTCTGCAAATGCCCCAACCCACTCAGAATGTGTAGCGTCATCGATAAATCGGGAGCCATTCCACCAAACCATCGGAAACCACCCGATTCCATTTGTAATTGTTCCAGCTTTTCAAACGCCCGAATCTGTTCGCTTTCCATTCGATTGGCATCGAGTAATTGCGCCAACTTCGCCAGTCGATCCGCTTCCGATCGCGCGTCTGCCAGCCAGGGCGAATTTTCCAGCGTTACCGACTTTACTTCCTGATTCGTTTCCAGTAAGCTTTTGGGCGGATTTTTCTGCCATTCAGCAATTACCTGTTTGAACGCAGGTTTACTCCCTACAATGTGAGCCGCCAAGCTATTGGCGTATAATCGACTGAATAATTGCTCGGCACATTCGTAGCGATATTCCATCAGATACGGCAGCGATTGCAACGCATACCAACTCGGATTGCTCGTAACTTCCACTGTCAGTCGTTCGTGCTGTACCGGCAATTCTGGATTTAGATTGATCAATGGTTTGAGTTTGAATTCCTTTGTTTCGCGACCATTTACCCAGAATGGCTGCGAATCCGTCACCAGCATCCGATTAGGCAAAATAGGCAACGAGAACTCTTCACCATCGGTAAAACTCCCCGACTGAGCGGTCAAACGGCAGGTTATGGCCTCAATACCAGCTGGCACAATAAGCGTCCAGCCCACGGCTTGCCCCTGTCCGGCGGCAATGTTCACGGTTGTTTGCGCTGTTGTAAGCTTTAACTTTTGATTGATTGGTTCCCCGGTCAGGGCATCTAATAGAGCCAGACTGGCGATAACAGGCAGCGTTTTTTCACTTAGATTATTGACGCGAGCTGTTACCCGAATGGTATCGCCTTCGCGCAGAAAACGAGGAGCATTCGCCGTAATCATTAACTCTTTCTGCGTAACGATTGCCCGTTCGAGTGTACCGATTTTTAGATCTTTAGTATGCGCAAACGCAAGTAGTCGCCAGCGGGTTAGAGCTTCCGGCATCGTAAATTTCAGCACAACCCTCCCCTGCTCATCGGTTTTAAGCTGCGGGATGAAAAAGGCTGTTTCATTAAAATTCCGTCGCGGATTGATCAGTTCAGGTTGCGTTGGTGTTGGTTTCGTCTCGGCCTGGGCATCGTCTGCATCAGCTTCTTTTTTTGCAAATCCCATCCCAGGCGCTGGTGCCGCTTCTGCAGCCATTGCATAGTTCATAGCTCCAGCGCTCTTTTGGGCAACAGCCCCCGTCATAGCCCGTCGCATTGGTTTGCCGTAGCCTGTAACGACTACTTCGGCCAACTGTTGGTTATCGGCTAGTAAATCGAACTTTCGCTCTTTTTTCGTTATGGTCACTTCCTGACTTACATAGCCAACAAACGAGAATACCAGTGTGACAGCTTTACTATCCGAATCAACTGATAAGGAGAATTTACCGGTGGTATTCGAGCTTGCTCCTTTACTAGTCCCTTTCTCCCAGATACTGACGCCTGGCGCACCTGAACCATCGCGATTTTTGATGGTACCAGAAATCACTTTCCCATTCCGCGTCACAGTCACTTTTAAGGCATTATCCTTACTACCGACTGAAGGTGCATGTTGAAACGGTCGGTTTCCGTAAAACGAGAATCGATAACCCAGCCAACTCAATTCATCATAGTGTCGCGCAGGAACATACGGTAGCAAGTTTTGCTGATAGATGATCGGATTGCTAATGGGTGCATAAAAACTATTGGATTGCCACTTGAAGTATATCGGATAATACGTCGAGTAAAATGATGTTTGCCAATCGAGTTTATCAAATACATCCAGCGACGCATCGTATAGCGTAGCGACCAGTTCAGCAGGTGTTTTATCCAATCCACTGATTTTTAACGTCCATTCTTCCCGTTCGCCCGGTTTGAGCTTATTGCGGAAGGTCTGCGTTTCAATTGTTAGCTGTTTGTTCGTAAAGGGTACGGTAATGGTCTGCGATTTCTCGTAAAGACGACCGTTCTGAATCATCGTAAAATGAACAGCAAATCCCCCACGGGATTTTTCCGTTACAGGCAACGCAACACGTTTGGGCCGTCCCTCAGTTTGAATCCATTCCTGCCGAACCATTTTATGATTTTCTTCGACCGAGAATAAAATCCAGCCCGGTTGAGCGTTTCCAACCCAGAAAATAGCCTCGCTCCCAGGTTCAACTGTAGTTTTGCGAACTTGTACCCAATTGTCGATTCGAGCTGAAGCGGTTGGTTCTTTATCGCTAGCGACGGCAAAAAAAGCCTGATCCTTGGCCGTTTCGCCGGCCGAATCTGTAACTGTGATCTCAGCCAGATATTCACCGATCGGATAGCGATTTAGGTCTGGTTTGAAGGTCGAATCAGCTAGCGACGTAACGGTTTGTTCCTGCACGATTTCGCCTTTTGCCCAAAAACGCGGATCGTTTTCGTTGGCATACAAATCATTCGGGAATAGTCGCTCAAACTCGGCCTGACTTAACAATTGCCGATCCGGGCGATTCCATAACCGATTGCGGAGAGGGCGTGCCGGAGGAGCCAGTTTATAGATCGTTATTTTCCCTTTCGCCGACACTTTTTCGTCCGATTGATTAGTGATTTTGATCGGGAATGTAGATGGATCATCTTTTTCAATCTGTGCAGGTAATGCCAATTCAGCCTGTAGCGCCGAATATCCAATTCGAAGCGTTTGAGAGGTACTTCGCGTTTCGCCCGCCTGATCGCTAACATCGATCGTTACCTCAAACTCGAAGATTGGATTGTCTTGACGCGCTTGTTCAAGATCAGGCAGTGCCGTGAACAAAATCGTTGCATTACCCTTCGTGTCGGTTAGCGCAGTTCCGCTAGTAATTTCGGTTTGGCTCGTGTTTCTGGGCGTATACCACCAATACCACCGTTGACGAAGGCGTCGAACAACGTGATACCGGACTTCGGCTTTATCAACTACTGCGCCGGAAAATGTTTTAGCCTCAGCCGTAAGCTTAACGGTCTGCCCAAGTTTGAATGATTCCTTGATAGGCTTAATTTTCACTTCAAACGTAGGCCGTTTATATTCCTCTACCCGAATGCTGACGCTCCCATACCCGGTCTCAAGGTTCATAACGCCAGTTAGTCGCCCCACTGGAGCCGTAAACGTAGCCGTGAAGGTTCCGAACTCATTCGTTTTTAGGGTTTGCGAGGTAATATTCGCGTCATTTTGATCTTGAAAATTAACCTTAACGTCTTTGTTGACGACTACTTCAAACTGGTTTTGCTTGCCTTCATATAGTAACCCTTTTACGTAGATTAACTGGCCGGGTCGATAAATAGCCCGATCTGTAAACAGTACGATATGCGTTTGCACTCGTTCTTCCTCTTGTCTTGTCGAGTAATTATTGTACTGATACTGGTTTGCTGAAATCAACGTATCCGGCCCGTCGGCCATGAGTATGTGATAGGCTGTTTGCGTTGGAAGGCTGCTGAGTGACAACTTAAATCGACCATCAGTATCTGTTTTCAGCGTATTATTTTTAAATCGACTCAGTTCAGGGATACTAACCGAAATACCGTTCACAGGCTTACCCGTAACCCGATTCGTTACGTATAGCGCTTTTGTAGCCCCGTCTGTACTGGTTGGTGAGAGCAGGTAACTCAGTGAAGAGATGCTGAATAGTGTAAATTGAATTGACTCAATTTTCGCCTGAAAATTATTATCCGACGTTGCCAGCAGTAGATATTGCCCAACGGGTAATCCCGTGAATGGAACCTCAACCGAATGTTCATTCAGATCGCCATCATCCGGTAATGTAACTGTATTTGCTGCAACGTTCGATCGTTTAAGCCAGCCTGAAATGACCCGTTTTTTCTCCTCTTCATCCCGATTGAAATTATCTCGGTAGGTAATCATTTCAGCCACCGTTATCGGAATAATCCGATACGTCAACTTAGGCACATTCTGATAGGTTACTAACGTTCGAAAAGGCTGGCTGGGAGCGGTTACATTTTCCAGTTGGAGCCTGAAAGAAGGATAGACTAATTGGGCTAGTAATCGAGCAGCTTTTTGCCCAGCCAACGATTTTGGATACTGTTTTACCAGATTGCGACAAAGATCAGCCGCCTGTTTGCGATTCCAGTGGTTCGGGCCTATTGTTGTTACAGATGAAAGCTCATTATCGTCTAAGATTCGATTGCGTTCTCCGCGATTAGCCAGGTATTCGGCAAGCTGGTAGGTATAGATGGCTTCGGCTGGACCATTTTTGTATCGTCCAATTTGTTCTTCCAGCGTTTGCCGATAGATCGAATCTTTGTTTGGAACAACACTGTTTCGGTACGCAAACTGCAGGCGCAGCACATCCACATCGGCCAGCGCTTCCGGGTTTGTGCCGGATAGGTGAAATGCTACTAATTGCTGGTACAATAACAGCGCCTGATAGCGTCCTGATAAGGAATCCAGACTTTGAATCTGGAGTTTGATAAATGCTTCAGGAGAGTCAAGATAGGCCGGTTGATTTAACTCGAATTTGAAAACTGGTTTCAGCAAATCAGGTTCAGTATTCTGGAAAAAACCCAATGCCCGATGCGCCAGTAAATCATGTAGCGTTGGCCGGAGTGGGCGCGCATCAGTATCACCTTTTTGTAATAAAACGTCAAAATCACCGATAGGCGTTTTCTGCAAAAGATTTTTTGCCCGTACAGAAGCCAGATAGGCCGAGGTTGTGGCTTCAACCAGATGGCGTGCATCCCACGTTCTGAAATCGGCCGCTGTAGAATCCGTCGATTTACCCGATTTGTCAGCTACTGTATTAACCGTAGCCCGGTTGTAAAACTTATAGCGATTCTGCTGAAAATACTGCCAGTAAATCTCCGCCAGCACCGATTGTAGCACCGATTTCGCTGGTTCGGGTGTATCGACAATATCAACCTGTACGGATTTTACCAATTCCACATACGCATTTTCATCTGCATAACTCCGGCAGATCATTCGATACATAGCCGCTTTCGCGACCTGCGGATAGTTTTTCTGTGCCTTTGCTTCGGCATAAATTCGGTTGACGATCTCCAACGCCGATTTCGGTAATCCCTTGTTGGTCAGTGTATCAACCCGTCGCCAATCGCGAGCATAATCGGGCTGCGTGCGATTTTGTGCCGATGCGGCCATGGCTATCAGGATGAAAAAAATAGACAGGTATGTATGCATGGTTTGGGAAATCAAATAGGTTGTCAGGATAGAAGAGAATCAGGCTGCTTTTCCACAACGTTTATGGCTATGGACTCGTATTTAGGCAGAAGGGTTTAATGGAAACCAGAAATCAGTCTTTCGTCTATCTTTGAAAATGATTTTGTTTGACTCGCGGGGGAATTTAACCCCTTATACACTTATACCTTGAAAGTTGACTAAGCTTGCAAGATTTTTTGTTACGAATTTCCCTAAATCAACGGCTCGGTCTATTCTTTATCAGCATTTTACAGACTATATTTCTGACTTAAGACGTCAGATTAAACCAATCTAATCAGCAATGGATTGGTGGTAGTTTTATTGGCATCAAACTAGACCCTAATGACATAGATAGCGTAAAATTTGATTTTATTCAATGAGCGAATACAACAAGCAATTGACTCGCTAATGCCATTTTTAGTAATAGGTGGTTCACGCGATACATATCGAGTTAATGGTCGTCTAATTGCTGTTTATCCCCAAACAGATGAGCGCTTCGAACTGATTACTGTTCCATCTATAGCCTATTGGCGATCATTTTTGATGAAGGATAGGCAGGATAATCCACGTGGTATTGTTGAACGGATTGATACTGAGTAATATGCAAAACCCTCATCATCCAGATACATTAGTTGCCGAATTAGACGAATTAAATCGTTTACTGGCGAATCATCGTCAGCTGCAAGCCAAGTATTCCTCAGATTCCTTATTAACCGTTTCTTTAAAGCAGTATGAACATCGAAAAACCCAGCTTCTAAAAGAATTGCATTTGAGCTTAAGCTTGTATTTTATTGAATAGGTTTCTCAATACTCTTCGTTAATTTTTTATATAATCTGGTCAATCTCAATCACTATGCCTCCGCTTCTGTTACTACTAACCTGCATATTAACATTTTCCGAGCCTCCCGTAAAAGAGAAAATCTATTCGGTGGGTCAGATTAAAACGAATATGGGCGAAATTCTTTTCTGGTTGTACGATGAAACTCCCAATCATAAAGCGAGCTTCGTTAAACTCGCCAATCAGCACTATTGGGATACGCTGACTTTCAATCGGGTCATTAAGAACTTTGTCGCTCAGGGTGGTTGCCCCGATACACCAGCAGGATTTGCTGATTCACCTTATTTATTGAAACCCGAATTCAGATCCAACATTCGCCACATATACGGAGCTGTAGGGGCCGGACGCGATAACAATCCGGAAAAACTATCGGCAGGTTGCCAGTTCTACATTGTTCAGAATAAGAAAGGCGAACACCGTCTTGATGATAGGTTTACCGTATTTGGACAGGTTTTTAAAGGCATGGACGTTGTTGATGCCATCGTTGCGGTCAAGACCGATTCGACGGATACGCCCCTATCGCCCATAACATTAAAGGTGAATGTACTTAACCTTACCGCCCCAGAATTAAAGAAGCTGGGTTATGTTGTTAGGTAATTTTATTGCTTTAGCAAAAAGGCCGTCAAATCGGCTAACTGCTGATCTTTTAGTCGTAACGCAGCGGCTTCCGGCATCAGACTGGTTTTGTATTCCCGACGCGATGCAATTTGATTAGTTGGGATGGTATGTCTACTTCCTTTAATGCCCTTTATTACGACTGACTGCTCCCCGTCACTAATAAGAAAACCATAGTACGTCTGCCCTTTTTTGGTCGTAATTAGCCAGGGCTCGTAACCAAATGCTAGCCCAGCACTGGGATTGACAATGGCATCCAACAAGCCATTTTTATCGAATTTCTGGTGAATTTCTGTTAAATCAGGTCCAATATCGGCACCTTGTTTTCCGTAGCGATGGCAGGTCAAACAATTCAATCGAAAGAGCGATTGACCGCGTTGTGCATCGCCCGTCAATAACGCAGCTTTTGCCAGCAGGGAATTCTCTTCTGGAGCGCTTGCCGTAGCTGTTGACTTTTCAGGGCCTGCATCAACCGAAGCCGTTTGGGGCTGAGCCTGCATCGGAACTGTTGATACGGGCGGGGTTTTAACCGGCTCATTATCAACTGGTTTATACTGTGTAACAACCTCCTTCGAAGCTATTGGTTCGGATGGCGCTGGCGCTACAGCCACGGCAGGCGTTTCGCTTTGCTTAGCTGGTTTGAAAGGAAAAAACTCTTTCCCCATTGTGCGAACCGTTTGGTCTTTGTTCGTACGAATGCCAGGTCCGGCTACTTTAATTAAATCGTCTGATAACTTCTTATCCGCAGCTAAGCCAATCAAAATCTGAGCCCCTTCCACATCGCGTGACATCTCAACGGCGATTTTTCGCTTTTCGCTATCCGATACATTCGGATCCAGTAACTGTTGCCGCTTGTCGAGCATTTTTTGCTCTTCAGCAGATACTTGTGGTTGCACCACGGCTACGTCATCCCAATTCAACAGCTTTGCCCAATCATTTCCTTTTCGGAAATCCAGCCAGTAGGCCGCCTGACTAGCGACATCTTTATCCGTTGATTTCGCTAAGTCAGCCATTGCTTTAGCGGCCTGCGGTGTTTTGATAAAGCCTAAAGCGACAATCGCCTTCTGACGGTCGGCGGGAGTCAGTTTATCACTCTCCGCGCGTTTTTTAAGCATGCCCACCGACGATGCAGGATGCAATTCCCAGACAAGATTGGCTGCTCGCTGATCCCAGGCTACAGGGTCTTCGGGAAATGTTTGACGTAGATCAAAAAACAGCGCTTCTTCTTTACCATCAGCGGCTTTGCCCAGTGCATCTAAATACCAGGCGTCCTGGCCATCGTACCCTTTGACCAGATTCAATAGCATGAACTTAGATTCGTCGTAAGGAATATCGCGCAAAGCAATAGCGACTTCCCGCCGAACTGCTGGACTACGATCTGTAGAGAGATTACCCAATAAGGGAAGTAATGCTTTCTGGGAGGCTGTTAATCCTGGATTCGATTTAGAGTTTTCGGGAGTAATGCTCCGTAACGCCCGTAGAGCGGCTATACGTATAGGAGGATCAACTGCCTTTAACAGTCTTTCTACTTCAAATTGACCTTCTGCTCCCAGTTGCGCTAACAGGAAAATAGCCCGCGCCCGGTGAAATTGGTTCGACGAACTAAGAAGTGCCTTTATCGGTTCGATTACCTTTTCGCCCTGTTCGCGTAAGGCTTCAAATCCTAGCATTCGTACGTTCACAGCCGGATTTAGCAGCGCAGCGATTTGGCCTTGGGTCGTCCGCAGATCAATTTTCGGCACTTTCAGATTCCTGCCTTTGGGGGTGATCCGGTAAATCCGGCCGTACCCTTTTTTATCCTGCATCTGATGCCCACCCACAATCGGATCATACCAGTCAGCAATGTAGATTGCCCCATCGGTTCCAACAGCTACGTCGCTGGGACGGAACCATTTACGAGTGTCTGCAGCGACAGCGTTCCATTTGTAATTAGCATCGACTTCGGGTAGCGAACTGATAAAATCGATTCGTGGCATCCGATAACCTGCACCCATGGGTTCGGGCTTGCAGCCAAAAATCACATTTCGCCCCGCATCGGCGCTGAGAAGCATACCCCGGTATTGAGCCCCTAATTCATCACCTTCGTACATCACCATCCCTGTAGGTGATCCAGCACCCGTAATATCGCCAACGGGCATAACGCCGGGATCCTGCTGGTGCCAGTGCGCGGTTGGCACTTCCTGGCCCGGTCGTTGGTCCGCTTTCCAGGTTCGGGTACCGTCAGAACTAAAGAAACCTGCATTTCCTCCTTCCATTAACCAACTCAACCGGCAAGCAACCACTTCGTCGTCGTTGTCGTTCTGCCACATAGTTCCGTATGAATCCAACGCGGTTTCGTAGTTATTCCGGAAATTATGGGCCATCACTTTCAGCTTCGAACCATCGGGATTGATACGTAACGCTAATCCACCCGTCCAGACTCGGCCGTCGTCACTTACCTGATTGCCGTGATTACGTTTGTTGTAGGGCGTTCCGCCAGCATACATACTTCCCGAACGCAGCGTCCAGCCGTCGATATCGCTTACGATGTGTGGGCCGGCATTACCAGTATTGAAATAATATTTTCCATCAGGGCCAGCTACCAGCGCATGAAGTGAATGATCGTGATCCATACCGCCAAATCCGCTGAGCATGATTTCTTTACGATCGGGTTTATCGTCGCCGTTTTCGTCAGTATAGATGATAAGATTGGGCGCAGCGGATACAATGACCCGGTTTCCGATAACAGCAATACCCAGGGGCGATACGATATCCGGATCAGTTATGTACACTTTACTGCTGTCTGCTTTACCATCGCCGTTCGTATCCTCCAGAATCATGATCCGCTCCCCTTCTGGATGGTCGAGCCGGTTTTCAGGTTTGTTATTGAATTTGCGGTAGTTGACAGCTTCTGTAACCCAGACACGGCCTCGGGCATCAATGTCCATATTGGTCGGATTATAGAACATCGGAGCTTCTGCCCAGAGCGTAGCTTCCAGATCGTCAGGCAAATAGAGTGTATTGGAATCCAGGTTTACCACAGCTGATGACTGCCGGGCAAATTCTTTAGGAGAAAAAGGTTCCGTCGATTTTTGACCTTGAAACCCCTGACCACTTAGGTATAAAATGCCAATAGTGGTCAGCGCAAGCGGGAATGGACTTAGAGAGAATATTTTTTTCATGTTCTGGGTTTCATGTTCACCGCAACAGTGTCTCAACCAAATAGCGACCGAACGGTCTTATTATTGTCAATATAGCTTTCCAGCATCGGCTTGCCTTTCGGCACAGCGCCTTCCAGGTGTAACCAGCCTGTATAACCAATCTCAGCAATCACCTGCCGCACTTTTGTTAAATCAACGATACCTTGTCCAAGCAAATGATCGTTTTCTTTTAGGTGAAATTCGCAGATTCGGTCTTTTCCGAGTTGGCGAATTTCATCAAAAATTGGATAGCCCTGAACTGATGAGTTACAAACATCATAATAAACCTTTACGGCTGGCGAACCTACCGCGTCCAGAATGGCCAAATGTTCACGTGTCGATAGCCACGACTCAATACCGAGTACGACGCCTAATTTCTCCGCTTTCGGGGCTACCGTTTTCAGGCGATCAATAACAACTTGTGTACCTTTCGGATCATTTCGCAAATCGTTGTTATTGAAAAAAGCCAGGAGAATATTCTTCACCCCCAATGCATGCGCTGCATCGACGCTATCCTGTACCCATTGCTCCGTACGCGGATCGGATTTGTAGGGAATGCTGTTCAATAAACCAATAGCCAGACCGCCAATAGCAATGCCCGTCTTTTGCGAGGCCTCTTTGTAAGCACGTTGCTTATCGGGATTACGCAAATGTTCGTGATCAGTAGCCGTATTCAGACTAACCTGAAGCCCATCGAGCCCGATTTGCTTCGCTACAGTAAACGCATTGATATCGCCAGCCGGGCCGATTGACCAGTCGCAGGCACCAATTTTGAACTGGGATTTTGTGGGAATGGAGCGTGAACGAGCGGGGAAAGCGAAAGCGGTTAATCCAATACCTAATGAGTAGCGTAATGCATCACGACGGTCCATAAGTTCTGACGGAGAAAGGGTTAACAAAGGTACGTATCAACGGTTCATTTAACAGTAATTATCGCAGACAGTATATAATTGTAACAAGAAAAAGTAAATATTTCGGGCAAATTCCAACCGTTCTTTACTAGATGTGGTCATGGAGCTGTCAACGTTGCTATGCAGGATGAATACGCGCTAGTTGAAGGATGCCGAAGGCAGGACCGAAGTACACAGCGAAAGCTCTATGAGCGGTTCGCCGGGAAGCTCTTTGTCGTTTGTAAACGGTATGTGAAAGATCCTGATGAAGCCGAAGATGTGTTACAGGATGCCTTTGTGAAGATTTATCGACATATCGATTCCTTTCGATTCGAGTGTCCGCTGGAAGCCTGGCTCAAACGGATAGTCATTAATACGGCTCTGAAGTATCTGCGAAAGCAGAAGCCCTGGGAGCATACGACTGACGTACAGGAACTAGCTCCCGTGTTGCCGCAAGCGGATGAAAGTTTGCCAACGCTAAACTATCAGTATCTGCTGCAACTGATTCAGGAACTTCCACCCGGTTGTCGAACCGTTTTCAATCTCTACGCCATTGAAGGTTATAACCACCCGGAAATTGCGCAGATGCTCGACATTGCCGAAGGAACCTCTAAATCGCAATATGCCCGTGCCAGAAGCCTATTGCAACAAAAACTACAATCCGATGGCCATCCTGCCGAAGGACGACCACTTTGATGATACAGGAAGATGGATGAATTAGAAAAAAACGTGCCGGACGATTTTTGGCGAAAGGCATTCGACGACGCGGCCGAAACACCCCCAACCCGCGTGTGGGATGCGATCGAACGTCGGCTGGATGAGTCTGACAGGACAAAAATACTACCGCTGTGGGGATTGGGCCTGACTTCGTCGAGATCGATGGCCTGGGGAATTGGTGTGGCTGCGGCTATTGCGGTATTACTACTTGGCTGGTGGTCTGTCAATACGCTGTCAACCAATCAAACGTCTGTTGCTACATCTGCAACCAGTTCTGCAAAAACAACGCAAAAATCAGTACCGCAGGAAGCAGAAAAGGAGGTTAGTGCGAATAATGCTATTGATCATAAATCGGCGGAAAAAGAATCAGAAACGATTATCTACGAGTCAAAGCCAAACACAACTGCCGCTACACTGCGAAACAAGAACAATAACGCTGACGTAAAAACGGGATTACAGTTAAAACGATCAGTTAATCATAAATTAGTTGCTAAAGCTACGCCAGATCGGTTGCCGGATCTACCCGGTGTGGAAAAATCAATAGCAGCTGCTTTTGCTCCGCAATCCAGACGACCCAATTCCAGCCCCAGCACTATTCCGACAGTAGACTTTTCATCCAGTACACCTGTGGTCGTGACGCCAGCTTATGGGCGATCAACATCCGGAAATTCGGAAGTAATCACCAGCCAATCGGCAACGTTAGCGGCCTTTGATCCACTTTCGAGTCGATCATTTCGTTTCCGCGATTTAGGACAGATTCACCGGATTGTCTGGTTCCGCGCTGCCGAACCTCTTTCACAACCGGAAGAAGTCAAGTCGAAGCAAAAAAGCCGCGAAGTTTGGGCATCGGCTAGTGTGATGCCAGGATCGTTTAATCCGATGGCCACCGTAAAAACGGCTTCATATACGGGTGCTTCGGCTACGGCATTAGATGCCTTAAAAGGGGCAAATATGAGTCAGCAATCAATAAGCAGCCGGGCGAATTTTTCGATTGCTTATCAGGCTGGAGCTGGTGTACAACTGTCTGATCATTGGTCCGTTGAATCAGGAATTGGCTACTTAGCAGGTCGTTCGACAGTAGAAACACCCGTTCAATTAGCATCGTCCTCGTTACAGGCGATGGCTGGAGGTGCTACAGCCAGCAATTTATATGTAGATGCACTGCGGAACAGCATTCATCAGGATGGCTTAGCCTATTCGATGCCGCAGGCAAATTTTGCGAATTCGAATTATGTAGCAGTAAACAACAATTACAATAATCCGACACGCCAGGTACTGACCAATGATTATCAGTATATGCAGGTGCCGGTTCAGGTAGGTTATCAACTCCGGCCCAAGAAACGGCTCAGCCTGGCTTTACTGGGTGGCTTGATCACGAATATCTTCATTCGGAATACTGTAGAAAATGAAGTAGTGATTACGGCAAAAGATGGCGTTTATCGACCTCTGTCATTTGCGGCTGCGATGGGAGCGCGATTCCGCTATCGGCCTACGCGTCAATGGTCAGCCTCTTTTGCGGGTATGTATCAACCGTCGTTAGGATTAGGCACGCAGTCTGATTCGCAGATTCAAACGCAACCAACCACAACCGGCATGAGTTTTGGCGTTGACTATCATTTCTAAAGAAATGAAACCAATTGCTATTGCGACCATATTGATCATTGCCTTTGGGGGCTGTATGAGTAGCTTCACTCCACAGGACCAGCCAGAAACAACCGGCCTGATTATCCGGACAGGTACGTCGGCTGGTATGTGTGTGGGATACTGCGCTTACGATTACGTATTCAACGGATCCAGTGTTACGCTCACGCAAAGTGGCAATCGTACCCAATCAACGGTTAGCCCGAAAAGCTGCCAGTCAACGATCAGTCAGGATGACTGGAATACGCTTCAGTCGGCGGCAAATCTGGACGCGTTCAGTAAGCAACCAACTGTGATCGGCTGCCCTGATTGTACGGATGCGGGCGCTGAATATGTGGAGCTCGAGTTAGGTGATAAAAAACACCGGGTTACGTTTCCATTTGCGCAAACAATTCCTGGGTTCGAATCCCTGCTAAAAGCATTACGAAGCCAGCGAGCCGCTTTTAAAGAATGCCAATAAACCAGTAAACAACAAAGGCAGGACATACACGTGAAAGGCGCCTTCACGTGTATGTCCTGCTCATAAACCCTGTAAATCAAGTATGAAAACGACTCTTTTTTCAACGTTATCCATTGTTATCACCGGCGTATTATTGACAGCAATCAGCTGTAAAAATGCCAACGTAGATCCCGGTACAAGCACGGCAGAAAACTTACGGGTATCGACTCAATTCGCCGATCAGACTTCCCAATTTGCGTTCGACGTAACGAAAAAAGTTATAGCGGAGGAAGGTCAGGCTAAAAATGTATTTATCTCTCCGCTTAGCCTGCACATTGCTCTGGGCATGATTATGAATGGTGCCAATGGGCAAACCGCTCAGGAAATTCAGAAAACGTTGAAACTCGACGCTCAAACCCTGACCGAAGCCAATCAGACGTATCAGAATCTGATGGAAAATCTGCCCGGCGTGGATTCGCAGGTGAAGCTTTCGCTGGCCAATTCGGTTTGGTACCGAAATGGCTTTACCGTCGAAAATTCGTTTCAGGATTTGCTGAAGCAATCGTTTCAGGCAGAAATTTCAGCGCAGAATTTCGATGATGCGGCCACTGTGGGGAAAATCAACAATTGGGCAAGTGAGAAAACGAATGGTAAAATCCCGAAAGTAATTGAGCAGATTCAGCCGGATAATGTCATGTTTCTGATGAACGCACTTTATTTCAAAGGCGACTGGAAGTCTAAATTCGATCCTAATCTTACGGTGGCTACCCCCTTTAAGCTAGCTTCGGGGACAACAAAGAACGTACCGATGATGTGGCAAAACACGGAGTTAAAACGATCTTTCCAGCCAACCTATACAGCCTTCGAATTACCCTACGGTTCCGACAAATTTGCGATGACAGTGCTTTTACCGGCCGAAACATCTACGGCTGACGCCCTGGTCAATAATCTTACTGGCGCAGATTGGACCCAATTGCAGAAATCCATGACGGCCGGAACAATCAACGTAGGTTTACCCAAATTCACGCTGAATTATGAAATTAAGCTGAATAACGCATTAACGGCCCTGGGGATGCCAACGGCTTTCACTGATGCCGCTGATTTCACGAAAATAAACCGTAATGGTGGTTTGACACTCAGCTTTGTCAAGCAGAACACATTCGTAGCCGTTGACGAGAAAGGCACCGAAGCAGCTGCCGTTACGACTGGCGGCATTTCGGTAACCTCTGCCCCTGCTCCTGTTGTTTGTAATCGCCCATTTGTTTTTGTTATTCACGAAAAAACGTCGGGAACGATTCTGTTTGTTGGAAAAATCGCCGACCCTAGCCTGACAAACTCATGAAAACATCGGTCATCGCTGTAATCGCTTTCATTCTTATGCTCAGCTTTGGTTGTCAGCGGGAGTCTGAAAACGTCATTGCGCCAACAAATACACAGGCTTTATTAGGCGAATGGCGGATGCTAGAACCAACAGCAACGTTCACTACGTCGTTGACCATTACAGTCGATAAACCATCTGGCGGGACCATTTCGGGAATTTATTCCTTTAATTTTGCTGGGAAAGCCGCTGTTAATATGTACATGACCAGTGCTCGTTTGCTGGATTCCTCAACAGGCAGTATCAATGTAGATAGTGGCGTTGCGACAACGAAAGTAGGTGGTTCGAAAGAAGAAATGCAGTTTGAGCAAACGTATTACGCTAATCTGGGAACTACCACAAAGTATGAACTGACAGACCAGAATAAACTTCGCCTTTATTACGACGGGGGCGTATTGGTTTATGTAAAAGTGAAGTAAATGCAAAACGTGATTCGAGTTGTAAAGCCAATGCTAATCGCCTTACCCCTTTTGGTGGTAATGGTCCAGTGCAGAAGTTCAGAAGTGGAGCTTGCGCCTAAAATAGCAGGACTGATCGGTACCTGGAAATTAGTAGAACCCGACTCGAGCTATGCTATCACTTTAGTTTTTGCACTCGATACAGCACATCCACCTCGCGATGTTACCTCATTCAAGGCTAGTGGTAAATCGGCAGTGAATGCTTATAGCGTGAATTTATTTGCCGCTGTGGATGGTATGATGATGGCTGATCAGATAAGTAGTACGGATATGGCTGGCACACCCACTGCGATGCAGTTTGAGCAGAGTTATTTTAAAAATCTGAAGTCTGTAGCACGGTACGAATTGCCATCCAGCGACCGCCTGCTATTGTATCATGGTGGCGATCAGCCGCGCGTCATGGTGTACAAAAAACAAAACTGACGATGAAAAACCTACGCATTTTTTCCTGTTTCGCTTTTGTGTTTTTGCTGGTTTTCAGTTGTGAAAAACCTATGTGTGGGTGTGTATTTCCCCCGTCACCGTTAGCAGGTGAATGGGTTTTGAATACCATTACCTATCCGATGACGAACAAAACAGTAACAGCTTCTGAAGCGGGCTATAGTGAGACGTTATCCTACGATGGGGTTATGAACAGTGGAAAATACAAGCAGGTTCGGAATGGCTTACCCTTAGAAAATACGTCCTATACGATCTCCTTTCCTAACGGTGGAAGTACTCAAGGCATAATCTACTATGGTCAGGAGTCGACCGAGCAATCGTTTAAGTTAGTGGACAACAAACTGTATTTGTCAGAACGAATTCCTCGTGGAGCAACGCTTGCCGACGGAGCTACGTACGAATATAAACGACAATAATTTGCCCTTTTTGTGTAAGATCAACATTGCCAGGCCGTAATCAGGACAGCCTGGCAATTTATTTTTAATCTCATTCCAACGCTTACACAATTCATAGAGTCATGATTTTGTCTGGTAACCATGCACGCTATGAAACACCCTCTACTTTTTCTGCTTCTGCCCCTACTCTACCTGACTAGTTGTACGGACAATTGTGAACGGACGACAACGTACCGCAAATACACGGCAGTCCAATTACCAATTTCCGATATACGGCAGGCCGTTTCGTCGGGTTCTCCCCAATCGCTGGTAGAACCGGGCAAATTGTACGTCAAAGATCAATTCCTGTTTATTGTCGAGATCAAAAAAGGAATCCATGTTTTTGACAATAGCAACCCAGCCAATCCTAAAGCGATTTCCTTTTTAAGCATTCCTGGTAATGTGGATATCGCCGTACGTGACAACATTCTCTATGCCGACAGCTATATCGATTTAGTAGCGCTGGATATCAGCAATCCTACAGCCATCAAAGAAGTAAGCCGTACCGAAACCGGTTTTCTCAACGGACGAGTTGGTCGCACGTATTGGTCGTATGATAAACAAACGATGAAAATCTACGACCAGAAAGAAGAGATTGCCACACAAACAGTCAAAACAGATTGCGAAGGTACCTTTAACGTACTTCCTTATCTGGTGCCAATTGCCTGGTTTGGGCGCTATTACGAAAGTCTGGCGTTTGCCGATGCGAGTTATAGTAATGCTGCGGGTAGCCAGAACCCTACGGCTCCAACCACTGGTGTTGGTGGTTCTATGGCTCGTTTTGCTATCAGCAATAACCAGTTGTATGTTGTCAATAATTATTCGCTACAATTGTTCGATATCACAAACCCAGCGACGCCAGTAAAAGGCAAAACCGCGAATCTGAACTGGAATGTTGAAACGATTTTTCCGTATCGCAACAACCTGTTTATTGGCACAACTACGGGCATGTACATTTATGATGTTACGAGTCCAGCCGAACCAAAACAACTTTCTGCCTTCTCACACGTTCGCTCCTGCGATCCGGTCGTTGTTCATGAGAATTATGCCTACGTTACCTTGCGGGGAACCAGTACGTGTGGTGTGGTAGGCACGCAAGACGTGCTTGATGTCATTGATATTAGCAGTTTATCTTCTCCCCGACTAGCGAAATCGTACCCAATCGAAACCCCATACGGTCTTGGAATCGACTATCCAACGCTGTTTGTTTGTCAGGGTAACAAAGGCTTAAGTGTTTTCGATGCATCCAATCCGCTCGATATAAAACCCCGTCAGACGTTCGCCAATGTGAATGCATTTGATGTTATTCCGCTTTCGAAAACACTGCTGACCATCGGTAAAGACGGCCTGTATCAGTACGATTATTCGAATCCTGCTGATCTGCGCTTACTCAGTAAGATTGACGCCAAACAACCTAACTAGATCCAGATGAGTATGAAAATTTTTACCTGCCTGTTTTTAAGTCTCTTGGTTAGTGCGGCATACGCGCAAACTGAGCCCGCCCATCCGAGCCATTGGCGAACAACCATTGAAATGGGCGTTCAGATGGGTCGTGTTAGGCCCGACCAAACTAATGCCTATCCGTATTATGATTACGGTTATATAAGCTATATCCCCTATTACCCAAGTTATTCACCAAATCGGGCGGCTGGCAATCGGATTGGTCTGACGATCCATGCGTTTGCAGGATATATTTTTCGTCCGCAACTAGTAACAGGACTTACAGTTGGGGTTGATTATTTTAATAACTCGGCATTTCTCCCTATTGCAGCTGCTGTTCAGGGTGATTTATTTGGAAGCAAAAAACGAGTTACCACGTTTTATACGCTCGAAAGCGGATATGCCATTGCTGGCCCAAATCCGCACGATAATGAGTTAAAAGGAGGTTGGTTATGGAGCCCCGGAGTCGGCCTGCGGATTAATAAAGGAAACGGAACGGGCTTTTTGATCAGTGCTGGTTATAAACACCAACAAGCAAAGCACATCGCTTCAGTTGATGGGGTTCAAATTCTGTCTCAGGAGGAAAACAGGGCCTATAATCGGATCTATTTTCGGATGGGATTCAGCTTTTAATTTTACCGTTTAATTGAATTTATTTAAGTTATTTAAAAGTGGTTCTAACATTTTTACCAGTTAAAAGTTAGGTAGATGGCATTCTGATACAGATAAGGCTTTAGGTCATTAAAACAGGTTTTTAGTCGAATATTATTTTTCTTAGAAAATAAGTTCTCTAAACCTGTTCCTTTTACAGGATTTGTCCGTCTAACCTTTAAGTGTACGGCCATTTCTTACCGTATGATAAGTGGATACTGGAAATTGCACTATTGTCAGTAATATTGACCCAAGTTTGAGAACTATCGAGTAAACGTATCCATACTAAATGAATCGTTAGGCGAAATACAACTGTTATGAAAAAAGTTATTGTTGCGCTCATTGGTGGTACACTTTTTATTGCCGGATACTTTCAGGTACATCGGCAGACTGAGTATGTTTCAGCAAAAGCTATGCAGGTAAATCCTGCTCCTTCTTCACAACCCATGGCAATCCCGGTTAAGACAGGATCGGCCTTTGCTTTTAGTCTAGACAAAGCATTTTTAAGCAACTGATTTAGATTTCTACCATAAAAAAATCCCCGTTGATGACTCAACGGGGATTTTTTTGTACCTGTGCGCTCTGGCATTAAGCCATCACGAATTTATTTTGATTCCGTTTCCGTTCGTTTTCGTCCAGATAAATCTTACGAATCCGCATCGACTTCGGCGTTACCTCCAAGTATTCATCCTTTTGGATATACTCCATATTCTCTTCCAGCGAGAAGGAGATTTTTGGCGCAATTTTCACGTTAGCATCTGAACCAGAAGCGCGCATGTTCGTTAATTGCTTGGCCGTTGTCACGTTAACAACAATATCGTTCTGACGGTTATGTTCGCCAATCACCTGACCCGTATAAATTTCATCGCCCGGTTCGATAAAGAACGCTCCCCGATCCTGAAGTTTATCAATCGAATAAGCCGTAGACATACCGCTCGTCATTGAAATCAGTGACCCGTTGATCCGCTCTGGGATTGGACCTTTAAACTCCTGATACTCTTTAAAGCGGTGGCTCATCACAGCCTCACCATAGGTAGCCGTCAGAACGTTTGATCGCAAACCGATCAGACCACGCGATGGGATATCGAACTCAAGGTGTTGTAAATCGCCTTTCGGTTCCATTATCAACAGTTCGCCTTTACGCTGCGTCGCTAATTCGATCACTTTTCCGGCGGTTTCTTCCGGTACGTCAACCACGAGGGTTTCAATTGGCTCTAATTTACGACCGTCCTCATCTTCTTTGTAAAGAACCTGAGGCTGGCCAACCTGCAATTCGTAGCCTTCCCGACGCATCGTTTCGATCAGAACCGAAAGGTGAAGAATACCACGGCCATATACCAGGAATCGGTCTTCGCTATCCGTATTTTCAACACGCAGAGCAAGGTTTTTCTCGATCTCTTTATACAGACGATCACGCAGGTGACGCGATGTTACGAACTTGCCTTCTTTACCGAAGAACGGCGAATTGTTGATCGTGAACAGCATGTTCATTGTCGGCTCATCCACCGAAATCCGATCAAGTGCTTCTGGGTTATCGTAGTCGGTAATCGTATCGCCAATTTCGAAGTCTTCCAGACCCGTCACAGCACAAATATCACCGCACTGAACTTCAGACACTTTCTGTTTGCCAAGGCCCTCAAACGTGTGCAATTCTTTAATCCGAACCCGCTTCAGCGAACCGTCGGATTTCATTAAGCCCATGCTAGCGCCTTCTTTCAACGTTCCGCGGTGCACACGTCCAATAGCGATACGACCAACGAACGCTGAATAATCAAGCGAAGTGATCTGCATTTGTGGCAAACCCTCATTGATCGGAGCGGCAGGAATCGTTTCAACGATCGTGTCGAGTAAGTACGTGATATTATCCGTTGGTTTCTGCCAGTCTGGTCCCATCCAACCTTGTTTCGACGAACCGTATACGGTTGGGAAATCCAATTGCTCTTCTGTAGCGCCAAGGTTGAACATCAGGTCGAACACTTGCTCGTGCACTTCGTCGGGGCGGCAGTTTTCCTTATCGACCTTATTGACAATAACAATGGGTTTCAGTCCCAATTGAAGCGCTTTACTCAATACAAAGCGCGTTTGTGGCATAGCCCCTTCAAAGGCATCGACCAAGAGGCAAACGCCATCGGCCATTTTCAATACACGCTCAACCTCACCGCCAAAGTCGCTGTGGCCTGGTGTATCAATGATGTTGATTTTAACATCTTTGTAACGTACCGATACGTTTTTCGAGACAATGGTAATGCCTCGTTCACGCTCCAGGTCATTGTTATCCAGAATCAGGTCGCCGAATTCCTGATTTTCCCGGAATAGTTTAGATGCGTGAATAATTTTGTCGACTAGGGTCGTTTTGCCGTGGTCAACGTGGGCGATGATAGCTATATTGCGAATCGATTGCATACTGTTTCTGAACCGGGATTTAGCTGATTGATGGATTTACAGGATTTTGTCATTTCTAGCTTTCTACAAAAGCAAAATCTTGGTCGGTCAGTTAAATCATAAAAATCCCGGTCATTTTTCCGCAAAGGTACGAAATTTTACGCTGAAACACAGATTTTTACAACTAATTAAACGAAAAAAGGCCCGTATACGGGCCTCACTCTATTATAAATACAATTTCTTAATGATTGCTTAATGCTTCGGGCATCCACAGGGGTTTTTCTTTCGGAAAAGACCTGTATTGAAGAGACCTCCGCGTTTTACTTTATAGCCCTTTTTCTTCCGACCAATCGCCGAAAGTTCGGTGCTGTTTTTGTTGACCGCTGCCTGCGTCTGGACAGGTACATCGACTAGGATCAGCGATGCAGTCAGTAGTAGAAGTACGTGTGCCTTTTTCATTGATCAAACCTGATTTTCACTAATAACGGTAAAATTAATTACTTTCGTCATCCAATTCGCTTTTTTTATTGAATGACTAACGACCCCGATTTTCTGATTGTCTACGGTACGCTCCGACGCCCTTTCGATAACCAATTTGCCCAATATTTAAGGCAGCGCGGTCGCTACACAGGCGAAGGTCGTTTTGCCGGTCAAATCTTTGACATGGGAAGCTATCCGGGTGCTGTTTATCAGGAAATAGGGCCAAACTACGTTCAAGGTACTGTTTTCAACATTAGCAATCAGAAAGGGGCTACCTTGACGTATCTGGATTATTACGAAGGAGTAGGAAACGATTTTGAAGATCCGACTGAGTTTATCCGGGCGATTGTTCCTGTAGAAGTAAATGGCGCAACAATCGATTGCTGGGTGTATTTATATAATTTATCTACGATTGATAAACCGCTGATTGAATCGGGGGATTATGCCCTGCACATTGGTAATCCCTATAAAACGGCTTAATAGTTAACATCAATAGTCCTGAATAAAAAATGCCGTTCTCTTGAAGAGAACGGCATTTTTTATTCAGGACTCAATTACTTATCTGGGTCCACGCGAACGGCCTCCGCCATAGCTATTACCACCGTATCCTCGTCGGGCGCCTGGGCTACCACCACCATAATACCGGGGAGCAGGGGCATAATAACGTGGCCGAACCACTACAGGTGGAGCTGGGCGGTAGTAACCATAAGGTCGATACCCATAATTATAGCCATAAGGTCGACCGTAATAGCCTCCACCATAGCCAGTATTTACATAAGCAGGACCGCAGCTCGCCAAAAGCATTATGAGTAGAGCGGCTGTTAATACGGGAATTAATCTTAGCGTTTTCATATCTCTAAAAAGCTTCACTTGTTGAACCATCTGTTTTACTTCTCCAAAATAACTGTCACATTTTGGAGGCAATCTACTTTATGCTACCAACGACGTCCGCCATATACTCCACGCCATCCATGACCTCTATACCCATAATTGTAACGAGGATAGGGCCGTACAATCACAGGAGGTGCCGGAGCAACAACCACTGGTGGAGCGATTACAACCTGGGGCGGTACAACGACCACCGGCGGCTGAACAGGATATGGTCTACCATATGAATAATAGCCATTATTGTATCCGTAATTCGGGCTGGAATAGCCTCGGTTATAGCCATTTGGATAAGGTTGCCCGTATCCGTTTGAATACCCTTGATTATATCCTTTCCGATAATTTGGATTGCAATTGTTTCCGTTGGAATAACCCTGTCCATAATTTGGTCCGTACTGGCCAAAACTAACTGTAGCCACTCCAACAAACAGACCAATTAATAATGCACTCCATTTATGCGTTTTCATCGTTGTAGTGAGTTTTGCTCGTTTTGTTGGTTAGACATCGGCTAAGCTCCTACGTTTAATGTAAACGTCAAGAAAGTCGTTAAAGTTTTATTAAAAAGCCTGACCATCAGATAGTCAGGCTTTTATCTATGTATTTACTAGAGATTAGGCTTTCAGTTTTTCTTTCAGATAGTCTAGTGCCAATTTGTAAGCATCAGTAGCTGCTTCTTTGTTGTAAACGGGATTGCTGGGATTAGCGAAACCATGATCGGCGTCATACATTTTCACGGTAACGCTCTTGCCAGCCTTCTGCATATTTTCTTCAAACTGCTTTACCGATTCAGGCGTAATGCCTTTGTCTTTGCTACCAAAAATGCCTAGTACGTCGGTTTGAAGCGTTTTCAATTTTTCAACATCCTGCTCCGGCCGACCATAGTACATTACACAACCTTTCGCTTGTTTACCCTCCGCAAGTGCCGATTGCAGCGATAACATACCACCAAAACACCAGCCAACACTAGCAAATTCTGCTTTGGGGCCAGCATAAGCAATTGCTCCTTTGACGATACTCATCAGCCGATCTTTATTGGCCGCAGCCATCAGTTTACCAGCCTCAGCTCGTTCAGTAGCCACTTTTCCATCATACATATCGACAGCCAGCACGTTTACATTCTTCAGATCATTATAAAATGCTTCGGACTGTTGTTTGATATTATCGTTCAGTCCCCACCACTCCTGATAAACCAACAGCCATTTATCAGAGGGCTGCTTTGATTTCAGCAGGAAGCCATTCGCCGATTGGCCGTCGGGGGTTGAAAACTTAATCATTTCTCCAGCTCCCGTGTAGGTAAATGGGAGGGGATTCGCATGTAGTTGCTGAAAAGCGGGATCGGCTGCCATCATAGCCATATCATTGGCAGGTGCGTGGCAAACCGGAATTTTTGTTTCCTGAGGTTCTGATACGGGATACAGATACGACAGGATCGACATAAAGAATGAAAGACCTGTAAGAAAGACGATTTTCATGTGTGCTTGATGGTTAATTAGTTGTTTAGCGTAACACGTTGACGAATGATTTGGTTAGGAACAGCTAAATCCGTCAGACGTAGTCAAATATAGCATTCTGTTGCTGAGAAACAGATTTTCGCTGTTTTAGAGTATTTTACTACCCCGGCCTTTTACCTCGTCTATCAGTTGATTTGCCCATTCAATCAGATTTTTAACTCAGTAAAATCATTATTGAGTAGATTAATTACTCATTAAATAACAAACTCCTCATAATCAGACAATTAATTAAAAACAAACTGTCTTTTGGGAATGAGGTAGCTAGTCTTTACTCAGGAGTCACGATTAATTACTTCTTCACAGTTCAAAAGTAAATTTTTATTAGTGTTCATCAACCTTTCTTAACTTATGAAGGCAATTCTACAAAAAGCTTTTTTGCTGCTGCTCAGTGTGACCACACTAACGGTCACCTACGCACAGGATCGGCAAATAACCGGTAAGGTTACCTCAGCCGAAGACAATACCCCTATTCCGGGAGCCAGCGTCGTGATTCGTGGCTCCACGCGCGGAACCACTACCGATGCAACTGGTACATACCGCATTCAGGCTCGCTCAGGCGAGGTGCTTCGGATTAGTTTTATCGGTGCTACTTCGCAGGATATTCCCATCGGTACGAGCGATGTCGTCAACGTATCGTTAAAGGCAGAAGCTAATGCGCTCAATGAAGTTGTTGTAACGGCTCTCGGTGTTAAGCAGGAGCGACGGGCGTTAGGCTATGCGATTAGTGAAGTGAAAGGCGCTGAATTAGCAGAAACACAGCGCGAAAACTTCCTAACCTCCTTACAGGGCCGTGTACCAGGCTTGCAAATGGCAACTACCAGCGGTCTACCAGGAGCATCGGTTCAAATTCAGCTTCGGGGCGTAAACTCAATCGGGGGCGACAATTCTCCGTTGTTCGTTGTCGATGGCTTACCGATTAATAATAGCACGTTTAGCCAGGGCGCGTTAGTATCCGACGGGCCAAACCGAAACAGTGATTACCTGAACCGGGCGGCTGATATCAATCCGAATGATATTGAGAGTATTAGCGTGCTGAAAGGCCCTGAAGCAGCCGCTTTGTACGGGATCAATGCCGCTGCAGGTGCTATCATTATTACAACCAAAAAAGGAAGAGCCGGGCGCAGCAACGTGAGTTATGACAACGTATTCCGGGTCGACCACGTGTACCGATACCCAAAAGTACAGTCGGTTTATGGGCGGGGTGCGGTTGGAACACCTAGCCCAACTGCATTAACGTTTTTTGGCCCTCGATACCCGGAAGGAACGCAGGTTTTTGATAATCCAAGAGCTTTTTTCCGCGATGCGTTTACAAATCGGCACAATTTAACGTTCGATGGCGGCAGCGAAAAGTTAACCTACCGCGCGTCGAGCAGCTATACCAATGCGCAGGGCACTATTCCGAATACGGGCTCCCAGATTATGAATTTATCCCTGAATCTGGTATCAACGATTAGCTCGAAACTCGAAATTTCACCTTCCATTCAATACACAAACAATAAAATTCAGAAACAAACGGCTGGTCCATTGGGATATTTGATCAATCTGCTGACCTGGCCCACGAACGACGATATCACCAATTACCTGAACCCAGACGGCACCCGCCGACGAATTGTGACTGAAGCCGGTGGAGAACTGGATAATCCGCTCTTCAACGTCAACCGAAATCAGGCCAGCGACCAAACAAACCGAACCATCGGGCGACTAGCGGTGAAATATGATCCAACCTCCTGGCTCAATATTACAGGCCGGATCGGAACAGATTTAGCGGCTACAACGGGCAATAATTTTATTCATCCCGAAACAAATGACGGTATCGCGCGAAGAGGTGCGATAGAAAATTACACGCAAAACAGCCGGATTCTGACTAGTAATATTCTGGCAACCGCTCGCAAATCATTCGGCGACAAGATTAAATTGTCATTGTTGGTTGGCGGAGACCTTTACGATTCCCGCGAGCAAACGACGGCCATCTACGGTGAGAATCTGTACATTCCCGATTATAATTCCTCGAATAATACCGATCCTATTTCGCGCAATCACAAATACACATTCCTCCAACGACGCGTGGTCAGTGCGCTTGGTCAATTTACGGCCAGCTATGGTGATGTAGTTTATTTGAGCGTCACGGGACGTAATGACTGGACCTCGACCATGCCAATTCAATCCCGGTCGTTCTTCTATCCGTCGGTCAGCGGTAGTTTCGTTCTGACTGAGTTGCCTGCTTTACAGGGGAACAAAACCGTGTCGTTCGCCAAATTGCGCGCTTCGTATGCCGAAGTTGGTAAAGATGCCCGTCCGTATCGTGTATTATCGAGTCTGACAACGCAATTGACAACGGGTGGCGGTTTTGGCTATAATTTCTACGCGGGCAATCCGAATCTAAAGCCGGAATTTGGCAAGAGTATGGAAATTGGGGGTGAAATCCAGCTCTACAACGGACGCCTTGGCCTGGATTTAGCGTATTATGATACTCGCCGAATCGATCAGATTGTGGAGCAGCGGCTGAGCTACGGAACTGGTTTCGTATTTGGCTTGCTCAATGGAGGTTCATTTTCAACCAAAGGAATTGAATTTGTTTTAACAGGAAAGCCTGTTAAAACGGCTGATTTCAGCTGGGATGTTATCGCTAATTTCTCCCGGTACAAAACTGCTGTATTGACTCTGCCAGCGGCTAACGTGCCGGAATATTATAACTCCGATACCTGGCTGTATGGCAATATTCGGGCTTCTGCATTCGTGCCCAATGTAACTGAATATTTCCCCGAACAGGCGTTACGACCGGAAGATATGCGCGGAGCCGGATCTGCTCTGGCATTCGGTGGATACGATTACGTTCGCAATAAGCAGGGGCAAGTTCTTATTACTCCGTCTACAGGTCTGCCGGTTATCAACACTAACTTTCTCCCCATCGGAGACCGTACGCCCGATTTTACGATTGGTTTAACGAACTCGTTCCGGTATAAAAACCTGAGCCTGTCGTTCCTGCTCGACATTCGGAAAGGGGGCGATGTATTCAACGGGAATGAAATGTACATGTTCCGTACAGGGATAAGTACCAATACCTTAAATCGCGAGCAACCCGTTGTTTTCAATGGCGTTCTTCGCGATGGAAAAGAAAATACGGATAATCCGACGGTCAATACTATTCAGGTTACACCGCTTTACCGTAGCGCCGATTATTTTTCGTCCTTACCTGAGTCGGCTTTTGTGGAGCGAAATATCAACTGGATGCGTTTACGCGATCTTACACTAAACTATACGTTCCCAACGGATTGGCTCAGCAAAACAAAGGTGATTCGCCAGGCGGGTGTATTTGTGACGGGTACCGATTTATTCCTGCTGACCAACTACACCGGTGCTGACCCGAACGTAAACGGGACCACAGCTACTTCACAAGGAGCCGGCGCTGCTGGTTTTGACTTCGGTAAGCTGGCCGTTCCTCGCGGCATTTCCTTTGGTATTCGGGCTGGTTTCTAATCAAGAATTTCATCAACGATTTCGTCGAAAACTGACTTGCTGCAAGCGTTCAATTTTTCGACTGTTATCCGAACTAATAGACTTATTAATCATGAAAAAACTATTCATTTTGCTACTGACCGGGCTTGGATTTGGGCTGAGCAGTTGCAATGACTATTTAGATATAAATGCCGACCCCAGTTTTCCGCAAGTATCGGATGGAAATGCTTTATTACCACCCATTATTGCCAATATGGTACGGGGCGAAGTATTTGACACACGATACGTCGGCAAGTACGATCAGTATTTTGCCAGCTCAGCCGCACAGGATACCTGGGATCGCCAAGGTTACATCTTCGGCTCGGGCGATTTAGGCGGTGAAAAATGGAGTACGCACTACTGGCGGATTGGCAAAAATATCGATCTGATGATTGAGGATGGCATGAAAACCCAGCGCTACGATCTCGTCGGTATTGCCAAAGCGATTCGTGCCTGGAGCTGGCAGTCATCCACTGATTTATACGGTGAAATGATTCTAAAACAGGCCTGGGATAGTGAACGCTACCAATTTGACTTCGATACGCAGGATGCTATTTATGCCGAAGTAATCCGACTCAATCAGGAAGCCTTGACTGACTTAGCCCGTACGGATGGTAAAGAACCCACAGCCGCTACTCGTCCCGGTGATTTGGTGTACAAAGGCGATAAAGCAAAATGGGTGAAATTCATTTACGCTACGCTGGCCCGTAACATGTTGCACATAAGCAACAAAGCTACCTTCAACGCCGACAAAGTAATTGAGTATTGCGACAAATCGCTGGCCAGTAATGCCGATAATTTTAGCGTACCGCACCGGGCCAGTTCCTCAAACGACGCAAATTTCTTCGGTCCACGCCGGGGCAATGTTAATGCATTTCGGCCAACAGATTTTATGATTTCGCTGCTGGATGGACGTGTGTTCAGTACCGTCGTCGATCCGCGTTTACCGCTTATGTTTTCACCATCGCCTGATGGCGTTTATCGGGGTGTGGTGCCCATCGCTGGCGATCCGAACAATGTAACGGGGAACGTCAGACGAACGCCTTTATTGTTTGGTTATTCGCCTGCTATTACGCCTACGCCGGGTACAGGCAAGTTTTTGTTTAAAGACGATGCCGATCATCCAATCTTTACGTATTCGGAAATTCAGTTTATGAAAGCGGAAGCTGCTTTTCGGAAAGGGGATAAGACAACAGCACTCGATGCCTACAGGAAAGGTGTCCAGGCTAATATCGAATGGGTCAGTACAGTAGATCGCACAGCTACGCCTATTCCAGCAGCGGAAGTTACTAAATACATGACGAGTAACGCCGTTGTTCAGACAGGTGATGCGCTTACGATGCGTGATATCATGCTTCAGAAATACATCGCTTTATTCATGCATGGTTCGCTCGAAACCTGGGTCGATTTACGTCGATTCCAATATGATCAGACAATTTATACAGGCTTCATCATTCCTACAGGTACTGCACTTTTCCCTGATAATCTGGGAAAAACCGTACAACGAATGCGTCCTCGATACAATTCTGAATTTATCTGGAATCGTGGTTCGCTGGCGAATATCGGTGCTACGTTACCCGAATATCACACAAAAGAACTTTGGTTCTCAACCAAATAAACCTGTCTAAATTCATGAAACAGACTCTAGCCATTTGTTGCGTATTTATGACTGGTTTACTGGCCAGCAGTTGCAACGATAAATTCAATTTTTTACAGAACGTACAGACGCCTACGGGTGCGCAATTTCGCCTGATACACGCAGCCCCTGATGCTCCAGCGCTCGATGTTTACGTAAATGATCAGCGCATTTCGGGTGCCGCCGTTACTACGACGAACCCAACCGGAAGTGTTTTATACACAACGACTGCGTTAGCCGCTTTCCCGGCCAATGAGTACGCAGCAATTCCAACCGGAGCGGCTAAGATCAAATTAGTCAGTGCTACCGGTGGGTCAGTTGCCAGTCCGTTGGTAGCAACTGATCTGACGGCTGAAGCAGGGAAACGATATTCATTATTTGCAACAGGTGTAGCGCCCAGTTATAGTATCATAGCCATTCCTGATGAGTTGCCACCTCTTTCCGGAAACAACATTTTTGCCCGTATTGTGAATCTAGTGCCTAATTCAACTGATGTGACGCTGACGTATGACGGAAAAGATATTATTACAGGTGTTGCACCCGGCAAGGCTAGCGCATTTGTCCCCATTGCTCCACCTGCGGATTATAAATCAGGGCTAATTCGTACGGCGAATTTTCTGGCAAAAGTCAATGGAGCAATTCCTGTAACAACGGCAACATTTGCCAATGCGGCACCGGGAATGCAGCCTGGGGGCGTTTTTACTTTTTACGTGCGAGGAGTTATGACAACAGACCCCAAATCGCCAACAAAATATGCAATAGGGTTTTCGAATTACCTGAATCGATAAGATTTAAGACTATGAACCTGTTTTAACTTTTAAAAATAAATTTCTCAATAGACTCTTTTGTCATTCTGACGCAGGAAGAATCTTTAACTATCCTCACTCACAAGTAAGTAAACCTTAAGATTCTTCCTGCGTCAGAAGGACAAAAGCTATATGCCAAAAAGTTTAAACAGCCTCTCTACAAAAAAGGGCTTCAGTACATGCTGAAGCCCTTTTTTAATGGACCAATGTTATGGTTCGATTTGAGTTCTGTGTAATTACTGTTTTGGAATAAATCTGACCTCACTATCTTACAAGTCAATTCTGATTCTCTGAGCGATTTCCTCCATACTGTATCTACCAATCGTATGAATACCGGCTCGAACGTACAGTTGCTTTTGGTTGAAGATGAACCTAAAGTAGCGATGTTTATTAAAAAGGGACTTCAAACGCAGTCGTATGCAGTTGAGATTGCATCGACGGGCGAAGAAGCAAAAAACCTGCTCAGTAAGTCGCGCTTCGACCTGATTATTCTGGACGTAAATCTGCCCGATATTAGTGGTCTGGAGCTGGCTGAATACATCCGTAATCAGCCTAATCAAGTGCCCATTCTGATGTTGACAGCGCTCGATACAGTTGCCGATAAACTCCTGGGTTTTGAAGCGGGCGCCGACGATTATCTGGCCAAACCGTTCGATTTCATGGAACTCCTGGCAAGGGTGAAAGCGCTGCTAAAGAGAGCACCGACAACCGAAGAGCCAGACCGAACCCTACGAGTGGCCGATCTGGAACTTGATCTCCACGAACGTGTAGCCCGACGCAATGGACAAACCATCGATCTGACGGCGCGTGAGTATGCATTGCTGGAATATCTGATGCGAAGGGCCGGGCGAGTAGTTTCGCGGGTTGATATTGCCGAACATGTATGGGATATTGGGTTCGATACGGGCACCAACGTCATTGATGTTTACGTCAGTTATTTGCGGGCGAAAATCGATAGAGACTATCCAAATAAGCTCATTCACACGCTGATCGGTATGGGTTATGTGCTAAAAGAAAAATGAGCCTTCGTAATCGACTGACCCTATTTTTTACGGCCATCGTATCCATTTCACTGGCCTTGTTCTGCCTGTCGCTGTACCTGTTGGCTGAGCGATATCGCGAGCGTGAATTTCAGCATCGTTTGCGTAACGAAGCCTTAACGGCCGGGCATCTGCTTGTTGGCAAAGAGCGTGTTAATCCAGCTCTCTATAAATTAATGGACAAGAATCAGTTAACGGTTCTGCCCGATGAGGAGATCATTATTTATAACGCGAAAGGGGAACTCGTCTACGAAAGCGGTACCGATTTTCTTACCGTATCGAAAGCTACGTTAACGCGCATTCGAAAAGAGCAGCAAATTTATTGGAAACAGGACAATCGGGAGATTATGGGCGTGCTCTTTAGTGACGACCAAGAGCCCTTTGTGATTATTGCCTCTGCCGTCGATACGTATAACAGGCGAACGCTACTGAATTTCGCTCAACTATTAGGTGTTGGCTGGTTTCTGATGACGGGACTCATGCTGGTAGCGGGACGCCTATTTGCGGGCCGGACGCTAAGGCCGATTAGTGTGATTAATGGGCAAATTGATGCTATTACAGCGATGAATCTGTCGTTACGGCTGCCCGAGGGCGATCAGGCCGATGAACTGGCACAGTTGGCACAGCGCTTCAATCGAATGCTGAACCGATTGGAAGAATCTTTCCGATTGCAGCGTTTTTTTATGTCCCACGCTTCGCACGAGTTACGAACGCCATTAACAGCCATTACGGGTCAGTTGGAGGTGTCGCTGCTGGCCGAGGACGAGCCAGACGAACTGCGCGCTACGCTACGTTCCGTGCTTGACGATGTGCGTGGTCTGAATCGCCTGATGAATGGCTTACTGGCGTTGACGAATGCAAGCATGGATTCATCAAGCGTGCCGATGGGGACGGTGCATATCAATACGTTATTGACGCAGATACAGGAAGAATTCCGGCGACTTCATCCCGATTATACGATTGAATTACGTATTGGATCGCCCACTGCGTTGATTCCCCACTGGCAACTGTTAGGTAATGAAAGTTTGTTGCGAACGGCCTTTTTCAATCTCCTCGATAACGGGGGCAAATTTTCGGTTAATCATTTCGTAGCGGTCAGTCTATCGGCCCAGCCAGCAGCTATAGAGGTGAAGGTGCATAATACCGGCTCCGTGATTCCAGCCGACCAGCTCACGGCTATTTTCGTCCCTTTTCAGCGGGGACGTAACGCGGGTGGGCACCCCGGTCATGGTATCGGTCTGGCACTGACAGAGCGTATAATCCAACTACATAAAGGCACGATTCAGGTTGAATCATCAGCCGAATTGGGTACTACGTTCACCGTTATACTTCCCCGATAAGGAATAATAGAGTTGTAAATTGATAAGGTTGTAGAGTTGACTAGCGCATCCTGTAAAACTCTATAATCTTACAATTCTACAACTTTATAACCCCTGATTGCATTTCTAATCCCATTCTAATGCGGCTCTAACACGAGCCTAACCCCGACTTCTGACCTTTGTTGTGTCAATCTGGCAGTGGTTTACTAAAAGCCGTTTTCGCTGGACTGACGACATAAAAACAACAAAAGCCATGAAAAAATACCTTGCTATAGCCATCCTAAGTACCCTGACTATTTTCAACGCTTCGGCGCAGGATGATTCCAAATTACGTCGTGATGTGACGTATTCTACGCACAATTATAAACATGCTAATAAAGCTGCTACTGCTCGTCAGTGGGATTCTAAAAAAGGGGTGACGGTAAACGCGCCTACGCTGAATCAAGGGCCTGCGATTAGCTACAAACACCAGGCTCCCAGCCCTGCTGTGGGTGGAGTTGTGGCAACCCACACGCCCGAAATGGACGTAGCCGTTCGGAATTACAAGATTCAGCGAGTCAGTGAGTCACGCTCGACTTCATCGTCTGAAGCAGACATAGCGTCTGGTGCATCGAAAAATCAACCGAATACAGGTGGCAACTAAGGCATTTAAGTAGAAGCATTGTCCTGTAAGTACTCAACGTTTTCCTTTTTTCGCTGTGCAAACGTGTGGACCTGAGGTGATTTGCCTCAGGTCCACTATTTTTCCATTGCCAATATGTATTCACCCGATATCGCTCTGGGCTTAGGTAGCCTTGTTTACGCCTTATCCTGCTTAGATGGGCAACCTCATAAGGAGGAAATATTAATTGCAAAAGATTTGCTGGTCAGAGAACCACACGGCTCACTGGCCCTCAACGGCTTTTTTCTGCGGGAAGACGTAAAGGAGTCGACCGAAGAAGCCTATGCGTTTGGTATGCGTCGGCTAGTTAGCAAACGTACCGAATTGACACTTAAGACGAAAAGGCGATTTGTAACTCTGCTGCTACGTGTAGCGCGGGCGCACAAGGGTATTTCGCCGAATGAGTGGTCGTTTATTCGTCGATTCTGGCGTGAAATCCGGCCGCTTTAACAAATCGTTACGCTTTCACCAGCTCAAAAATGGTGATCTCGGGCAGAATACCTACACGGCCCGGATAACCGATATAGCCGTAACCCCGATTCACATAGAGCCGCTGAGCCCCTTCCTGATATAATCCAGCCCATTGCCGATAAAAATACTGCGTTGGGCTCCAGCGAATGCTCCCAATCTCGACGCCAAACTGTGCACCGTGTGTGTGTCCACTAAATTGAACGTCAATATCCGGGTATTTAGGACGAACTTCAGCGTCCCAGTGCGTTGGGTCGTGGGAGAGGAGGAGTTTTACGGGATAATCTTCGGTGCCTTTGTACGCTTTCGCCAGATCACCAGCGCGTAGTGCGGCCGGTCCAAAGCCCAAGTTTTGTACGCCAATCAAGGCTATTTTATCGCCGTTCTGTTCCAGGATTTTATTCTCGTCCAGCATGATATTCCAGCCCATTTGCTTGTGGGCTGCTACAACGTTTAATACGTTCTGGCGTTCGGCCTGCGCACTTGGCCATTGTACGTATTTGCCGTAATCGTGATTACCGAGGGTTGAATATACCCCTAGCGGAGCTTTCACTTTATCAAATACATCGATGTAATCATTGGCTTCATCGGCATGGCTATTCACTAGATCACCAGTAAAAAAGACGAGATCGGGCTTCTGTCCCATCAACATTTCTACACCGCCTTTTACAGCCGTTTTGTTAAAAAAGCTACCGGTATGGATGTCTGAAATCTGGGCAATGGTCATTCCATGAAAGCCTGATGGTAGGTTTTTCAGTGGGAGTTTAATCCGTCGTATTCGGTAGTCATGCGCCCCCGAAATAATCCCCCACGAGAAAGCAGCTAATGGAATAGTACCGACAACCAGTGCCGTTTTCATCAGAAAATCGGACCGAGTGATCGTGTCATTTGGCATTATATTCGTGCTCGCAGCCTTCTGGCTACTCTCAACCGCCTCTATAACAGCTGGTTTATAGAATAGCGACACGATCCAACGAAAGAATCGACCAATGTCATCGATCAGAAGAATGAGGATTGTAAAGACTTTCGAAAAATACGGAATGGCAATACCGGCCCATAAAAACGTACGGACCTGACGGCTCAATGAATCGGCCGGCAGAACCTGCATCACAACGTAGAGCACCAGCGATAAAACGGTGAATCCCCAAAAGATGATTGCAATAATCCGTTGGGTACTTTCGGTAGCCGACCGACTAACGGTTTTAACAGCCTGCCAGACATACCAGTCAATCAACAGCATGATGACAGGCAGGATAAATACAAGTCCAGTGCGGTTCATAAATTAATGAGCAAAAAGAACGATGATTGATAGGTTTGCTGACGCATGTTACTTATCAATCATCGTTCACCACTTATCGTTCAAAACTATACCAGTTCTTCTTCGGGTTCCTCCACGAATTCCAGCGCAGGGTCTTTCTTACCAAACCACTTCATCCGGATACGCTCGTTTATCCAGTACATACAAGGTACAACTACCAATGTCAGAACGGTTGAGAAGGTCAAACCGAAAATGATGGTCCAGGCCAGAATGTTCCAGAATACCGAGCTATCGCCACCAACGACGAGGTGTGGATTGAAATCACGGAATAGGCTTACAAAATCGACGGTTATCCCTAAAGCTAGCGGAATCAAGCCCAGTACAGCTGCCGAAGCCGTTAATAATACTGGCGTCAGACGAATACCACCCGCATCAATGATCGCGTCGCGAAGCGGCACACCTCGTCCACGTAATTCCTCAATGAATTCAATGAGCAGAATCCCGTTTTTCACCACAATACCGGCCAGGGCAATGATACCGACGCCCGACATGATAATGGAGAAATCCTTGTTGAAGATCACAAATCCAAGTAGTACCCCAATCAGCGAGAACAGAATAGTAACGAAGATAATGAGCGGCTTCACGACCGAGTTAAACTGGGTCGACATAATCAGGTAAATGAGCATCAGGGCAATACCAAACGCAGCGCCCAAGAAGCTCATGGACTCTTGCTGATCTTCCTGCTCTCCACCCATACGTACGGTATAGCCATTCGGAACTTCCATCTGATCAATTACCTGCTGAATCTGAGCGACAATCTGGTTTGCATTGTAGCCCGGTACCACATCGGAACTGAGCGTTACCAGACGTTCCTGATTTTTCCGGTTGATCTGACTAAAGGTTGTCGAGTAGCTGATATTGGCCACTGAGGTAATCGGAACCTGGCGCAATTGACCACCCATAACCATGTCGCGATAGACGATATTCAGGCTTAGCAGGCGATCAATCTGACTACGGTCATCCTGTTTCAGGCGTACCATAATCGGATATTCATCTTTCGCATCCCGGAATTTCGATACTTCCAAACCAAATAAAGCGGTCCGAATAGCCATCGCAATCTGACCCGATGAAATACCTTCCCGCTCAGCTTTCTCACGGTCGATATCAATAACGATTTCAGGCTTGTTCGTAATCAGGTCTGATTTTAACTGGTCGATCCCCTGAATACCTGCTTTCGCAATTGCCTGTTTAACCTGATTTTCCAGTTTTTTCAGTGCATCGAATTCTTCACCGGCAATTTCAATGGCAATTGGTTTACCCGTTGGCGGACCATTCGATTCCCGTTCGACAGAAATCTCGCTACCTGGCAATCCGCGCATTGCTACGCGAACTTTAGCCAGCAATGAATCCGTCGAAATACCATTACGTTCTACGCCAGGAACAAACGCTACGGTCACTTTCGATTTATGGGGAGTTGCTGACCGGTCGGGATTCATTGGGTCACCAGCGTTTTTACCGACATTGGAAATAACCGAGTTTACGATGCCCATGGCTTTGTTATCTTCCATAACCTTGAACACTCGCTTCTCAATTTCCTTTGTTGTCGCGTTGGTAACACGCGCATCCGTACCGATCGGCATTACATTGTACACGTAAATGTAATCGGGCTCACCACTTGGGAAGAAGAGCACTTTTGGTTTTGCGATACCTACGATGAAGAAGGTCAAAATCAGCAAACCAAACGCACTGACGATAGCAAATACTGGACGCCAGCCGTGCAAAATCCACGAAATCAATTTACGATAGCCATTCTTCAGTCCTGGTAAAAGATTATCCTGGAATGGCACAATCAGTTTCGGTGTAAGCACATAATGGTTAAAGACGTACAGAATCAGGAACAGTACAAACAGGTTACCAATACCTCGGTCAATGACATAGCCGACACCAGCCAGGGCAGTCAGAATCAGAACAGGGCGTTTGATCTGCTCAAAAGTTGGCTTCTCGTCATGGTGACTCTCATCGTGCCGTTTCATAAACGTAACGGCGAACACGGGGTTGATTACGTAAGCTACAAACAGCGACGCAAACAAGGTCAGAATCAGCGTAAGCGGCAGGAACTTCATGAATTCACCCACAATGCCCGGCCAGAAAAGAAGCGGAAAGAACGGTGCAATCGTCGTCAATGTACCCGATAATACGGGAGCAAACACCTCGCCAGCAGCAGCTTTTACGGCTTTTTTGATATCCCAGTCTTTATGTTGATTGAAGAGTCGGTGTGCGTTTTCAATAACCACAATAGCATCATCAACTACCAGCCCTAATCCAAGCAGAAAGGCAAACAACACCATGATATTCAGCGTAAACGAAGTGCCTACAACTGGCCCAACAACGGGCATCAACACAAAAGCAACCAGTGCTGATAAGGGTACCGAAAGACCAACGAAAATGGCGTCGCGAACACCCATAAAGAACATCAATACGAGTACAACGAAAATGAAGCCCAGTACAACTGTGTTCACCAGGTCATTCACACTTTCGCGGGTTCGCTCAGATTGGTCGGCGGTGATTTTTACATCCAGACCGGGAGGGAAATGCGTTGTTTTATATTCCGCAATGGTTTCTTCGATTCGGTCGGCAGCCGAAATCAGGTTAGAGCCCGCCCGTTTGATAACATTCAGTGTAACAACTGATTTGTTGTTCAACCGGGCAAAATCCTGCTGTTCTTCAAAATTGTCAGTTACTTCAGCAATATCGCCCAAACGAATCGTAGCGCCCGTTGCAGTACGAATATTCAGGTTTTGAAGCTGCGATACGTCGGTAAATTCACCTTTCACACGCACCGTCCGACGAATGCCATCGACGGGCAGTTCACCACCTGATACGTTAATATTCTCACCCTGAATAGCTTGTTGAATATCGGTGAACGCCAAACCTGCCGACTGCATCCGGGCTAGATCAAGATTAATCTGAACCTCCCGCGTTAAAGCTCCAACGATATCGACACGTCGGATTTCGGGCATTCCTTCGATTACGTCCTGTAAATCCTCAGCGTACTCTTTCAACTGTTTCAGCGAGAAATTACCGGCCATATTGATGTTCATAATCGGCATTTCCGAAAAATCGACATCCTGCGCCGTTGGGCCTGCATCTAATTTTTGCGGCAGATCAGGTTTCGCTTTGTCGATGGCGTCACGCACACGCTGCAAGGCTTCAGCTGATTCTACATCTGGGTTAAACTCAACCAGAATAACCGATACGTCCTGCAAGGCATTCGACTTAATCCGTTTTACACCGGATATCGACTTCAACTGCTTCTCAATCTGCTTGTTGATCGTATTTTCGATATCAGCCGGAGCCGTTCCTACGTAAACCGTATTAATATATACCTGTGGAACTTTAATATCCGGAAACTGCTCCTTCGGCAGATTATTGTAGACGAACAATCCACCAATCGTTATCAGGAAGGTGAAGATGTAAATCGCCGTCCGATTTTCAACGCACCAGTTGGTGAATCCGAGGGTTTTATACTGTTCAAATTTCATAAAAATAGTCGTTAGTCATCAGTCGTCAGTTGTCAGTCGATAATCGTTGATGGCTATCGACTGACAACTATTGACTAAAAGTTTATTGGTTGTCCATCCACCAAATCCTGATAACCAGTCGTTACGATTTGATCCCCCGACTGTAGCCCTTGCGTCACCTCAATCTGGCCGCCGTACGACTGCCCCGTTTTAATCGTTTTAGCCTTTGCAATTTTCTTACCGCCTTCATTTACAGCAACATAAACCAGCTGACCAGCTTCTGTGCTTTGAATCAGATTTTGATTAATGACGATTGCCTTGGCTTGCGTTTTATCGTTGATCTTAATTCGGGCCAGCATATTCGGCTTCAATGCATTATCTGATGGGAGGGGAGCTTCAATGGTAAATGTTCGGTTTGACGGATCAACAGTCGTCGCTACGAATGAAATTTTCGAATTCAATTTCTTATTCAAATCCGGGAATTCAATATCGACAGCATCACCTTTTCGCACACTTCCTGAATACGTATCCGAAACTTTAGCCACCGCTTTTAGCTGAGACAGATTCACAACCTGAACCAGGCCCATACCTGGAGCTGCTGACTGACCTACTTTCACCATAACGTGGTCAACAACACCCGAAATAGGGGCTGTTACAGTCGATTGGCCGAGTTGGGTATTTAACGTACTCAGCCGACGTTCCAGCGACTCTTTGTTGTTCTTTGCCTGTAGGTATTGAATCTCCGTACCAATCTGCTGTTTCCACAACGAAGCCTGTTTTTCAAACACGGTGTTTGCCAGCGACAGTTGCGTTTTGACTTCTTCCATCGATTCACGTAACAACTGATCGTCTACTTTGGCAATTGCTTGTCCAGCCCGTACGTTGTCACCTTCTTTCACATAAACTGCCGTAACAACTCCACCTGATTTAGGGGATACTTGTACGTTGTTTTTGGCGTCGATAGTACCTTGCAACTCAACAAAATGCTTGAACGTACTAGCTGTCAATGGAGCAACCGTTACGTCTTTCACGCGGACATCTTCCTGTTTCTTCGGGTCGAGTTTGGTCAATTCCGCTTCCAGTGCTTTAATCTTCGTGTTTAATTCGCCCTGTTGCGTTTTCAACTCGCTGAGCTCTTCGCGTTTAGTTTCCAGGTCCGACTTTTTTTCCCCCGAGCAGGCCGCTAATAAGCTCATCAGGGCAATAGCGTAGTATGGTTTCATTTTTAAACTTGTTTAAATCTTGTTTTCAGGTTTCAAGCACAAGGCCGCATTGAATTGAAGTATGGAACCTTGTAGCTGGATTAATTTTACTGTCCTATGTAGAGTTTGCCACTGGCTTTATCCGCATCAACTTTCGCGAGCATAAAATCCAGTAATGATGCGAAATAGTTGGTTTGCGCTTCCCGCGATGAACTTTCGGCGTTCAATACTTCGATGTTTGACCCAACCCCTTCTTTGTATTTGATGCGTGTTACTCGAAGGATTTCCTGAGCCAGATCCAGATTACGCTTCTGGGTACGCAAAGTTTGTAGACTATTTTGCGTTGTAATCTGCGCTTGTCTAATCTGTAGATCAATGGAATTCTTCAACAAATTGCTGCCCTGTTTAGCTTTCTCTAATGCGAATTTTCTCTGCTGAGCTGCGTATCGTTTCTGAAAACCGTCAAAAACGGGCACCTGGATTTGTATATTGACTGCTGCGGAATTGAACCATTGCGTTGTGAAAAACTCACCTAAGTTGTTACGCCCATTATTATGACCGTATACCACTGATCCAACCACCCTGGGCAGATACTGTTTCCCTACACTTTGGTAATCAAGATCGGCGAGTTGTATCTGACTTTGTAACGTTGAAAATTCAATTCGCTGGTTATAGTCGAAATCCGGTGTAACTGCTACCGAACGCTCGAGTTCTTCCAGGTTCAAATCCTGAATTTTATCTGTCAATGCAATGGGGTCATTGATACCCAGACCCATCTGGAATTTCAGCAGGTAATAACTTAGGCCAACCAGATTCTGCACATTTTGACGCTCGGCCTTCAAATTATTGGATTGAACTTCCAACCGATTTACGTCAATTTTTTCAACGAATCCCTGTTTGTTAAGTGCTACTGTTTCGTTCAGAAGCGTGTCGATACGGGCAATGTTGTAGTCCAGCAATTTTATTCGCTCCTCGCTCACCAGTACATTATAATAGGCTTTGGCTACTTGTTCGGCTACGGTAATTTTTGACGCCTGTACGTTTTTCTGACTCAGTTCACGCAGCGTGGCAGCGGCTTTCAAACCAAGTTTATAGCTAGCGTCGTAGAGTAACTGATTTAGTGTTGCCTGTACGTTTCCCTGGAAATTCACGCCGAACGGAATGGCCGTCACACTCGCGTTTTCGGGCTGATTACCACTAGTGGCTGTTGATGAAGTAGGACCTCCAAAACCACCAGCTGGCAGAATAAACTTCTGAATAATCGCATTGTACGTTAGCAGACTTCCAATGCTTACCTGTGGCAGAGCCGTTGACTTAACCTCTCGAATCCGAGCTTCTGAGCTTAGCGCGTCTAGGCCCGAGTTTTTTACATTGATGTTATTTTCAACAGCGAACTTAATGGCTTCATTCAGCGATAACTCCTGCTTACTCTGAGCCAATAAGGATCCGCTACTCACGAACGAGAGCAGTCCGATCATTACCGCTATTTTTGTCTTATTGAACTTCATGGTTGTACTGATTAACATACTGGTTGTAGATGGTGAATCCTTTCTCTGTCAGCATTCCGCGCACGAAATGATGGATCAGTTCATATTGAATTTGTTGCATAGTAAATTGGTCAGATGGGAAGATGTCACTATTGAAAGCAAGTTCGATTTGCTCAACCCGTAGACGAGCCAAAATAGCCGGATTTATGTCGGACCGATATAGACCTTGTTCAATACCTTTTTGGATATTTTCAAGAATAGATCGCATTATCTGTCCTTCCTTATATTGTCTGAACAGGGCAAAAGCCTGTGGATAGTATCGCTTCACATCGACCAACAGATTAGGGCTAATTTGATCGTGGTGTTTCTGCATCATGCGTAATACATATAGCATCTCTTCAACCGGATTAGTCCCCTCTGTAACCAAACAATCCATTTCTGAAAGATTTCTAAGCGATTTATCCTCGATAACCTGGTATAAAATCTGCTCTTTGTCGCTGAAATGTTGATAAATTGTCTTCTTTGAGATACCGAGTTGTTTCGCGATATCCTCCATTGTTACGGATCGTACACCATATTTCCAGAATAACCGTTCAGCCTCTGCCAGAATCCTTTGTTTCATCAAAAAATAGAATTTTTACAGGATGAACTCTGGAAACTCAAATATAGTTCTCAGTTTCCATCTTATTTTTTATGAAATGATGAACGGCCTAAAAACCTGCGTGAAATACCCTAAAAGTCCGACGAACCGTTGGCTAGTCTGACGATTTATGGGCGTAAGAGGATGGTTACCAGACTTACTTAGCCGGTATTTAGAGTGAAATTTTGAAGAAACTGGCTAGGATTGACCTATTTCAAAGAAGCGTACTTCCGTTTGTACGCTATCGAGCAGCGCACGGGTCCGTTCTGGGCGGGCATCGGTGATGAAGAGCTGGCCAAAGGCTCCTTCGTCCATCCGTTGAATCAGTTTACTGATCCGTCGGTCGTCTAACTTATCGAAGATATCATCTAATAATAGGATGGGCTTAACCCCTTTCTCGGACTCTAATGAATCGAATTGAGCCAGTTTCAAGGCGATAACGAAAGTCTTTTGTTGGCCTTGTGATCCGAATTTTTTCAGCGGCATCGTCTGACTACTGCCATTATCGATCATGAACGAGTAGTCATCTTTATGAATACCCATCGTAGTCCGCTGCAATACCGTATCCCGTCGACGGAAATGCCGGAACTCATTCGCAAAGTCAGGATTACTCAGTTCCGACTCATATACAATATTGACCTCCTCGCGACCATCACTTAGGTAAGCGTAATGCTCCCGAAAGCCAGGAAGAAATTCATCGACAAACTGTTTCCGACGATCATATATCTTCTGACCTAACTCCAAAAGCGGTTCATCATAGGTATCCAACATATCGTTATCGACCTGATTCCGTTCTGCAAATAGTTTAAGAAGACTATTCCGCTGCTTCAGCACCTGTTGATACATCAGGTAGTTTCGGAGGTAATCTGAATCAAGTTGAGATAGGACGCCATCGAAGAAATGTCGTCGATCTTCGCTATGCTCCCGTACTAGATCGGTGTCATTGGGTGCAATCAGAACGACAGGGAATCGCCCTATGTGCTCACTAATTCGTTCATAGGGCTTTTTGTCAGCCATTAGCACTTTGCGCTGACCACGTTGTAAGCTAATCGTAATTTGTACCCGACTAGGATGCCCATTGTGTTCCTTCTCCTGAAAAATGCCGTCGATGATAAAGTAATCGGCATTATGCAATATGCTCAGCGCATCTTGGCTCTGAAACGCACTCTTACTTAATGCCAAAAAGTAGATGGCATCCAGCAGGTTTGTTTTGCCGCTACCATTTGGCCCTACAATAACGTTTATCTGCGGCCCAAACCCGTATCGACCATCTTCGTAATTCTTAAAATTTGTCAGGCTTAGTTTTTCAAGGTACATAGGTGTAGCGCATAACGCGATAATGCGTAATTTCGCAACCATTAACTGGTTTGGCTTCAGGGCTCAACTGTTTAGATCACCCCTGATCGGGAAAACTCTACAGTAGAACAACCGATAGCAGACTATATTAGAATGGCAACAAAGATACGGTCGGTTTGTTAAATACACCGTGGAAACCGTTGGCTTCGTACGACAGTCAGTCTATTTACTAATTGTCGGTGATTGTTGATTTTATCGAACAAACTCCTCATGGCAAGCGTCAAAGAGAAAACCCCAAAACAAAATGGTCAGGCTCCGGCCGCTGCGAAAACACAGCATCCGAAAGAGCGGTATATGTACTGGTACGAATCCATGCAGTTGCAACGGAAATTCGAGGAGAAAGCCGGTCAATTGTATGGTCAACAGAAAATTCGGGGATTCTGTCATTTGTATATCGGTCAGGAAGCTTGTTCCTCAGGTTCCTATACGGCACTTACAAAAGATGACAAATGGATCACAGCTTACCGGGATCACGGTATTCCACTTGCTTTAGGTTCTAGCCCTAATGCGATCATGGCTGAGTTGTTTGCCAAACAAACGGGTTCTTCAAAAGGCAAAGGCGGATCGATGCACATTTTCGATAAGTCGGTCAATTTCGTTGGTGGACATGGGATTGTCGGTGCGCAGATTCCGATGGGAGCGGGGATAGGCTTTGCTGAGAAATACAATAAGACTAAAAACCTTTGCATCACTTTTATGGGTGACGGTGCTGTTCGTCAGGGCGCTCTACACGAAGCCTTCAACATGGCAATGCTTTGGAAAATCCCGGTCATCTTCGTTGTTGAGAACAACGGTTATGCAATGGGTACATCGGTTGCCCGTTCGTCGAACGTAACCGATTTATATACGCTTGCTGAAGCGTACGATATGCCTGCTGAGCCAGTCGATGCGATGAGTGTTGAAGCGGTTCATGAAGCAGTAAGTCGTGCAGCAGAACGTGCTCGTGCTGGTGAAGGTCCAACCTTCCTGGAGTTCCGCACATATCGCTATCGCGGTCACTCCATGTCGGACCCGCAGAAATATCGGTCAAAAGATGAAGTTGAAGATTATAAGCGACGTGATCCGATTGAACAGGTAAAGGCTGCCATTTTAGAGAAGGGAATAGCTACCGAAGAAGATTTGGCCGCTATTGATCAGAAGATAAAAGGCATTGTGGATGAAGCTGTAAAGTTTGCAGAAGAGTCTCCTTATCCACCAGCAGAAGAAGCATTCAAAGATGTTTATATGCAACAGGATTATCCATTCCTCATGGAGTAATAGTTATGTTATATGTACTAAAAAATGTCCAGCCTAGCAACTGGACATTTTTTTTGAACTTACTTTAAAAATTAAATGTATATACATCAAATGTTATTACATTTAATTCAGAATTCATTTTAACCTCTTACTTTTTACGCATATGGAAACGCTCATAAATGGTCTTCATCACGTTACTACCCTTGCTGGCGATACCCAACGCAATGTTGACTACTATACAGATATACTCGGACTTCGTCTGGTTAAGAAAACGGTTAACTTCGATGCGCCTGATGTATACCATTTATACTACGGCAACGAAACAGGTTCACCAGGCACCATCCTGACATTCTTTCCTTATGGTGATTTGCCACGCGGTCGTAAGGGTGTTGGGCAGTTAACGTATACGGCGTTTTCAGCTCCAATCGCTTCGCTCAGTTTCTGGATGGATCGTTTACATGCACGCAACATTCCTTATGCTGGTCCTTACAAACGCTTCGATGAAACATACATCCGATTTGAGGATTTTGATGGCATGGGCATTGAACTCGTGTTCACAGACGAAGATAGCCGACCCGGTTGGGACAATGGAAAAATTCCAGCTCAATACGCTGTTCGTGGTTTTCATACTGTTACATTGAATGAGTTGAAAATTGATCGAACCGTCAAACTTCTAACGGATACGATGCAGCACACATTGGTAGGAGAGGAGGAAGGCCGGTTCCGGTTTAAAGCTGGTGATGGCGGTCCTGGAAACTTTGTAGACGTTTTATATTCTCCCAAGGATGTACATGCGTTGCAAGGAGCTGGTTCCGTACACCACGTTGCTTTCTCGACGAGTACAGACGAAACCCAGGTAATGATTCAACAACAATTATCGGAGGCTGGTTATCATGTTACGCAAGTGCTAGATCGTAATTATTTTAACAGTATCTACTTCCGCGAACCCGGTGGTATTTTGTTTGAAGTCGCTACGAATCCTCCAGGCTTTGCTGTTGACGAACCAGTTTCAGAATTGGGTACTGCGTTAAAATTACCTCCACAATATGAACCACGTCGCGCCAAAATTGAAGCTGAACTTCCACAGATAATTGTTCGCTAAACTAGAAACGTATTCGATTTACAATGGCTGATTAAAGATGGCGAGTTACTCCGCTATCGTAAATCGAATACTGAATTTCTTACTGCTATGAGACACAACCCTAACAATATTCGTATGGCTGGCAAGCCTTTAGAGGAGGCCACTAAAGTCATGATTATGGTTCATGGTCGAGGTGGTTCGGCGCGAGATATTTTGTCCTTATCAGAGTATATTCAGGACAAAGATTTTGCCTTCGTCGCACCCGAAGCTTATAATAATACATGGTACCCTTATTCCTTTCTGAGACCCTTTGAAGAGAACGAGCCTTACCTGTCTTCGGCACTCGAAACGCTTGCGAGTATTCGTGCCCGACTGCAAGCTGATTTCAATTTCAAACTACCTCAAATTTACTGGCTGGGGTTCTCTCAAGGAGCTTGTCTTGCACTCGAATTCGTTGCCCGAAATCCATCAGAATACGGTGGTGTTTTTGGACTCAGTGGCGGTTTGATTGGCCCGCCAGAAACGGTTAGAAATTACGATGGGACCTTAGAAAATACACCGATTTTTTTGGGATGTAGTGACACCGATCCGCACATTCCGATGGAACGGGTTTTAGAATCGGAGCGTATTTTTCAACAGATGGGTGCACGGATTACAACGAAATTATATTCAAATTTTCAGCACACAATCAACGAAGATGAGCTAAACATTGTTAATTTGCTATTAGCCGGAAATCAACCACAACCGGCGAGTACTTAACAAAAAGCCTATGAGTCAATACATGGTTGAATTTGATTTGCCAGCTGTCATGGATGAAGGTTTTGAAAATCGGATTCCTGCCCAACGGCTCAAAGTAGAAGAGCTTATGGAGAAAGGCTTCTTACTATCATATTCACTTTCCATCGATCGACAAAAACTCTGGTGTATTTTTAAAGCGGATTCGGAGCTGGAAGTTATGGAGTCGATATCAGAATTTCCGCTCATAAAATACATGACCCCAATGATCACCGAGTTGATGTTTCATAATATGGTTGCCGCACGAATACCCCTATTTTCGTTGAACTGATCTAATCGTGAAACCCTCTAAAAAGAGGGTTTTTTATTGCTATGCTAATTGCACTATCTCTTTAGCATTTTGCTAAAAACACGTAAGTAACCAGGGTTTAACTGGTTACATATAATTACAAGTCACTGATAATCAAGTTTCACGTGGAACACGCTTCGAATCTAAAATCCACGATTTAGTACAATGAACCCATGAACCCAAACGTACTTCTCTGTCAGTCTGAACAAGAATTAGCAGACCATTTTTTCAAAGATTTTATTGTTCACATCGACGGCAAAAAGGTAATTACCCTGAGGCAGTTCTATGAAGAGATCGCCGACTTGCTGGAGATTTCAGATTTCGGTTTTAACATCGAATCGCTGAGTGATGCGCTCAATGACTTACAATGGTTAGACGAAAATCGGATCGTTTTCTACTTCACGAACACGGTTGAACTAATCAGTAAAGAGCGAGATCCGGCAAAGCTTGGCGCCTTATTTAGTATGCTGGATGCAACTGCCGAAGATTGGAAATGGGTAAGCGAAGAAGAAGAAATCGACCAAAAAGAAATCATACTAGTATTCGAAGATAGTCCGCGAATCCGAAAATTGCTGGACGTTGATGGCATCAAATATACGCCAATTTCTGAATTGAAATAGGGGAGGAGAAGCAACAAATTTTCAAAATATTCTGTTACCAATACGTGCCGCGGGAATGTCCTTCCAGCGGTTTTTCGTGTTTACCAATAACCTGAATTCAATTGAAACCAGATGAGTTGCTCGGCCTATATGCCGACGATACGTATATAAAATTATTGGCTGAACCATTAACCCAAAAGCCACCTTTCAAGGAACCTCAACGCATCCAAATCAAAGGGATTGCGGGAAGTTTAGATGCTGTAGTTGCATCGGCAATTTTTAAGTCGGTGGGCGGGAATCATCTATACATTCTATCCGATCGGGATGAAGCAGCCTATTTTTTTAATGACTTACAAAATCTGTTAAGCCGGGAAATTTTATTGTTCCCAATGTCGTATAAAAAGCCGTATCAATACGAAGAAATTGAGAACGCCAATGTATTGATGCGGGCAGAAGTACTGAATAAATTAAACCCAGCTCCGAAAGATGGCCTGCTGATGGTGACCTATCCAGAAGCACTTTTTGAAAAAGTAATCAACAAGCGATCCTTACAGGCGAATACGCTGACAATTCGAAAGGGGGAAAAATTAGATACAGGATTCGTAGCGGAATTGCTTCAAACGTATGAGTTTGAGAAGACCGATTTTGTTTACGAGGCCGGACAATTTTCAGTACGAGGTGGAATCATAGATGTCTTTTCGTTTGCGAGTGAGTTCCCGTTTCGGATTGATCTGTTCGATGATGAAGTTGAAAGCATTCGCAAATTCAATCCGGAATCTCAGCTATCGACAGATGCTGTTGAATTTATCAATATCATCCCGAATATTCAGACTAAGCTCATTGAAGAAACTCGCGAACCGTTTTTCAATTTCTTACCAGCCGATACGAATATCTGGGCAAAAGATATCGAATTCACCCTTGAGATCATTGAGAAGTGTTACGAGAAAGCTGAGCAAAGCTTTGCATCAATCGTGGCCAGTAGCGGAGGTATTCAAGTTGTTTCCAATCCAGCTGAATTGTTTGAAACACGTCGATCGTTTCTGAACGACTTAAAGCAATTCCGGACGATTGAGTTTGGTCGGAAATTTTACTTTAAAACAGAAGGTAAACTTCAGTACACGTCAAAGCCGCAGCCTTCCTTTAACAAGGATTTCAAGCGACTGATTGATACGTTAGGCGATAATCAGGCAAAGGGTTTCACAAATATTATTGCCGCCGAGTCGTTCAAACAGCTGGACCGTTTGCGAACTATCTTCGAAGAGCTTGATCCGTTCGTAAAATTCCAGCCGATGAATATTGGCTTGCGAGAAGGATTCATTGACGATATACTCAAAGTCGCCTGCTTTACGGATCACCAGATTTTTGATCGGTATTATAAATATAAGGTCCAGGATAAATTCTCAAAGTCGAAAGCTTTAACGCTTCGGGAATTAAAGACACTTCAACCGGGCGATTATGTTACACACGTCGATCATGGTATAGGGCGGTTTGCAGGTCTGGAAAAAGTTGATCATGCCGGTAATGAGCAAGAGGCAATTCGGCTAATTTATCGAGATAACGACATTCTACTAGTCAGTATCCACAGCCTTCATAAAATTGCCAAATATAGTGGCAAAGAAGGTGGGCCACCTGTGATGAGTAAGCTGGGTTCTCAGGAATGGGAGAATAAAAAATCAAGAATTCGGAAACAGGTTAAGGAGATTGCAAGAGAGTTGATCGCACTCTATGCCAAGCGTCGGACAGCACCGGGGTATGCTTATAGTCGAGATAGTTTTCTTCAAGCAGAATTGGAATCTTCCTTTCTTTATGAAGACACGCCCGATCAGGCAAAAGCTACGAATGATGTAAAAGATGATATGGAAAAGCCACACCCAATGGATCGATTGGTCTGTGGAGATGTTGGTTTTGGTAAGACGGAGGTAGCAATCCGAGCTGCTTTTAAAGCGGTTACTGATAATAAACAGGTAGCGATTCTTGTACCAACGACTATTCTGGCTATGCAGCATTTTAAAACGTTTAGCGAGCGTCTGGCCGATTTCCCTGTCAAAATTGATTATATAAATCGGTTTCGCTCTGCCGCACAAATAAAAGATATTCTAAAAGGTACAGCATCTGGTGAGATTGGAATTTTGATCGGTACTCACCGAATTGTCAATAAAGACATTAAATTCAAAGATTTGGGGTTGTTGATTATTGACGAAGAGCAAAAGTTTGGCGTAAAAACCAAAGACCGATTGAAAGAATTGCGCGTGGAAGTCGATGTGCTTACGCTTACTGCTACACCGATCCCGCGTACCTTGCATTTTTCGCTAATGGGCGCTCGTGACTTATCGGTCATAGCGACTCCGCCACCGAATCGTCAACCCGTTACAACCGAAATACATGTCTATAATGAAGCGACAGTTCGTGATGCTGTAAGCTATGAGCTTCGTCGGGGAGGACAAGTTTTCTTCGTTCACAATCGGGTAAGTGATATTGAATCCATTGGAAACTTGATTATGCGCCTTGTACCGGAAGCCCGAGTCGGCGTTGCGCATGGGCAAATGGAGGGAGATCGGCTCGAGCGAATTATGACTAGATTTATTGAAGGTGACTATGATGTATTAGTATCCACCAATATCATCGAATCGGGGCTGGATATTCCCAATGCGAATACAATTTTGATCAATAATGCGCATTATTTCGGCATGTCTGATCTGCACCAAATGCGGGGTAGGGTAGGGCGTTCGAACCGCAAAGCCTTCTGTTATTTATTGACTCCACCGCCAACTGTACTGACAGCCGATGCCCGAAAACGACTCCAAACACTTGAGGATTTTTCTGATTTGGGAGAAGGTTTTAAAATTGCGATGCGCGATTTGGATATTCGTGGTGCAGGGAATTTATTAGGTGCGGAGCAGACTGGATTTATCAATGATCTCGGATTTGAGATGTACCATAAAGTACTTGACGAAGCTGTTCAGGAATTGCGCGAAAATGAGTTTAAAGACTTATTTGAAACGAAGCCGGGTGATCTAAAAATAGCCTTGCCTGACACGGTCATTGAAACAGATTTACAGGTGGTTATCCCTGAACGATATGTTTCCAATATATCGGAGCGATTAGCGTTATATACTCGGTTGGATAGCCTGGATAATAATGAAGAACTACAGGCATTTCGACAGGAAATAATGGACCGATTTGGCCCATTACCGGAAGAAGTAGAAAATCTTATTAAGATGGTCAATGTTCGGTGGAAAGCTGAGCATTTATACCTTGAAAAACTGACAATTAAGAATAATATCCTGAAAGGATACTTCGTTTCTAACGGGAACGACGACTTCTTCAGATCTGACCAATTTGGCAAGGTAATTGAGTATATCAAGCGAAACCCGACCAAATGTTCACTGAAAGAATCGAAGGGACGACCCATATTTACCCATACCGACGTATTTTCAGTTGAACAATTGGATGAAATATTGGGCGCGATGACGAATTAAATCCGATTTTTGCACCTACGTTTTACACAAAATAGAGCAATGATTCAAAAGTATCACCTGCAACGAGCGGCTTATGTATTGTTGGCTACGGCAGCCCTTGCATCCTGTAAGCCCAAGCACCCGACCAGTGTGCAACCCGGTAAGAAGAGTACGGCAACTGGTATTGCTTATAACCAGAAAGATGGTTTTCAGGTAAAGAAATTTGCAGGACAGAAAGCTGGTCCAAACTTGGTATTCATTGAAGGAGGCCGATTTACGATGGGTGCTCTTGAAGAGGATGTGATGAATTCTCGCGATAACCGTGAGCGTACCGTTTCAATTCAGTCCTTTTATATGGACGAAACCGAAATGGCAAACGTCCACTACCTCGAATATCTGAACGCAATCACACGCGATTCTTCGGAGGAAGTTGTAACGCGGGCGTTGCCAGATACAACGGTTTGGGCAAACCCACTTTCATTTAATGATTCTTACGTCACGCAGTACCTTCGCTACCCAGCTTTCCGCTATTATCCAGTAGTGGGTGTATCCTGGGAGCAGGCAACGGACTATGCTACCTGGCGCTCGGATGCTGTAAATAATGAACTGGCAAAAGGTGGTGCTCCAAAGAAAAAAGGTGGTGGATTTTCGTTGAAGCGGAAATCGAAAAAAGCAGAAGATCCAGCATTGGCCGAAGCAACGGCGTCGACAACTCCGACAAAACCAAGCCTGGAAAGTGGTATGGTTTTGCCAGATTATCGCCTACCAACAGAAGCTGAATGGGAATATGCAGCAAAAGCGCTGATTGGAACGCAATACATGGACGAGAATCAAATCAATCAGCGAATCTATCCTTGGGATGGTTCGTCGGTTCGAAATCCTAAGAAAGGCCGTAAACAAGGTCAGATGTTGGCGAACTTCAAACGTGGTCGTGGAGACTACGCTGGTATAGCTGGCAAATCAAACGATGGCGCTATCATTACAGCTGAAATTTATGCGTATCCAGCCAATGATTTTGGATTGTATAATATGGCTGGTAATGTGAATGAATGGGTAATGGACGTGTACCGTCCGCTATCTTACCAGGATGTAAATGACCTTAACCCAGTGCGTCGAAACGGTTATCTTGATGATGCGCAGAAATATGATACAAAAAATAAGCAATCGCTTATTGATGATAAATTACGTGTCTACAAAGGCGGTTCCTGGAACGATGTAGCTTACTGGCTATCACCTGGTACTCGTCGATTCTTAGCTCAGGATTCTGCAACAGCAATGATTGGTTTCCGATGTGCCATGATTGGCGTAGGTCGGAATAAATAAAAGTAAAAAATTGATCAAAAATGGGCGTTCAGAAATGGACGCCCATTTTTGATTGCCATCAACTTATTGACCCGCTACAGCTAAGGTTACCACATGAACTGATTTACACCCCGCTTTCAGCAGTTCGATTGTACAAGCTTCAAGAGTAGCACCAGTTGTCAATACATCGTCAACCATCAAAATATTCTTACCAAGAACCGCTTCTCGATCCACGACAGAAAATACTGTTTTTACATTGTCCCAACGATCAAGCCGATTTTTGTGCGTTTGTGAATCTTTAAATTTCCTACGAATTAATACATCATTACGAGCGGGAATCTCTAACGATTCGGCGAAACCATCAGCAATCCAATCCGCTTGATTATAACCTCGTTGCTGCAACCGACTAGCATGCAACGGAACACCAAGAATCACGTCTATTTCATTGATCAGTGGACATTCTGATTTTAGCTGATGTCCATACCAGGAAGCAATCTCCTTCGCTGCTTCCTTTTGCCCATTGTACTTGATTTGATGAATTAGCTTTTGAACAACACCACCTTTGCTGTAGTACAGGTAAGACGATAAAAATTGAATAGGCACTTTTCCGGCAAACTTATTGAGGAGATTTTGGTCGTAAGGTTCGCAATGTTGGCCTGTTTCAGGAAGATGAATTCGGCAGGAAGTACAGAGAACTTTTTCATTCGCCCCTAACGATTGTCGACAACCTAAACATAAGCTAGGGAACAGTAAATCAATAAAATCAACAAAGGCTGTCTGGATAAATCGAAACATGGCAAACTTTCGTTAGATAATCGTAAATACTTGTAATTTAGAGAGAAGAATATTTGGCTGCGCGTTATGGAAGACAAAAGTATAGATAAAGAATGGGAAGAGTTACTTAATCAGCTACAGCAATTAATCGGCAAGCGTCCGGCTGATCTGAATGCGGTACTTTTTCTAATAGGCGTGCAAGAGTTGGGCAAAGGCCCTAAACGATTTTCAAAAGAGGCAAAACAGGATTTAATGCACATTGCTGTTTGCAGCGTATTAAGTCCGGCCGGGTATTATGTATTCGAGGGATATGATAAGGACGATTGGCCTAAGTGGACATTAACAAAGCCAATTCCACACGGAGACCTGCTAGCACAGGAGACTTTCTTAAAACAACATATTATTCACTATTTCGAGACACTCTCTGTTTAACGACTCAATCTGAATTCTATGCAATCATCAGTCGCCTATACAACCCTGTTGCACCGAATAGACGAGTATAAAAAGCGCTACTTTCAAAACCAATTGGTGAAAGGCAGCCTGTTTTTTATAGCCCTATTAGGCAGTGGTTATCTGCTAATCAACACAGCTGAATTTATTGGTCGATTTAATTCAGCTGGCAGAGGGGCCTTATTTTTTGGCTTCTTATTATCCGTTTTAGCTGGACTATATTTATTCATCGTTCGACCGCTGATGAGTCTTTACGGGCTTAACAAGCCGCTGTCAAATGATGAAGCTGCTCGCCAGATTGGTACATTTTTTCCTGAAGTAGGAGATAAGCTTTTAAACACGCTTCAGCTTCAACGGCTCTCTTCAGCACAGGAAGATTTACTTCAGGCAAGCTTAAATCAGCGCTCTCAGCAATTGTTGATAAATCGATTTGCCAATGCAATTCAGATTAGTCGTAACCGGCAATTCCTGAAATACGCGATTCCTCCGCTTGCTTTAATCCTGGTTATTCTACTAATAAATCCGGCGTTTTTTACCAAGTCATCTACCCGGATTGTCAATTACGATCAGGATTTTGTTGAGGAAGCTCCCTTTCAATTTGTGATTCAAAACAAATCGATGCAGGCGTTTCGCAATGAAGATTTCCCACTATCCGTTAAGCTGACCGGTGATGCAATCCCGCAAGCTGTCTATGTTGTAGCCAATGGCACTCGCTTTAAACTCGATCAGACTGGCGATAAATTCACCTATAATTTTGACAATCTACAACGTGATCTAGACTTTCGACTTGAAGCGGCTGGCTTTAATTCGCCTGCTTACAAAGTCACTCTAATAGATCGCCCAGCGGTTTTATCATTCAATGTCCGACTCGATTATCCGGGTTATTTGAACAAACCAACTGAGCAACTTTCAAACGTGGGCAACCTATTAGTACCACAGGGAACCGTTGTCAACTGGGAATTTGCGGCTGACCATACAGACTCATTATTATTTCGATTTAACACGGACGCCAAGCCTGTAGCAGCTCGATTGGTTGATGATAATACCTTCGAACTAAACCGTCGATTGATGCAGAACGCCGTATACACAGTGTCTCTTAAAAATGGGCAAGTTTCGGCTCCGTCTACGATTCAATATAATGTTCAGGTGATTCCGGATCGCTACCCACAAATCTCCGTAGATCGAATTCAGGACACCGTCACGTATAATTATATTGCCCTTTCGGGTCTAGTTTCAGATGATTATGGCTTCTCGAAACTGAAGCTAAATTATAAGATCATCCGAGCTGGCCAGTCTTCTCCACAGTTCACGAAAGACATTCCTGTCAACCGTTCAACCACTTCTCAGAACTTCGTTTATAACTGGTCGCTGGATAGTTTGAAGTTAGGGCAGGAGGATCGTTTAGAATATTTCGTTCAGGTTTGGGATAACGACGGGGTGAATGGACCAAAGTCAAGTCGCTCTAATCAATTGAATTTCGTTGTCCCATCCAGTGCAGAAATCCAAAAGCAAGTCGATAAATCGGCTGAAAAAACCGAGCAGCAGATCGACAATGCGCTAAGCAAAACACAAGCGATCAAGAATGAATTGAACCAAATGGAAGACCGGATGCGCACGAAAAAGTCCTCCGATTTCCAGGATAAAAAGCAACTCCAAGACGTACTTCAGAAGCGTGAAGAGTTGCTGAAAGAGATTCAGAAGTTGCAAGAGCAGTTCCAGAAAACGAACGAAACCCAACAACGTTTTGCGGATAAAAACCAGCAGATGCAGGACAAGTTAGATCAGCTTCAAAAGCTATTTAACGAATTACTCGATCCTGAATCGAAGCAACTGTACGAGCAGTTGAAGCAACTCCTCGAGCGCAAGCAGGACGAGAAAGCTTCAGATGTATTGAACAAATTAAATAAGAAAGAGCGCAATCTAGAACGTGATCTTGACCGGGCTTTGAAGTTGTTCAAGCAAATGCAGCTAGAGCAAAAGGTGAATAACATTGCCGAGAATCTAGAGAAGCAGGCTGAGAATCTAGAGAAACAGGCTGAAGAAAACGCCAAGAAAAATGAGACAACTCAGGATCAACAGAAGCAACAGGAGAAGTCTCAGGAGGATTTTAAGAAAACAGAAGAGCAGTTGAAAGAGCTCGAACAGCAAGCGGAGAAGGAAGATTTGAATAAGCCTGAAACTTCGGAAGAAGACCAGAAGGATATCGAGAAAGAGATGGAGGAAGCGGCCAAAAATATGAAAAGTAATCAAGGCAAGCAGGCTGCTCAAAAACAGCAGAAGTCTGCTAAATCCATGCGTCAGATGAGTAAGAATATGAAGGAATCTATGGAATCCGCTGAGATGAAAGAGATGCAGGAAAACATGGATGACCTTCGAAATATCTTGGATAATCTGATAACCCTCTCGTTTGGACAGGAGCGTGTGATGAAAGATTTCCGGGGAATGAGCCTGCAAGATCCGCGCGTTACCAAGCTTTCTCAGGAACAATTGAAACTTCAGGACGACGCAAAAATCATCGAAGATAGCTTAAATGCTTTAGCTAGTCGGGTAGTTCAAATCCAATCATTTGTGACTCGTGAGCTAACGAATATGAAATCATATATGGACGAAAGCGTTCAGCAATTACGCGAACGTCGTCTGAGTATGGCTTCATCGAAACAACAATTTGCTATGACATCAATCAATAACCTCGCCTTGATGTTGAGTGATGTATTGAAAAATATGCAGCAGCAAATGAATGCGATGGCAATGCCAGGAAAGGGTAAGGGAAGTAAGAAAGGGCAGAAACCAGGTGGAGCGGGAGAGATGCAAGAAAAGCTCAACGCAAAAATGCAACAAATGCAGAAAGGCGGAAAAACGGGTCGAGGCCTTTCCGAAGAACTATCGCAAATGGCAGCTGAACAGGCAATGATTCGTCAGATGTTGAAGAAAATGGAGGAAAATGCCAAAGGAACTGAAGCCGGAAAAGCGCAGGAAAAGCAGATAAAAGACTTAATGGAAAAGATGGATGAGTCTGAAACAGACCTGGTGAATAAGCGCGTGAATCAGAATCTCATCAATCGTCAGAACGAAATCTTGGTGCGGTTGCTTGAATCCGAAAAAGCGTTGAAGCAACAGGAAGAAGATCCAAAACGTCAGGCAGAAGCTGCAAAAACAACAAAACGTGCGACTCCTGCTTTCTTTGATTCAACCAATCTTCAGAATAAAACAAAGCAAGTTGAAGTGCTTCGTTCTGTAACGCCTAATTACAATCTCTTCTATAAGAAAGAAGCGAACCAATATTTGCAGAAGGTAAGTAAGTAATAGTTTACCACACACTTAAACCGCTGACTTGGCACGAAGGTCAGCGGTTTTTTGTTGCATTTTCATCAAAGGTTTAACATTCTCACAACTTTCAACAATTTTGTAAAAAGTTTCACGTGGAAACTTTTGCAGAAATCTTTAAAATGTATTCTTCATACGACATCATTGTAGTAGGAGCAGGGCACGCCGGATGTGAAGCAGCAAGTGCAGCAGCCACAATGGGCTCACGAGTTCTACTGATTACAATGAACATGCAAACCATTGCTCAAATGTCCTGCAATCCAGCAATGGGCGGAGTAGCAAAAGGACAAATTGTTCGCGAAGTAGATGCGCTAGGCGGAATGTCTGGTATTATCAGCGACAAGAGCATGATTCAATTTCGAATGCTTAACCGCTCAAAAGGGCCAGCAATGTGGAGTCCTCGTTGCCAAAGCGATCGGAATTTATTTGCCTGGGAATGGAGAAAAGCATTAGAAGAAAATAGAAATGTTGATTTTTGGCAGGATACTGTAAATGAAGTCATCGTAAAAGATGGACGAGCTGTTGGCGTAAAAACAAGTTTAGGCATAGAATTCTCCGCAAAATCTGTTGTCTTAACGAACGGTACATTCCTCAATGGACGAATGTTTATTGGCGAAAAAGTTTTTGGCGGAGGACGAACAGCTGAACGAGCAGCCACAGGTTTAACTGAGCAACTAGTCAGTTTAGGCTTTGAATCAGGGCGAATGAAAACTGGAACACCTCCACGAGTAGATGGACGAAGTCTGCACTACGACATCATGGAGGAACAATTAGGAGATGAAAAACCAGGTAAATTCTCCTACACGGATACGCCAATCCTGACCAAACAACGAAGCTGTTGGATAACCTATACGAATCAGGCTGTCCATGATGAGCTAAAAACTGGATTCGAAAAATCGCCCATGTTCACTGGTCGAATCAAAGGGTTAGGCCCTAGATATTGCCCATCTGTAGAGGATAAAATAAATCGTTTTGCCGATAAAGATCGCCACCAGATTTTCGTAGAGCCAGAAGGATGGGATACAGTCGAGGTATATGTGAATGGTTTTTCGACTTCGTTACCAGAAGATGTGCAGTACAATGCGCTCAGAAAAATTCCCGGATTTGAAGATGTGCGAATGTTCAGACCAGGATATGCAGTCGAATATGATTTCTTTCCACCAACACAATTAAAGCCAACGCTGGAAACTCAGTTGGTAAAAAATCTATTCTTTGCTGGCCAGATTAATGGTACAACTGGATATGAAGAAGCAGCCTGTCAAGGTTTAATGGCAGGTATAAACGCGCATCGGAATGCATTCGAAGAAGAGGAGTTTACCATCAAACGGTCGGAAGGATATATCGGCGTTTTGATTGATGACCTAATAACCAAAGGGACTGAAGAGCCTTATCGGATGTTCACGTCGAGAGCAGAGTATCGCACATTACTACGTCAGGACAATGCTGATTTGCGACTAACTGAAAAAGGGTACGCCATTGGTTTAGCCTCTCAGGAACGTTATGATGCGATGGTCAGAAAGCGGAATGGCGTTGCTGAATTATCGGAAATGATCCGAGCAACGAAAGTTAAACCAGAAGAAATTAATCCTTGGCTGGAGACAAAAGCAAGTTCTCCTATACGTGAAAAGGGTAGTTTATATACACTTCTAAAGCGCCCCGAAATTGAACAGAATGTTGTGAATGAACTTCTAAAATTCATTCCTGATTTACCGAGTGGGGTAGGGGAGGAGATAATCGAACAAACGGTTATCGAAATCAAGTATGAAGACTACCTAAATCGAGAGAAACAAAATGCTGAAAAGCTCGACAAATGGGAAAATCTAGCCATCAATCCAGCCTTCGATTATGATCGATTGAAAGCACTTTCCTTTGAAGGAAAAGAAAAATTGAAGCGTCTGCGCCCAGCTACAATTGGTCAGGCATCGCGAATTAGTGGGGTTAGTCCATCTGATGTTTCGATTCTGTTAGTATATATGGGTCGATAATTTTTATTGATACGGGCTACTATTCTGTTGGAGTAGTAGCCCTTTTTTTGTTCTCATTTTCAAAATCTCATTTCATAGCGTTGGAAACAGTAAGCTCCTGCCCAGTCTGCGGCAGCAATACATTTAGTCCATTTTTAATCTGTAAAGATTATTTGGTAAGTCAACAGGACTTCGTAATTGTTCAATGCAAGCAATGTGGTTTTCGTCTGACAAACCCTCGGCCGGATGAAGCATCGATAGGAGTCTATTATAAATCAGATCAGTATGTTTCACACAATGATGAAAGCAGTGGGTTGATAAATACGGCTTACAGATTAGTTCGAAAGTATACACTAAAATCAAAGCTAAATCTGATCGATAAACTGAATGGCGGAAAGGGGCGAATCTTAGATGTGGGATGTGGGACAGGTGCATTTCTGGAAAGTTGTAAAGAAAGTGGTTGGCAAACAGTGGGAATGGAACCTGACAACGATGCCCGAGCAATAGCCATCAAAAAACTTCAAAGCGATATCCAGCCAAATCTAGCTAGCCTATCAGGAGCTGAGCCTTTCAATATTATTACCCTGTGGCATGTGCTCGAACACGTAGCCGACCTTAACAATACAATCGAGCAGCTCCATCAATTACTTGCGGAAAAGGGGACACTATTAATTGCAGTTCCAAATTCAGATTCCTACGATGCCGAGTACTTCAAGCAATACTGGGCTGCCTATGATGTACCCCGACACTTACATCATTTTACCCCCTCGACAATAGAGCCATTGTTTAAGAAGCATGGATTTACTCTGGTGGGAAAGAAGCCAATGGTGTTCGACGCATTCTATATCGCCATGCTGAGTACACGCTACCAAACAGGGAAGACGGACTATCTGAAAAGCGTTCAGGTGGGATTAACCTCAAATAATAGAGCCGGTCGAACCGGAAATTCCTCTAGTCAGATATACCTGTTCAAAAGGGCATAATAATTGTACTATACCCATTACAAGTTGCCTTCTACATACCTGTCAGGTAAAGGTCTATTCTAAATTAAAAAAGTTAAAGTTTTCTGTGAATAACTATGTGCATAAATAGGCTATGCTCGTGGAAAACATGTTTATAAGCTACAGAGTTAATGTGGATGAGGAAGGCAGTAATCCACATTGCTTTTTGAGAAGCCGATTTCTGTGGAAAATAGGCAACATATCACGATCAATTCCACACATTTTCCCCACTCAAAATTGTGTATAGAATTTATGCACAAATCCACACAGAGTGAACACACAATTTGTGGATAAAATGTTATTTACTTAAAAATGAATATATTAGAAGTGGATAACTAAAGAAATACTTGTGGATATCTTCATTATCTTATCCACATTGTGTAACTTCAAGAGTGGACAACTTATTTGTTCACATTTCCACACAGCTAATGGTTATAATAACGTTTCTTTTTAAAAGAACTTTATAAAATGTTAATAAGGTCAAAAGTCATTATTGCACTATTGTGGGTGTCGTCGGTCGGACTGGCTTGGGGGCAAGGTGGAGCCACATTGGCCGAGGAATATTATAAAGCTGGCGAGTTTGACAAAGCGGCAAATGAATACGCCAAATTGTTGAAGACCGAAGTAACGTGGGAGCGGTTGTCACGATACGTGACCAGTTTACAAAAAAGTAACAAGTCAGAAGATGCGATCAAGTATCTGAAGAAGCAGCAACGAAGTGACGAAGCGAACCGATCGTTCTATGAAATCCTGACTGGCCAGCTGGCAACACAGCAGGGCGATACGGTTCAGGCAAAAACGCAATATGCTGCCGCGCTACAATCAGGCAAGTCATCGATTCCAAAACTCGAAAAGATTGCATCGGCCTTTAATGAAGCCGGAGAGTCGCGCTGGGCGATTAAAGCGCTCGAAACGGCACGAGAGGTCAGTAAGGAGCCAACGGCTTACAGCGAGGATTTAATGGCCTTATATCGGGCGACAGGTCAATCCGAAAAAGCAATTGATGAAATTATTACAACGGGTAAGCAGCCTGATAAAAAAGAAACTGTTTTAGCGGCTTTGCAAGGGTTTATCAACACAAAAGATGAACCGCTTGTGGAAAAAGCCTTGTACACGCGAATCCAGCAGGAACCAAACGAGCTTGCGTATAATGAATTGCTGATTTGGTATTTCGTTCAGAAACAAAAATTCAGTCGGGCGTTATTGCAGGAAAAAGCGACCGACAAACGACTGAAGCTAAATGGTAGCCGAGTGTATGATTTGGGTACACTCGCCATGAACAATAAGGAATACAAAACAGCTGCCGAAGCATTCGAATACATTGCAACGACTTATCCACAAGGACAGCTTTATCCATTTGCCCGACGATTAGTGATCAACGCGAGGGAAGAGCAGGTAAAAAATACCTATCCAATTGACAAGCTGGAAATCCGTAAACTCATCGGCGATTATCAACGGATGTTGCAGGAGATTGGAACAAATGTTAAAACCTTAGAGGCTCTACGAAGTACCGCAAATCTGTATGGAAATTACCTGGATAGCAAAGACACGGCCTTAACCGTACTGGATTTAGCCATAGATTTGGGTAAATCAGACCGGAATTTTGTTGATCGATGCAAACTCGATAAAGGAGACATTTATCTCTTAAAAGGTGAACCCTGGGAGTCTACCCTGTTGTATTCTCAAGTCGAAAAGTCGCAGAAAGAAGAATTATTGGGGTACGAGGCAAAGCTAAAGAATGCAAAACTTCAGTATTACAAAGGCAGCTTCGCCGTAGCGAAAGATCTTCTGGATGTATTAAAACTAGCCACTTCACGAGAAATCGCGAATGATGCTGAACAGTTAAGCCTCTTAATTGTGGATAATACAGGCATGGATAGTACCGAAGATGCAATGCGCTGGTATGCTGAGGTTGACCTGATGCTATTTCAGAATAAAACAGATGAAGCCATTGCAGCCCTGAATAAAATGCAGGCAAAATACGGTGACCATACAATTGCGGATGAGGTATTATGGCTTCGGGCAAATACATACATGAAACAGGGTAAGTATCCAGAGGCACTTGAAGATCTAAAAATGATCGTAGCAAAATACCCAAATGATATTTTAGGAGATGACGCTATGTTTACGCAGGGAAAAATATATGAAGAGCGTCTCAAAGATAAACAAGCTGCGATGGATGCATACCAGAAAGTACTGACTCAATATCCCGGAAGCATATATGGAGCTGAAGCCCGCAAACGATTTAGACTATTACGCGGTGACACCGTGAATTAGTATTGAAATCTTATCAAGTTATCCACAAAAAAGGCCTTATCCATGTGAATAAGGCCTTTTTTGTGGATAACTTACTGTAAATGTGAATTTCTTTCAGCCTACACTTTTTAGAAATGACTCTTTAAAAGCGCCATAATCGGCAGGAATAGAGATACTCTGTTTCGTTCGATTAGCCAAAAGAGCAAGACGTTCTGGAACGTCTATTTCCATTTCTAAAACTTCTTCGACCAACGGTTTGAATTTTGAAGGATGAGCCGTGGCAAGTGCGATACCAAAATAATCGTTTTCAGAAGCTCGTAAATAGGCTTGCATGCCCATAATTCCGATGGCAGAATGGGGGCAGGCTATATAATCATAAAGCTCATATATTCGCTTCATGCCGGCCCGAGTTTGATCATCGTCATAAAAATACCCCGAAACATTGTCCTTTAAACGATCAAAATCATCACCGTAGAGATGTTTCAATCGAACGAAATTGCTTGGATTACCAACATCCATCGCATTCGAAATCGTTGCTACAGAAGCTTTTGATTCGTAAATACCAGAATCAAGATAGGAGGGAACAATATGATTCAGATTTGTAGCGGCTACAAAATGCGCAACAGGCAAGCCCATTTGCTGCACCATAACGCCAGCACTTAAATTACCAAAATTGCCACTAGGTGTTGAAAACACAATAGGCTTCCCAAATTTCTTAGCTTGACTATAAGCTCGGACGTAATAAAAGCCTTGTGGTATGAGCCGGAAAATATTGATTGAATTGGCGGAGGAAAGCGATAATCGAGCATTCAAATCTGCATCAACAAACGCTTGTTTGACAATAGCCTGACAATCATCAAACGAACCATCAACTTCAAATGCCTGCACATTTCCACCCAATGTCGTTAGCTGCTTTTCCTGTAAATCACTGACACGACCACTGGGATATAAAATTGTCACTCGAATTCCTGGAACGTTATGGAATCCCATCGCAACGGCTCCACCTGTGTCTCCAGAAGTTGCTACCAAAATATGAACCTCCTTATCATTTCGTTTTGAAAAGTAGGACATTAATGCCGACATATACCGCGCTCCAACGTCCTTAAAAGCTAAAGAAGGCCCGTGAAATAATTCAAGAACAGCCGATTTACCTGGCTCCAGATACACAATGGGTGTATCGAACGAAAAAGCAGAATGCGTTAATTCCTCTAAATCTGCATCACTAATTTCGCCATCAAATAAAGCCTTACTGATCGAATAGCCAATATCAGCTAATGATTGGTTGGCAATGCGATTAAAGAATTCAGCACCTAAAACTGGTAAAGGTGTAGGCATATACAACCCTTTGTCATCAGGCATGCTGTGAAAAAGAGCTTCTTCAATGGTTACAGTTTTCTTCGGGCTGTTTGTGCTGTAAAAACGCATAAGGAAATCAAAATGAGGGTACAAAGAACGATAAATTGGCCCAATGAATCGAAAAGGAACTATTGAAATGTGGAAAACTATTGTGGAATAGTGGATAACTAGGTCAATCCGTAAATTTGTAATTCAATCACTTCGCAACGCGATGAGTCGTTTTCACAATCAGTTAATTAGAAAGGATTTGTCGTAAACTATTATTAATTTATGTCTCTCGGAATTTTTAATATCCCAACACCGGTTAACGAGCCAGTTAAAGAATACAGACCTGGTTCTCCAGAACGAAATGCTGTAAAGCAGGCGCTCGAGCAATTTCGATCTCAGGAAACAGATATTCCAATGGTTATCGGTGGAAAGGAGGTTCGCACAGATCGTAAACTGCGTGTAACACCCCCTCACGATCATCAACATACACTGGGTTATTTTTATGAGGGAGATGCAGAACACGTAAAACAGGCCATAGACGCAGCATTGTCGGCTAAAGAAAGTTGGGCAAATCTGTCATGGGAGAACCGAGCCAGTATTTTCCTCAAAGCGGCCGATCTACTTGCTGGCCCATACCGTGCTCGTATCAACGCAGCAACAATGCTCGGCCAATCGAAAAACGCGTACCAGGCTGAAATTGACTCTGCTTGTGAACTAATTGATTTTCTGCGATTTAATGTTCATTACGCTGACGAAATTTATCGGCAGCAACCAAATTCCTCTCCTGGTGTTTGGAATCGACTGGAGTATCGGCCACTCGAAGGATTTGTCTTTGCGTTGACTCCATTCAATTTTACAGCCATTGCAGGAAATCTACCAACATCGGCTGCATTGATGGGTAATACTGTAGTTTGGAAACCAGCTTATACGCAGGTTTTAGCAGCTAAAGTAATTATGGAGGTATTGCAGGAAGCAGGACTGCCTGATGGGGTAATTAACCTGATTTATATAGATGGACCAGTTGCCGGAGAAGTGATCTTCAATCACCCAGATTTTGCAGGAATTCATTTTACGGGCAGCACAGGCGTTTTTCAGAAAATCTGGAGCACAATTGGCTCGAATATCCACAAATACAAAAGTTATCCACGAATAGTAGGGGAAACCGGTGGAAAAGATTTCGTTTTAGTTCATGAATCAGCGAATGTGGATGAAGTCGCTGTCGGTTTAGTTCGTGGAGCCTTTGAATATCAGGGGCAAAAATGTTCAGCAGCTTCTCGTGCTTATATACCTTCGACGCTCTGGCCAGAAGTTGAAGCCAAGATTAAACAGTTCCTAGGCGAATTGAAAATGGGTGGTACAGAGGATTTTACCAATTTTATTAACGCAGTAATTGACGAAAGATCATTCTCGAAAATTACTAGCTACATAGATGAAGCGAAAAAAAGCGATCAGGTGAAAGTAATAGCAGGAGGGAATTACGACGGTTCGAAAGGGTATTTTATCGAACCAACCGTACTACAAGTGACTGATCCCGCATATCGAACGATGTGTGAAGAGATTTTTGGGCCTGTACTGTCAATCTATGTGTATGAGCCAGCAGATTTCGAAAATATTATCGAAATAGTAAATAACACATCACCTTATGCATTGACAGGTTCCATTTTTGCAAAGGATCGGTACATAGTTGATCACGTTTCACAGAAGCTAAAAAATGCTGCTGGCAATTTTTACATCAACGATAAACCAACTGGTGCTGTAGTTGGACAACAACCTTTTGGTGGAGCAAGAGCATCGGGTACAAATGATAAAGCGGGCTCAGCGTTGAATCTATATCGCTGGGTTTCAGCAAGAACGATCAAAGAAACGTTCGTTTCACCGAAACAATACGGATATCCATTTCTAGAAGCTGAATAATTTTTTTCAAATAAGGCTTGCGTTTAAAAACCAGAAAACATAATTTTGCACTCCCAAATCGAAGAGAAGGACAGGAGTTTAATAATATAACTATCTTTTTATCAACGAGTTAGTGGAAGATTAAAATAAAAATCTGATAAAATATTTTCGGATTTTTACTTGACAAAACAAAAAGAGTGCCGTACCTTTGCACTCCCAAATATAAGTAAGGCCAACAACGGTTGGCCGCCATCTCGAAAGAGAGAAAGTTCTTTGACGTATTGACATCAACAGGTTAGCACTAATTAAGGCTAAAAACACAGTGATTAACTGGTTTAGTCACACAATTATTTACGATGGAGAGTTTGATCCTGGCTCAGGATGAACGCTAGCGGCAGGCCTAATACATGCAAGTCGAACGGGCCGCAAGGTCAGTGGCAAAC